>DATNIN010000048.1:0-149780 GCA_035604415.1 Candidatus Acidiferrales bacterium
CTTTTCAGGATCGCCTCTCAAGCGAACTGCGCCTGGCCGGCGCGGCCGATCTCGAAGCGGCCAACGAAGTCCTGCGCCGCTTCCTGCCCGACCACAACCGCCGCTTCGGCCGCGCGCCGCGTGAGTCGGAAAAAGCCTGGCGCCCCGCTCCTGCCGACCTCGACCGCATCTGCTGCTTCCGGCACGAACGCGCGGTCAGCAACGACAACGTCGTGCAGTGGGACGGCCGCCGCTTCCAGATCCCGCCCCAACCCAAACGCTTCAGCTTCGCCGGGGCCAAGGTACAGCTCTATGAATCTCTCGAAGGAAAAGTCGCGATCTATTACGGAGATACCAAACTCCACCACTCCGGTGGATAACTTCACAGGGGGGGTGACATTTTCATCGGGCCATTAGGGTGACATTTTCACGTTGCTACAACAGCGGGGCGCCGGACCGGCACTCAGCGGTTCAAAGCCGAGGTGCGGGCGGACGCTGCCAGGATCACTTCGGACAGGAGTTCGCCGAGGGCGCGGCCGGCGATCTGGAACTGGCGGTCCCGGGTCGCGCGGTCGAGCCATCCCAGGCAGACGAGCCAGACCATCTCGGACCAGGATTCCGCCGCGGAATAGGTGAAGCCGACGTCGCGCAGCACATCCGCAATGAGGCTCATCTTCTTTCGTTCGATCGCGGCCACCCGGCTCGCCACGCGCTCATCCCTCCGCGCCCAGGCCCGCACTGCCACTTCCGTGCGGATACGGTCAGAGTTCGCGGTCCTCTCGATAAGCCTCGCCCAGCGGGTCGCCGCGCTCGCGCTCTCGCCCGACTCCGACCAGCTGAGTTCGTCCTCTTCCCACCGGGCCAGCAGCTTTTCGAGCAAGTCGCCGCGGTCGCGAAAATGCCAGTAGAAGCTCCCTTTGCTGACGCCAAGGTCGCGCGCGAGGACCTCGACACGCACGGCTTCGACGCCTTCCTGGGAAAGCCGGGCGAGAGCGGCTTGGAGCCAGTCGGCCGGGTTAAGCGAGGGTATCCGAGCTGTTGCGGGAGATGCCATACGGTACCGTATGCGAGAAGGAAGATACCGAAAGCTACTTGCGGCGTCAAGAGCTTGAGGGAGCCTGGCCGAGTCGCGCAATGCGGAGGGCAGCTTCCTCGACGGCCGGGTCGTCGCCGAAGCCGGAGAGCCAGTGCATGTCCGGCTCTTTTCGAAACCAGGTGATTTGCCTCTTGGCAAAGCGCCGCGTGGCCTGTTGAATCTGCTTGATAGCCTCAGTTGTTCCTCGGCCGCCCTCGAGGCAGGCGCGCAACTCGGAGTAACCGATGAACTGAAACGGCTTTGCGTTGGCGGCGACGCCGCTGTCGACGAGCTTGCGGATCTCTTCCATCCAGCCGGCCGCAATCATCGAATCGAAGCGCGCGTCGATTCTGGCGTACAGCGCACCACGAGGGGGCGAAAGCCCGATCTTTTTCACGTCGTAACCAGAAAGGCCTTCCCGGCCGCTGCGATGAACATCGCCGACAGATTTTCCAGCGAGCGTGCGAATTTCGATTGCGCGGATGATTTTCTGCGTGTCGCGCGGGGCGATTCGGGCGGCGGCTTCTTTGTCCGTGCGAGCCAGGAGCCGATGGAGATACACCGGCCCATGCAGCTTGGCCTTTTGGCGAAGCCGCTCGCGAAGCTCTTCCGAGCGCTCGGGTGCATCGGCGAGTCCTTCAAGCAGCGCGCGGAGGTAGAGTCCCGTGCCCGCCGTGATGATGGGGAGTTTGGCTTTACCGCGCAGATTTGCAAGAACCTCCAGGGCGCGGCGGCGGTACTCGCCGGCCGTAAACAGCTCCTGCGGCTCGACGAGATCGACCAGATGGTGCGGAATGCCTCTTTGTTCGGAGGGCGGAACTTTGGCCGTGCCGATATCGAAATGGCGGTAGACCTGCGTGGAATCGCAAACGAGGATTTCGCCGGCCAGCCGTTCGGCAAGGGTAATCCCGAGCGCCGATTTGCCGGAAGCGGTCGGCCCGAGAATCACGACGAGCCGCGCCCCCGGCTCCGGGGAAAGGCCGCTCATCCCGAGAACATCCAACGCCGCAACAAGAGCGTCAGCAGCACGAGTACAGCCAGCAGAAGGGCCCCGACGACTTGTGTACGGTTCAGTTTCAATGGAGGTTAACTTGTTCCGGCGGAATATTGTAAATGAATGCGATTCGCAATTTCAGGTAGGGGCCGTGGAATTGCGGAGGCAAAGGCTCGAATGGATTCGACGCATGAATGGCCGACATCGCCGCGTTATCGAGGGGTTCTTTTCCGGACGTCCTCTCGAGCTCCGGATCGGGTGAAGGAACGCTGCCGTCGGGATTCACTTGAAACGTGGTGAAAACAACGCCTCGGTCACCCATCCGCGCCGACTCGGGCATGACGGCCTCCCAGTTGCGCTTAAGACTTGCCAGCAGGCGCTGGATGTAAGGGTTGAAGTCCACTCCCTGGGTATCCGAGAGTACCTGGACGCCATAGCCCATGCCCGGGCCACCGCCTCCGGGTGCGACAGGGCCTCCCCCGTAGACAGTTCCCGGCTTGCGCCCGGTGCGAATTGCATCGGTGATCTGATCGCTGATGGACTTCCCCGGGGAGGACTGCGGCAATTGCAGGTTCAGCCGGTTCTGCGGGGATGCTGGCAGGACAGGCTCCAGGTGCGAAGGCGTGGGCTGCATCGGCTGTGACGGCGCCGGAGCGGAAGTCACGGGGATTTGCGGCCTCGGCGCTTCGGGCAGGTCGGAAGGCGCGCGCTCGGGATTTACAGGCGGCGCCGGAATCTGCGGCTGCGTCACCGGCGGAGCGATCTTGTTCAACGTGTTGCGATCGACGTGAATCTTGGGAGTCGGCGCGGGAGGCTCGGAGACTTCCGGCGGTAGATAGACGAAATTCAGCGCCTTTTTCGCGAGATCGATTTCCTCCTGCGTGGGCACGTGCGCCGGGAAAATCTTCGGCGAGAAAATCAGGAAGACAATCAGCGCGATGTGAACTGCAACGGAAAGAATCCGCGTCACCAGGTCCGACTTGGCGTCCCGCTTTTCTTCCGGCTCGATCAGCAGGTTGGCGTCGCCGGTGGTGAAAATGTCGGGCTGGATGATTTCGCGGAGCTCGTCCGTCATCTCCGGCGCGTGCTCGTAATCCCGGATCTCTTGCGGCGTGGCCGGCTCGACGTAGGCCGGCACCACGACACGCGAATCGAGAATGGCGATGGGGACGGATTCCGTGATCGGCCCAGATCTTTCGATGGCCTTGACCGGCATGCCGCGTGGAACAAGCGTGCGATTCACGAGAACGCCGAGCGGGAAATGCGCCGGAATGGACGTGTTTCCGTTCAGCGGAGGCGCGTCGGACAGCTCCGAGGGCACCACGGTCCTGTCGTCCATGTAGGTGGAGAGGCGGCGTGGCGCCTTTTTCGCCTCGTCTTTGTCGACGGGGCGCACATTCACCGGGACTAGTGTGCGCGGAATCATCGAACTTCCTGCGGAGAGTAAGCACCCAGTTGGACGCGCTTCGCGTGCTCGAGGATGCCCGCCATCACGCGGTCGGCAAGAGCGAGAGCGCGGCGCCCGGCCGCGCCATCCACCACAGGCGGCTTGCGCGTGCGCACCGATTCGAGAAACGCGCGAAGTTCGGCGCGGAGCGGTTCTTCGGGCGTGGCGGGCAGTTTCTCGAATCCGATCCCCGGCTGCGGGCTTCCCGGCTGGACGCGGATGCGCAGCGCGTCCTGGCGGGCGAAATCGAGCGAGATGTATTCGTGAGCCTGGAAGAAACGCATCTTGCGGACTCGCTCGGTGGAGACGCGGCTGGCCGTGACATTCGCGACGGTGCCGGTGGCGAACTCGATGCGCGCGTGAGCGATATCGACTTTGTCGGTGATCACGGGGATGCCGACAGCCTTCAAATCCGCGACGGGCGAATCCACCAGCGAGAGCAGAATATCGAGATCGTGGATCATCACGTCGTACACCACGTCGATATCCAGGCTGCGCGGCGTGAAGATGCCGAGGCGGTGGACTTCGAAAAACATCGGGCGCGAGACGATTTTCTGCGCGGCCGCGACCGCCGGATTGAAGCGCTCGACGTGGCCTGCTTGCAGGATGCGCCCGGAGCGTTCCGCGGAAGCGATCAGCCGGTCCGCTTCATCGAGCGAGGCCGCGATCGGCTTTTCGACGAGCACGTCCACGCCTGCGTCGAGCAGGCGGCATCCGATATTGGCGTGTTCTTTGGTGGGGACGGCGAGGCTGACGGCTTGCACATGCTCGGCGGCCAGCGCGTCCAAGTCGCGAATCACTTTCGTTCCGAATTCCTCGGCGATCTTCCCCGCTCGATCGGCATTCGTATCAACGATGCCAGCAAGCTCCGCGCCTTCCAGTTCGCGCCAGACGCGGACGTGGTTCTTGCCGAACTCGCCGACGCCGACCACGGCCACGCGGATGGGTTTCTCGCTCACGATTTCTCTTTCGCTGTTGCCGCTTCGGGCGCGAACGCTTGAATTGCAATGCCTGCGTCGTCCGCGGCGCGAATCAGTCCGTCCCTGTCAAAGAGCAGGGTTCGCCCCGCGTCAATTCCCAGCGCGGTGGCATTCGAGCGGCGCATCACTTCAATGGTCTTCATTCCCACCACGGGCACGTCGAATCGCATGTCCTGCGCCGGCTTGCTCACTTTCACGACGACGAGCCGCTGCCCGTCTGTGATTCGCGCGGCGCGCTCGATCGTCTCGTCGGTGCCTTCCATAGCCTCGATCGCTACGCAGGCGCGATCGCGCACCACGACGGTTTGTCCGAGATCGAGTCCGGCAATCTTCCGTGCGATCTGCCTGCCGTACTCGATGTCCGCGGCTTCCGCATCGTCCGGCGCGCGCCGCGTGAGAATCCCCGCGGCCGGCAGGAGCGGCCCCAGGAATTTCGTCGAGTCCACCAGCTCGATTCCCTCGTCCTGGAGCACGCGGGCTACTGCTCCAATCAGCGAGTCTGTGTTCTTCGCGGGGAGCGAAAAAAGCAGCTTCGCGAGACGCCAGTCCGGCCGGATCGAGCTGAAAATCTTGTTGTGCTTCACCTGCCCGGCCATCACGGCGCGCTTCACTCCCTCCTGATGCAGCAGATCGATCCCGCGACTGAGCTCGCCGAGACTGATCCAATGGAAACGCTTGGCGGCGCGCTCCAGCGCGGGCGATGCCTCCTCGCGGATGGCGATTACGGCCATCTCGATGCCGCGGCTGCGCGCTCCCTCGAGCACGAGAAATGGAAAATCCCCGTTTCCGGCGATGAGTCCCCAATCCCCCGAAATATTTTCTGCGGTTGCGGCCATGCCGGCTCCTATTTCGTCAAGCCGCGGTCGGCCGTTGACTCGATGAACCGGATAAGTGTTTGGACGTCCTCGGAGTGGGCGAGGGTTCCGCGCATCTTCTCGACGGCCTGCGATGTATTGAGCTTCGAACGGAGAAGATACCGGTAAGCTTTCTCGAGAGTCTTGATGCGCTCCGGCGAAAATCCGTGACGCTCGAGGCCGATCTTGTTGATGCCGTAGCAGCGCGTTTCGCGCGGTCCGACGATCAGCGAAAACGGCGGGACGTCCTGCGTGATGATCGTTCCCGCGCCGATGTAGGAATGGCTGCCGATGCGAACGAACTGGTGGAACAAGCAAAAGGCGCTCATCCCAGCGTAGTCCTCTACGACAATGTGCCCGGCGAGCTGCGTGCCGTTCGTCAAGATCACGTGATTGCCGATCTGGCAGTCGTGGCCGATGTGCGCGTACGCCATGATCATGCTGTGGCTGCCCACGCGGGTCACGCCGCCACCCTTGATCGTGCCGCGATGCACCGTGCAAAACTCCCGGAATTCATTCGCGTCGCCCACTTCGAGGCACGTGCGCTGGCCCGTGTAGGTCAGATCCTGCGGATCGCCGCCGACGATGGCAAATGAGTGGACATGATTCTTGCGGCCGAATTTCGACGGCCCCTGGACCACGGCGTGAGAATCCAGAACGCAGCCGTCGCCGAGTTCGACCTCGTCTCCCACGACGGCGAACGGCCCGATGCAGACATCCTTGCCCAGCCGCGCCGAGGGTGAAACGACGGCACGAGGATCGACGCCGCTCATCGCGCCTTCTCGGCGGGTTCGCTGGCCGGGGGCTGTTCGGTTTCGAGATCGACCATCTTGCACATCAGAGTGGCTTCGGCCGCCAATTCTCCGTTCACCGTCGCGCGGCCCTCGAACTTGCCGAAGCCTCCGCGCAAGGCAACGACCTTAACTTCCAAGCGCAACTGGTCGCCCGGCACCACGGGCCGGCGAAACCGCGCGTTATCGATCGAGACGAAATAGAGCAGCTTCTTCTCGCGGTCCGGCACTTCCTGGAGCAGCAAGAGACCCGCCGTTTGCGCCATCGATTCGATGATCAACACCCCCGGCATGATCGGCTTACCCGGAAAATGCCCCTGAAAATAGTGTTCGTTCGCGGTGACGTTCTTTATTCCCACAATGCGCTTCCATCGTTCCATTTCTTCAATGCCGTCAATCAGAAGAAAGGGGTAGCGGTGCGGGAGTATCTTTTGGATCCCTTGGATGTCGAGGATCATCGTTTGCCTCTGCGATGGGTTCGAATTGATCTCCGAGTGTCTTGCAGGCTCGTAGTTTTCCGATCGCGAATTCAAACAATTCTATACGAAACCCTGGCACGTGGGAATCGCCGGGGCGATCGGCGTTGCTGCCGCCTGGTGCGGCTGCTACGATACCGCGCGATGAGCGTAGTTCGCCCGATGATGCGAAGCCTCCTGCGTGAATGCCGGGGACGCGAGCGAGAAATGTTGCGGATTCTCGGCCGGTTCGTGCGATGCGAGTCGCCGAGCCACGATAAAGCCGCGGTCGATCGCCTGGGGCAAATGGTCGCCGGCGAATGGCGCCGCCGGGGCGCCAAAGTTCGTATCCTCCGCCAGACGAAGCGCGGGAATCATGTGCGCGCGGAGATCTGGCTCGGCGCTGGGAAGCCCGCGGGACAACTTCTGGTCCTCGGCCACCTCGATACCGTGTATCCGCTCGGCACTCTGGCGAAGATACCCTTTCGCATATCGGGCGGGCGAGCGTGGGGGCCGGGAACCTTTGATATGAAGGCCGGCCTCGCGATGGCGCTCGCAGCGGTCGATGCGATGCGAGCCACGGGAATCCGGCCGCGCAAGCAGCTCGTATTCCTTTGGACGTCGGATGAAGAAATCGGGAGCGAGACTTCGCGCCGCGAGATCGAGCGAGAAGCGCGGCGGAGCGACGCTGTCCTGGTCCTTGAGCCTTCCTTGGGGCGCGACGGGCGTCTGAAGACTGCGCGCAAGGGCGTAGGCACCGCTGAGATTATTGTGACAGGCCGTGCTGCGCATGCCGGCATCGATCCGGGAGCTGGTGTCAATGCCGTGCACGAGCTGGCGCTGCAAATCGCGCGTCTCGCGAAATTGAACGACCCGCGCCGGGGCATCACGGTGCAGGCAACGGTGATCGCAGGAGGAACTGTGTCCAATGTGATCCCCGACCACGCGCGTGCGGAGGTGGACATTCGCTATGCGCGGCTGGCCGATGCGCCGAAGCTCGATCGAAAGCTGCGCGGCCTGCGCCCGATATTGCAGGGCGCGCGAGTCGAAGTGCGCGGCGGAGTCAATCGCCCTCCGCTTGAACATACCGCCGCGGTCCGCGAACTTTTTCTCCGCGCGCAGTCGTTGATGCGGGAAATGGGGCTTCCGCTGCAAGAAGCTTCCACCGGTGGCGGTTCCGACGGGAATTTCACTGCCGCTCTCGGCGTGCCCACGCTCGACGGACTCGGCGCAGTGGGCGATGGCGCGCACAGCCCGCGCGAGCATGTCGCGATTCGCTCGCTCCCCGAGCGCGCAGCTCTTCTCGCTGGACTTTTCTCGTCGCTGTAATGGTCCGCAAGACGGAATTCGCGGAGATACCTGCTGGGAAAAGCACTGCCACTAGCGAAGGTAGGCGTGCTTCAGGTACGCGACAGTCTGTTGGTCGAGGTCGTCGTAACTTGAGTGGAGCATTTCCTTTACAGCCGCTTCGGTCGAGGGCGACGTCGCGATGCGATCGAGCAAACGGCTGATGTCGCTCACCCCGCCCTGGTCGATGATCGATTCCACCACGGCGAGCGCCCAAGCGTACGCAAACGCGGCCGCATTTCCTGAGAGCCCCATCCACGAGCCTTCGAGCTGGTCGAGCCGTGGCGCCAAGCCCTGCCCGGCGGCATCGACCAGCGCACCTGCTACGGAAGTGCTCCGGCGGCCTTCCATCCATTGCGCGGTGCCTTCCTGAAGCCACGTCGGCGCTAGATTGTGGGATTTCTGCCCCACGAAGCTGTGTGTCAGCTCGTGCTTGAGGACGCGCGCGAGTTCCGGTGTCACCGAGTTGAGTCCTTGGACGGGAATGCGCAGGCGCCCGTCGTTCAGCGCTCCGGCCCATCCCGGCGCGCGCGTGATATCGGCGAATGCCTGCTCCGTGTAGAGAATGACTGAGATCTGTTCGGGCGGCGTGTAATCGAGTTGCGATTCCAGGTCGCGGAAATCGTCTTCGAGCGCGCGAAGAATGGCGCGAGCGAGATCGGGGGCGGCGCCGCCATAATATTTCAGCGCGAAGTGAGCCGTTTCGCCTTCGCGGTAACTTTCCTCCTCGGCTTTGTCCCGCCCGGCCTTTTCGAGGGCTGCTTCGATTTCGGGATCGGGATGCAGACGCTCGGCGCGCCGCCATTCCTCGATGGCTTTGTCCATTTTGTTCGCGCCGTAGTACGCCCAGCCCATCAGCTTCGCCACGTCCGCGGAATCAGGCGAGACGCGACGCGCGCGCTCGAGCGGATCGAGCGCCTTGGTGAATTGGCTCTGGTCGAGATACAGGACCGCCAGGTTCAGCAGCAGGCCGGTATTCTCGGGCGCGAACACAAGCGCCTGTCGATAGTGATCGATCGCGCCTTCGGTATCGCCCTTGGATAAAAGGAATTGCGCGGCGGCGTGTTGCGCGGCGGCGACCTTTGCAACGGAAGTCGTGGTGCCGGATCGAGCGTCCGATTCGAGGTGCGCCAGGTACGCGAAATCCACTGCATTATCGTGAACGGCGAGAGCCGCGACTTCTTCGTAGCCGCGGACCGGCTCCACGTGTGGCGCTGTAACCGGGGGTTCGGCTGCCGCACGCGATGCGGAAGAGTACGTGAGACTGTCGCGCTCGATTCGCGCCACAATCGATTTCGGAATCGATAGCTGCCCGGCGGGAGTTTGATAGGTGACGTGCGTCGCGTCTTCGGTGACGTTCTCGGCCACGATTCGCCGGCCGTTTTTCAGAACGATGGTATCGGCTGCCGCGGACGACGAGAGGGCGAGCACGAGCCATACCGTCCATGGCGTTACGCGACTCATGATTCCACTGTATCAATGTCAGCGACGCGCGCGCCGTCCCTCGTTCCTCGCCGATGCTCTATCTGGCATAGTGCGAATCGTGCCGCCTCGGAGGCCCCAACACGCATGTTCTCTGTCCGATCGGAGAAAATGAAACACTCGGCGGCCTCCCTGACGGCGCAAAACTTTTTTTGATTTCGACTTGCGTATCGACCGCGTCGGTCTTATCCTATGGAGTCCTAAAAATGAACCGAAGGGTTCAACAGAAGGCAGTCCGAGCCCAGGGCGTAGCAGCATTCAGCATTATTCGCAATCCATATGTTCCGTTCGTGCTTGAATCTTGGCTGCCGCGGGGTGCGGCGGCGATGATTCCGAACTTGCGACGCCCCTTCTAGCGGTTCACAGACATATTTACGAACAGCAAGGGATACTGCGTGGACTCTGAGGGTTCTCACAACATAGCTGGGGTTACCGAGCCTGAGCCGCTTATCGGCCCAGGCCATACCTTCGAAACCGTAACCGACAAGATCAGTTCGATCGTGCTGACGCGCGGTACGACGCCGGGCTGGGTTTTCGGTTTTCTAATCGCATTCTCGCTGTTGATGTTGCTGAACCTGGTCGTCACGCTCCTGATGATCAAGGGCGTGGGAATCTGGGGCATTCGCGTTCCCACTGCCTGGGGTTTTGCAATCGTCAACTTCGTCTGGTGGATCGGTATCGGGCACGCCGGCACGCTCATCTCCGCGATTCTTCTTTTGTTGCATCAGAAGTGGCGCACGTCGATCAACCGGTTCGCCGAGGCGATGACGATTTTCGCCGTGATGTGCGCCGGGATGTTCCCCCTGCTGCACATGGGCCGCCCCTGGCTGTTCTTTTACCTGATGCCGTATCCCAACCCGATGTGGATGTGGCCGCAATTCCGCAGCCCGCTGGTCTGGGACGTCTTCGCGGTGTCCACTTACTTCACCGTTTCCTTGCTGTTCTGGTTCGTGGGGCTGATTCCGGATCTGGCGACGCTGCGCGACCGCGCGAAGAACAAAGCCGCGAAGATCATTTACGGCATGCTCTCGATGGGCTGGCGCGGCTCGGCGGTCCACTGGTCGCGCTATGAGACCGCCTCCCTGCTCTTGGCTGGCCTGGCAACGCCGCTGGTTGTCTCCGTCCACACCGTCGTGAGCTTCGATTTTACGATCGGCATTATTCCCGGGTGGCATACCACGATTTTCCCGCCCTATTTCGTGGCCGGCGCGATCTACTCCGGTTTTGCGATGGTGCTGACCTTGGCGATTCCGATTCGCAAGTACTATCACCTCGAAGACCTCGTGACGATGCGCCATCTGGAGACCATGGCCAAGGTGATGCTGGCCACGGGTTTGATCGTCGCTTACGGCTACGCGATCGAAGCGTTCATGGCGATCTACAGCGGGGATCCATACGAGCGGTACATGTTGTGGAATCGCATTCACGGGCCGTACCGCGGGCTCTACTTCATGCTGATCGCTTGCAACATTGTGATTCCGCAATCGCTGTGGTCCCGTCGCGTGCGGCGCAGCATTCCGCTGCTGTTCATTGTTTCACTGGTGGTGAACACCGGCATGTGGCTCGAGCGGTTTGTAATCGTCGTGATCAGCTTGTCCCGGGACTTCATCCCGTCCTCCTGGGCGGTCTATCTGCCGACCAAATGGGACTGGGCTACGTATCTGGGCACGTTTGGATTGTTCTTTACCCTGTTCTACCTCTTCATTCGCTTCCTGCCCATGATTTCGATCGTCGAAGTGCGATCGCTGGTGCATGAAACGAGTGAAGAGAAGCCGCATTCATAAAAAGAGCGAGTTCGAGAATCGATGTCACAGATATTCCATCGCAGCACGAACCTGGTCTCGCGCGTCAGCATCTATGGCGCGGTTCTGATCATTGGCGCGCTCGGCTACGCGCTCTACGCGATTGCGATGTCGCCGTGGTACACGGACCAGAACGTCAAGCGGCAGCAACCCGTGCCGTTCAGCCACCGTCACCATGCGGGCGAGCTCGGAATCGACTGCCGCTACTGTCATACCTCGGTCGAGAAATCGTCTTTCGCCGGTGTGCCCCCGACGCAGACCTGCATGACCTGCCATTCTCAGATCTGGACGAACGCTTCCATGCTCGAGCCGGTCCGCGCGAGTTATCGGGACGACACTTCGATCCCCTGGATTCGGGTCAACGCGCTGCCCGATTTCGTCTATTTCGACCACAGCATTCATATTTCCAAGGGCATCGGCTGCACCACGTGCCACGGACAAATCGCGGAAATGGCTTTGACGGAGCGCGCGGGCACGCTCTATATGTCGTGGTGCCTCAATTGCCATCGCCAGCCGGAAAAATTCGTTCGGGACAAGTCCGAGGTCTTCAATCCGTTTTACGAGCCGCCCTCGGGCGCGAAGCAGCTTGAGCTCGGGCGCAAGCTCGTGAAGGAATACAAGATTCAAAGCTATCAGCACTGCTCGACGTGCCACCGGTGAAAGCGAAACGATGAGCCAAGACTCCAACCCGAAGAATTCGATCGACCTCGCGGCGGCCCGCGCGAAACTCGCTGGAGAGGGCGGCCGGCGTTTCTGGCAGAGCCTCGAAGAGCTGTCGGACACGAAGGAATACCGCAACTTCCTCGAAAACGAGTTTCCGGCGAATTCCGAAAAGGATGCGGACGGGATCAACCGCCGCGATGTTCTGAAATTGATGGCTGCTTCGGCTGCCATGGCGGGGCTGAGCGCCTGCACCAAGTTGCCCACCGAGAAGATCGTTCCCTATGTGCGGCCGCCTGAGCAGATTATCCCCGGACGTCCGCTGTTCTACGCCACGTCCACGCAGCAGGGCGGCGTCGCGACAGGCGTCCTGGTGGAAAGTCACATGGGGCGGCCCACGAAGATCGAAGGCAATCCGGAGCACCCCGGCAGCCTCGGCGGCACGGACGTCTTCACCCAAGCCTCGATCCTGCACCTTTACGATCCCGACCGCTCGCAGACGGTGGTGTTCGAAGGTCGCGTGAGCACCTGGAGCGACTTCGTCGCCGCGATGGGAAACGCGCGCATTCGCCTCAGCCCAAAGGGCGCCGGACTGCGCTTCTTGACGAGAACCGTCACGTCTCCGACGTTTGGGTCGCAGATGCGCGGTCTTCTCGCGCAATTCCCAGAAGCCAAATGGCATCAGTATGAACCGTGCAGCCAGGATTCCGCACGCGAAGGGGCGCGTCTGGCCTTCGGCCGGCCGGTCAACACCACCTATCACTTCGATCAGGCGGACGTGATCGTTTCGCTCGACGCGGATTTTCTTTCCCGAGGTCCGGGGCATGTCCGGTACGCCCGCGAGTTTGCTTCCCGCCGCGATCTGTCGGCCGGACCTGCATCGAAGCTGAATCGCTTCTACGCGGCGGAAAGCATGCCGACGGGCACGGGAGCTTCGTCGGATCATCGCTTGCCACTGCGCTCGACGGATATCGACGATCTGGCGCGCCAGCTTGCGGCAGCCGTGGGTGTAGCCGTTCCTCCCAGCGCGAACGCGAGCGCGAAAATTCCGGCCGCATGGGTGAGCGCCGTCGCGCGGGATCTGGCCGCGCATCGCGGATCGAGCCTCGTGATTGCAGGAGAGCAGCAGCCGGCGTTCGTGCATGCGCTGGCCCATGCGATTAACGCGGCGCTCGGCAACGTAGGCAAGACGGTCGTTTACACCGAGTCGATCGAAGCGAATCCGGTGAATCAGCTCGAATCGCTTCGGGACCTCGTCAACGATTTGAATGCCGGCCGGGTCGAGATTCTGGTGATTATCGACGGCAACCCTGTGTACGACGCGCCGGCCGATTTCAATTTCGCGGACGCGCTTCAGAATGCGAAGCTGCGCGTTCATTCCGGCCTGTACAAGGATGAGACGGCCGAGCTCTGCCATTGGCACGCGCCCGCCGCGCACTTCCTTGAGTCCTGGAGTGACGCCCGGGCGTTTGACGGCACAGTCGGTATCGTCCAGCCGCTCATTGCGCCGCTCTACGACGGCCACACGGCCCACGAAGTCCTCGCCGCGTTCAGCGGCGATTCCGGGAAATCCGGCCACGATCTGGTCCGCGGCTACTGGCAGAGCCAGCGGCCCGAGAAAGACAAAGCGTTTGAAACGCTCTGGGAGACGTCGCTGCACGATGGATTGATCGCCGGAACGGCGCTGCCCGCGATCGCCGTCGCGCTTCACGCGGACTTCGTGAGTCTGGGGCGGCAGCAAACAGCGAGTGGCGACGCGAGCGCGCTCGAAGTCGTATTCCGCCCCGACCCGTCGATCGGCGACGGCGAGTACGCGAACAATGGCTGGTTGCAAGAGCTTCCGAAGCCCGTGACCAGGATCACTTGGGACAACGCGGCGATGATCAGCCCGGGGACCGCGCAGCATCTTAGCTTGACCACCGGAGACTACGTCTCGCTCAAGCTTGTGGACCGCTCGATGCATGCCGGCGTCTTCATCGTGCCGGGCCACGCGGATAACTGCGTCACGCTTCACCTCGGTTACGGCCGCAGCCGCGCCGGCAACGTGGGAACCGGCCCCGGCTTCAACGCCTATCTTCTACGCAATTCCGCTTCGCCGTCGGTTGCGCACGGGCTCCAGATCGAGAAGACGGGCGAGAAGTACTACTTCGCGTCCACGCAGCAGCAGTACACCATCGACGTCGAGGGGCATCCCGCGGAGGAAGAAAGCCAGGCTGCTTTCAGCCGCGACCTCGTCCGCATCGCGACGCTCGACGAATTCCGCAAGGATCCCGCCTTCGCCAAGAAAACCGAAGAAGAAGAGACGAAGGACCTGACGATCTACCCCGGCTTCAAGTACGAGGGCTATTCCTGGGGCATGTCGATCGACCTGAACCGCTGCATCGGCTGCAACGCGTGCGTCGTCGCCTGCCAGTCGGAAAACAATATCGCTGTTGTCGGCAAGGACCAGGTGATGCGCGGCCGCGCCATGCACTGGATTCGCATCGACACCTATTTCCGAGGCAACCTCGAAAACCCCGAGATGTACTACGAGCCGCTGCCCTGCATGCAGTGCGAGAACGCCCCTTGCGAATACGTCTGCCCGGTGGGCGCGACCACGCACAGCCCCGAGGGCTTGAACGACATGACGTACAACCGCTGCGTCGGCACGCGGTACTGCTCGAACAACTGCCCGTACAAGGTTCGCCGGTTCAATTTCTTTCTCTACTCCGACTACAAGACGCCGAGCCTCTACGGCATGCGCAATCCGAACGTCACCGTCCGCAGCCGCGGAGTCATGGAGAAGTGCACTTACTGCGTCCAGCGGATCAATGCGGCCCGGATTCGGTCCGAGGAAGAAAACCGCACGATACGCGACGGCGAAATCATCACGGCCTGCCAGAGCGCGTGCCCGGCCGAGGCGATCGTCTTCGGCAATATCAACGACCCGAACAGCCGCGTTTCCAAACTCAAGGCACAGACGCGCGATTACAGCTTGTTGGACGATCTGAATACGCGCCCGCGGACCACGTATCTGGCCCGCGTGCGGAATCCGAACCCGGAGATTCGCGACTGACGTCGCGTGGAGCAGCGCTTTCGACATGAAACAGAAGCCTATCTACGGAGTGATGGCGGAATTCGAGACGCCCGAACAGGTGCTCGAAGCCGCTCGCCGCACGCGCGACGCTGGCTACCGGAGCATTGATGCGTTCTCGCCCATCCCGGTCGAGGGCCTCGCGGAAGCCGTGGGCTTCGATTGGACGGCGCTCCCGATCTTCGTTTTTCTGGGTGGCTTGTTCGGCGGTTGCACCGGCTTCGGGATGTGCTGGTACGCCAACGTCATCAGTTTTCCGCTGAACATTGGCGGGAAGCCCTACAACAGCTGGCCGATGTGGATTCCGATCACGTTTGAGCTCACGATTCTGGGCGCCTCGCTCACCGCGGTTCTCGGGATGTTCGCGCTCAATGGGCTGCCGACGCCGTATCACCCGACGTTCAATGTTCCGCGATTCGCGATGGCCTCCACGGACCGCTTTTTCCTTTGCATCAAGGCCAAAGACAAGAAGTTCGATCTGGCGCAAGTGAAGTCGTTCTTGGAAAGTTTGAAGCCGCACGGGGTGTATGAAATTGAGGATTGAACTCAATGTGGGCGGTCGTGCGCGCCGCAGTCTCGGTGTTGCTTGCCTGAGCGCGCTTGCGATGCTGCTCGCCGGCTGCCGGCTCGACATGCACCTTCAGCCGAAATACTTGCCGTATGAGGCCACCGACTTTTTCGGCGACGGCCGCTCGGAGCGACAGCCCGTGCCGGGAACCGTGGCGCGCGGGCAATTGCGCGTGGACGAGCTGATGTTCTCCGGCCGGGAAAACGGCGTCGCGGCAAACACGTTTCCGTTTCCCATCACGCAGGCGGACCTCGAGCGCGGCCGCGAGCGCTACAACATCTATTGCACTCCCTGCCACGACTACACCGGCAGCGGCCGCGGCATGATCGTGCAGCGCGGTTTTCCGCAGCCGCCTTCCTATCACATCCAGCGGCTGCGCGACGCTCCGGTCGGTCATTTCTTCGAAGTCATGACCAACGGATTCGGCGCGATGTATAGCTATGCGGCGCGGGTCGATCCCGCGGACCGCTGGCGAATCGCGGCTTACATTCGCGTGCTCCAATTGAGCGAGAACGCCACGATTCAGGATGTGCCGGATTCGGAGAAGCAGGCGCTGTCGCAGCCGATGGCATCTCAGGGTGCGGGAAAGCAGGCGGGGGAATCGCAATGAGTTCGTCGGATACAGTTCGGCCGGTTCTCGACCGCGCGCAGCAGCGGGCTTTGGCGTGCGGCGTGATCGGCATCGTGGTTGCCGTGCTGCTCGGCTGGCACGCGCACGATGCCGCCAGCGGCTGGCGGAAGTTTTTCGAGTCCTACCTCCTCGCCTACGTGTTCTGGACCGTGATTTCTCTCGGCTGCCTGGGCGTTTTGATGCTGCACCACATGACCGGCGGCTGGTGGGGCTATCCGATCCGGCGCATCGTCGAAGCGGGTTCGCGATTGATCCCGTTCATGGCCGT
The DNA here is from genome assembly GCA_035604415.1 of Candidatus Acidiferrales bacterium. Lineage (GTDB taxonomy): Bacteria > Acidobacteriota > Terriglobia > Acidiferrales > UBA7541 > Palsa-295. Next base: position 16,407 of record DATNIN010000048.1, read on the forward strand.
GCTGTTCATTCCGCTGGTGTTTGGCCTGGGAAGCATCTACGAGTGGGCGCAGCCGGCGAAGGTCGCGGCCGATCCGATTCTCACGTACAAACAGCCGTACCTGAATCCCAGCTTCTTCACGGCGCGGACGATCGTCTATTTTGCGATTTGGATTTTGCTCGTCTATCTCTTCAACAAATGGTCCGCGGAGCAGGATCGCACCGGGGATCCGAGGCTTCAGGGCCGCATGGCGAGTTTGGCCGCGCCCGGTTTTGTGATCTGGGCGATTACGATGACCGGCGCCATGATCGATTGGGTGATGTCGCTCGATGCGAAATGGTTCTCCACAATGTACGGGCTGATTTTCATCATCAGCGGCGGCCTGGGGGCTATGTCGCTTTCCGCGATCGTCGTGCGAATGCTCTCCGGTCACGAGCCGCTGAAGGACTGCGTCAAGCCGAAGCGATTCATCGACCTGGGCAACCTGATGCTTGCGCAGGTGCTCCTCTGGACCTACATGTCGTTTTCGCAGTTTCTAATCATCTGGTCCGGCAACCTGAAAAACGAGATTCCCTGGTACAAGGAACGCATGGCCGGAAACTGGGGCGTCATTGCGGCGACTCTGCTTATCTTCCATTTCTTCGTGCCGTTCTTTCTCTTGTTGCAGCGCAACGTCAAGCGGCGCCCGCGCACGCTTGCCTATGTGGCGGCTTTGCTGCTCGTTTTGATCCTTCTCGACATCTACTGGCAAATCGAGCCGGCCTTTGGGACGCCGCCTGAGCTGAAATTGCTCGATATTTTCGCCGTGATCGGAATCGGCGGCCTGTGGGTTGCCGCGTTCGTCAGCCAGTTGAAGAAGCGGCCTCTGCTGCCGTTGCACGACCCGCGCTTTGAGGCAGTCTTGGAGCATCAGCATGGCGACTAAGAAGCCCGAGACCCATAACGCTCCGGTCGATCGCGGTCTCGGCTACGAGCCGCGCGACGCCAATGTCCGGGCGTTGTTGCAATTTGCCTTCTGGATGGCCGTGGTGCTTGCCGTCACCATGGTGGGGATGAAATATACGTTTGACTACTTTAAGAAGGACATTCCGCTCGGCCCCACGGCTTCGCCGATGGTGAAAGAGACCGACCGCATGCTTCCTCCGAGCCCGCGCCTTCAAGTGATGCCCCACCTCGAACTCCAGGATTATTGCGCGGCGCAGCAGCGGGAAGTGGGCACCTACGGCTGGGTGAATCAGCAAAGCGGAGTGGTGCGCCTCCCTGTGGATCGCGCGATGGATCTTGTTCTCGCGCGGGGACTGCCCGCGCGCTCGGCGAGTGACGCGTCCGCGGCCGGATCGGCGAGTGCCATCGACACGCCGACCGTCGCCGGCGAAACCGATGTCCAGGGACAGTGTGGCTATTTGACGGAGACCGTGGCGAAGCCAAAGTCGGAAGAAGGCGGCGAAGCAAAACAGTAGGCGAAGCGGTATCGTAAGAAGACACGAATGGAAACTACGAAAGAATACGGGATGCCGGTGAAGCTGAGGTCGAGTTCACTCCGAACTTGCCTGATGGGCGCTGCTTTGGCGTCGGCGCTTCTGGCGCATCCATCTACAGCCTCGGCGCAGTTCACCGACCCGACGCAGGGTATCGGCGTGCGCCCCGAGCTGCTGAAAGATGTCGGCATCGATCAGAAGCTCAACGATTCGATTCCGCTCGGTCTGACGTTTCGCGACGAGCACGGCCGCACGGTCGAGTTGGGCCAGTATTTCACCGGCAAGCCCGTGATTCTGACGCTCGTCTATTACAATTGCCCGATGCTTTGCACGCAGGTGCTGAACGCTCTGGACAGGAGCCTTCAGCTGATTCCGATGGAGATCGGCAAGGATTTCAATGTTGTGACGGTGAGCATCGATCCTACCGACAAGCAGTCCATCGCCGAGGCGAAGTGGGCGCTCTATACGGGCATGTACAGGCGGCCGGGCGGGCCGCAGGGCTGGCACTTCCTGACGGGAGACGAACCCCAGATCAAGCAGCTCGCCGATGCAGTGGGATTCCGATACGCCTACGATTCGGATTCGAAACAGTACGCCCACGCCAGCGGGATTATGCTTCTCACCGGAGAGGGCAAGATTTCCCGCTATTTCTACGGCGTCACGTATCCCGAACGCGATCTGCGCCTTGGGCTCGTGGAGGCGTCGGAGGGAAAGATCGGCTCGCCGGTCGATCAGATTCTCCTGTTTTGCTACCACTACGACCCCCACACCGGAAAATACGGGCTGCTCGTGTCGCGCATGATTCAGTTGGGGGGACTCTTGACCATTTTGATCGGCGGGATTTTTTTGCTTCTGCTGTTCCGGGGCGAGCATTACGCGCTTCCCGGCAGAAGAGCATGAGGCAGGCCGGACGCAAAGCGCCGCGCTGCCAAAGGATCGTAACGGAACGGTGATGATGGGCTTCCTTCAATTCGGGCTTAATTCTTTGGCGGCGATGGAGATTCCGATGCAGCCGCCCGTGGCTTCTTCGATTGCCGAGGGCGTGGACCAGCTCTATCTCTTGCTGACCGGCATCACGCTGTTCTTCAGCGTGCTCATTTTCTCGATCATTTTCTATTTCATGATCAAGTACCGTCGGCGATCTGAGACGGAAGTGCCTCCGGAAGTTCACTCGTCGCTGTTCCTCGAACTGGCCTGGACGATCATTCCGTCGCTGATCTGCGTCGTATTGTTCGTCTGGTCTTCGAGCCTCTATATACGAAACGCGCGTCCGCCCGCGTCTTCGACGGAAATCTTCGTCATCGGCAAGCAGTGGATGTGGCACCTCCAGCACCCGGAGGGGCCTCGCGAAATCAACGAGCTTCATGTGCCGATTGGCGTTCCCGTCAAGCTGACGATGACTTCTCAGGACGTGATTCACGATTTCTACATTCCCGCTTTTCGCATCAAGAAGGACGTGCTCCCCGGCCGCTATTCGTCGATTTGGTTCCAGCCGACTCAGACCGGCACATTCCACATCTTCTGCGCGCAGTATTGCGGCACGAACCACTCCCAGATGATCGGCTGGGTATACGTGATGACTCCGACCGACTACGCGGCGTGGCTGGCGGGAGGGGAGAAGACGGAATCCATGGCGCAGCAGGGCGAGCGCTTGTACAGTCAGTTCGGCTGCGGCACCTGCCATTCGGCCGAAAGCGGCGGCCGCGCGCCGTCGCTTGTCGGGCTGTACGGCAAGCCGGAAAAGACACAAAGCGGCGAGACGCGAGTCGTGGACGAAGCCCTCATTCGGCAGGCTATCCTCGTACCGAACTCCGTTCGCATCGGCAATTATGAGCCCATCATGCCGACTTACCAGGGGCAGATAGACGAGGAACAGATGCTGCAATTGATTGCGTATGTAAAGTCTCTCGGCTCGGCGGAAAGGACAAACGGGCAATGAGTACGGCCATCGCAGATCTCCACGAGCCTCCGGCCGAATCCGGCGTGAACTATCTGAACGCCAACTACGGCATCAAATCGTGGTTGCTGACGCTCGACCACAAGCGCATCGCGCTCTTGTACCTCGGTTCGATCACGATCATGTTTATTGTGGGCGGGGTGGCGGCCGTTCTGATGCGTCTGCATCTGGTCGAGCCGCAGGGCGCGCTGTTCGAGCCGGAAACCTACAACAAGCTGTTTTCGACGCACGGGATCATCATGGTCTTCTTTTTCCTGGTTCCGTCGATTCCGGCCACGCTCGGAAATTTTCTGATTCCGCTGATGATCGGGGCGCGCGACGTGGCATTCCCCAAGCTGAATCTTTTGAGCTGGTACGTTTTCATCACCGGCGCGTGCTTCGCTCTCTACGCGACCCTTTCGGGCGGCGTCGATACCGGCTGGACGTTCTATCCGCCATATAGCAGCCTGTACTCTCACACCAACGTAGTGGCCGTGGCTCTGGGCGTATTCATCGCGGGGTTTTCCTCCATCCTCACGGGCCTGAATTTCATCGTCACGATCCATAAGATGCGCGCGCCGGGCATGACCTGGTTCCGGCTGCCGCTGTTCATCTGGGCGATGTACGCCACCAGCCTCATCTTCGTCTTGGGAACTCCGGTCATCGCGATCACCGTTTTCCTGCTGGGCCTCGAGCGCATCCTGCACGTCGGCATTTTCGATCCCTCGGTCGGCGGCGATCCGCTCTTGTTCCAGCATCTCTTCTGGTTCTATTCGCATCCGGCCGTGTACATCATGATTCTGCCCGGCATGGGCGTCGTCAGTGAATTGGTCACGGCTTTCTCGCGGAAGAAAATTTTCGGCTACAGCTTCGTGGCATTCTCGAGCTTGTCCATCGCCGTGATCAGCTTCGTTGTCTGGGGCCACCACATGTTCGTCACGGGCCAGTCGATTTACGCGGGCCTGGTTTTCTCGGTGCTGAGCTTCCTGGTCGCGATTCCCTCCGCCGTCAAGGTGTTCAACTGGACGGCGACGCTGTACAAGGGATCGATCTCCTATGAAGCGCCGATGCTGTACGCGCTGGGTTTTATCGGCTTGTTTACGATCGGCGGCCTGACGGGATTGTTTCTCGCTTCTCTCGCCACGGACGTCCACCTGAACGGCACCTATTTCATCGTTGCGCACTTCCACTACGTGATGGTGGGCGGCGCCGTCATGGCATTCATGGGCGGGATTCACTTCTGGTGGCCCAAGATCACGGGCCGGCTGTATCCGGATTACTGGGCGCGCATCGCCGCCGCCATTGTGTTCGTCGGCTTTAACCTCACGTTCTTCCCGCAGTTCATACTGGGTTACGCGGGGATGCCCCGCCGCTACGCCATTTACCCGGCGGAGTTTCAAGTGCTCAACGTGATGTCGTCGGCGGGCGCTTCGATTCTGGGCGTCGGCTACCTGATCCCGCTCATCTACCTGACGTGGTCGATGCGCTATGGCAAACCGGCCGGGCGGAACCCGTGGGGTGCGAAGGGGCTCGAATGGACGACTCTCTCGCCGCCGCCGACGGAGAATTTCGAGGAAATTCCTATCGTGACCGAAGACGCTTACGAATATCTGGTTGCCGGGGGGCCACGTGTCTGAACTTGCAGCTCATGGCGCGCATCCGCCCGGATTCGCGCACCAATTTGAGACCGTAGCCCAGCAGCGCGAGGCCGGCCAGCTCGGCATGTGGGTCTTCCTGGTCACGGAAATACTGTTTTTCGGCGGGATGTTCACGTCGTACACCATTTATCGCGCGCTGCACTATGAGTCGTTCGTCACCGGCAGCCATTTGCTCGAGGTGAGGTTCGGCGCCACCAACACATACGTGCTTATCTGCAGCAGCTTGACGATGGCGTTGGCGATCCGCTGCGCGCAGACCGGCAAGCGGAAGGGCCAAATCATCTTCTGGCTGATTCTGACGATGATCTTTGGCGCGCTGTTCCTGGGCCTCAAGCTCAGGTTTGAATGGTACCGCGACTACGTTGACGGCATCGTTCCGGGCGTGAGCTGGGCGTACACCGGCGCCCATGCCCCGGGCGTCAAGATGTTCATGTGCTTTTACTTCTTCATGACCGGTTTGCATGCGCTGCACATGGTGGTCGGCCTCGGCATTCTTACGACGCTTGTGATCATGACGGCGCGCAACAGGTTCTCGCCGGAATACTATGCGCCGCTTGAGATCAGCGGGCTGTATTGGCACTTCGTCGACATTGTCTGGATTTTCCTTTTCGCGCTTCTATACCTGATTGGCGGGCGCTACCCGGGGAGTTGATCAAGAATGTCTGAGCATTCCGAGCAATCCGGTCACGTCGGGCACGTCGTGCCGGTCAGCACGTACGTCATCGTTTTCATTTTGCTGATGATGGGCACAGCCCTCACCACTGGGGTCGCGTACATCGACTTGGGCCGCTGGAACACCGTTGTGGCCCTTGCCATCGCCGTCACGAAGACGATGCTCGTGGTTCTCTTCTTCATGCACGTGAAATACGCCGCGGGCTTGACGCGCGTCGTGATCCTGGCAGGATTTTTCTGGCTGGGCATCATGATTACGCTCTCCTGTTCCGACGAATTGACCCGCACCTGGGAAATCATTCCGCAGGGCTGGAACATGATCATCCCCTTCGTCTCCCGCCTTTTCTGAGTCTTTCCGCAGACGAGCCCCCGCTCGCTCCGGCGAGCCGGTAGTGGCCCACCATTCTTCTGTCCGAAAATATTAGGATCGCGCAGAGCGGAAGGCGACCACAGCATTCAATCCGCCGAAAGCGAACGAATTCGAGAGCGCCGCTTCGACTTGCACCGCGCGCGGCTGGTTGGGGATGTAATCGAGATCGCATTCGGGGTCGCGCTCGTTGTAGTTCGCGGTAGGCGGCAGGATGCCGTGATGGAGAGCGAGGACTGTTGCAACAGCCTCCAGCGCACCGGCCGCTCCCAGCGCGTGGCCGTGCATCGATTTTGTCGAGCTGACTCCGATCTTGTCCGCGTGCGCGCCGAATACCTCGCGAATGGCGCGCGATTCCACGGGGTCGTTTCCGGGCGTGCCGGTGCCGTGCGCGTTGATGTACCCGACGTCCTCCGGCGCCAGCCCGGCCTCGACGAGTGCGCCGCGCATCGCCCGCGCCGGCCCAGCAACGGTTGGCTGCGTCAGGTGGTGCGCGTCCGACGTCATCCCGAAGCCGCATATCTCGGCGTAGATTTTCGCGCCGCGCGCCTTGGCGGTATCGAACGGCTCGAGAATCATCATCGCGCCGCCCTCGCCGAGAATCATGCCGCGGCGGTCCTTGCTGAAGGGACGGCACGTGTCCGGTGAAATCACGCGCATCGCTTCCCATGCCTTCAGCATTCCAACTGTAAACATCGCCTCGCTGCCGCCCGTGACGGCGAGGTCCGCCTGCCCATCGCGCACCAGCCGGAACGCCTGGCCGATGGCGTGATTCGCCGAGGAGCACGCCGTTGAGATCGTGTACACGGGGCCGCTCAGACCCAGATCCATCGAGATGTGGCTTGCGCCGGCGTTCGCCATGGTCTTGGGAATCGTCAGCGGGTGCACGCGGCCGCGTCCCTGCACCCAGAGGTCTCCGAATCCGGCCTCGATCGACGACTGGCCGCCCACAGCGGACCCGCACACGATCGCCGATTTTTCCCGCTGTGCGGGCGTCAATTCGATGCCGGAGTCGCGGAAGGCCTCGCGCGCGGCGACTACCGAAAACTGCGCGAAACGGTCGAGATAGGCGTCCTTCCCGCCCGGAAAATGGCTTACCGCGTCGAAGCCGACTACTTCGGCGCCGTTCTGGAATTTGATCGTGGAGCAGTCGACCGACTTGATAGGACCAATGGCGGAGCGCCCTTCGCGCAGGGCGGACCACGTCTCCGCGACGTTCAAACCAAGCGGGGAAATGATTCCAAGGCCAGTGATGGCAACCCGGCGCGCTGCCATCAGTTCGCCGGGCTGGCTGAACCCGCCGACGGCTCGGGCGGAGGCGCAGCGGCTAGGAGCTTCTTGACGCCTTCGACGATGTCGTTGACCGTCTTGATGGAACGCACGTCGTCATCGGGAATCGAGATTTTGAATGCGTTTTCGAGCTCAAAGAGAAGCGTGAAGACGTCGAGAGAGTCGATGCCCATTTCTTGCAGATTGGTTTCCAGGCTGATCGTGTCGGCCGGGATGCGCTTCACCGACGCGAGCGTCGAGATCACTTTTTCAGCCACGGGATCAGACATCGAAATCACCCCCAACCGCTTTGGAGAGTTGCGCTTGCACGGTCAGACCGTGGGCCAAGCCACGGGAAGAAATGAGATTCTAGCAGGAGTGACCGCCGAGTGAATCGATCTTTTTGTCAGCCCGGCTTCGGGGCCATTTCGCGGTTCATTTTCGGCATCCCGGAGTCTCACGCCGCCTGGGAACCGCACGTCGATATGGCATAATAGTGCCTCGACGGAGGCGCGGCGTGGCCTGCGCTTCCTCGCCAGATCCGTGACATTTCGAAGGAAAATTCGCAAGGGTCTCCGCGCGATGCACCGCAAGCTGCGGGAAACGCGCATGCTCGTGAAAGGGCTCGTCTCGACGCGCCATCCTCTCCTGGTGCACATCATTCCCACCCGGCGCTGCAACCTTTCCTGCACCTATTGCAACGAGTTCGATGACTTCTCAAAGCCGGTGCCGGCGGAGGAGATGTTCCGCCGCATCGACCGCCTGGGCGCGATGGGCACGTCGGTGATCACGATCAGCGGCGGCGAGCCGCTGCTCCATCCCGATCTTGACGCGATCATCGCGCGCATTCGAAAGAATGGAATTTTGGCGGGTCTGATTACCAACGGCTACCTGCTCGTGGCCGACCGCATCGAGCGTCTCAACCGCGCGGGACTCGAGTACCTGCAAATCAGCATTGATAACGTGCAGCCGGACGACGTCTCGAAAAAGAGCCTGAAAGTGCTCGACCAGAAGCTCGAACTCCTGGCCGAGCACGCCGAGTTTCAGGTCAACATCAACTCCGTGCTCGGCAGCGGCGTTCGCGACCCCGAAGACGCGCTGAAAGTGGCGCACCGCGCGCTCGAGCTGGGCTTCACTTCCACGGTGGGCATCCTGCACGACGGCAACGGGCAGTTGCAGCCGCTCGGGCCGCGCGAACGCGAGATTTTCGAAGAGATCATGTCGCTCGGCAAGCGCTCGTTCACGCGCGTGAACGGCTTTCAGCACAATATCGCCGCCGGCCGTGAAAACGATTGGCGCTGCCGCGCCGGCTCGCGTTACCTGTACGTGTGCGAGGATGGCCTGGTGCACTACTGCTCGCAGCAGCGAGGCTACCCCGGCGTCGCTCTGGGCCAATACACGGCAGAGCAGCGCCATCGCGAATTCCTCACGAAGAAAAGCTGCGCGCCCCGCTGCACGGTCTCCTGCGTTCACCAGATTTCCGTCGTCGATCGCTGGCGCGCCCCGCAGACCTTTGGCTCGGGCACTTCGGCCACGCCTGGCTCGTTAGTTCAACTCACGGGTTCGGCCACGCGTGACTAGTCTTCCTGAACAAATTCCGCTGCAATGAATCCGGATTCTGTAGAAGGCCTTCCATCGCTGTGCTAGAGTTTGTCCGCTGAAACGAATTTTGCAGTAAAGAACCACGCTTCGATACCGCCGGAAGTGCGGCTCCCGGGATGGGATATTCCGGCTGAAGCTGTGTCCAGGAAGATAGAGCTGTGATCGAACGCCTGCGATTGCTGTTCCGCCACGTCACGTATAACCTGCGTGGCGGCTTCCTCGTTCGCCCGCTGGCTATCGCCCTCACCCTGGGCTGTGGAGGTGCGTTGCTCTCCTGGTCCGAAGAGACCAACCCCTCCATCGGCGATTGGGTCCCCAAGGTGCTTTTCCTTTCGCACGCCGATCCTCAAGTGGCTCAAGTAATCCTCGGCGGGATCGCCGGCTCCATCATGACCGTCGTTTCCATCGTTTTCGCGATCCTGCTGATGACGCTGACTCTGGCCTCCATGCAGTTTTCCCCACGCATCATCGTCAGCTTTGCCAGGGATCGCGTCACCCAATGGACGCTCGGCATATTCCTCGGCACGTTCTTGTATTGCATGGCGGCGCTTCCGGCGGCTCACTCCCTGCCGCACCCATTCGCGCCGGTCACCACCGTCGTGGGCGCGATACTGCTTGCGATCGTCTGTGTGGGGTTGCTGCTCTTCTTCATTCACCACATTTCGCAGGCGATCAGCGTGAACCATATCGTGGACAGAATCGCCTCGGAAACGGAACTTGTGATCGACGACGTGATGCCGCTGCCACACCAGCAGCGCCGCCTGGAGACCGGGGACGGAGCCGAACCGGCGGCGTGGGAGACGCCGGTCCTGAACGATGTCTCCGGCTACATCCGGTTCGTTGACGTAAAGCGGCTTCTGGATTTGGCGACGTCCCTCCGCGTAAAGATTCATATCGTTCGACGGGTCGGCCAGTTTGTCCCGGCTGGGGTGCCGCTCCTGATGGTTTATAAGGGCGAACGGCTCTCCGCCGAAAGCAGCGCCACAATGCGCGGCGCGTTCGACTTCGGGCCGGCCCGGACTCTGCAACAGGATGTGGAATTTGGCGTCTTGCAAATCGTCGATATCGCACTCAAGGCGATTTCGCCCGCCGTCAACGACCCCACGACCGCCATCAATTGTGTGGACCAGCTGAGCCGCATCCTGATCCGGTTCGCATCCCGGGAGATGCCCGAGCCGCTGCTCTACGATCTACAGGGCGTCGCTCGCGTCAGTATTCGATGGATCGACTTCGAGCGCCTGTTGGATTCGGCGTTTGAGCAGATCCGCATGTACTCGAAGACCGATATTGCGGTCAGTCTGCGCTTGCTTCGCGGCTACGGCGACATTGCTGCTGCTACGCAAGACCCGGCGCTTCGGAGGCTGCTTTTCGACCGGGCAAAGCGCGTCGTCGATGGTTGCGCCGAAAGGATCGGCGCAGAGGAACTGAAACCGTTGCTCATTCGTCTGACCGCACTTCAAAAGCTCGCGCCCGCCTGATCTACTGACCTCCTTCCAACCTCGCTTTGGTCGCCGATTTTTCGAATTGAATTTCTCAGAGACGATATCATTCCCAGGATCGCACGAAGGACCTGTGGGTCATGCTCAAGCGCCTGTTTGCACACTACATCGCTGAAGAAGTGCGGCCCATGACGTCGCTCGCCGCCCCCATCGTGCTCGCCGAGCTCGGCTGGATGACCATGGGCATCGTGGATACGATGATGGTTGGGCGGCAGGCGGACAGTTCCGTGGCGATTGGCGCCGTCAGTCTCGGAGGCATCCTGTACATCGCCGTCGCCATCTTCGGCGCGGGCTTGATGCTGGGCCTTGACACGCTCGTTTCGCACTCCTATGGCGCGGGCGATCTGGATGATGCTCACCGCTCGCTTGTAAACGGCGTCTATTTGAGTCTTGGCATGGCTCCGGTCCTGATGGGGCTTATCCGGCTCTGGGAGCCCATCCTGCGTGCGTTGAACATCGAAGCGCCCGTGCTGAGCCAGGCGATCCCCTACCTGCGTGCGCTCAACTGGAGCACGGCGCCATTGCTCCTGTATTTCGTTTTCCGTCGCTATCTTCAGGGAATCAACCTGGTGAAGCCGGTGATGTTTTCTTTGGTGACGGCAAACGTCATCAACCTGGCTGGCAACTGGGCGCTGATCTACGGACATCTCGGGTTTCGCGCGATGGGCACGGTCGGGTCGGGCTGGGCCACATGTTGCTCCCGGATCTACATGGCGGCGGTGCTCATGGCTTACTGCCTCTACTACGATCTGCGCTATAAGACCGGGCTGCTTGACGCATCTCGATGGCCGCACATGCCGCGCGTGCGTCGGCTCCTGAGCCTCGGATTCCCGGCGGCGATGCAGCTCGGCCTCGAAGTCGGCGTGTTCGCGGTGGCAACCGCGCTGATCGCGCGCCTCGGCGCAATTCAGCTCGCGAGCCATCAAGTCGCCCTCAATACGGCAAGTTTCACCTACATGGTGCCCCTCGGGATCAGTTCCGCGGCCGCCGTGCGCGTGGGGCAGGCGCTCGGCCGGCGCGATCACCATGCGGCCAGCCGGGCGGGCTGGACCGCTCTTGCTTTGGGCGCGAGTTTCATGACGTGCACGGCGATTTTGTTCTGGACCGTGCCGCATTACATCGTTCGCATCTACACGCCTGACCCGGTGGTAATCCGGGCGGCCAGCAACTTGTTGTTCGTCGCCGCATTCTTCCAGCTCTTTGACGGCTTGCAGGCCGTTGCCACCGGTGCCCTCCGGGGCGCCGGCGACACACGGACGCCGATGATTTGGTCGTCGGCAATCTACTGGTTCGTGGGATTGCCTCTCGGGGCGTATCTGTGTTTTCGCGTCGGCTGGGGCGCGGTGGGACTCTGGACCGGCTTGTGCATCGCGCTGGTGCTGATCGGCAGCGGACTGCTCTACGTTTGGCGCCGCCGTGAGCGCGCCTTCGCGGAGGGCGCCATTTCGGAGTCTGCGACAGCTTGAGCCGCCCGAAGTTTGGATGATATCCTCGCCCGGGGAGCCGCTGAAGCACCGTCGCGCCGCAGTCGTCCGGTCCGATACTCTCTATTTCGGGATCACGCAATTATTGCTCTTCCCAGGGTGCGCGCACCTGTGAGCTCCCACACCTGAAGACCAATGGCCTCTACCGCCGAATACGCCCAACCCGTTCCCGTGCCCCAGATCAATCCCTGGCTTATTGCCGCCACAGTGATGCTGGCCACCTTCATGGAAGTGCTGGACACGAGCGTCGCCAACGTCTCGCTGCCGCACATAGCCGGCAACCTCTCGGCGGGAGTCGACGAGAGCACTTGGGTCCTCACCTCCTATCTGGTTTCGAACGCGATCGTCTTGCCGCTCACCGGATGGTTCTCCGGGATCTTCGGCCGCAAGCGGTTCTTCATCGGCTGCGTTGTGATGTTCACGATCAGCTCCCTTCTGTGCGGATTGGCGCCTTCGTTGCCGCTTCTCGTCTTCTTCCGCGTGCTTCAGGGCGCCGGCGGCGGAGGCATGCAGCCGATTTCGCAGGCCATCCTCGTGGATAGCTTTCCGCGCCATAAGCAGGGAATGGCGATGGCGATTTACGGAATGGGCGTCGTCGTTGCGCCCACTCTCGGGCCCACGCTCGGCGGCTGGATCACGGACAACTATTCTTGGCGGTGGATTTTCTTCCTGAATGTCCCGGTGGGAATCGTGTCTGTGCTCATGATTATTCTTCTCATCTCGGAACCCGCCCGCGCGATCCGGACGAAACTTCAGCAGACGTTGCGAATTGATTTTCTGGGTTTGGGTTTTCTGAGTGTCGGGCTGGGATTTTTGCAGATCGTCTTAGACAAAGGCGAGCGGGATGATTGGTTCAGTTCGCCGTTCATTCTTTGGGCGAGCGTGATTTCCGCGGCGGCGCTCATCGCCCTCGTAATCCGGGAGCTGACAACGGACAATCCCGTTGTTGACCTGCACCTCTTCCGGGACCGCAATTTTGCCATTTCCACGTTCATGATGTACGTGCTCGGCGTCGTTCTCTACGGCACCACGGTTCTGCTTCCGATCATGATGCAGACGCTGATGGGCTATTCGGCCATGCGAAGCGGGCTGGTGCTCTTGCCGGGCGGGCTGGTCTTGCTGGCAATGTTGCCGTTTGTGGGAGTGCTCCTCGGCCGCGTCGAACCGCGCTGGATCGTCATGTCCGGCCTCTGCGTTATGGCGGCCGGGCTGTTTCAATTGTCGCATCTCAGCCTGGACGTGGGGTCGCAAGCGCCGGTGAACGATTGGATCATCTCACGCGCGGGAACGGCATTCCTGTTTGTGCCGATCAACGTGATGGCTTTCTACTTCGTGCCTCCGGGAAAGATGAACAACGCATCGGGGCTGATCAACCTCGCGCGCAACATCGGCGCGAGCACGGGGATTTCGTTCGTCACCACCATGCTCGACCGTCGCGCCCAGTTCCATCAAAACGTCCTGGTCACCAAGCTTCATCCCGGCAACTATGACTATCAGGCGGCGCTGCACAACCTGACCCATCTTCTCGTCACGCGCGGAGCGGACGTGGCTCGGGCGGCGTTCGAAGCGCAGGGATTGGTCTACCAGCGGATGCAGCGCCAGGCGATGATGCTGTCGTTTCTCGACAACTTCCGGATCATGGCGATCATCTGCCTGTGCGTGATTCCGCTGATGCTGGTGATGAAACGAAGGAAGACCTGAGCGAGCCGCGCCGCTCCGCCTTCACGCGGCGCAGTTGAACGGTGTCTTCAAGCCTCGCGCCGCCGCGCGAGAATCTGCACGAATGATCCGCTGCGAAGCTCGGCCTGCGAGAGACCCGTGAACGCCTGCACCTCGTCCGCCGCCACCGCGCCGCAATTCACCGCCTGCACGAAATAGTTGAGCAGGCCTTGCGCCATGGCGGCATCGTCAAAGACCTGCCCCACGCGCGTGGCTTGCGCCGCCTTTTCGATGAAATTGCGCAGACGATCGGAGGATGAGTCGAGACTCTCCAGAAAAAACGAATAGACCGCCGCATATCTCGCCGGAAGCTGCGCCGGGTGCAGGTCCCATCCTTGATAGTAGCCGTTTCCAAGCGAGCGCCGGACGTTGTCGAAGTGAATCTTCCACCCCTGATGAACGGCGGCGCGATTCTCTTCAACTTGGCGAGCGCTGAGTGCCGCGCCGTCCTTGGCCGCGCGATACGGGGGAATCGGCATGATGTTTGTCGGGCCGTCGGCAATTCGGACTCCCGTCCCCGCCAGGGCCACTTGCACCACCCCGCGCGCGAAGTCGGATGCGAAGTGCACGATCGGTTGATACGTGGCCGCGATCGCCAGTGACGCTGTGTAATCGTACGGCCCGAAGTGCACTGCCACGCAGCGTCCCCGCGCCGCGCCCACGAGTGCCAGGAGGTTCGCTTCGCCGCGTTCGTTGAAGATGGCCTGCGCCGTCTCGATCATCAACTCGATCCGCAGCGCGCCGGGATCGAGGTCGAGCAAGGGTTCCAGGCGCGAGCAGATGTCGGCTAGCGCGGCCACCTCATCGGGCAGCGTCACTTTTGGCAGCGTGACGTAGAAAGGTTTTGGCAATTCGCCCCGCGTCTTCGCCGCCAGCTCGGTCAAAAAGATATCCAGCGTGCGGATGCTGCGCTCGCGAAGCTCCTCCGAGAACGGCTTGACGCGGATGCCGATGAATGGCGGTAGCTCCCCTGAGTTCATTCCGGCGCTCAGTTCGCCCGCCGCCGAGGCGGCGTGGCCGTCCTCCTCGTCGTCGGGACGATTGCCATACCCGTCCTCGAAGTCGATCCGGAAATCCTCGACGGGTTCCCGCCGGAGCTTTTCGCGAATGCGGCTGTAGATCGTGTGCGCGAACCATGCCGCGCGGTTTTCTCGCCGCGCCGCTTCTGGATCCGCTTCGATGGATTTTGCAATGGAGGCGGCGGCGTCGGACGAGCCGGGCAGGCGTTCCGCGCCCGGCAATCCGACTGCCTTTGCGAACGCAGCGAAGTCGGGCGCGTATTCATCGAGCGACCGCAGCGCGAGTTCGCCTAGTCGCCGCGTAGTGCCGGATCGGAACAGGTGCGCTCCGCCATAGACCACGTGAATCGGTTGTCGGTCCGCCGGTGGGCCCGGATAGCGCCGATGGAAAGCCTTATGAGCTTGTTCGAGCCGCGCGGCGATTTCCTGAAGCGACTCGGCGGTCAAGGTTCTCTTCATGCGGCCTCGCGCAATCGATTCCGTCCGCGGCGGTCGAAGTTTCATTTTTCGCCCGTGCGATTCCGGGTTGTGAGAAAGTACGGGACAGGATACATTTGTTTACCTGCGGGGCGAAAGTTTCAATGTAACATCGGCCGCCGATGGAATCGGCGCATCAGGGCCTGCGGCTCTCGTGCCGCATTGGCCCGCTGGCGCGCCCGTGCAAACGCATGTTTGAAAGAATTCTCATCGTTGACGACGAATCCGCCGCGCGCGTGGCGCTCGCAACCCTGCTGCGCCGCGAGGGATTCGAGGTGAGCGACGCGAGCGATGGGCGCGTTGCTCTCGCCGAGTGCTCGTCCTTTCGTCCCGACCTCATTCTCCTGGACATCGTGATGCCCGGCATGGACGGCTTCGAAGTGTGCCGGCGCATCAAGGCGACGCCTGAAACGCGGCTCACGCCCGTCGTTCTTGTCACCGGACTCACCGCCACGGAAGACCGCATCAAGGGCATCAACGCCGGCGCGGACGACTTCCTGAGCAAGCCCATCGATATCAACGAACTCCTGGCTCGCGCCCGCTCGCTGCTGCGGTTGAAGCAGTTCACCGACGAGCTCGAAAACGCCGAAGGCGTCCTCTTCAGCCTCGCTCAAAGCATCGAGGCGCGCGATCCCTACACGCGCGGGCATTGCGACCGTCTCGCGGCGATGTCAGCGCGTCTCGGCGAAAAGCTGGGTCTCCCGGACGAGGACATCAAGGCGCTCCGTCGCGCGGGAATCGTGCACGACATCGGCAAGGTGGCCGTTCCGGACGCCATTCTCCTGAAGCCCGGGCCGCTTTCGGCTGAGGAGACCGTGGTCATGCGAAAGCACCCCGTGGTGGGAGAGCGCATCTGCGCTCCGCTGCGCACGTTTCGCCTCGTCCTGCCAATCATTCGCCACCATCACGAAAGGCACGATGGCTCAGGCTACCCGGACGGGCTTCGCGGCGACGAGATTCCGCTCACGGCAGCCATCCTGCAACTCGCGGACGTTTACGATGCGCTCACGACGAACCGGCCCTACCGCACCGCGTCTCCTCAGGAAGTCGCGCTGGAAATTATGCAGGAAGAAGCCGAGCGCGGATGGTGGGATCGCGGCCTGTTCGCCGATTTTCGCGCCATGCTCGGCAACGGAAACGGGCAACTTGTCTCCGTGCCGAAAAGGCTGGGCAATTCGGCGACCTAGGCGAGCGTGCGCCTCCTTCCCTGCGGCCGCAATGTTCAGGGTTTGCCGATCCGCTCCTCACCCGCGTAGATCACGAATCTCCGCCCGCGCAGGAACCCGATCAGAGTGAGTCTCAATTCGCGCGCGAGCTGCACGGCAAGGCTCGAAGGCGCAGAAACCGATGCGACCACCGGCAGGCCCGCCACGATCGCTTTCTGCACGATCTCGAATCCGCCGCGCCCGCTAACGAGCAGAATCGTCTGTGCGAGCGGAACCCGGTCTTCCAGCAGCGCCCAGCCGATCACTTTGTCCACTGCGTTGTGGCGGCCGATGTCTTCGCGCAGGACGAGCAATTCGCCGCCGGCGTCGAAGAGCGCGGCGGCGTGGAGGCCACCGGTTCGTCCGAAAACGGCTTGCGACTCTCGAAGCGCATCGGGCAGGCGGACTAGAATTTCCGGGTCGAGGCGAAAATCCGGATTTGGCGGGGCCAGCGCTCGTGCGCGAATCGCGTCGATCGAAGCCTTCCCGCAAATTCCGCAGCTTGATGCCGCGAAGAAATGCCGGCGCATCTTCTCCATATCTGGCGCCGCGTCCGGCGCCAGCTCCGCGCGGACCACATTCGCTCGATTCGCCTCCGTGTCCCCCTGATTCTCCTCGAGCGCGATGATTTGCGCGCGGCGCTGCACCAGGCCCTCGGTGAAGAGGAATCCTGCCGCCAATTCGAGATCGTGTCCCGGCGTGCGCATCGTCACGCTGAGCGGATTCTTGCCGATGCGGATCTCCAAGGGTTCTTCAGCGGCGAGATAGTCGTCCTTGCGGCGGACCTTGCCGTCGTCCCATTCCGATACCTGCGTCAGATCGACGCTGCGCGGTTTTCGAGCCAAGTCAGACTCCCCGATTCCGCCTGATCACCTTCTTTCCGGCGGACCGCCAAGCATACATCCGACATACTGCGCGCGGCGTGCCCAAAACGGGTCTGGCCCGCCCCGAAGGAATCGGGGCGGGCCAGGGGGGCGTTGCTTGGTGTGGGGGACTACGGGGAACTCTATTTTTTCAGTTGTCTCCTTGAGGGATGACGACTCCCGTGGAAGGGTCCAGGATGAGCCCACGGAATCCGGAATCGTGCCCGTCAAAGTCGAACAAGCCGTCGAGCTTGCCCGCGGTTGCGTCTGCTGAGCCGTTGCCGATCCGGCCCAGGTTCCAATTGTCTTCGATGAACCGCACTACCGAGGAGAAATCGGTTACGCGGTGATCCACATAATTCGATCGCGCATACGGTGACACCGCTAGAAGGGGAAGCCGCGGGCCGAACCCACAGCGCCCGTTCTGGATGTCCCCCTCAGCGTCAATCGGTTTCGGCGTTCCGCAGTTGCCCGGCCCGAGGAGCTGGTCGTCGGCCACGTTCGATTGATTCACGATCGGCGCCATCTGGTGGTCGTACCAGCCGTCGGAGTCGTCGTACGTGATGATGATCGCCGTGTCCTTCCAGTAGCCCGCCTGGATGATCGCGTTGATCGTGTTCACCAGGAAAAACTGCTCGTCGATCGGGTCGGAATACCCCGCGTGGCCGTCCTCGATCGCGATGGCTTTCACGTAGCTGACCGCTGGGAGGTTGTGGTTCTGTAGCGCCACGAAAAACTTGCTCAGATCGTACTCGTGATTGGCTTGATCGGACTTGCCGATCATCGCGTCGGAGGAAGGTCCGACGTGGTTCGCGTTCAGCGTGGATTGAAAATACTGAAACCACGCGTGATGCGGGATGTAGTCGGTCGTGGTGAGGCCGGTGATGCCCGTGTGCGAGGCGGCGCAATTCGCGAATCCGCCCATGAACGAGCCCCATGTGATTCCCGCTTCATTCAGCAAGTCGCCGACGTTCTTGCCGGACATCGTGATTTGCGTTCGCTTCGGGTTGGAGCAGTTGTCGCCCGCAGGATCGGCGTCACCGATCACCGCGCCCGAGCTTGCCGCGTTCGCAATGAAGCCCTTGCCGGAAAGCCCGTTCGTCACCGTTCCAGAATAGGTGGTACCCGCGATCACGTTGAGCGCTCCCGGCGTCGACGGTCCGAACGTCGTCCCGAAGAAGTTGTCGCTCATCGCGAAGTGCTGCGCGTAGTTCCAAATGGCGGTCACCGTGTTGCCGTCGTAGTAGCCCATCGTGCTCGTTTTCCCAAGAACCGGATCGTTGCAGCTCTTGAGCAGGAACTGGTCCATCAGCCCGCCGTGGAAAAAGAGCTGCTCGTCGCCGTAGTTGTGATCTTGGTCGCAGGTGTTCGGCACGCTGCGGTCGATGCGGAACGGGCTCACACCGTTCGGATTGTTGGTAAGCAGTCCGGACGTTTCCAGGTTGTTCACCCGCGGCGTATTGTTCTGCGCGAATCGAAAGTAGATGCTGCCGTCTTTGTTCGGCGCCGCATCCGGATAGGTCCCGAAGTAGTGGTCGAACGACACATTCTCTTGAAAAATCACCACCACGTGCTTGACGGGCGTGCTCGTTTGAAAATGATCGCCGTCATGATCTCCGGCCAATGCCCTGCTAGGGGCCATCACGGCCAAGCCACATGCCAACGCCGCAGTCCCGAGCCAGCCAAGATGCTTCCGAATCATAAATTCTCCTTGTGTGCGAATCTGGCGGTCTGAATCCGCTTTACCCACAGCAGGGACGCTGGCCGCCTGGCGCGGCGTTCTAGGGATCTTGCGAACTCAAACGCGTGCACGACTTGGATACGCGAGGGTTGTTATAGCCAGATGACGCGCGCATTAAATGTGGCTCAAGCCGTCACGCCTCCCTCACGGTGAATCCATTCCCTTGCAATGTGCAGCGCCGGGTGCTTGTCTCTGGTTCTTCTATGAACTGCGATCTGCGCTGTAATGCCCGTCCGCCCTCCCCTTGCCTGTTCTTGGCGCTGCTGCTAAACTACCGCCGCAAGAGCTGGACTGCCGCTCCTGCCATACTCTCCGTAGAAGGTTTATCTATGTCCGGACACTCGAAATGGGCCACGATCAAGCACAAGAAGGCGGCTACTGACGCTCGCCGGGGCAAGATTTTCACCAAGCTAATCCGCGAATTGACGATTGCGACTCGCACCGGCGGAGCTGATCCGGTCACCAATCCCCGCCTTCGGACGGCCATCCTGACTGCCAAGGGCGAGAACATGCCCAACGACAACATTGAGCGTGCCATCCAGCGCGGCGCCGGAACCCTTGAGGGTGAGACTCTCGATGAAGTGACCTTTGAAGGATATGGCCCCGGCGGAGTAGGCGTCCTCGTACAGGTCGTGACCAACAACCGCAACCGCATCGTCAGCGAAATCCGCCACATGTTCTCAAAGAATGGCGGCAACATGGCGGAAACGGGCGCCGTCGGCTGGATGTTTCAGCGCAAAGGCGACATCGTGGTCCCCAAGGAGCAGGCGGATGAAGACAAGATGCTCGGCATTGTCCTCGATGCTGGCGCGGACGACATGCGTGATGACGGCTCGTTCTGGGAAGTGATGACTCCTCCCGAGGCGATGGAAAAGGTCCGTGAGGCCCTCGTGGCCGCCGGAATCACGCCGACTTCAGCCGAAGTGGCCTGGGTGCCGCAGAACTACGTCAAGTTGACCGGCGCGCAGGCGCAGCAGATGCTGCGGATGGTCGAGACGCTTGAAGATCACGACGATGTGCAGCATGTTTACGCGAACTTCGATATCGACGAGAAGGAAATCCAGGCCGCGGTGGCCGGATAGTCTCCTTCGCGCGGCCCTGCACGGAAAAAACACTTCCCTCCGCTTCCGGCCCGCACGTACACTTGTGCCGGCCGGCATGTCTTCCCATCCCTCACATTCGGGTCCGTCCGGGCGCAAGCTGCGCGTGCTGGGTGTGGACCCGGCCGTTGCAGGGGCCACCGGCTACGGCGTGATCGAAATTGACGGAACTCGCGCGCGGCTCATGCGATACGGCGCGTTGAAGCTTCCGGCCCGAGCCACCTTTGCAGTCCGCTTGCGCGAGATTCATTTCCTGATTTCAGGGCTCGTCGAACAGTTCGCGCCGGACGCCGTCGCAGTCGAATCCGTGTTCACCGCGCTCAACATGAGAACGGCCCTCAAGCTCGCCGAGATGCGAGGCGTCGTCCTGCTGGCTGCCGCGCAGGCCCAGATTCCCGCGCACAGTTACTCGCCGCGCGAGGTGAAGGCCAGCGTTGCAGGTTACGGCGGCGCTTCAAAGCAACAGATCCAGCAGATGGTGCGATCGCTCCTCGACCTCCCGTTTTGCCCCGAGCCCGCCGACGCCTCCGACGCTCTCGCCGTGGCGCTATGCCACGCGCAAGTGGCCCGGTCCCGCGACCGGCTCGCTGCGGCCGCCGTACGCAGGTCCGTTCCCGTCGTCGCGGGCGGCGCATCCCGGGCGTCGGCCATATTGATCCCGCGGGCGCGATGATTCCTTCGACGATGCAAAGGTGGCTCCGCGCGGTGGCTCTCCCGCTCGTTCTTGGCGCTGGCCTTGCGGTCGCTCCGCGCGCTGGAACAGACACCCGCGCCAGCGGTGCGACCATCACCTACCGCAAGGTATTCAAGTCGAGCTATCCGGAGTTCGTTGAAATCAAGGTGAATGAGTCCGGCGCGGGTACCTTCGACATCCGGCAGCTGAGTGATGAATCGAGCCCCCGGTCCATGGAAATCAGCGCGCCGCTCGTGCAAAGGATTTTTGACCTGGCCGCGAAGCTCCACAACTTCGACGGGATCGACCTTGAAATGCACCGCCGGATTGCAAACCTTGGCGAGAAAACCTTCCGCTACGACCGCGGCAGCGAAACGCATCAAGTCGCGTTCAACTACACGCTCGATCGCTCCGCCGCTCAGCTTCTCGAAATCTTCGAAAGCCTCGCGCGCCAGGAAACGGATCTTTCCGACCTTAAACGCACGATGCGCTATGACCGGCTCGGGATCAACGATGTGATCCAGCAAATCGAGAAGGACTACGACCGGAAGCTGCTTCCCGAACCCGAGCAGTTCCTTGCCTCTCTTGACCAGGTTGCCGCGGACGAGCATTTCATCGACATTGCCCGCGCGCGCGCCCGCACCCTCGCTGGCCGTATCCGCGCCGCCCGCTGATTGCATTTCTCGCAACTTGGCCTGTGCGTTCGTCCATCCATTCGGAACTTTGATAGCATCGGACAGAAATGACAACGATGCGCCCCTATCGGATTTTCTCGGCCGCTTTATTTGCGGCTTTTGCTTTTCTTTCACTCGTTCCCACGCGTGCCTCCGCGCAAGCGAATAACGTCCGCTCGCGCATCAC
Organism: Candidatus Acidiferrales bacterium; assembly: GCA_035604415.1. Lineage (GTDB taxonomy): Bacteria > Acidobacteriota > Terriglobia > Acidiferrales > UBA7541 > Palsa-295. The sequence goes on from DATNIN010000048.1 coordinate 38,009, forward strand.
GCAGGCTGTGGACGATGCCCGGACGACCGTGCTTCGTGGCAATACGCATCCCTTCGCGCGCCCGGAGTTTGACCGTGGCGCGGCGCCCGGCAACCTTCCCATGGAGCGCATGCAGATGGTCCTCCAGCGCAGCCCCGAACAGGAGGCCGCCCTTGAGAAGTTGATGGCCGAGCAGCAGGACAGGACTTCGCCGAACTTTCGAAAGTGGCTTACTCCGGCCGAGTTTGGCCAGCAGTTCGGTCCCGCCGATCAGGATATCCAGAGGATCACATCGTGGCTCGAGTCGCACGGCTTTCAGATCGGGAATGTTTCAGACGGCCGCACCGTGATCGAGTTCTCGGGCACCGCCGCTCAAGTTCAGGATGCGTTTCATACGCCCATCCACCACTTCGTCGTGAATGGCGAGAATCATTGGGCGAACGTAAGCGACCCATCGATTCCAAGTGCGCTCGCTCCCGTCGTGGCCGGCATCGCCACGCTTCACAATTTTTTCCCGAAGCCCATGAGCCACGTGATAGCCGCGAATTCCAGAGCGGTCGGCGGGGTGAACCGGCAGGTGAATCTCCCCATTGGTTGCACGACTTCTTGCCAGTTTGTCCTCGGCCCAACCGACTTCGCCACGATTTACAACGTGCTGCCGCTCTGGAATGCGGGCATCGACGGCACGGGGGAAACGATCGCGATCGTAACCGATAGCAACATCAACGTGCAGGACGTGCGGGATTTCAGGGGCCTCTTTGGCCTGCCCGCGAAGGATCCCATCGTCACGGTCAATGGCGCTGATCCAGGACCCCAGCCCAAAGGCGACGAGGTGGAGGCCATACTGGACGTTGAATGGGCGGGGGCGGTCGCCAAGAACGCCACGATCAATCTGGTCGTTTCAGAATCCACGCTTTCAACTTTTGGCGGCAATCTTTCCGCTACGTTCATCGTCAACGAGGCCTCGCCCCCGCCGATCCTGAGCATGAGCTTCGGTCTCTGCGAGTTGATGCTCGGCTCAACCCAGAACGCGTTCTACAACTCAACTTGGCAGCAGGCGGCCACCGAGGGAATCACGGTCTTGGTTTCCAGCGGAGACCAGGGCTCGGCCGGATGCGACCCCAACGGGAGCGGCAGTCCCGTCGTGCAACCAGCCCAACGCGGCCTCGCGGTCAACGGCATCGCTTCCACTCCATTCAACGTCGCCGTCGGCGGCACGGAGCTCGACGACCCGAACCCGCTCCTGTTCTGGAATCCAAGCAACGCGCCGAACACTATGGCTTCCGCAATAGGTTATATCCCCGAGATGACCTACAACGATTCCTGTACGGATGCGGTCGTCTATACCTTTTTCGGATTCAGCGGAGCGAACGCTGCGGTGAATGCCTGTAGCAATTCGACAGTTCAGGCTCAGGGTTTTGTGTACACGGTTGGCGGCTCTGGAGGCGTGAGCAGTTGCACGACCTTCGACGGCACCAACCCGTTGAACTGCACAGGTGGCTACGCGAAACCCTCATGGCAGCAGGGCGGCATCACGCCGAACGACGGAAAGCGCGACCTGCCGGATGTCTCTTTGTTCGCGGGCGACGGTGCGATCTCCGGAAGTTTCTACGTCGTCTGCGAACGAGATTTCCTGGGCAATGGTGGCGCTCCGTGCAGCTTGACCGGCAACAACCCCGCGTTTCTCCAGGCAGGCGGCACTTCCGTTGCCGCGCAGGTGTTCGCTGGCATCATGGCCTTGGTGGACCAGCAGGCGAAGTCCGCGCAAGGCAATGCCAATCCCACGTTGTACAGCCTGGCAGTGACGGCGGGAAATACTTGCACTTCCAACCCCAATCCGTCGGCCAGTTGCATTTTCTACGACGTGACGGTGGGAACGAACGCGATGCCGTGCCAATTGAATTCTCCCAATTGTGCTGCAACTTCAGCAATGCTTGGTCCGGCGGGGCGCTTCAAAACCAACCCGCTTCGCTGGGCCTGGACCTCCGCCAGCGTACCGGCGCTTGCCTGTATTTTCTGCCTCGGCATCTTTTTGATCAGCTTCAGACGGACCCGTCCGCTACGGGGCGCCGTGCTGGCCGTGCTTGCCCTCGCGCTGTTGTTCGGGAGCGTCAGCTGCGGCGGTGGGAGTGGTGGTGGTGGTGGCGGAGGAGGTCCCGGCACCCCATTCGGCGTGCTTTCGGGTTATGACGCTGGCACCGGCTACGATCTCGCGACGGGCCTTGGCTCGGTGAACGCCAACAATCTCGCAAATTCCCCGGCGTGGAAGTAATCGCGGCCATCGCGCAACGGAAACCAGGCAGCGGGCTCAGCGAATAACGATCCCCGCGTATCCCACCACCTGATCAAAGTCGCCCGTGACATCCCCGGACGTCGCGTAGCGGATGAGCGTCGCTTCTTTCGCGCCCAATTCCAGCGCAGCGACGAGCATTGCCACCGTCGCCGCGTACCCGCACATTGAAATTCGCTCACGTCGCACGGTGTCGTATAGGCCGCGCGGATCGAGCGCCAGAATCCGTGCAATCGCCTTCTCGTCCTTCATGCGCGTGACCTCGTCGCTCTCGTAATGGTTCATGTCCGAGCTGGCAATCACGAGCACCGGCTCCTTCTGTGCCGCCACCACCTGCGCGACCGCCCTGCCCAGTTCTTCGATCGCGGGATAGCGGTCCGTCCCCAGCACCACGGGCACGAAGCGAAAATTCCGCGCGAGCCGTTGCAGGAATGGAAGCTGCACTTCCAGAGAATGTTCCCGCTCGTGCGCCACCGAATCTTCCCGCAGAAGGGGACAGGCGCGCGCAAGTTCCCGCGCCAGCGCGGAATCGATCTGCGCTTCTCCGAACGGCGTCGCAAAACTGCCCTCTGTGAGGATTGCCATCGGCTGGCCATGAGGGTAGTGCCGCGGCCCGAGCAGAATGCACCGCGCTGGAATCTCAAGCGAAGAATAAACGGCGCCGGCCACGTGGCCGGAATATGTGTAGCCCGCGTGCGGCACCACGCACCCGCGCGCCGGCATCTTCTTCGTTTCGCCGGATGTGTACTCGTCGATTTGGCGAGCCAGTTCTCGCGGATCGGATGGGTAGAAGCGGCCGGCAACAGCGGGCGGTCGAATCATGAAATTGAGAGTGCCGCGCGGGCAGGAAAAATCAGAGCGGCTTCGATGGCTTGCCGTGGATCCTGAGCGCTACTGTTTGTCCGGCCATGTACAGGATGCTCACCTTATCGCCGTACTGAAAGCCGCCCTTGTCCAGGATCGCTTGCATCTTGTCCTTCAGTTCCGGTGCGAAGTTGAAGGTGTGAATCGCCATCTCATTGGCTTGCTCGCGGACGATTATGGAATTCGCGTCTGCGTGGACCACCTCCGCTTTGAGCCAGTTGGAGCCCTTCGGGGCACCCTTCGATGTGACCGAACTGATGATCTTGGTTACGATCGGAGCCGCTATCGCTTCGCCGGCTGCCGCCGCTGCTGCCTCTGCTTGCGCCCGCGCGGGGCTGGCGGAGATCGCCAGCGCGGCGGCGAGCGCGAACGAGCAGGCGAGAATCTTATAGTTCTTCATCGAAGGAAATTTTCAGCGACTTCAGAAACTTGATGTCTTGCGGCGTGATCTCCACCTTCGGCTCCGCGTGCTCTTCCTCGAGCACTTCCTCGTCCACGCGAATGTGCAGCGATTCCAGGAAGCGCCGGTCCTGCGTGGTCATTTTGGCGTCCGGTCCCGTGCGCCGCGCCAATCCGATCGTGGCGTCGAGCTTCAGCACGATGTCGAAGCCGGCCGCGCGCACTCCGGCGATCGCTTCGGCGATGCGCTCGGAATCCGACACGGTATCGTTGATGGCGTGTCCCAGCTCTCTCAGCAACTGCTTCATGCGGTCGTCGAGTTGCAAGGGGGCGTCACCTCCCGGGAGCCTCTTACTTCGCCCATTCTAGGGCTGCGCCACTCCCGGCACAAGTGCCAGTACGTTTGCAGGTCCGCTGGCGTTACCTGTCCTTCGGCGCAGGCGCCTGGCTCTGCTGCCAGCGCAGTCGCGCCGCCACGAGCCGGATTTCGTCGAACGTGAACTCCGGCGGCAACGCGTCTTTAAGCGTCCTTAGTCGTTCGACGCCCAGGCGCATGCACGCTTCTTCAATCTTTACTTTCTTGGGATGGTCGACCCAGCCGGATTGAAATTCCAGTTTTCCCCGTTCGACCAGATCGGCGACCATCGATACCACGGTCGAAGCCTGCCGCCCGCGAATTTTCGCGATTTCGTCGAATGTGTGCCCTTTCGCGAGCAGTCGCATCGTTTCCTCGGCTTGCTTCGTGTTCTTCTTCGGCGCGTCGTTTGCGTGCGCGACGCCGCGGAAATTCTTCAGCGCATCCAGAATTTGCCGGCCGTACAACTCGGTCTTGCGTTCGCCGAATCCCGAGACGCGCAGAAGCTCGGGGAGCGACTTGGGGCGTGTGCGGCAGAGTTCATCTAAAGAGGTATCGTGCATGATGATAAAAGCGGGAATCCCGCTCTCCTTGGCCGTGGTGCGCCGCCATTCGCGGAGATACTCCCTCAAGTCCGGATCAACGTCGGCTGCGCTGGCCTGCTTTTCTGCGAGGCCGGTTTTTCTGACGGATTTTCCTCGCCCGGGCTGCGGAGCTTCGGTTGGTTTGGTCAGCCAATCGGGTTCACCGCCGCACGAGTCACACGCCGAACACGACTGCCATTTTGGAGTCTCTCCGAAATGAGTGCAAATTTCGTGATGGCGGCACTTCTCCGGCTCGACGAAGCCGCGGATTTCGTCATAGCGCTGCCAGGCGCGCTTCTGTTCCGCCGGGTCAGCCATCTGTTTGATGAAATGGACCAGCAAGGCCGTATCTCGCTTCTGCCAGAGGAGGAGGCAATCCGCCGGATCGCCATCGCGTCCGGCGCGGCCGGCTTCCTGATAATACTGTTCGATCGATTTTGGCAGAGAAAGATGAATCACGGCTCGAACGGCGGCTTTGTTGATCCCCAATCCGAAAGCGACCGTGCCCACCAGCACGCGCACTTCGTCCGACATCCAGCGTTCCTGATTTTGCCTTCGGCTGGCGGCATCCATCTTTCCGTGGTATCCGATCGCGGCGATTCCTTTTTCTTTCAGGGAATCGACGGTCTCCTCCACCCTTGCAATGGTGGGCGAATACACGATCACGCTGGCGCCGGCATGTTTTCGTAGCGCGGTTACCAGCAGCTCCGGCTGCGTTCGCGCGTCGCATTCTTTGACGATGTACCGCAAATTCGGCCGGTGAAAGCTGGCGATGTACTTATCCGGGTCGCGCAGTTGGAGCTGGTCGATGATGTCGTGGCGCACTCGTCGCGTCGCGCTTGCGGTAAACGCCGCGATCGGGCACGTTGGAAAATGCTGTCGCAGGCGGCTCAACTGCCGGTAGTCAGGCCGAAACTCGTGCCCCCATTCCGATATGCAATGGGCTTCATCAATGGCAAACAGCCCAATGGGCACTTTCTCGAGCCACGCGATCGTGTCCTCCAGCGCGAGGCGCTCCGGCGACACATACAGCAGCCGGTATCGGCCCTCGCGGGCCCCGCGGATCACCGAAGCTTTTTCGGGGCCCGTCAGAGAGCTGTTCAGCAGCGCCGCCTCGATCCCCATTTGTGCAAGTTGCGCCACCTGATCCTGCATCAACGCGATCAAAGGAGAAATCACCACGACGGTTTTTCCCGGCAGCATCGCGGCCGGCAGTTGATAGCAAAGCGATTTGCCTCCGCCGGTGGGCATGACCACGCAGGCGTCGCGGCCTCCGAGCAAGCTCTGCACGATTCTTTGCTGCAATGGACGAAACGAGTCGTATCCCCAATAGCGGCGCAGAGCTGCAAAGAGGTCTTTTTCGGCATGCATGCGGAGAGTATAGATCGTGCGTCGAGCACCGTCGATCCCCGGAAAATACGGCAGTGAAAATCGCTGCACTTGCCATTTGGGAGATAAATCCTAGAATTGGTCCATGCCTGCTAACCTTCTCTTATCCATGTGGCGCGCGGCTATGGTTACGCTGCGCGTCCTCTGGCGCGTCACGCGCCAGCTCTTCCACGAAGCCACCGGTGCCCTTTTCGCTGTCTTCGCTGCCTACGGCGCGTTCGCCGCGTGGAGGCAATGGAGGTATCACCCGGCCCAGTGGCAGTGGATCACAGGCATCGCTGTCGTCTATGCCATAATGATGGCCGCGTTCTCCCTCGGAGCGTTTCGCCGGGCCAAGCGCGTCCGCTAAGCGTGGCAAACGGAAAGTCGAAAATGGAAAGTAGCCAGTAGGCGCTCGAAAAGCTGGCCTATTGGCAAGCACCACGGATTGCGGGAAACCTATTTTCCCTTTTCCATTTTCATGATCCGCAGATGACTGAGCACACCAAGAAGCCTTCAGCCCTCTCCGAGCGAAAATCCGCCTTCACCAGCGGTCTGCCGATCGAGGCTGTCGTCGGGCCGGACGACCTCTCTGGTTGGGACCCGGAGCGCGACCTCGGCTATCCCGGCCAGTTCCCGTTCACACGCGGCGTCTATCCCACGATGTACCGCGGCCGCCTGTGGACCATGCGGCAGTACGCCGGCTTCGGCTCCGCCGCCGAATCCAACCGCCGCTACCGCTATCTGCTCGATCAAGGTCAGACGGGACTTTCGGTCGCGTTCGATTTGCCCACGCAGATCGGCATGGACTCCGACCATCCTCTCGCGCTGGGTGAGGTCGGCAAAGTCGGCGTAGCGATTGATTCGCTCGAGGATATGCAGACTCTTTTCGGCGGCATCCCGCTCGAGCGCATCTCGACCTCGATGACGATCAATTCGACCGCGGCCATTCTGCTCGCGCTCTACGTCGCCGTGGCCAAGCAGCAGGGTGCAAGCCTCGCGCGGCTCTCGGGCACGGTGCAGAACGACATCCTCAAGGAATACATCGCCCGCGGCACATACATCTACCCGCTTCGGCCTGCCATGCGCATCGTCACTGACATTTTCGCCTGGTGCCGCCGCGAAATCCCCAACTGGAACGCGATCTCCGTCTCCGGGTATCACATTCGCGAGGCTGGATCGACCGACGTGCAGGAAGTCGCCTTCACGCTCGCGAACGGAATCGCCTACGTCGAGGCGGCTGTCGGCGCCGGTTTGCAGGTGGACGACTTCGCGCCGCAGATTTCTTTCTTCTTCAACTCGCACAACGAATTCCTGATGCAGATTGCGAAGTTCCGCGCCGCGCGCCGTCTCTGGGCGCGCACCATGCGCGACCGCTTCGGCGCTCGCGACCCGCGCTCCATGATGCTTCGTTTCCACGCGCAAACGGCGGGCTCGTCCCTCACGGCACAGCAGCCGGAAAACAACCTCGTGCGCGTCGCGCTCCAGTGCCTCGCGGCAGTGCTCGGGGGCTGCCAGTCGCTTCACGCGAATGGCCTCGACGAGGCGCTTGCCCTGCCCACCGAGCGCGCGGCGCTTCTCGCCTTGCGCACGCAGCAGATCATCGCGCAGGAAACGGGCGTCGCGAACACGATGGACCCGGTCGCCGGTTCGTACGCCATCGAAAAGCTCACCAACGACATCGAATCCGCGGCGCAGGCATACATTTCCAAGATCGACGCGCTCGGCGGGATGCTTCGCGCCATCGAGACCGGCTACGTCCAGATGGAAATTCAGAAGGCCGCGTATGAATACCAGCAGGCCATCGAGCGCGGCGAGCAAATCGTCGTCGGCGTAAATCGCTTTCAGGCGGAGGAGGCGCAGCAGATCCCGACGCTGCGCATCGACCCGGAAATCGAGCGCTCGCAGGTGGCGCGCTTGAACGCCTTGAGGGCCCGGCGCGACGCCTCCAAATCGCGCGCCGCAATAGACGAGGTCGAACGCCGCGCCCGAGGAACCGAAAATCTGATGCCCGCGATCCTCGCGGCGGTCGAAACCTACGCCACCGTCGGCGAAATTTCCGATGCGCTTCGCCGCGCCTTCGGCGAATACCATGAATCAGTCGTAATTTGACGATCCGACGAGGATCGTCATCCTGAGGAGCAACGCGACGAAGGATCTCTCTTCTTTGTGTCCCGTGTGTTAAATTTTTCCTTTCCCAGATGAAACTCGTCCTCGCATCCGCTTCTCCCCGCCGCGCCGAAATCCTGCGCAACGCCGGAATCGCGTTCGAAATTCGCGCCGCGCTCCTTGACGAGTCGCGCCGACCGAGCGAGCTCCGCGCCGACTACGTTCGCCGCCTGGCGCTGGCGAAAGCTCGCGCGGCAGCCAATGCGGAACAGGATTCCGGCGAATGCCTTTACCTGGGCGCCGACACGATCGTGGTCGCTGGTGACGAGATTCTGGGCAAACCTTCGTCGGAGGAAGATGCCCGCCGCATGCTCCGTATCCTGAGCGGTGCCATCCATGAAGTGCACACCGGCGTTGCCCTGGTGCGTCGCCCCGGCGCGATGGAAGGCGTGGTCGAAGAGATCACCCGCGTCACGTTCGCGCCGCTCTCCGATGCCGATATCGAGAGTTATATCGCCACCGGCGAGCCATTCGACAAGGCCGGCGCGTACGCCATTCAGGGCATCGGCGGACGCTACATCACTCGAATCGAAGGGTGCTACTTCAACGTGATGGGTTTGCCGCTCGCGCGGCTCTGGTCCTTCTTGCGGGATTTCGGCTGGCAGGAATCAGTGTCTGGATGAGTGCCCCGAAAAGAAAAGCGGCAGCCAGGGGGCTGCCGCTTTGAAACCCTTCGTTCTACTTGTCGAAAAACTCAGGTGCGCTACTTCTTTTCCTCGACGGGCGTCGAGGCTGGCGGAGCGGTCGCTGGCGGATTCGCCGGCTGGCTCGTCTGCGTTGGCTGCGGCTGATCGCCGCGCATGCCTTCCTTGAATTCGCGGACTCCTTGTCCGAGTCCCTTCATCACCTCGGGAATCTTGCGCCCACCGAAAAGCACGAGGATGACGATCGCAATAATCAGCAAATGCATGGGGCTGTCCCACATAGGGTACCTACCTTTCACGCCCGGGCTCGACGGCCCCGGGTTCCCCCGGTCTTGCCTGCTTATCGCCTAGAGTATAACACGCTCGTCGCCCACCCGCCGCGTCACGTGCTCGCGGTCCAGGTATTCCAGCAGCGGAATGGCGTATTTCCGCGTGATGCCGGCCAGTTCCTTGAACGCGATCATCGTGAGCCGGTCGCCGCTCTCCTTATGGTATTTGGCGAGCAGTTCGCGCAGCCGCGCGACCGCCGTCTTGTGGAAGACGAAGTCGTCCGCCACCTTGATCAGCACGCCCTCGCGCAGGAGTATTTGCAGGATCTTTTGCGCCCGGCTGGATTCGACGGGCAGTTTTTCGAGCACGGCGGACACGCTTGGCACGCTCAGCCCGGCGCCTTCGAACGCCTTCTCGATCAGCTTCTTGGCGTTCGCTTCTTCCGCCGAAAGGGCGATCTCGCGTCCGGCGCGCTGCACCAGGCCTCCCGTCACAGCCACCGCCTTTGCCTTGACCAGATCTTCGAGCGCAGCATCGAAAACCTCGGGCCGAGGAGTCCCGGCACGCCCTCGCAGCTCCTGTTTCGGTATTCCCGGCAGCAGCGGATTCGCGCTGTGGAATTGCTCCACTGCTTCGCGGAGCGCGGCGGCGCATTTCTCCACCGCCTGCGCGGCCGCCAGAGTGAGCGGCTGTTCGCTGAGGATTCGCAGCCGCTTCCGCCCTGCAAGTTTCGCAGTCGCCTCTCGAATTTCAGCTTCCACCCATCCCGTTCGGGCGCGGATTTCCTCCAGCGTCAGCCCTCGTGGCGCAGCTTCCGCCAGCGCCGCAAGAAACTCTTCACGGTCCCCGTGCTCGAGCGTCTCGAGAAATTCCCGCGCCTCCGGGTCATCCCGCCGGTGGCGCCGCGCGCCCGAGTCAATCACCACGCCTCCCCCGATCGTCACCACGGGCGAAAACTGGCGCAGGATGAACCGGTCCCCCGGGAGGACCAGCATCTCGGCATCCAGCCGCAATTGCGCCAGCGCCGATCCGCCCGGCGCGAGATCCGCTCCTTCCAGCAGGACAATCTCCGCAATCGCCTCGGCCGAACCCTGATGAAAATGCGCCCGCGCGCGGTTCTTAAGAGGCCGCGCCGAAGGCAGCAGCGTGATCCGCGCATCGACCTTTTTTGTGGGGCTGAAAACTCCGGGCGCGCCCAGCACCATTCCGCGCTGAATCTCCGCGTGATCGATACCCGAAAGATTTACGGCCGTCCTTTGGCCCGCCACCGCTCGCTCGATGGGTTTCCCGCCGGAGTGCAATCCCCGCACTCGCACGCGCCTGCGCTCCGGGTACAGCTCAACCTCATCATCGATTTTCACCGAGCCGGAAATCAGTGTCCCGGTCACCACCGTGCCGAATCCCTTCGTGGCGAACGACCGGTCGATCGGCAGCCGAAAATGGCGCGTCAAATCTTTCTCCGGCACGTCGTGCGCCACGCGCAGCAGGGCCGCCTTCAATTCGTCGAGTCCCGCGCCGGTGCGCGCGCTCACCGGAACGATCGGCGCGCCTTCCAGGAACGACCCGCGCACGAATTCTTCGACTTCGAGCCGCACCAGCCCCAGCATCTCCGCATCGACCAGGTCCGATTTCGTGATGGCCACCAGCCCCCGCGGAATACCCAGCAGCCGGCATATGTCGAAATGTTCGCGGGTCTGCGGCTTGATGGATTCGTCCCCCGCGACCACCAATAGGACGACGTCGATGCCGCCCGCCCCGGCCAGCATATTCCGCACGAATCGCTCGTGCCCCGGCACATCCACGAACCCGATCTTTACGTCCCCCAGATCGAGAAATGCGAAGCCGAGATCGATTGTGATCCCCCGGCGCTTCTCCTCTTCGAGGCGGTCGGGATTTGTCCCCGTCAGCGCTTCGACGAGCGCGGACTTCCCGTGGTCGATGTGACCGGCCGTTCCGACGATGATGTGTTTCGCGCTTGCCATGAAAGAGCGGATTCCTCGCAGGCTGATGCTAATGGAGCGTGGGATGCGCGGTCAAATGGGAGGAAGTGCGTTATCCGGCTTCGGCTGCGGCAATTTCCCGAGAGATGGCAAGCGCAGCTTCGCGCGGATTTGGCGCCGCGGTGATCGGACGGCCGACGACAAGATAGTCGGCGCCGGCGCGAATGGCCGCCGCAGGCGTGGCCACGCGCGATTGGTCGTTCACGTCGGCGCTGGCCGGCCGCACGCCCGGCACCACAATCAGAAATTTCGGTCCGCAGGCTCGCCGTATCGCCCGGGCCTCGTGCGCGGACGCCACCACACCGTCGAGCCCTGCTTCTTTCGCGAGGCGGGCAAGTGCGATCGCACGCGACGCAGGCCTCCCCGTCATTCCCACTCGCCGCAGCGCCCGAGCATCTAGGCTGGTCAGAATCGTCACGCCAAGCAGCGCTGGGCGATTCTTCTTGCCCGCCACAGCTTCCCGTGCCGCGCGCATCATCTCTAGGCCTCCCGACGTGTGCAGCGTCATCAGGCGAACCTTGGGCAGCTTCGCCGCAGCCGCAACGGCATGCGCCACAGTGTTCGGAATGTCGTGGAATTTCAGGTCGAGGAAGATGCCGAAGCCCAGGCCCGCGAGCTTCTCAACTGCCCGCGGGCCCTCCGCTGTGAAGAGCTGGCTCCCCACTTTGAACAGGCTTGCCGCACCGCGTAACCGGCCCGCCAAAGCGCAGGCCGGCCCCAGCCGGTCAACATCCAGAGCTACGATTAGTCGCGATGGTACGGAACGGGGCGTGAAGGCACCTCAAGCAGCTCCAGGCGGACCCTAGCCAGCCCGTGCTGGTCAAACCCGAGCCTCCGGGCAACCTCGTAGGAGACGTCGAGTTCGCGACCCTCAACGTAGGGGCCGCGGTCGTTGATTCGGACCACCTGGCTGCGGTGGTTCTTCGTATTTACGACCCTAACCACCGACCCAAGGGGCAGTGTCGGGTGGGCGGCCGTCTCGGCGAACATGTCGTACGTCTCGCCGTTGGCCGTGGGCTGGCCGTCGAAATCCTCGCCGTACCAGCTTGTAGTGCATTCCCAGACCGCCAGTGGCTTGGCCTGAGGGGTGGCATTTGAATTGGCGTTGGAGGTCGATAGTGGGGCTGGTGTGATTTGGGACGGGTTGCTCGCCCGCCCTGCCGCCTTGGGATTGGCGGACGGAGACAGGATAAGCATACCCAGTCCTAAAAACACCGACTCGAGAACTACGAATATCCTAGCTCTCATTTTCATCTAACCTCTCTGAAATCAGCAAATTCTAGCATTTTCGGGCCCCCAAAAGCAACCGCTTTAGACCTTCAGAGACCCTCGTAAACTGCTGATTTCATGTAGATTTTCGTCCCGGCACCACTCTTCGAGGCCTGCCACGAGCTTCTCTGACGCCCTTGGATCCGCGAAGTGTGCTGTGCCAACCTCAACCGCTGAGGCCCCTACCAGCAGATACTCGATCACGTCGGGGGGGCTTTCGATGCCTCCAAGCCCTATGATCGGGATACTTATTACCCGACCAGCCTCATAAACCAACCTCACGGTTATAGGTTTTATGCCCGCCCCGGACAATCCGCCCGCCGTACTACCGAGACGGGACCTTCGGGTGTGGGCATCTATACACAGTGAAGGGTATGTGTTTGCGATTACCACGGCGTCCGCCCCTTGTGTTTCTGCGGCCTTCGCTATAAGTCCAATTGTTCCAACGGTAGGTGACAGTTTTACCCACAGCGGACGACCTGACGCCTTCCTCGCGGCTGCTACTACCTCTGACGTAAGAGTTGGGTTGGTACCATACTCGATTCCCCCGTGTTCCACGTTCGGGCAGGAAATGTTGAGTTCGTAGGCTGCCAGGCCTTCGGCGTCCTCCAGGATTCGGATGACCTCGACATACTCGCCGATCGTATGCCCGAACACATTGGCGATGATCGGGGTGTCGTATTTTCGGAGTAGTGGAAGCTTGTCGGCGACGAAGGCTCGAACGCCGACGTTTTGCAGTCCGATCGCGTTGACCATTCCGCCGGGCGTTTCGCACATGCGTGGCGCGGGCGCGCCAGCCATCGGCTCGAGCGAAAGTCCCTTTACGACGATTCCGCCGAGCCGGTTGAGATTGACGAGCTCCGCGAATTCGATCCCGTAGCCGAAGGTGCCGCAGGCCGCAATAATTGGGTTTTTGAAGGAAAGGCTACCAACTGTAACTCGGAGGTCAACCCCCGAGGGACTGACGGGGATGCGTACCCGCTCGGGCGAACTCACCAGCGACAGTCTAACACGGCGGTCAAGATTTTCTCTCTGGATCCGACATTCCGGCGCTGCGAACCCGCAGCCGTCTGTGCTAGGATGAGGCCCCGATGCGCGTCGTGGAAAAGAGGCAGCTCCTCTCTGCGGAAGAAATTGACCGCACGCTTCAGCGATTGGCGCATGAAATCGTCGAAAAGAGCGGCGGCGCAAACGACCTTGCCCTGATCGGGGTGCGGCGCCGGGGAGTTCCGCTGTCCGAGCGCCTTGCGAAGCAGATTCGCGGCTTCGCGCATGTGGCTTCGCCGGTCGGCACCCTCGACATCACGCTTTACCGCGACGACCTCTCGACCATCGACCATCAGCCCGTGGTGCAGTCCACCCAGATCGATTTCCCCGTCGACGATCGTGACCTCGTCATCGTGGACGACGTTCTCTACACCGGGCGGACGATCCGCGCGGCGATGAACGGTCTGTTCGATCTCGGCCGCCCTAGGCGAATCCGGCTGTGCGTGCTGATCGACCGCGGCCATCGCGAGCTTCCCGTCGAGGCTTCGTTCGTCGGCCGGAGCGTTCAGACAACCGACACCGAAATCGTGGAAGTTCGCCTTCAGGAAATTGATGGTGAGGAGCGCGTTATGCTGGTGGACCGCGTTGAGTGATTTCGCCCAGCTTCGCTCCGGAGGCAGCATCTAAAGGGAAACTGTGCTTCAGCGCCTGTCACACTTGCTCGGAACCGAAGTCCTCAGCCACGAGCAAATTCTTTTTCTTCTCGATCAAGCGAAGCCTTTCCAGGAATTCCAGCGCCACCCGTTGAAGAAACTGGCCACGCTGCGCGGCAAGACCGTGGCGATCGCCTTCTTCGAGTCGTCCACGCGCACGCGAATCAGCTTCACCACGGCCGCTGCTAGGCTGGGCGCGGACACCATGGCTCTACAGGCCGAATCGTCCAGCCTCAAGAAAGGCGAGTCGCTGATCGATACGGTTCGCACTCTCGAAGCGATGCGGCCCGACGGAATCGTCATCCGCCACGCCTCTTCGGGCGCTCCGGCATTCGTCGCCGAGCGGCTCGAGATCCCGGTTCTCAACGCGGGAGACGGCACGCACGAGCATCCGACCCAGGCCCTTCTCGACGCCCTCACCATCCGCGACCGCAAGGGCAAGCTCGAAGACTGGAATGTCACCATCCTCGGCGACATCCTGCACAGCCGCGTGGCCCGCTCGAATATTCACTTGCTCAGCAAGTTCGGCACGCGAATCACGCTGTGCGGACCGGCCATGTGGGTCCCGCGCGCACTCGAGAATCTTGCCCCGAATCTGCGCGTCACGCATCGGATCGAAGAGGCCCTGGAGGGCGCGGACGTTGTCATGGTCCTCCGCGTCCAGACGGAGCGCATCCATGAGCCGGCCTTGGCTGCCGATGAGTACATCGCCGGATATCAGCTCACGCCTGCGCGCCTGCGTCTCGCCCGCCCGGACGCTCTGGTCCTTCATCCCGGCCCCATCGTGCGGGGTCTGGAAATCGATTCCGCGGTGGCCGATGGACCGCAATCGGGCGTGCTCGAGCAGGTGACCAACGGCCTCGCCGTGCGCATGGCTCTTCTCTACCATCTCATCGGAGGCGCTCCCACGGACGCGCCGCATCCCGCAAAGGATCGCTCGAATGCTTCTGATTAGGAACGGCCGGGTCCTCGATCCCGCGTCGAAAACCGACGCGGCGGTCGACGTATTGCTCGATGGCGAGCGCATCTCGAAGGTCGGCGCGAATCTCTCCGCTCCCGGCGCGGAAATTCTGGACGCGAAGGGCCTCATCGTCGCGCCCGGATTCATCGACCTCCACTGCCATCTGCGCGAACCCGGCCAGGAACTATCCGAAACGATTGAAACCGGCACAAAAGCGGCCGCTCGCGGCGGATTCACGGCTGTCTGCTGCATGCCGAATACGCACCCGGTAAACGACAATGCTTCCGTCACTCGCGGGATCGTGGAGCGCGCGGCGGAGGTTGGTGCCGTGCGCGTCTGGCCGATTGGCGCCGCCTCGATGGAAAGCAAGGGCGAGGCGCTCGCCGAAATCGCCGCGATGAAGAGCGCCGGAATCGTAGCAGTAAGCGACGATGGCAAACCCGTCGCCACTGCACGCCTGATGCGCCAGGTGATGGACTACTGCAATTCGCTCGATCTTCCCGTGATCGATCACTGCGAGGATCCGTCACTTTTCGCCGGCGGCGTGATGCGCGAAGGTCCGCAATCGCTGCGCCTCGGACTTCAAGGCATTCCCGCGCAGTCGGAATCGATCTGCGCCGGGCGCGACGTCGAGGTCGCGTCGATCACCGGCGCGCGGCTGCACATCGCGCACATGTCCACGCGCGGCTCGCTCGAATATGTCCGCTGGGCCAGGAAACAGGGATTGCGCGTCACCTGCGAAGTCACGCCGCATCATTTCACCCTGACTGACGAGGACGTCCGCTACGACTCGAACTACAAGATGAATCCGCCGCTCGCCTCCCGCTCCGATCGCGACGCGCTCATCGCGGGCCTGGCCGATGGCAGCGTCGACGCTATCGCCACCGATCACGCTCCGCACCATCCGGCAAGCAAGGACGTCGAATTCGACCGCGCACCCTTCGGCATCATCGGCTTCGAGACGGCCCTCGCGCTCGGTCTGGCCGAGCTCGTTCACACCGGAAAGCTTTCGCTGATGCGGCTTGTCGAGCTTTTCACCACCGGCCCGGCTCGCGTGCTCGGGATCGAGCGCAAGATCACCGCTGGCGAGCCTGCCGATCTCACGTTGTTCTCAACCGATCTCGAATGGACTTTCCACGCCGCCGACTCGCCCAGCAAATCGCGAAACACTCCATTCGACGGTCGCGCGTTTCGCGGCGCGCCCATGGCCGCCATCGTCGCCGGCCGCGTTGCCTATCGGCGATAGACTGAATTCGCAGGATCGATTATGGACGCCACGCAATCTCCGTCGAAACACGATGTCCGGGACTTCCTGTCCGCTGAACAGAATTTTCTCGCCTGGATTCGAACCGGACTGTCGCTAATGGGGTTCGGCTTCGTCGTCGCGCGCTTCGGTCTTTTCCTCCAGGAAGTTCGCCTCGCCGAGCCGCAGCTTCCCACTCGATCGTACGGAGTCTCAATCTGGTCCGGCACGGCAATGATCGCCCTCGGAGTCGCGGTCAACGTGTTTGCTTCGTGGCGTCACGTCCAGCTTGTGCGGCAGTTGAATCGCGGCGCGACGGACTTCAACAAGCCGTCCTTCGGCGCCCTGGCTGTTGCATTGATTCTTGCACTAGTTGGATTGGCGATGGCCGCCTACCTGATTTCGGTTTGACCGGCCATGCCCCGGTATCTCGGGAGGATGCGATGCCTTCAAATCCAGGCAACGGGGTTGTCAGCCTGCTCAGCAATCATTCGGTGGATGCTACAGTCGAGAAGCTGAAAGCAATTCTGCAAGCCAAGAGCGTCACTCTCTTCGCGTTCGTTGATCACAGCGGCGAAGCGGAAAAAGCCGGCATGAAGATGCGCCCCACCAAACTCCTGATCTTCGGCAGCCCGAAAGCCGGTACGCCCCTCATGCTCGCATCCCCGAGCGTGGCCATCGACTTGCCGCTGAAAATCCTGATTGCGGAAGACGCCGGCGGAAAAGTCTGGATCTCCTACAACGATCCAGCCTATTTGAAGCAGCGCCACGGTTTCCCCGACGAGCTCCTTCCAAATATCGCGGTCGCTGCAACGCTCGCCGCCAACGCCGCCAAGTAGCGCCCCCAACGCACACCATCCACCTAATCGGCCGTTCAGCGCAATCTCTTGGCGCCGCGCCGCTTTTCAAACGGCGCGCCAGCGGGATTTCGTAGGGGCGCGGTCCGCCGCGGCGGATGCCCGGCGCAATTCCTTGCCTGTGTGTTGCCATTCGCGCATCGTTCCGGAAGATGTCGTAGGGGCGCAGCATGCTGCGCCCGGCGCAGTTGCTTGGCAACGCGTAGCCCTTCAGCCGATGCGCACTTCCGACTTTCCAATTTCTCTTTTCTATTTTCTAGTTCTCTGTGGCTAATGCGCGGCTGGTTCTGCGGCGGGATGCATGCCATGCTGCGGGACTTCGTGGACGCCGCGCGGCGGCGGCTCCTGATGGAAGCGGAATAGCTGGTTGAGCGGCCCGGCACCCTTGCCGGTCTGGTAGGATTTTTCGATGGCCTTGGTGACGTACGCTTTGGCGAGAATCACGGCTTCGCGCAGCTGCTGTCCGCATGCGAGCTGTGCCGCAATCGCTGATGAAAACGTGCAGCCTGACCCGTGCGTGTTCAGGCTCTTCACGTGATCGCCGCCGAATGTTTCCACTTCCGTGCCTTCGCAGAGCACGTCGATCGGCTTGTCCAGATGTCCGCCGGTGACGATCACGGCCCGCGCGCCCATTTCCAGCAGTTTCTGCCCCGCCGCTTTCATTCCGGCCAGGTCCTTCACCTCCAGGCCCGTCAGGAATTCAGCTTCGGGAATGTTCGGCGTAATCACGCTCGCGCGTTTCAGTAACTCGTCTCGCACGAATTTCAGCCCCGCCGCGTCGAGCAGCTCTGCGTCTCCTGCCGTCGGGCGCGAAACGGGATCGAGTACGACGTGCGCGAATTTGTGCTTGTCGAGAAATTCCGCGACTGCGGAGGCATTCGCCTTGTTCGCCAGCATGCCGATCTTTACGCCGGCCAGATTCGCGTCGTCGGCAAGCGCATCGAGCTGCGCGCGTAGAATCGCCGTGGGAGTCGCATGTATCGCGCTCACGCCCTGCGTCGATTGCACGGTCAGCGCCGTCACCGCGGCAACGCCGTAGCAATTGTGCGCCGCAAAAGTTTTCAGATCGGCGGCCACGCCCGCTCCGCACGAGGGATCGAATCCCGCAATCGTCAGGAGGATGGGAGGTACAGGTTGCCCGTTGCCCATGTGATGGTGATGACTGCTCAATTCCGCGTGCCCTCCGCGCTAGGCACAAATGCCGGCGACACCCCTTCGCGCTGGGTGCACCGGCAAAGAAAAATGTACGCGTGTTGCGACTCTCCGCGCAACAACTATCTTTTGTGGGGTGTGTCGGCAGCGTGCTAACCGACAGCGGCAGCGCCGCGTGCGGAATTACGGGAAGAGGCCGCGCACCAGAGTTGCGTCGGCGACGCGCCCGACAGCGAGGACGTAGGCTCCGGTGCGCATATGCGTGCGATTTCTGCGCGCACTTTCGTGTACTTCCTGGAACGCGCGCCGCATCACGGATTCGAGCTTCGAGTTCACTTCCGCTACCGGCCAGAAGAAGCTCTGCAAATCCTGCACCCATTCGAAATAGCTGACGGTCACTCCGCCCGCGTTCGCCAGAATATCGGGGATCAGGAAAATGCCCTTGCGCACGAGCACTTCATCGGCGTGCGGAGTCGTCGGCCCGTTCGCGGCTTCCGCCACGATCTTGGCTTTGATCTGATCGGCGTTGTTCAGCGTGATCACGTTTTCGAGCGCCGCCGGCACGAGGATGTCGCATTTCATGGTGAGCAGATCGTCGTTGGAAATCCGCGACGTGCCCGGCATGCCGACCACCGTGCCGGAGCGTTCCTTGTAGCGCATCGCCTTCAGCGGATCGATCCCGCGCGAATTGAACACTCCGCCGCGCGAATCGCTGATCGCCACCACGCGCGCTTTCTTTTCCGCGAGCAAGCGCGCCGCCACCGAACCCGCGTTGCCGAATCCCTGGATCGCCACGCTTGAGCCGCGCAGCGACATTTTCTTCACCTTGCACGCTTCTTCGATCGCAACCACGCAGCCGCGCGCCGTTGCTTCCGAGCGTCCCTCCGAGCCTCCGATCGAGACCGGCTTGCCCGTCACGACGCCCATCGTCGAACACCCCTTGGTCATCGAATACGTGTCCATGATCCACGCCATCGTTTGCGAATCGGTATAAACGTCGGGCGCGGGAATGTCTTGTTCGGGTCCGATCACCGGCAGAATTTCTGAGGTGTACCGGCGCGTCATCCGTTCGAGCTCGGCCTTGCTCATCCGCTTCGGATCGCAGATCACGCCGCCCTTGCCGCCGCCGAATGGGATATTGACCGTCGCGCACTTCCAGGTCATCCACGTCGCCAGCGCCTTCACCTCGTCGAGCGTAACCGCTGGATGGTAGCGGATGCCACCCTTCGCCGGGCCGCGCGCCACGTTGTGCTGCACGCGATATCCCGTGAAGACTTTTATCTGTCCGTTGTCCATCTTCGTCGGGATGGACACTTCGAGCATCCGCTTTGGCGTGCGCAGTATTTGGCGGAGGCCCGCGTCGAGCTTCAGGTACTCAGCCGCGAGATCGAACTGAATCTGCGCGATGCGGTAGGGGTTTAGGTCTTCCCTGGGAGCGATCCGCGGTATGGGTTGGGGAGCCGCCTTGGCCACCGTGGCCATCGTGCCTTCCTTCCGCAGCAGTGGGAAGATCCGCGCTGCTTCTATTGGCCGTATAGGCCCTCTGAAATGCCCGGGTGTTCGTAAGTCGTGCGAGAATCGAAGTTTAGCTAAGCCAACTAGGATGTCAATGAAAACCAATGAGAAAGTACTATGAACCATGTAACTAGATGCGAACTATTTCGAGAGCAGCGGCCCCCTATGCGTGCGTAAGTCGCTGTGTGCGCTAGGCTTATGGCCGCAGCGCCGCCGAACCCCGCCTCGGTACACTTACGTAACCTCTTCGCCCTGGCGAACTGGCCGCCCGCCAATCCCTCTCCAATCAACAGACTCCGCCCGCGCGTATCTTGAAGCCCGGAGCCGAGAGCCTCGCACAATGAAAGCGCGGTTGCCGCGCGTCACAGCGTTCCAGAATGTGCCTTGTCGGCCGCTGGTCCGCTGCGATATAACGGGGGGTGTCCAGCTCGGGAAGTTGACAAGTTCAACAATCAACCCAGCCAGCTTTCGCACCACTATCGTAGTCCTGAGGAGGGAAGCAAATGAAGAAAGCAATCAGTACGCTCGGTCTGCTCGCGGTGTTGTTCGCCACGATCGGCCTCTCCACCATCGCCGATCAGAAGACGGCGACGTGGACTGGCTGGATCAGCGACGACCACTGTGGCGCCAAAGGCATGAGCGCGGATCACAAGGCCTGCGCCACCACCTGCATCAAGAACGGCTCCAAGTATGTTTTCGTGAACGGCGCGGACAAGAAAGTGATCGCGATCAAGAATCAGGACGCCGTCAGCGGCGAGAAGAACCTCGGCCAGGAAGTAAAAGTCACGGGCCACCTGCTGAACGATGGCTCGCTCCAAGTGGACAGCATCGCTAACTCCAAGATGTAGATTTGCAGGTCTCAGGTCTCAGGTCTTGGGTTGTAGGGTTTAGGTTCGATCCTAACCCCTACAACCTGGCACCTAAAACCTAGTCCCTGTAACCTGCACTTCGCGCCCCTCGTCTCTCACGATTTTTCGTAGGGGCATCCGCCGCGGCGGATGTCCGGCGCAGTTGCTTGGCGTCGCGCAGACCATCCATTTAATACGCCTCGTTCTTCTCGCCCCTCGCGTGCGATCGGGTTTTTAGGGGGTCGGAGCTTTAGCTCCGACATAATCCGGCGGCGCACAGCGCCGACCACTGCGCTGATTCTCTCGCAGCAAGTTTTTGCCGTGCCTCGTCCCTCGCGGCTCATCCCTCGCCCTACCCCCGCCCCTCGCCATTCGCTCCGATTCTTTCGAATCCCATGTAGGGGACCAGCGCTTCGGGAATCACGATCGAGCCGTCCGCCTGCTGGTAGTTTTCGACGATCGCGATCCACGTGCGCCCGACGGCGAGGCCCGAGCCATTGAGCGTGTGCACGAATTCGCTTTTGCCGCCCTTGGGCTTGAAGCGAATGCCCGAGCGGCGCGCCTGAAACGCCTCGCAATTCGAGCAGGACGAAATCTCCATGAACTCGCCCGATGACGGCAGCCAGACTTCGATGTCGTACGTCTTCGCCGAAGCGAAGCCCATGTCCGCCGTGCAGAGCTGGACGACGCGATGGTGCAGCCCGAGCCGTTCGAGCATTTTCGCGGCGTTGCGCACCAGCATTTCCAGCTCGTCGTAGCTTTTTTCGGGGCGCGTGAATTTGAAAAGCTCCACTTTCTGGAACTGGTGCTGGCGCTTGATGCCGCGCGTGTCCTTGCCCGCTGCGCCGGCCTCGGAGCGGAAGCAGGCCGTCCAGGCGCAGACTTTGATGGGCAGCACGTCCTCGTCGAGCGTTTCGTCGCGATAGAGGCTCATCAGCTCCACTTCGGCGGTGGGCGTGAGCCACAGGTCGGTGCCTTCGAGATGGAACATGTCCGCGGCGAATTTCGGAAGCTGGCCCACGCCGGTGAGCGAAGCCGTATTGACGATGAACGGCGGCAGGATTTCCGTGTAGCCGTGCTCGCGCGTGTGCACGTCGAGAAAGAAATTGGCGATGGCGCGTTCGAGCCGCGCGCCGAGTCCTTTATATACGGCGAAGCGTGCGCCCGCGATCTTCACCGCCGCGGGCAGGTCGAGGATTCCGGCGCCTTCGCCCACCTCCCAGTGCGGGCGCGGCGCGAAATCGAATTTCGGCGGCGCGCCCCAGCGGCGCGCTTCCACGTTGTCCGCCGCGCCCTTGCCCACCGGCACACTCGAATGGGGAATGTTCGGCATCGTCATCATGAATTGGCGGAGCTTTTCATCGAGCGCCGCGATTTGCACATCGCCGGCTTTGATTTCGTCTGAGACTTTCTTCAAGTGCGTGAGCATCCCCGGCAATATGTCGCTCTGGCCCGTGATCGAGCCAGGCAACGGATGTTTGAGCTGAGCGATTTTCTCGCTGGCTTTGTTGCGGTGGGCTTTGAGTTGTTCGTTTTGGAAGACGAGCTTGCGGCGCTCCGTATCGATTTCGCGGAAGGGCGCGAGGTCGAGCGTGATGCCGCGGTCGCGCGCCATCTTTTCGATCGCGTCGAGGTGCTCCCGCACGTATCCGAGGTCGAGCATAAGCAGAAGAGAATAGCGGAATCCGATGCGAGTGAGAAGGGAAGATGAGAGCGGAGAGACTCCTCAGCTTGTTCGTCGTGGCGGCCGAGGACCATGCAGCCGGGTTTCGTCGTCCCCCGCCGCTTCGATCTGGCTCCCGAGTCTTGATGTACTATGTCCCGAACGGGTATCGCATCGTGAAGAAGAAACACAAACGCAAATCCGCCTTGGACAGAAACCATCCTCGAGGGAGGCGGCCTGGCGTAGTTCCAAGTGAGGCTTCTCAATACTTACTCTTCGCCCTATCGCAGCTCGCGGGCCCCACCCCAAGTACAACAAACAGCAGTCGGAGGAGGTCATTCGTCGAAGATACAAGACGTTCGCGGGACAGTTAACCTACACGCTTCCCCGGCTCGTTCAAGATTCGTCCTTCCTAAGAGCCGTACGACAGCTCCGGCAAGACGGATGGAAGGATTGGCACATCCTGCAGGCAACCGCCGGAATCAGGCTCAACTACGTTGTCAACGCCACAATTCCGGTCGGCCTCAGCCTCGCTGAGGTTACCGAGGCCAGCAGAAAGGTTTTCGAGCGCGATGAAACGGACTCCGATCCTGAGCCACCGGCTAGCATATTTACTGTTGCCGAGCTGAGGTACTCGCTCAAAATGTCGCAGCTGTCGACGGTAAAGGGCCTTGGATTTGAGTGCCACCAGAGAACGCCGAACTTTGAAGGTGTTGACCGATTCCTGCAGCGATTTAACTATTGGATAGACGATGTGCCCCACGACAGGCTCCTGCCCGAGTAGACAGGGTGGAGATTCTTCGGTTTGGTTCTTCGATGCCCTTCCGCTCTCGTTTTGTACAGCTAGTCCTAGTCCCCGTCCTTTTCTGTCCCTTTCCTGTACTTTCCGCGCGCTCCGACTCTGCTAGCGTCACTCTGACGTTATGCGACACGACTACAAAATCGGCCCAGGAAACGGAAGGGCGCGGCAAGCAGCGCCCCTACAGGGACGAACTCGGTTGGCTCTGCCCCATCCACGTGGCCGGAGCATCCCGGTGCGAAAACCTAATCGCCAATTCATCCAGTTATTAGAACCGTGCCTAACCGATTGCAAACAAACGGGCGGGATCGATTCTAATCGCCAATTTCGGCGATGTGACGAATATCGCCGTCCCGTGCGACCAGCGGGAGTCGAGGGGTCGCGGTTCGCCAGCCACTTGCCACTGAGCACTAGCCACTGTTTTCTAATCGATACACTCGCGATTAGAAATCGGTCTATCTCATTGAAAATGCCGCGCCTAATTTTTTCTAATCGGTACACATCCGAGGGAATTGCGGGCGCGTCATCTTGTGGTCAGCTACGAACGAAGAGCAAAATCGCCCGCCTGCAATCCGAGGCGGCCGCTACAAGTACAAAGGCGCGGTCCGTCGGGGCGAATAGGCGGCCTCGTGCCAAGCACGATCGCCGGGCGCAGTCCGCCACGGCGGATGCCCCTACGGAGGAAGAGAGCGGTTCAGGTGTTCGGTCTGTTTTCGTCGTGCAAGGGGTTCGCCTGGTGCGCTTCGCGGCAGTCGTGGCAAACGGGCGCCTCGCACCAATCGCAGATCTCGACATGATCGGCGCAGAAGTAGCTGAGGCATTCGGAGCACTGCTTGTCAGCTTCGTGCGAGCAGCCGGCGCTGGAACATTTCATGAGGCGATGCTACATGGGCGCTCGGCGCAGAGTCCATGGAAAAGTTCCGCGCACACGGTTTTCCGGCCTCGCAAGGCGAGGAGGGGGAACGCGGATGGACAGCGGGGTCAGATGGTGATCACGATTTTGCCGAGGAAGTTGCCGGAGGACTGGAGGCGGAAGGCGTCGGCGGCGTGGTCGAAAGGGAATGTCTTTTCGACGATCGGCTTGATGCGGTTGACCTCGACGGCTTGAATCAACTGCTCGAGGCTCGCGCGGCTGCCCACGCCGATGCCTTGCAGGCTGGCGCTCTTGAACATGAGATCGTGCGGGTTGGCGCTGCCCTCGCGTCCGGAGAGCACGCCGATCAGCGCGACCTTGCCGCCCCAGCCGACGCACTGCATGGAGCGCGCGAGCGTGCCCATGCCGCCATTTTCGATCACGCAATCGACGCCGCGCCCGCCGGTGAGCGCGAGCACTTCCTTTTCCCAATCGGGATGCGTCTTGTAATTCACGCCGTCGGAGGCGCCGAAGCCGCAGGCGCGCTCGATCTTTTGGTCGCTCGACGACGTGACGATCACGCGCGCGCCGGCCGCCCGCGCGAATTGCAGCGCGAACATCGAAACGCCGCCCGTGCCGAGGCAGAGAACCGTGTCGCCGGGCTTGATCGGAGTGCCGGCACGCATGAGCGCATTCCACGCGGTGGGGCCGGCGCAGGGCAGCGTCGCCGCCTCTTCGTAGGAGAGACCTTTCGGCATGGCGACCCAGCCGTCTTCATGCAGCGAGATCAATTCGGCGAGGGTGCCGTCGAGCGGAGCGCCCAGCGCCGCGCGGTTCTTCGGCGGAGGGCCGTCGATCCATATTTGAAAGAAAGTGGGAATTACGCGATCTCCAACTTTGAAGCGCGTGACGCTCGCGCCGACGGCAACGACGTCGCCTGCGCCGTCGGAGCAGGGAATCGTATCGTGGTTGAGATCGTAGCGATACTTGCCCGTGACGATCGCGTGGTCGCGGTAGTTGAGCGCCGCGGCGCGAAGGCGGACGAGGACTTCGTTCGGCCCCGGCTTCGGCTCGGGCCGCTCGGCTTGGCGCAAGCCTTCGAGGTTCGTCGCGCCCTTCTTGATTTCGTAGACTTTCATTCGGCGGACAAGAATAGCGGAATCCTCGTCGACTGAGAAGCGAGGAATAAGTTGGGTGGCGGGTCAGGTTTCGATTGATCGGCGGAACAGGAAATACATGACAAGGGTCACAGCAAGAGCAGCGAATGAGATAAAGAATACGAACCTAGCAGTCTCTGCTGTCGTGAAGGCGCGGACTGCCAGCGCCAGAAATCCGATCATCACGGCGACAATCGAAGATAACAAAGCGTGAGAGAAAAACCTGGCGTGCTTCTCGGTCATCCGGAATTCTTTCTCGTCTCGTCGATTGAGAGCGACAGGTTATCCCGTCCGCAACGTCACGGACGGGATTTGCCATCCGCGGTTCGATGCAAAGCCTTCGTTAATCGCGATCTGGATGGCTGTGGCGCCAATTCCAGTACTGCTGCTGCCTCTTGTGGTGCTGTTTGCCGTACGCACGATAACTCTGGTGCTGTTCAACCAGGTAACCTCGGTACGCGCGGTCCTCGCGATCATCCCAGTTGTGGTAGTCGTGATGGTCCCGATCGTAGACTCGGAGCTGAAAACTGGCGTCCTGAGGTGCTGCGGCGGCCATGATTGACACTGGCGCCAAAAGGGCAGCAGCCAGGAAGAGCGAACTGATGTAACGATGTGGTCGGTGCATATTGGTGTCCTCCAGAACCTCGACTTCCGATTTCGGAATCGCGGTAGGCACAACTATGCACTGCGAGCTAATGGATAGATGTGTTGTATGGCACACCCGCCGAAGGGGCATCGCAACCTTCTCGATGCCCGCGGGCACCTTCAGTAGTTCGTACAGTCGTATTTGGCGGGCAAGACTATCGGAATAGCCGCGCTCACCACTTCGGATTGCCGCAGGTGAAGTTGGCGGCGTCCAAGGTGTCGCCGGTGCCTTTGTAGATGGCGACCTGCGGATAGGGGCATGCGGGATGCGTTCTGTCGACAACGCCCGCGACCTTGTGGGAATTGATGATTTTGTCCGGCGCGACATTCGTCTCGCGCCACTTCTGGACCACGTCCATCGCGTCGAACGTGCCGTCACTGCCAAAGCCGAAGCCGGCGCACATTCCCATGCCCGGCACCATGAAGAGGCGGACGAAATCCTGCGTTTGACTTGGGCCGCCCATGGCGGCGAGGACGCTTTGGTAGTAGTCGATCATGCTGCGCGGGGGAATGATGGCCTCATCCCATGATTGGTAGATGAGCAGCTTGCCGCCGTGGTCCTTGAAGGGCTTCAGGTTCGGATCGTTCGAGTTGAGAGAGGCTCCCACTTTCGAATCGGCCAGGCGCGTATCGCGATCCACATCGAACGTCTTGAAATCCCAATTGGGATTTTCGAACACGACTGCCTTAAAGAAACCCGTGCTGATGCTCAGCGGATCGGGGCCGGCGGCCATCAGTCCCCAGCCCAGCTCGCTGCCCGGATCGAAGCCGGGGTAAATCTGCTTGCCGTCCGAGAATTTCGGTCCGGCGTAGATGAGTTTCGCCGTTTCCACCTGCGGCCCGGTGAGACAGGATGCGTAGTCCGCATTCCCCGGACACCGGATCGTTTCCGGATTGAAGGGGCAGCGCGTGGGGTCCTCAATAATGTCGTCGCGAACGCCATCGAGCTTGTCGCACAGGTCGAGCGCGGCACGATGGATCACAGGATACTTGCTGGGCGGAATGTAGCCCGGCGCCTTCACGCCATTCTTGAGCGATACCCATGTGGTGTACTCGGACATCGCCTGAAGGTGAGTGATGAAATAGGCGGGGTCTCCAGCGGCGATTCCGTCGTAGTCGAGCGGATATTTCTGCGCCTCGGTGAGCGCCTGGTTGCCGCCCTCGTGGCAACTGCTCCAGAAGGACAGCTTTTGAGGCTTGCCGTAATACGCCTGAATAAGCTGCTTGGCCGCCACAGCCGTCGCGTGAACGGCTCGGTGCCCCCAGTCAGCCACTTTCTCCGGATGGCCGATGGCCCAAGCGTCGGGCGCTTCGCTGGTCGCGCCAACGTCCAGATGACCCGTGTCGGTGGATGCCGTGGCGGAGCCGCGCCCGATCTCGCGGACCAAGCCTCCGTAACTGATCGACCCGATGAATCCGGGATTCCCGATGCCCACGTACCTTCCGTTCCAATTCGCAGCGGTGGGGAGCCAAACCTCGAAGCCGATATGCGAATCACTCGTTGGCGCAGCGAAGCCGATCACGCGGCAAAAAGGCACCGAGACCTTCAGGCCGGGAGGAGTGCCGAATCGTCCGGGAGTGCTGGGCACCTCCCAATCGGGCGGCGCGCTGATCGCCGTCGCCGACGCAATCGTGACGGCCGGCATCTTCAATGACGCCAGGCCCTCGCAGGATTGCTGCGCCGAAGCGGGCGCTGGAACGAACAAGAATCCAACCAACACAGCCAGAAAAACAAACATAAGCAAACGATTTCTCATCCGAGGGCCTCCCCGGCGCGGCGTTGCCGATCGGTTCGGTTTCAAACGGCGCCTTCGACACATCATTTTCGATTCGAATCTCGATCACTTGTTTCGGCGGCGGATTATACACCCGTTCTTTGAGCGCAAAGGAAACCCTCATCCACGAAATCCGCCGTCCATCCGGACAGGATAGTGGCCAGGGGACCAGCCCGCGCACTGGCCGGCGGGGTCTTGCCACATTGTGTGTATCCGGCGGATTGGGCGTGGCGGTGGTAATCGAAACGGTCTAACCTTTTTGGGACGGGCCCTTCAGCGATCTTGCGGGCCCGCAGGTCCGGAGCGATTTCCATGACCCTTGAGGGGCGCGCAACAGCCGTAGAAGTCCTCGGAACACTGGCGATGGCGCCGCCAAAGCTCGAAGAATTCCAGTTCATGAAGGTGAGCATCGAGGGAGAGCTCGCGCGGCTCACGCTCGATCGTCCCGAACACAACCTGCTGAACGAGCGGATGCTCGCGGAGATCGCGGCGGGAATCAACATTCTCGGCGAGCGCAACGAAATCAAGCTGATCATTCTCGATTCCGCCGGGAAGACGTTCTGCGGCGGGATCGAAATCGGCGAATACACGCAGCGGCGCGTGTTTCAACTGCTCGACGCGTTCCACGGCGCGTTCGCGGCAATGCTCGACGCGTCGAAGCCGGTACTGGTGGTCGTCAACGGGCCGGCGTTCGGCGGCGGCGCGGAACTCGCGGCGCTGGGCGACCTGGTGATCGCGACTCCCAAGGCGCGATTCGCGCAGCCGGAAATCAAGCTCGGCGTTTTCCCGCCGCTCGCTGCTGCGATCCTTCCCTCGATCCTGGGGCCGAAACAAGCTCTTGAACTCGTGCTGACCGGCGAGACCATGTCCGCCGAGCGGGCGCGCGAATTAGGGCTGGTGAATTGGCTCGTCCCGGAAAACGAGCTGAAGAAAAAGGTGGAAGAAGTGTGCGCGAAGGTGACGGCTCAATCGGCGCCCGTGCTGACGATGGCGAAGAAAGCCATTATGGGCGGACTCGGATTGCCGCTGCGCGAAAGCGTTCGCAACTCGATGAAGGTGTTTCTCAACGAACTCGCCGAACTCGAAGATTCGCAGGAAGGCTTGCGCGCTCTCGTTGAGAAGCGCGCCCCGAAGTGGAAGAACCGCTGAACCGAATTCGCACGACGGCCGACGCCGATTGACACGATCTCGCGCACGGCTTACACTCGCGTTCGACAACTAAACTGGTTTTGGTAGTGGGAAGGCCGTGAAAATTGGCCACGGTCCCGCCACTGTGATCGGCAGGCGCTTCAAGTGAGGCGCAAGGCCGAAAGTCAGGTGACCTGCCGAAGCCAGTAGAAGCTGACACTCTTCGCGAGAGAGAGTGTGGCGATGAGCCTCGCTATTCTCGCGAGGCTTTTTTGTTGGAGATGAGGAATTCATGCGAACCCGGCACCGGAGATTTGTCGCCGCAGCGGTTGTGGGCGCTCTGATTGCGAGCGCCGCGCCGCGGGCCTTCGCCGCGCCGGACACGGGGCGGGTGGTCACCGACGATGTGGGGCGCGAAGTGAAGATGCCCGCCGAGGTGAAACGAATCGTGACGCTTGCGCCGAACTTGACGGAAACGGTGTACGCGCTGGGACTCGGCGACCGGCTCGCCGGCGATACGGACTATTGCGACACTCCGCCGGAAGCAAAGTCGAAACCGCACGTGGGCAATCCGCAGAATCCGAGCCTTGAAGCGATCGTGGCGCTGCATCCCGATCTGGTGCTTGCGACGACATCGATCAACCGCGTCGCGACGGCGGACGCGCTCGAACGGCTGGGCATCGCCGTGTACACGACCGCCGGAGACACGCAGACGGTGCGCGGGATGCTCGACTCGATCGCGCGATTGGCAGATCTGATCGGCGCGGGGCAGCAGGGCGCCGAGGTTATCGGGCAGATGCGACAGAGGCTCGACGCGCTGCACGCGCGGCTTGCGGACCGGCCGGTGGTCCACGTGCTGTTCGTGGTGTGGGAGCAGCCGCTGATCACGATCGGGCAGAACACGTTCATTGCTGACGCGCTGCGCTGGGCAGGAGCCGAGTCGGTGGTGCTGTCGAAACAAAATTGGCCGCAACTGAGCATCGAGGAAGTGGTCCGGCTGCAACCGGATTACATCGTCTTCACCGGGGGGCATTCCGGAGCGGCCGCAACGGAGCTTGCGGACCTGCGCTCGCGCCCGGTGTGGAGAGATCTCGACGCCGTCGAGATGGGACACGTGGTGGACGTGAGCGAGGAGGCGGTGCGGCCTTCACCGGGGCTGGTGGACGCGATCGAGCAGCTCGCACACGAAGTGCACCCGGAAGTGTTTTCACAGAAGGACGAAACGCGAAATTCGAAATTCGCGATGCAGGCACTCGAATCCGTAGGGGCGGGTCCCGACAGGATCGGGACGCAAGAGACGCGTTTGAAACGCGCCCCTACGACCGGCTGCGGGAGGCTCCCTCCGTGCGCCCGCTGACGCCCCGACGAATCGCATTGATTTGCGCCGGGCTGTGCGGCGTGCTGTTCGTGGCGGGGGTGATTTCGCTGCGCCTGGGCGCGTATCCGATTTCGGTGCGCGACATCGTGACGACGCTTTTTCAGGGCGTGATCGGCCGATGGGACGACATCCCGGGAGGGTTTAAGTCGATCGTGTGGGAGATCCGGTTGCCGCGGATCATGCTGGGTATTTTGGTGGGCGCGTCGCTTTCAACCGCGGGCGCGGGCTTTCAGGCGTTGCTGCGCAATCCGCTGGCCGATCCGTACGTGCTTGGAGTATCGAGCGGGGCGGCGCTGGGCGCGATCATCAGCTTGATCGTCGCGCCGCACGCGGCGGGCGCGATTCAAGTGGCGGCGTTCGCGGGAGCGGCGGCCACGATTGCAGCGGTATATTTTCTCGGGCGGCGAGGCGGGCAGCTCGATAGCGCCACGCTGCTGCTCGCGGGGATCGTCGCCGCGTCGTTTCTTTCGGCGATCATCATGTTTCTGATGACGACGCTCAGCGGGCGCGACCTGCGCGGGATGGCGTTCTGGCTGATGGGCGATCTCGCGTCGCAACCGTCGGTCAACGCGGGCTGGCTGTACCTTCTCTTGGTCATCGGCGCGGGATCGATCTACGCCACTTCGTCCGACTTGAATCTGATTCTCACGGGCGAGCAGGAGGCGCGTCACCTGGGCGTGAACGTGCACCGCGTGAAGCTCGTGGTATATATCGCGGCGTCGATGCTGACGGGGCTGGCCGTGTCCGTGAGCGGCGCGATCGGGTACGTGGGGCTGCTCGTGCCGCATCTGATGCGGATGATGTTCGGAACCGATTACCGGCTGCTGATACCGACGTCCGCGATCGGCGGAGCGATTTTGATCGTGGTGGCGGACACGGTGGCGCGCACCGCCGTGGCTCCCACGGAATTGCCTGTCGGCGCGATGACGGCGCTGGTGGGCGCGCCTGTTTTCATCTATCTGATGCGGCGGAGGGTGCGATGAGCGAAATCGCGGACAACACCGCGCCGCTCGCGCCGCCGGTGCTGATCAGCCCGAAGGCTCCTGGCGTGCGATTGAAGGTGGAGCAAGCAAGCTTTGCGTACGCGGCGACGGATCGCTCTGCGCCGAAATTCACGCTGGGCCCGACGAGCTTTGAGGCGCAGCAGCAAGAGCTCGTCGCGATCCTCGGGCCGAATGCCAGCGGAAAATCGACGCTGCTCGGGCTGCTTGCGGGACTCGCGCGGCCGCTTTCGGGGCGCATCGAGGTGGACGGGACGGAGGTCAGCCAGCTCGATTTGCGGACTCGCGCGCAGCGGATCGCGCTTGTGCAGCAGGAGAGCGAGCTGCTGTTTCCTCTGCGCGTGTGGGAGTACGTCTTGCAGGGGCGCTATCCCTATGGGCGGCGGCTGCGGTTCGAATCGGCGGAGGATTGCCTGCTCGCCGGGAATGCGCTGGCGCAGGTGGGTGCGGACGCGCTGCGCGACCGCTGGATGGATCAGCTTTCGGGCGGCGAGAAACAGCGCGTGATTCTGGCGCGGGCTCTGGCGCAACAGCCGTCGCTGCTGCTGCTCGACGAGCCGACGCAGCATCTCGATATCGGCGGGAAGGTGGAGCTGCTGCGGCGTCTGCGGAAGCTGGCGGACGACAGCCGATATACCGTGCTGGTGGTGACGCACGAGCTTAATCTGGCCGCGGAGTTTTGCGACCGCATCGTGCTGCTGCACAAGGGCAAATGCCTGCGCGTGGGAACGCCCGCGGAGGTGTACGAGCGCGAACTGCTCGAGGAAGTGTTCGAGGCGCCGCTCGAAGTCGAGATGCGAGCGGGCGGGCGGCCGCGCGTGATTCTGCGAGGGAATTACTAGAAACTTTCTCACGAATACTCAGCCGCGACCGAAGGACGCGGCTTCAGGGGCTTCCCGATAAAAACCATCGGGACGCACAAAGCGCGAAAGCCCCCTCTTTTTTAGGGTTTGACGGCGGGGCTGAAGCCCCGCCCTTCCACCGCAGCCACTTGTGAGACGGCTTCGAGGCACACGAAAGTTTTGGAGCACGACTTCGCGGGGCGCATGTTGGCCTTCGCAAGCGGCGCTGCCGGGAATGCGGCGCGCCGTCCACAATCACCAGAGACTCCGCGCACGGGAAGACGGTGAAAAGCCGTCGCCGCCGCGCGACTGTATGGCGGAGAGTTTTTCGGCGCGCGCCACTGGCCCGGGCAGCGAATCGTTTCCGATTCGACGCCGGGATGGGAAGGCCGCGATCGAGTCCCGAATTCTTCGGGGCAATCCGCCAAGCCAGGAGACCGGCGGAGTCTCAATCCCGGTTCGTATGCTGATCGCATACTCACCGGGACAACCTTCAGCTCCCGCGCGAGAGGGAGAGGAGGAAAAAATGAGACTGCGATTTTCCCTTCCTTTGTTTTTGACCCTGCCGTTGATTTTTGTGAGCATCGCGTGCGCCCAGACACCCAGTTCGCCCCACGGCGCGACGATTCAGGGAACCGTGTATGACCCGGATGGCCGCGCTGTTTCGGGAGCCGAGGTGAGCCTGCTCAGTTCCCTGGTTGCAGTCGCGGAAACGCGGAGCAACTCGCGCGGCGAGTACCGGTTCGACGATCTTCGAAGCGGAACATTCACCGTCGCCGCGAACGCGCCGGGGCTTACCAGCGTATCGGCTGAAATCAAGCTGCAAACTGCGGAAACAGCGACGGCTGACATTCACCTCAAGCTCAGCGCCGTGCAGGAGCACGTAGTGGTATCCGCATCGCTGGGAGGGGCTCTCGCGCCGCAGATCGGCTCTTCGGTGACCGTCGTGAGCCGGGAGGAGATCGAAGATCAAGGCACCGAGACGGTGGCCGATGCGCTGCGAAACGTTCCCGGCGTGGCAATTAACCGGACCGGGCAACAGGGCGCCGTCACGAGCGCCTTCATTCGCGGCGGAAATTCGAACTACAACCTGGTGATGATCGACGGGATTCCGATGAACGATTTTGGAGGCGGGTTCGATCTCGCTCCGCTGCCGGCTGACGGCGTGGACCAGGTGGAGCTGACGCGCGGGCCGGAAAGCGCGCTCTACGGGTCAAATGCCGTCGCCGGGGTGATCAACATCGTGAGCCTCCAAGGCGAGGGCGCGCCGCATTTCAGTTTCGCCGGCGAAGGCGGCAGCTATGACACGTGGCGCATCACCACGGGAGGAGCGGGTCTGACGGGCGGATTCAGCTGGGCTTACAATCTGTCGCGGATCAGCACGCAAGGAGTGAGGCCGGACGACACCTACCGCAATCAGACTTCGTTCGTGAGCCTGGGTTACTCGCGCAGCCCGCGGCGCAAATTCATCGTGCATTTCTTCGGGGATGCAGGCCGCGCGGAAAGTCCCGGGCCTTTCGGCTCGGACCCATGGGGTCTCTACCCGGGAATCACGGCATCCGCGTCGACGCAGAAACAAGACTTGTTTGGGTATCAAGCAAACTACACGGAGCAGTTTTCGAGCCGGTTCCAGCAAGTCTCAACGGTGAGCGTGTCAACCGACCAGTTCTCATTTCCCACGTTTGGTTCTTTCACCAAGAATTGGCGACTGGCGGCAAACACGCGGAGCGAAATCGAGCTTTCGGCCAAGGATGTGTTCGTCGCGGGATTCGAGTACGACCGCGAGCAGTTTAAGAACACATACGTGGCTGATCCGGCCGGCGTCCCATTCGATCTGCCGCGCGACAACTTCGCGTTC
Organism: Candidatus Acidiferrales bacterium; assembly: GCA_035604415.1. Taxonomy (GTDB): domain Bacteria; phylum Acidobacteriota; class Terriglobia; order Acidiferrales; family UBA7541; genus Palsa-295. The sequence goes on from DATNIN010000048.1 coordinate 71,575, forward strand.
TTTGCCGAAAATCGCTGGAATGCCGGCGACCGCTGGTTTCTTACGACCGGCGTGCGCGCGGACAACATCCGCACCGGGAGCCTGCCGCCGGATGGCTTCGGGTCGCGGCCGTTCATACCAGCGACATCGGTGACGCAGGTGGACCCGCGCATATCGGTAGCCTACCTCGCGCGACAAGCGAGCAGCGGCCTGATGGGCATCACGCGAATCCACGGGAGCTTCGGAACGGGGATTCGTCCGCCGGACGGATTCGAGCTGGGATTCACGGACAATCCGCAGCTGAAGCCGGAAAAAAGTATCAGCGTCGATGGGGGCGTCGAACAGCGCTTTCTGGGTGACAGGGCCGTGATCGACGTGACGTACTTTTACAATCGCTTCAAAGATCAGATCGTCACGCTGGGCGGATCGTTTTCGAACCTGAGCACGTTTTCATCGGCGAATCTGGCGAAGTCGCGCGCCTACGGGATCGAAAGCAGCCTGCGGCTCCGGCCGATTCGTTCGCTGGAGATCATGGGGGAATACACGTGGCTCAACACGGCCGTTCTGGCGCTTGACGGCACCACCGGCGTCCAGTTGCCTTTCTACGTCGGCGAGCCGCTGCTGAGGCGGCCACGCAGTTCCGCCGGGTACGACATCACCTGGTCGCACGGCCGCCTGATGCTCAACTCGAACGCCAGTATTCGCGGGGCCGTTCTCGATCTTGAGCCAAATGACGGCACGTATGCGTGCACATTCGAGCCGCAATGCGTGTTCCGAAATCACGGCTACGTGGACGCGAATGCCGGCTTCGCCTACAGGCTGCCGCGTGGAGTCGAGATCTTCGGGCGGCTGAACAATTTCCTCAACCAGAAGTACGAGGAATCGTTCGGATACCCGGCGCTGCATTTGAACTTTGTCTCGGGAATCAAGTTCGGCTTTCCGGCGGGGCGCAATTCATCGAGCCGCTAGCCGAACTCAGAATGTGAAAGCGCGGCGGGGCCTCCGCGCCGGAGTGGATGCTATAATTCCGCTCTTGCCATGAGCCGAACCGCACAAGAAGCGCCGGTGGCACCGGAAGCGCTGGCGCGTTATGAAGCCGTGATCGGGCTGGAGGTGCACGCGCAGCTCCAGACGCTGACGAAGGCGTTCTGCGGATGCTCGACGAAATTCGGCGGGTCGCCGAATTCGAACACGTGTCCCGTGTGCCTGGGCCTGCCGGGCGCGCTGCCGGTGCTCAATCGGAGAGCGCTCGAGCTGGCGCTGCGCGCGTCGATGGCGATCGGATGCAAGATTCAGAAGCGGTCGCGCTTCGCCCGCAAGAACTACTTCTATCCCGACCTGCCGAAAGGCTATCAGATTTCGATGTACGAGCTGCCGCTGGCGATTGAAGGATCGCTCGAAATCGAAGTCGAGGGAGAGAAGAAACGCATCGGCATCACGCGCCTGCACATGGAAGACGACGCGGGGAAAAGCCTGCACGAAGGATTTCCCGATGCCGAGCGCTGGAGCCACATCGACTTCAACCGCTGCGGAGTGCCGCTGATCGAGATTGTGTCCGAGCCGGACCTGCGGACTCCCGCCGAGGCCTACGCGTACCTGAACACGCTCAAGCAGATTCTCGAATACACGGAAGTGAGCGACTGCAACATGGAAGAAGGCTCGCTGCGGTGCGATGCGAACGTGAGCGTGCGGCTGCGCGGCGCTCCGAAATTCGGCACGAAGGCGGAAGTGAAGAATTTGAACTCGTTCCGCTACCTTTCGCACGCGCTCGAATACGAAATCGAGCGGCAGATCGGAATCCTGGAATCCGGGGGAAAGATTGTCCAGGAGACGCGGCTGTGGAACGTCGCCGCAGGGCGCACCGAGCCGATGCGTTCGAAGGAGTTTGCGCACGATTACCGGTACTTCCCCGATCCCGACTTGCTGCCCGTGTCCGTTTCCGCGGCGGCCATCGAGGAAGTGCGCCACTCGATGCCGGAGCTGCCGGCGGCCAAGGTCGCGCGCTTCATGCGCGAATACGGCATCACGCCGTACGACGCGGGCGTCCTGACGGCCACGCGTGCGCTGGCGGATTACTTTGAGGCCACCGTGAAGGCGGGCGCCCCGGCGAAAGCCGCGGCCAGCTGGATTTCGGTCGAGTTGCTTCGGCGGCTCAACGACGCCGGGAAAGAGATCGCGGAGTGCCCGCTCGAGCCGGGCGCGCTCGCCGAACTGCTCGGAAAAATCGAGAAGGGCGAGATCACCGCCGCGAGCGGAAAGAAAGTGTTCGCCACGATGTTCGAGACGGGAAAGCGCGCCGCGGAGATCATCGCAGCCGAAGGGATGGCGCAGATCACGGACACCAGCGCGATCGAGAAAATCGCGCGAGAGGTTGTTGCGAAGAGCCCCGACAACGTGGCGAAATACCGCGCGGGGAACGAGGGCGTATTCAAATTTTTCGTGGGACAGGTGATGCGCGAGACGCGAGGGCAGGCGAATCCGCAGCTCGTCAACGAAATCGTGAAGCGCGTGCTCGCCGGATAGTTCGAACGGGCAGCGGAGGAACAAACGTGCTCAAGGAAGGCGATAAGGCTCCGAATTTTAGCGTGACGGCCGACGATGGCCGCACCGTCTCGCTCGCGGACTACCGCGGACGGAACCTTGTCCTGTACTTTTATCCCAAGGCCAACACGACGGGATGCACGCACGAGGCAGTCGAATTCAGCAGCGCGCTGGAGCAATTCCGCTCGGCCAAAACGGACGTGGTGGGCTGTAGCGGAGACTCCGTGGAGGCGCAGGCGAAGTTCAAAGCCCGGTACAAAATCAGCTTTGCGCTGCTTGCCGATACGAAATTCGACGTGATCGAAGCCTACGGCGCGCGACGGATGAAAACGTTCTTCGGGAAGTCTTTTCTGGGAATCGTGCGATCGACTTACTGGATCGGCCCGGACGGAAAAATCAAGAAGGTCTGGGAAAAGGTCACGCCGAAAGGCCATGCCGCGGAAGTGCTCGCCGCGATTCGAGGGACCTGAAGGAATTTCCGCCGATCGCGCAGCCCCGAGCCGCGCTCACTCGATCGGCTTGCCGCGAAGCCCCGCGATCAACCACGCCAGGGCGACACCCAAACACATTCCGGACGCGACGAGCTGTACGATATCGACGGCGCGCACTGCGTGCGCTGCCGGCCTTTCGCGAAACTCGAAGATTCCGATTAATCCCCCGATGACCACGATGACGAAGGGGAATGCGCCTTTGCCGCGTGCTGCCATGGCGTCGTCCGAGAGGTGTTTGCTGGTGCTCCGGCCGGCGAGAGTATGGCAGCCGGCGCGCGGTGTCAACGGCCGGGCGCGCCTCTTCTGGTAGCAATTTCACAAACATGCAGCCGCGCTCGGAAAGCTCGGCTTCAGGGGCTTCCCGATAAGAACCATCGGGACGCACAAACCGCGAAAGCCCCCATGTTGGCGTGGCTAGATGGCGTGGCTGAAGCCCCGCCCTTCCGGGTCAGCCACTTATGAGATGGCTTCTAGAGCGTCACGGTGAAGGAATCGCCCACCTGTTCGATGAGCGCGTTGTCGATCAGGCGCGTGCCACCGACGCGAGCCGCGAGCAGTACGCAGCACGTTTTTCGCAGAGCCATGACCGGCTCGAGCGTATCGGCGTCCACGATTTCCGCATAGTCGAGCGCTACGGCCGGCTCGGCGTCGAGCACGCGGCGCAAGGCGGCAAGCAGGCGCGTGGCGTTGCGCTCGCCGGCCGAGACTTCGCGGCGGACGGCGTCGAGCGAGCGATAGAGCGCTACGGCCGCGCGACGGTCGCTTTCCTTCAGGTAGGTGTTGCGCGAGGACATCGCAAGGCCGTCCGGCTCGCGGACGATGGGGCAAACGACGATCTCCGAGCCGACGTTGAGATCGCCGGTCATCTGGCGAATGATGCGGAGCTGCTGCGCGTCCTTGCGGCCGAAAAAAGCGAAGCGCGGCTGAACGATTTCGAACAGTTTCAGCACGACCGTGGTGACGCCACGAAAGTGGCCCGGCCGCGAGCGCCCTTCCAGCGCGTCGCCGAGGCCATCGACAACGACCGCCGTGCGGAACCCCGGCGGGTAGATTTCCTCGGGCGGCGGCGCGAACAAATAATCCACGCGGAGATTTTCGAGCGCCGCGCGGTCCGCCTCGAACGTGCGCGGATACTTCTGAAAATCCTCGGATGGGCCGAACTGTTTCGGGTTCACGAAAATCGAGACGACCACCGGCGAGCACCGCTTCTGCGCCTCGCGGACGAGCGAAAGATGCCCCTCATGGAGGGCGCCCATCGTGGGCACGAGGCCGAGGATGCGATCGTTGCGGCGCGCCTCTTCCGCGACCTGCTTCATCCACGCAACGGTATGAATGATTTCCATTCGCGAGTGGAAGCGGATTGCTACGCAGAGGCCTTTGCGGACTGCTCGCGATAAAAGCCGATGAGGTCCGTCGAGACGGCTTTTGCACCCAGCTGGCGCAGGAGCGTCGCGATCTGGCCGCGGTGGTACGTGCTGTGGTTCGCAAGATGCTGGAGGCAGGGCCAGAGCGGTTGCGAGTGCGGCACGCCGGCGAGAGTCTTTAACTGCACGGCGCGATGCAGATCTTCGGGCGTGAGCGAAGCGATGTAATCGGTGAGGTCGCGCTCGACTTCGGTCCAGCGGCGACGGACGGATTCGAAATCCGGGGAATCCGCCGCGACAGGAAGACCCGTTGGCACGCGGCCGTGCCAGCGCTCGAGCCAGATCCATTCCGCTCCGAGGATGTGAACGAGCGTGTCGCGCACGGAGCCGAAGCTCGAGCCCAGGTTGCGCGTGAACTGTTCAGGCGTCAGCGAGGCGCAGGAGTCGAGCGTGCGATGATTCGCCCAGGAGTTGTACTGGTAGAGAGTGCGGAAATCCTGGATGTCCATTCGGGCTCCCTTCTCGGATGAAATCCGCGTGCGGGATTGTACCTGTTTTTCAGGAACCGCGGTGAGCGGGCAGATGTTCGCGCAGCTCGGCGGCCGAATGGTACGACTCCGCGTCCGACGGGAACCGCCCGCTGCGCACATCCTCGCAGTATTCGGAGACGGCGCGCGAGATGTCCGCGGAGAGGTTCGCATACTGCCGCACGAATTTGAACTTGCGATCCGCGCCAATCCCCACCAGGTCGTGGAAGACAAGCACCTGACCATCGCAATCCGGGCCGGCGCCAATGCCGATCGTGGGGATGCGGAGCTTTTCGGTGATGCGCGCCGCGAGCTCGCGGGGGATCAATTCGAGCACGACAGAAAATGCTCCCGCGGCTTCGACGGCACGCGCATCCCGCTCAACTTGCTGGGCGGCGTCCGCCGTCTTTCCCTGCACTTGAAACCCGCCGAGGGCATTGACGGATTGTGGGGTGAGGCCGACGTGGCCCATCACGGGGATTTCGGCCTCGACGAGCCGGTGAATCAATTCGAGGCGCTTTTCTCCGCCTTCGACTTTCACGGCTTCCGCGCCGCCTTCCTTCACGAGGCGCAGGGCATTGCGGACGGATTCGTCGAGCGAGACGTGAAAGCTTCCGTACGGCATGTCGGCGACGAGAAGAGCGCGTTTCGTTGCGCGGCGGACGGCCTGGAGGTGGTGCAGCACGTCTTCGAGCGTGACGGCCAGAGTGCTGTCGTAGCCGAGCACGGTCATGCCGAGCGAATCGCCGACGAGCAGAATGTCCACTCCAGCCTCGTCGAGCAAGCGGGCTGTGGGATAGTCATACGCCGTCAGGCACGTAATTTTCGGTTTGGTTCCGGGAAAGCCTGAAAGGGGATGAGACTTACGGGAGAGGATGTCGGGCACGGTAACTTTTCCGTTGTCCGCACGGGGTACAGCGCTCATTTTGGCCTCCGGTGCCACTCCCGAGTCCTCGGGATGCAGCCCACCAACAAGCCGATGCTAGCAGAGACGGGCCGGATTCCGCAAAGAATTCCAGGGATCAGCGTCCCCGGCAGAACAGCCGCAGAAAGCTGGTTCAGAAGGCTTCAGGCCTGCGCGACGGGCGTGGGCGGCACCGATGGCGCCGAGGGAATTTGCGACTCGACGCCGCGCCAGCCGACCGGGCGTCCGTGCACGGCTTCCTTGAGCGCGCTGAAGAGCACGACGTACATCATCTGACGGTAGTAGAAGCGCTGGAGGATGAGAGGAGCGAGGAGCGTCCAATCTTCGTCCTTTTCGAGGGCGAAGGCGACGACGCACGTGAAGAGGTCGATCAACATGAAGAGGGCGAAGAAAATCAGCGAGCGCTCCACGTCCTGCGACGTCCAGAGCTGCGGCAGCCGCGCGATCTGAAGCTGCGCGAGCCCCCACAGAGCCAGCGACAGCAAGAACAGCAAGTCGATGAGCGGCGAAACGAGCGGAAGAATAATCTGGAACAGGAAAATATTCGGGATGGCGATCCAGCCGAGCGTGCCGTAGCGCGGATTGCCGGTCACGTCGCGATGCTTCCAGACTGCCTGTAGAGTGCCGAACGTCCAACGGAATCGCTGGCGGACCAGGGCATGAACGGTCTCAGGAACTTCGGTGCGACCGATGGCATCTTCGTCGTAAAGAATCTTCCAGCCGTTGCGCCGGATCGTAAGCGTCAGGTCGGTGTCTTCGGCCACGGTGTCGCCCGAAAATCCGCCGGTGTTTCGAAGGAGATCGGTGCGCCACGCGCCCACGGCTCCCGGAACCACCGGAATGCAATTCAGCAGATCGAAGGCGCGCTTTTCGAGATTCTGGCTGGTGATGTACTCGAGCGCCTGCCAGCGCGTGATCCAGCGATTGCGGTTCATCACTTTCACATTGCCGGCGACGGCTCCCACCTTCGGATCGGCGAAATGCCGGACGAGCCGCCGAACCGCTTCGGGGTCGATGATCGTATCCGCGTCGATCGAAATGACGATCTCGCCGATCGCTTCGCTGAGCGCGTGATTCAACGCGGAGGGCTTGCCGTGATTGCTTTGCAGCAGCAGGCGGACGCGGCGGTCGCGCCCGAAATTTGAGCGAACGAGTTCGGCCGTCCGATCGGCGGAGCCGTCGTCCACGACGAGTATCTCGAGCTTCGGATAGTCGGAAGCAAGCGCCGCACGAACGGTATCGACGATCACCGACTCTTCGTTGTACGCGGGAATCATGACGCTGACTTCGGGCTTGTAGTCCGGATGATCCTGCGGCGCGGGACGAAGCTTTTCGGCAAGGGCGAGCATTCCGACGATGAGCGCGCGTCCGCCAACCAACAGAATTCCGGCCACGAAGATGAACGCGATCCCCGCGCGCAGCCAGCGGAATACGTCGAAGATGAAGGCGTCCACGCGGACCATCAGCCATTCGCGGTAGCTCAGCGAGGGCATCACCTGCGCCCGCTCCTGACCCAGCAAATTCGAGACGGAAACGAACTCGTAGCCGTTCGCGCGAAGCCCGTCGATGATTTGCGGCAGAGCCGCAACGGTGTGGCTGCGATCGCCGCCTCCATCGTGCATCAGGATGATGTTGCCCTTGTTCGCCTCGGTGTCCGTGAGCACGCGCTGGACGATCGTCGCCGCGGGAGCAGGCGGCTTGCCGTTGGGCTCGCCCCAATCGTGCGGATCGATCCGCGCGCCGATGATGACGTAGCCCATCGCCTGCGGCACGGGAAGCATTTGGATTTCGCTCGCCGTTTCCGGCTGGTGGTCGATGCCGTAGGGCGGGCGGAAAAGGGTGGTCTTGACGCCGAGATAGCTCTCGAGGAGCAGTTCCGTGAGATTCATCTCGAGCTGTAGCTGCGGCTTTGAGATGGCTTCGAATTCGGGATGCGTGAACGTGTGATTGCCGATTTCATTGCCCAGCGCATATTCGCGCTTCACGATGTCGGCGTTCTGGTTCGCGGATTCGCCAATCACGAAAAAAGTCGCCGGCGCTTTTTCGCGCTTCAAAACGTCGAGAATCTTGGGAGTCCATTCGGGATCGGGGCCGTCGTCGAACGTCAAGGCCACTTTGTGCGGCGCAGCGCCCATCTGCTGGATGCGCCACGACATGGGGTAACTCTGAAAACTTTCGTCGTCGAAGGAGTCCGAATCGGCGTCGTATTCGAATGTCCGGCGCCCGTTCTGCGGAGTCGCGGTGATTCGCCAGATGTCGCCGTCACCTTCGAGGACCAGGTCGTATCCGGGCGGAAGATCCTCGATCTTGGCGCGCGTTGCGTCGTCGGCGTGCGTGGCATCCCAGATGTACCAGATGGATGGGTCCTCCATGCCGAGCCGCCAGAGAGCCGTGCCCTGAACACCAGCGCGTTCGGCGGCGCGGAGTTCGTTGTAAGCCGTCACACCGTCGAGCATCCAGACGTTGTGTACCCGATTGTTTTCGTCTTCGTAGGAATAGTGGGGGTTCAGCGTATCGGGGTCAAAGATAATGTCCGATTCCGATTCAACGGCGGTGATGACGCCCTGCTGGAACGACACCGCCTGTGCGGCGGGGTGCGGCTCGCGCTTCGATTTCGCGGGCCAGTCGTAGCCGTAGTTGGCGATGCCCATGATCAGCTTTTCCGGCGGGACCAGCTTGACCATGTTCTCGATATTGCGTACGAACCAGTCCTGCGGCGCGATGGGTCCGGGCTCGGAAGTGGACCAGCGGAAGTCGTAGTTCATCAGGATGATGGCGTCGACCTGCGAGGCAAAATACTTGTAGTCGTAGCTCCAGTCTGCTGCGGGCAGCCCGACCATCAGCTTCAGGCCTTTCGCGTGCAGATCCCCGCCAAGCTCATGAATGAAGTTCTGAAAATCCAGCATGCTCGATTTTGGGAGCGATTCGAAGTCGACCACGATGCCGGGCTGGCGCTCTGCGTCGGCGAACTCTTCCAACTGCGTCGCGAGATGCCGGCGCGCCGCCGGATTGGCCAGCATTCGGAGCATTTCCGGTGGACACCAGTCCCCCTTTACGGCGTCATAATTGTTGACCATCGACATCACGGGCAATTCGACGTTCTTGGCCTGGAGGGATTGCAGAAACGCAGAGAGCTTCGGGTCCGGTTCTGCGTCGAGTTTTCCGTCGAGCGATACGGCGTGCAAGGCTTCGGGAATCAAAAGGTCCAGATCGTGGTAGTGGAGTTGGAGCGAGGCAAGGCTCGTATAGTCGTCGCTCACGTAGAAGGCGGCGCGCAGCGGATCGTAATTCTGCGGCACTTTGCCGAGCGCGGCCACCTTCCGTTTGCGGCCGCGCGGGGGCTTTGCCTTCTGCTTCGCGCGAACCGCGTGCAGGCCGGCGTGCGTATCGGGCCGCAAGATATCGGGCAACGCAGGGTTGCGGCCCACGTTGAGCAAGAAGACGAGGAGAACGACGGTGAAGACCCCGCCCGTGATTTCGAGGGCGAGCCGCGTGCGGCGCCAGCGGCGGCGCTCCTCGTCGTAAAATATGGGCTTGCCTTCAGACATCAGTGCATTCCAAGCTAGCCGTCCCTTAGGAAGCTGTCAATGACTGCCAGAACTATGATGCGCATCAACGCAGTTCTCGCTGCATTCGTCGGGCTCGCGCTGCGCCTGTTTTTCGTGTTGAGGTTTCCGGCTACGGACTCGGGCGACGCGCCATTTTACATCGAGCTGGCTTGGAATTGGCTCCGGAAGGGTGTCTATGGCGGAGTAGTCAACGGGCAGCTCACACCGCTGGATACGCGCGCGCCGGGCTATCCCGCGTTTCTGGCGGCGGTCTTCAGCCTGGTGGGGAATTCATCGCGGGCGGTGATGCTGGCGCAGACGGCGGTGGACCTGGGCACATGCTTTCTGATCGCGCTGATCGCGGCGAGGCTGGCCCCGGAGGCGCCGCGGCGCCGCGCGGCGATCGCCGGACTGTGGCTCGCGGCCTTTTGTCCGTTCACGGCGAACTACGCCGCCGTCGTGCTGACGGAGACGCTGGTGACGTTTCTGACGGCGCTCGCGATCGTGCTCTTGCTGGAGGCGTATCTCACCCCGATTCCCCGCGTGACGAGCGCTTCCGCATTTGCCGGCCGCACCATCAGTCCGTGGTTTCTCGCAGGCGTGATCGCCGGATTTGGAGCGCTGGTTCGTCCCGAGACGCCCTTGCTGCTGCTCGCAGTGGGCTTGGTTTTAGTGGCGAAGTGGCGGCGCCCGGCCGACTGGTTGAAACTGGTGCGGGCAGGCGCGTTGATGGGCGCCGGGCTTGTCCTGCCGCTCGTGCCGTGGGCGGCGCGGAATTGGCACACGCTGCACGAGGTGCAGCCGCTCGCGCCGCGATATCTCCAGACTCCCGGTGAGTTTACCCCGCTCGGATTCGACGCCTGGACGAGGACGTGGCTCTGGCGGTTCGGCGACGTGTATCTCGCGAATTGGAAACTCGACTACGAGGAGATACCCATCGACACCCTTCCCGCTCGGGCGTTTGATTCTCCGGACGAGCGCGCGCGCGTGGCGAACCTGCTCGAGCCGTATAACGACACGCTGACGCTTTCACCCGAGCAGGACGTTGCGTTCCGCGAGATTGCGCGGGAGCGCACTTCGCGGCGTCCGCTGCGGACCTACCTGGAGATTCCGCTGCTCCGCTCGCTCGCAATGTGGTTTACGCCGCGCGTGGAACTGCTGCCTTATACCGGGCACCTGTTTCCACTTCGAGAGAAGTGGCAGGATGACCGCCGGGACTTCCTCGTGACGCTCAGCTTTGTTCTCGTGAATGGCGTTTACATCGCTCTGGCGCTGGCGGGAGCGTGGATGGCGCGACGCCGGCCGGGGCTGGCGCTCTTGATCGTGTTTGCGCTCGTGCGCACGGCCTTTTTCGCAGGCTTCATCGAGACGCCGGAGCCGCGCTACGTGCTGGAATGCTTTCCCGTCGTGCTCGCTCTCGGAGCGCAGGTCTTCTGCGGCGGGCGTCAGCGCTCTTCGACCGGCTCGGGGTGAATCGTGAGCCGGAAGATCTGAGGGAAGTGCTCCTTCACGCGATCCTCGAGAGCGGCGGTGATGTCATGAACGGCCGTGATCGGCAGGTTCCCGTCCATGGCGCAGTGGCAGGACACAAGAATCTTGTGCTCGACGCTGCGGACATGGACTTCGTGGCAATCGACCAGCTCCTTGTATTCCGACGGCAGGGAATTCAGGAAAACCTCGACCGCGCCGCCGAGTTCCTTCATTTCCTCGGCACCGGGAATTCGCGCGCCGAGCGGCTCGATATGAATGTTGACGAGCGCCCGAGGGTCGGTGGCGGCGCGGATATCTTCCTCGAGCTCCGTGGCGCGGAGATGCGCCTGGCGAAGGCTCGATTCTTCGTCCACCTCAAGATGCAGTTCGACGAAGAGGCGCCCATCGAGTTGGTGCGCGGATAGCTCGTGGACCGCGAGGCCTCGGCGCTGGGCGATCGCACGGATGGTTTCGAAGAGGTGCTCATTGCTCCGCGCGCGCGGCTCCACGTGGACCACGACATCGGCGGGGACGATCCGCTCGATGCTCCGCTCGACCGCGTCGCTCGCGGCGTGCGCCTGCTCGAGACTCGCCGTGCGCGGGACGCTGATGGTCACGTCCACGAAGTAGCGCTGGCCCGCCCGCCGCACGCGCACGCGCTCGGTCTGGAGGACGCCCTCGGTTTCATCCACGGTTCGCGCAATCCTCTCGCGCAAACCGAGCGGAGCTACGTCCAATAGCGCGTCCACGGTCCGCCTTCCCAGACGCGAGCCGATCCAGATGATGACGCCCGCCACGCCAAGAGCGGCCACCGCATCGAGCTTTCCGAGCCACGGCAATCCGAATCGGATACCCAGCCACGCGCCCGTAGTCCCGAGCACGACCACAAACGTGCTCCAGACGTCGGTGGAAAAATGCAGGGCATCCGCTTCCAGCGCCTCGCTCGGATACTTCTTCGCCACGCGATTCAACGCGCGCGACCGAACGAAATCGATTCCCATCGTGAGCGCGAGAATCGCGATGGCCGCAATGCTGGGATGCATCGGCGCAGTCTGAAAGAGCAGCCGCTGAAAAGCCTCCCAGATGATGTAGAGCGCGGTGAGCAGAAGCAGACCCGTCTCAACGAACGCCGAAAAGCTCTCCACTTTTCCATGGCCGTAGAGGTGTTCCGCGTCCGCGGGCTTGTCCGCCACGCGGATGGAGAGATACGTGATGACCGCGGCGACGAGGTCGAGACTCGAATGCAAGGCCTCGGACAAAATTCCCAGGCTGCCCGTGACCACTGCGAGAAACACCTTGAGCGAAACAAGCACCACGGCCGAACAGACGGAACCGAGTGCCGCCAGCCGTTTTTCGCGTGTCGCGTGTGCCGCTGCCTCAAGGACCATTCGGGCGATTATACGCTCGCGCCCCAGCGGACAAAGTGCCGGAAGCAGGACCCGCACCCTGCGAATTCGGCCTCGCTTTAACTCTTCGTGAATCCTCTTTTGTGCCTGCTGCGCGAAACTGTATAGTCATTTTGAGCGTTGCGAGGTTCTTGATCGACTGCCATGAGCCTGTCTGTTGACAACCCGCCAAGCACGTCGATCGCGAGGAGTCCGGCGCGGCAACGCAAGAGACTCAAGGCGGTGCTGCTGCTGGTGCTGCTTGTGGCGGTGGGCGCAGCTGCGGCGGATGGCTTCCTCGTTGAACCATACCGGATCCAGGTGACGCACTATGAAGTGCAAGGACCGGTGGCGGCGCCCCTGAAAATCGCGCACCTGAGCGACTTGCATACGCACGGCCTGGGCCGGCGAGAGCTTCGCATGCTGGACGTCCTGGCAGCCGAGAAGCCCGACATCATCGTCATTACCGGGGATTCACTCGGCAACCGTCGCGGCGACTATGAGATGTGCAGGGAAGTTTACGAACAGCTTCACGCCCCGCTCGGCGTGTGGTTCGTTCGCGGCAACTGGGAAAACGACAAGCCGGTGCGCCGGGAGCGCGCGTTTTATCAGCAAGTGGGCGTGCATCTTCTCCTGAATGCGAATCAGGAAGTCCGGCCGGACGTCTGGCTGATCGGCCTCGATGATCCCTATAGCGGAATCGCGAAACCGGATGCCGCGCTCGCGGGAGTTCCGCCCGAAGCGTACAAGATCGCGGCTTTCCATTCCCCGGCGTTTTTCGACCAGATGGCCGGCCGCACCGATCTCTGCCTGACGGGCCACACGCACGGAGGCCAGGTGCGCCTGCCTTTCTTGCGACCGCTCTGGCTGCCCAAGGGCTGCGGCCGGTTCGTCGAAGGATGGTACGAGGAACAGGGCTCGAAGATGTACGTGAGCCGGGGGCTCGGCATGTCGTTGCTGCCGGTGAGGTTCCTCTGCCGCCCGGAGATTACGTTCATTACGGTTGAGCCGCAGCGTTGAGAACGACCGAAGCCAGGCTATTTCAGCGGCGGGGCTTGAACGAGAGGAAGGCGGCGCGGTTCTCCGTGGAAGCCGCGGATTTCAACGTCGTCGAGAACGAGTGACGGTGCGATGACCGTGCTCGGGATTCCGCCCTGGACAGATCCAAACGCGCCGAGGGCGGTGCCCGCCAGACCCTCGGCGGGATTTTGCATGTAGGTGTAAACCACCGAGTCATCGCCGATCGCAAGAATGTTGCGCAAGGATCGAAGCGTAAGTCCTTCAAGCACGCCTCCGCGCACGGGCTCTTCGCGGCCGTCCTCCACGTACACGCGGGAAACGAACAGCGGCATGCGCGCGCCGCTGGCGATCTCTCCCCCCAACTCGCCGACGAAGTCTGAAAAATCCTCCTGGCGAACCGAGGAAAGCGCCGGGTCATCCATGCGCTTCACTTCAAGGCACCACTCGTGGCCGTCGGCGCGGCACGCGTCGAGAAACCTTTTCCGCAAATCGGCCGGTTTGAGCGCGTCCGTCGATTGGAAGAATAGGTTGCTGCTCAGAGGGTGCGGGTCGGAGAGCAGGGCCGAGCGCGCGTGGCCGTTCGAGTATGAGAAGTCCGGGCCCGGGCGGCGCGACATCAGGAGATCCTTGAGGATTCCGTTTTCGACAATCGAAACGCGCCCGGATTTCACGCCTTCGTCGTCCACGCCATAGCCACCGAGCAGCGGCTGGCCTTGAAACTCCTGAAGCGTCGGATCGTCCACAACGGAGACGCTCGCCGGGAACACGCGAGTCCCGACGCGACCCGTCCACTCGCTGCGGCCCCCGAAACGCTCGATGAACGCGTCGAAATCCTGCGTCATCGATAGCGGTGGGCGCGCGCCGGAAAGCGAAGGCTCGAGTACCTGCGCGAGGGTCGAGGCTGCGGCGGGAGCCTCGAAAAGCACCGGGCCCGTGTAATCGGGCACGAGGGGGCTGGCACGGAGCGCCATCAGATCGCCGCCGGCTTTGGTGAGGGCATTTGCGACGGTAGCGGCGTCGGGCAGGCCCGCGGGGAGAGGCGCGTAGGCCGCGTAGAAATTGTGGAGCTCCATGCCGTCGTCGGCTTCCGTATCGAGCGCCGCTTCGACTCCTGCGAGGTGGCGGGATTCGCGGATCGTGGTGCCCTCGCTGGTCATCCGGTACGACGTGGCGTACACCAGGTAGTAGTTGACGCGCGTGCCGTAGAGTTGCGGAAAATTCTTCAGAACGGCGGAGGCCGTGCGCGCTTCGTCATCCCAGTTGCGCGACGTCCAATCGGGCTCGATCCGCGGGTCCACTTTCACGAGCGGCTGCGCCTGCGAGAAATCGTCGATCTCGGGAGGCTTTGTCAGGCTGCGGAGAAAGGCTTGCTTGAGCGACATCTGCGTGACGGCGGCCTTGTAGGCCTGATCCGTGGCGAGCCACAAATCCTGCCGCAGCGAATTGTAGTCGCGGTCAATCCCCACCTCGCCGGTAGAGCCGAGGAAACCCTGGAAACCGTCCTCGCTGATGAAATTCGAGCTATCGAGGTGGTAATCGCCCACGCGGACGTCGACGCTCATGAAGCGTGTGCGCGAGACGGAACTCGAATCAAGTGCGCCGAACGACGCCGTGACGCTTCGGAGATCGAGGTCGAGCAGCCGGTATTCGATGTAGAACGGTTTGTCCACGCCCGCGAGCGACAGGCGCGTGCGAGCGCGCTCCATTTCATCGTGCATCGCGCGGAGGGTTTGATCGTTATCACCGGCCGGCACGGGCGCCTGTGCCGCAGCTACCGGCATCGTGAACGCAGCCAGCAGGGCGAGGGTAGCGAGTATCCTCAAGGCTGTTGTCCCTTCGCTTCCGGGTCGTGCGCTGGCGGCGGCAGGATCGGCGGCCGGTCGGTGGAAGTCTCTTTCTTCGCGAATTCCATTTCCGAAATCAGGATTGCGGGCGCGACCGCCGAAACGGGCACGGAGCCGGACTCCGCTCCGCAGTAGCCGTTGAAGATTTCCTGCTTGTCTCCCGTCGCCACGATCTTCGTCAGCGACACAAGAGGCGTGCCGACGATGTTCACGCCGCGAACGATCTGGTCCGGACGGCCGTCGGCGAAAACCTTGTACACGACGAGCGGAGTGACCTGAAATGCCTGGGGCTGCGCGCGGCCGGTAAACGTGAAGCCGCCCTCAATGTCGTCAATCAGCAAGCCGTAGGAGAGATTCTGCTGTTTGAGGAGATCGATCAGCTTTTGCCGGAGCTGATCGTTCGTCATCGTCTGGGAACTGGAGACGATCAGGTTCCCCTGCCGCGCGACGGGAACGTAGCCGAGCTGGCGGCGTCCGTGGCCGTTTGAGTGGGGAACGTTCACCAGCGGCGAGCGCGACATCAGAAAGGTCTTCAATACGCCGTGATCCACCAGCGGGACGTTTACGGCGGGCACGCCCTCGTCATCGAACGGATAGTAGCCGAGCAGCATCTGGCCGCCGAAAGCCGCCTCGGTCGGGTCATCCTTGATGGAGATGAATTCCGGGAGAATGCGTTCGCCGACCTTGCTCGTGAACGTCTGGCCTTCGCTGATGTCCTTTTGGCGGAAGCCCTCGGCGCGATGGCCGAAAACTTCGTGAAAGAAAACAGCAGCCGCGCGGCCCGTGAGCAAGGCCGGGCCGGCGTAGGGCTCGACGATCGGCGCCTGATCGAGCGCCTGCGCTTCCTGAATCAGTTTCTGGATGGCATCGCTGACGGTCTTATCGTCCGGCGCGTCCTTCGGATCGAGCCAGTCGAAGTTGGTGTACCGGTCGATGTCCATTCCGTCCGGCGCTTTTGTCTGGACGTATAGCTCGAGCCGGTAGTGCACCTGACCAAACGCGAGCTTGGTGCCTTCGGTGTTGACCTGATACTGGTTCATTGCCAGCGCGGTAAACGTGGCGATCGAATTCAGCACCGAGGGCGACTGGCTGAACGCGGCCGTATATTTCCGCACGCGTTCCTCCCAGGGCTTTCGGTCCACCTGAACTTCGACGCGCGAGCCCACGGAAGTGTGCGGTTCCTCGCGCGAAAAATCCGGCGCGGCTCCTTCGGCCGTCTGCACCTGCACCTGCTCGCTGGTTTTTACCTTGATCAGAGCCTGGGAGGCGGCGCGATACTGGCGATCAGTCTCGCGCCAGATCTCGCGGCGAAGGATGGGAATGTCGTCGTCGAGCGCCACCGTGGTGCCGGGGCTGGTCCAGCTCGGGGGACGATCGCCCAGTTTGTGCGTGTCGTCGAGCTGATAAGTGCCCACGCGCGACTGCACCTCGAGCCAGCGCGCGCGGCTCTGGGCGCTGGAGAGCAGCGCGCCATTGGAACCCGAAACCTCGGCGTACTGCCGGTCGGAAACCGTGTAGCTGATGAAATAGGCCGCCGGATCGGCCGTGGAGAGAGCCGCCATGGAGCGGTCGAGCTCCGCCTGCATGGCTGCTAGCACGGGTGACGCCGGCGCCGGGGCGGGGCCGTTGGCGGCAAAGCAGACCCACGCCCCGCCGAGCAGGGCCACGCAAGTCAGGAATCCTCTATAGCTCGTTTGGCGTTTCATCATTGCGCAAAGTCCAACAGTTTAAGATAGGATGCATTCGATTCCTAATGAAAAGCCGGAGCGGTGTTTTCGCCCCGGTCGATCTCCAGAGGAGGTTTAGATGCGGGCACTGGTCGTCCGGCGGTCTGGGCCACCCGAGGTTTTGCAGTTGCAGCAGGTGCCCGACGCGCAGGCCAAGGCGGGTGAGGTGCTCATCCGAGTGAAGGCAATTGGAGTGAATTTCGCCGACCTGCTCCAGCGGATGGGAATCTACCCCGGGGCGCCCAAGCCGCCATTCGTTCCCGGCCTGGAGATCGCGGGCGTCGTCGAAAAAGTTGTCGAGAGCGCGAGACCCGGCGAGGGCGAACCTCTCAAGCCGGGGGACGCTGTGATGGCTCTTACGCAGTTCAACGCCTATGCGGAGTGGGCTGCCGTGCCGGCCGCGCGGGTGCATCGGCTCCCGGCGGGCATGACATTTGAAGACGGCGCCGCGATTCCCGTGAACTATCTGACCGCGTATCACTCGATGTTCACGATGGGCAACTTGCGGCCGGGCGACCGAATTCTGATCCACGGCGCGGCGGGCGGCGTTGGAATCGCGGCGGTGCAGCTGGCGCGTGCGAAGGGTCTGGTTACGTTCGGCACGGCGGGGCCTTCGAAGCAAGAATACCTGCGCAAGATCGGCGTCGACCATGCAATCGATTACCAAAAGAGTGATTTCGTGGAGGTCGTCCGCAAGTTCGCGCCGGAAGGCATTGAAATGGTGATGGACCCGATTGGCGGAAAATCCTTTGGCCGCAGCTACAAATGCCTCGGACCGACCGGCCGCCTTGTCATCTATGGTTTTTCGGCGGCCTCCGGCCCGGATGGGAAGCGAAGCTGGGTGCGCGGCCTCACCGCGCTGCTGCAAACACCGCGGTTTCATCCGCTCAAACTCATGGGACAAAGCGTATCGGTGATCGGCGTGCATCTGGGGAAAATCCAATCTCGCACCGCGCTGGTGCGTGCCGAGCTTGACGAGCTTTTCCAACTGTACGGCGCGGGAAAAATCAAGCCGGTGATCGCCAAGACTTTTCTTCTCGAGCAAGGCGCCGCGGCGCACCAGTACATCCACGAACGAAAAAACATCGGCAAAGTGCTGCTGTCGGTGAGGTAGCTGCGCGCGCGTCAATTCGAGGGCGGGGACGCGCCGGCGGGCTTCGCGAAGAGCGCGTCATCCACTTTCGGATTCACGGAGAGCTGGCCGATCGCGGATTCGAGATACTTCACGCCATTGCGATAGACGGCCGTTGAGAACGCAAACTGGCGGCCCTCGACGGCGCGGTAGTCGCTCCAGCGCTGTTCTTCCTCGGAACCTCCCTGCGGTCCCGCGGATTCGTAGCGCGCTGCGGCGAGCAGGTGAGTGGCGGGATCGAAGTAGAGCTTGATGGCGCCACCCGGCGCCTGAACCGCCACTCCGGACAATTTCTTGCCGTCGATTTCTTCGTCTCCGATCGACTGCCCCGCGAGCTTTCCCGCCAGCACCTGCTGATAGAGGCCCCAGCCGCCGCCGAAAAGCCAAATCGCCCGTTGGAATTCCCCCATCATCGGAGTGGCGTCGCGCGCCTGGTCTCCCATCTGCAACCACGCCGATTTTCCGTCGCAGATCTGCACGACGCTCGTGCCGCCCGCGGTAAGGTCGCCGCGCGCACGGTCGGGATAGGACACGAGCCATTTGATGTTTCTGTCCATCCCGGGCGTCTCGCCACCCGGCCCGATCAACTTTCCGTTCTCGGTCATTTGAAGCGCTGTGACCGACGTGAGGGCGTCTCCGCCGACGGCCTTCGCGGCGGCCAACAGAATTTCTCCGCCGCGCGCAAGCGATTCCGGCGTCGCGGCCTGTTTGGCCTGCCGGAGGTCGGGGGCGAGCACATCCACCTGGTCAAACGGGATTTCTTCGTATTTTGCGTCCGGAAATGCCTTCTTCAAGGCGTCGCGAAACGCGGCCACGTTCCCAGCGAGCACAAGATCGAGGTCGCTCGCGGTCAGATACTTCTGCGCCATATCGCGGACCTGCGCGGAGGTGACGCCGCGGATTCTCTCCGGATAGGTGTAGTTGTAATCCCTGGGCAGGTCGAAGGCCACGACCGTCAGGACGCGGTCCGCCACTTGTTCGGCAGTCTCCGATTGAATGGGATAGACCCCGGCGAGATAGTCGCGCGCGAAATCGAGTTCCTGCTGCGTCACTGCGCCGGTGGAGATCTGGGCGATCAGGTCCACGACGAGTTTGGTCGCTTCGACGGTGGCTTCGGTGCGCGTGTACGTCTCCACGCCAAAAGATCCGGCGTAGCGGTGCGGATTGAACGACGAGCGCGCGTCGTAGGTCAATCCCTTCTTCACGCGCACCTCGGTATTGAGGCGGCTGTTGTAGCCGCCGCCGAAGATGCGATTCGTGACGACGACCGGCACGTAGTCCGGGTCGCTGCGGCGGATGCCGAGTTTTCCGGCGCGGATCTGCGTTTGGACTGCGTCAGGCTTGTCGATGAGCCAGATGTGCACGCCCTGCAAAGGAGCGGGCGCCGGAGGAACGGTCACGGTTACCGTGAGCGTCGGCCACGCGCCGAAATATTTCTCGGCTGCGGCGAAGGCTTCCTCGGGCGTGATATCGCCGGCAAAGGCGAGCAGCGACTGGTTAGGCGCGTAATTGGCATCGTGGAACTTCACGAGCGATCCGGGATCGAGCTTCTTCACCGTTTCGGGTGTGCCCTCCTCCGGCCAGCCGTAGGGCGAGCCGCCATACACCGCGCGGCCGAAGACGACCGAGGCGAGATATTCGGGATCGGAATACTGCACGGTCAGATTGGAAAGAAGCTGCTGGCGCTGGCGGCCAAGCTCCTCGGCGCGAAATGCCGGATGGAGCACGATGTCGGACATCAAATCGAGCCCCGTCGACAAATCCTTCTTCACCACGTTGAGGGTGACGCCGGTGGAATCCTTGCCCGCCGAGGCCTCGAGCGAGCCGCCGATGAAGTCGATCGCCTCGGCGATGTCTCGCGCGGAGCGCTTTTCGGTGCCCTGTGTCAGCAGGTTCGCCGTCATCTGCGCCACGCCCGGCATTTCCGCCGGATCCTTGATGCTCCCGGCCGAGAGAATCACCAGGCGCACCGCGACCGACGGCTGACTGTGGTCGGTGACTACGAAAACGCGCAGGCCGTTCGCCAGCGTCCGCGTGGCCGCCGACGGGAAGTTAAACGCCTTCGGCGCGCCCGCCGCGGGCATCTGCGGCAGGAGCTTGACGCCGGGGGGAACGACTCCCGTGCCGTTCTTTTGGTCTTGTGCGGGCGCTGCCAACGCGAACGCGAATATGGCGGCAAGTACGATCGATCTTTTGAACGCGCGGCTCATCAGTGCTCCTGGGATCGCGATTCCTTTGGGCTCGCGCTATCGAGCGGGCGCGGCCGGCTTGATGATCAGGACCGTGGCGCGTTGCGGGACGAAATACTCTTTCGCCACACGCTCAATCTCCGCCGGCGTCACTTTTAGATATCGATCGAGCTCGGTGTTGACCAGGTCTGGATTCTTGCCGATCACCGTGGCGGCGGCCAGCGCCACGGCCTTTTCTTCATCGGTATCCCGGCCGAGAATGAATCCGGCAATCTCCTGGTTCTTCGCCTTCTGCAATTCCTTGGCGGCCACCGGTTTGTCCTTCAGCCCATCGAGCACGGCCACGACAGCCTTTTCGCCGTCCTCGGGAGTGTGTCCCGGATTCATGATGGCGTACGCCCAGAAGAGATTGGGGTCCTCGGTAAAATTGCCAAACCCGGCCGATTGCACGGCGATCTGATCCTTGTACACCAGCGACTGGTAGAGGCGGCTGCTCTCGCCTCCAGCCAGAATATTCGAGGCGAGGTCGAGGGGATAGGCGTCGGCCGCGTATCGCGCGGGCACCTTGTAGCCGATCACCACCGCCGGAAGCGGCGTGTTGGAATAAGTCTTCGAGACGTCGCGCTCTTGGGTCTGCGGCGGCTCGGGGGTCGCGCGGCGCGGAATGGGCTTCGCCGATGCAGGGATGCCTTCGAAGTATCTTTGCGTCCAGGCGAGCGCTTGTTGTGAGTCGAAATCGCCGACGATGACGAGCGTGGCGTTGTTCGGCTTGTAGTACGTGTTGAAGAAATCGCGGACATCCTGAAGCGTCGCCTTGTCCAAATCCGCGATGCTGCCGATGGGCGTGTGGTGGTAGCCATGCACGGTGAAGGCCGCTGCGCGAAGATCTTCCTCGATCGATCCGTATGGCTGATTGTCGACGCGAAGGCGGCGCTCTTCCTCCACCACCTTCCGCTCGGACGTGAAGTTCGCGTCGTCCACGTTGAGGCTGCCCATGCGGTCTGCCTCTAGCCACAGGACGCGCTCGAGATAGTTGCTCGGAAACGTCTCGAAGAAATTGGTGGTGTCGTCGCCGGTTTCGGCGTTGTCGAATCCTCCGACCGCTTCGATGATGCGCGAGTGCTCGTCCACCCCGACGTGCGCCGAGCCCTTGAACATCAGGTGCTCGAACAGATGCGCGAATCCGGTGTGTCCGGGAAGTTCGTCCTTCCCGCCGACGTGATACCAGACCTGGAGGTTGATCACCGGGACTTCATGGTTTTCGAGCAGGATCACCTGCAAGCCGTTCTGGAGCGTGTGAGTGGTGAAAGCGAGTTTCGGCGGGCGAACTTCGGTAGTCGCGGATACGGACGACGATTCCTGCGCCCGCAGAGACGCAGAAAAGCATGCAACGAAAAATATCGCGAGGCCGATCCGAAAAAGTCTTCGCATGCTCGTTCTCGTGGTCACTTTTGCCATCCATCGCCCCGCTCGGCCGGTGTGATCTGCATTTGCAACCTCGGGTCCTAAATCTACGCGCTTCAGTATCACGAGAGCGCGGGCCGGTGTCAAACGAGCATCACGGTGAACGCGTGATGCGGCGCGCGAAGCAGATACCCCGGCCCCTGCAGTTGGACGCATATTGGACGCAAAAGATAGCATTCCCCGATGGATGCCGGGAGAGCCAGCAGAGCGAAAGCGTGTTTCCCGATTCGCACGAAAGCCTCATCCAAACTTGCGAGCTGCGAGACCAATGTGATGCTATGGAAGGCAGCGGCGATCGCGTACATTCGCCGCGCGGTGAGGTGCTCATGCGAAGTTTCGGAAGTGTTCTTAGTCTTCTCGCGGTCGCGATAATCGTCATGCTGGCCTATAAATTCTACTTTTCGCAAGCGCAGTCGGCAGGCACAGGGACGCCCACCCAAACCATCAGCGTCGTCGGCGTGAAGAACGATCTGATCGCAATCGCGCAGGCGGAACGTGCTTACCAGGCCGAGCACGGCTCCTACACTTCGCTTAGCGAACTGGTTTCGAGCGGAACAATGATGATGAAGAAATCGGAACGCGATGGTTACACCTACCGAGTCGAGACGTCCGCCGACGGTTTTCGCGTGATCGCCCAGTGTCCCGCCACCACCAGTCCGGGATGCACCAACTACGCCGTCGATCAAAACATGGACGTCCAACCCGCGCCCTGATCGCGCGAGCCGGGCGCCGCGAGGCACTGTGCTAGAATGAGCGCGCCGTGCAACCACTTCTCCAGCACCTTCTCGACCTTCAACACGTGGATGTGCGCTTGAACGACGTCCGCGCCCGCCTTGCGAAGTTTCCGAAAAAACTTGCGGAAGTGGACGCGCGGGTTGCCGCCGCCAAAGCGGAAGTCGATGCGAGCAAGGCCGCGCAGCTGGCCACGATCAAGGATCGGAAACGGTACGAGCTCGACGTCGAACAATGGAAAGAAAAGGTCCGCAAGTATAAGGACCAGACCTCCCAGATAAAGACGAACGAAGCCTACCGGGCGCTTCAGCACGAAGTGCAGATGGCGGAAGAAGAGATCGCCAAGGCGGAGGACCGCCTGCTCGAGCAGATGGTGGCGGGCGAGGAGTACGACCGGCGGATCAAGGCCTCCGAGCGAGCTCTGAAGGAAGTGGAAGAAGTCGCGCGGGTCGAGCGATCGAAGATCGAAGCCGAACGCGGGACCGCCGAAAAAGATCTGGCCGAGATGAATTCCGAGCGGGAACGGGCCGTGGCCGAAATCCCGGAAAATCTGCTTGACCACTACGATCGCATCGTGAAAAAACACAACGGCATCGCGCTTGCCGAGGTCCGCGACGAAAAATGCGGCGCGTGCGGGATGATTATCCGGCCGCACGTCTTTCAGGAAATGCGCCGCGCGGGGAGCGAAGAGTTGTTTCATTGCGAGACCTGCACGCGCATCCTCTACTACATCGAACCGTCGGTCTCCGCTGCGCCGGCAGGGGCGTCCGCTTCGCCGGCCTCCGCGCCGGCTTCCACCTCGCGCGAGAACTGAGGCCACGGCGCATGCGAGCATCGAAAACCTCTCCGCCGGGCAGCGCGCGTCTTTTTTCCGATTCGCATCCGGCCGCGCCGCCTTCCGGTGTGCACATCGCGAATATTGACGGCGCCTCGCGCGGCAACCCGGGCCCCGCTTCCTACGCCGTGGTGATACGCGACGCCTCCGGCAAAGTAGTACTCGAGCTCGCAAAAAAGCTCGGCCGCGAAACGAACAACGTCGCCGAATACTACGCGCTGCTCGCCGCGCTCGATTACGCCGCAAATCACGGCATCGCCGCGCTGCGCATCCGCAGCGATTCCGAACTCCTCGTCCGCCAAATGCAAGGGCGCTACAAAGTAAAGAGCCCGGACCTGAAGCCGCTTCACGAGCGCGCTTCCAAGGTCGCGCGGCAGCTCGGATACTTCGCGATCGAGCACGTCCGGCGGGAACAGAATCGCGACGCCGACGCGCTCGCCAATGTGGCCCTCGACGGAGGGCAGGTTTCTTCGGCAGCGGTGAGCGATTTGCGGCCGGATTCGGGCAGGAAGGCTCGTGAGACGCGCGCCCTGCGCATTCGCGCGAGATTCGCCAACGGCGTTCTCGTTCCAGCCGAGCCTCTCGATCTCCCCGAAGGCAGCGAAGTACTACTCGATCTTCGTATCTCGCCGCAGGAGTGAGGCTTAGACTAGCGGCCTCCCTGTCGATTCGCAGTATCAGTTAACCAGTGGTACCAAGGCACTATTGCTGGCGCAGGAGAAACCACCTAGCCTTCTAGTACCGCCATGCATGGAATGATCGCACCGCCACCGGTCTCGCTGGAAGAGGCAGTATCTGTTATTGCCGTGCTGGCGACCCTTGTCGGCATGTCCTTGTCCGTGCAACGGCAAGTCGGCTCGCAGCGAGTCCTTTATTGGGCATACGCGTGGGTGCTGACGTTCCTGCACTTCGTATTCAGAATCCTGGAAAGTTACTCCGGCCACTTGCTGAAATTCACGATGGCCGCCGACTATTCGGTGCTGGAGCTTTCGGCGCTCGTATTCATCGCGTCGTTTCTGTTCCGTGACGACGATCGCTCGAAGCGCCTTTCATTGGTCGCGCTGTTGGGTGTGCCCCTCGTGGTCCATTCGTTCGCCACATATTGCGTGGATGGAGATATTTGGCTGCGAGCGGCTCTGTTCGCTCTGGTTTTCCTCGGGGCTGCCGCGTTCTGCTACTTTGCGACGGCCCGGCGGACGCGCGCTCAGCTCGCTTGCATCTATTCGCTCGGCGCCATTGGGATCTTGGGGAGCTGGCGTCATCTCCACGGGGACTCGAATTCGAGTTTCGGTATCATCCTCACGCTAGCCTATGGCCTGTGCGCCGTCTTTTTCTGGAAACTCTATCGGCGGCGCTCACTGGGTGTGATTGCCGTGACGGCTGGCTTCGTGGGGTGGGCCGCGCTCTTCCCGATTACCGCATTCCTCTTCTTTCACGGGTCGGGATACGCCATCGTGCAGGTTTCCGGCAACGTGCCCCGATTGTTTGTCGCGATGGGAATGATCCTGACGCTTTTCGAAGACAGGTCCATGATCGTCGAGGAGGCGAGAGCCCGGGCCCAGGCTGAAAGCCTGCTATTGCAGCGCCTCTCGCAGATCACTTCGCGCCTGCTCACCGGTGTCGATCCCATCGCCCTGTGCGGCGAAGTGGCCGCGGCGATCACCGAGGCCAGCGGCTTCCGCCGGGCGGCGGTCTTTCTGATCGGCGAAGGCCGCAAGCTGTATCTCGCCGGCTTGAACGGCTTCACGCCGCAGGAAGCCCGGGAATTGGAGGAGCATTGGGGCCGTTACGCGCTTGAGCTGCTGAAAGAGTTTTGCGAACGCGCCGCGAAGGGCGAAAACAGTTCTTGCCGACTTTCCGAAGGGGAAGACCAGATTTTGATACCGCTCATTTCCAGGCGGGAGTCGCAGGTCGGCTGCCTCTACCTCTCTGGTTCGAAGGTTCCGGGAGGCGTGGCCGCGTCCGAGGTGACAAAGCTGGAAGGTTTCGCATCTGAGCTAGCCGTGATGATCGAAAACATTCGATTGCACCGGCACCTGCTGCGGTCGGAAAAGCTCGCGGCGCTTGGGCAGCTCGTCGCCGGCGTGGCGCATGAACTGAACAACCCGCTCACCGGCATCATCGGATATGCAGACCTGCTTAGTGGAGAGGTTCGCGAAGAAGGAGCCGCGAAGCGCATTGAAAAACTGATGAATGAGGCGCGCCGCATGCAGCGCATCGTCGATGGCCTGCTCCGGTTCGGCCGCCACAGTGACTCGGCCGCGCGCTCGGCGAATCTGGAAGTCGCGCTGCGCGATGTGATCCAGCTCCGGGAGTACCATCTGCGCGCGAAAGGGATTCGCGTCGACATGCAGGTCGAGCCCATGCTGCTGCCGGTTGGAATCGCCGAAGACGCACTGAAGCAGGTCCTGCTGAACATTTTGAACAATGCGATCGACGCTGTCGATGAAAGCGCCCAGCGCGTGATTCGCATACGCGCTTCGAGCCGCTTCGGCCGCGTCACGATTCAGTTCGATGATTCAGGTCCGGGGTTCACCGACCTGCATCGCGCGTTCGAGCCGTTCTTCACGACAAAGCCCGTGGGAAAGGGCACGGGGCTCGGGCTCAGCATCTGCTACGGCATCGTGCGGGAACACGGCGGTGAGATCACCCTCGCAAATATCCAGCCGTACGGCGCGAGCGTGGTAATCGAGCTTCCCGTTGTTGCCACGCAACCCGACGCCGCTTCCGCACCGGAATCCGGCCAGGACGATGTCCTCTCAAAATTCGTCCCCGGACTGTAAGCGGCGTTTTTCCACGGCTCCCCGGCGAGCGTGCCAGCTTGACGGAACCGCAAAACTTACTTCAGGATGTACGAGCGGTAGAGCGTGTCGCGCTGCGCGGGGATGTAACCTGCGTCGGAGATGATGCGGCGCAATTCCTCTTCGTTGGTGCGGTTGCGGACGCCGGCGGCGTAAACGACGTTCTCTTCGATCAAAATGCTGCCCACGTCGTCGGCCCCGAATTGCAAGCCGACCTGGCAGATCTTGATTCCCGGCGTGAGCCAGCTCGACTGGATGTGGTCGATATTGTCGAGATAGAGCCGACTGATGGCGAGCGTCTTCAGGTAGTCGAACGCGGTGGTTTCCGGAATCTTCTTCCCGAGCGGCGAGTTTTCGGGCGCGAAAATCCACGGAATGAAGGCCGTGAATCCGCCGTTGTCTTCCTGAATGCGGCGCAGCCGCTCGAGGTGATTCACGCGATGGCGGTACTCTTCCCCGCAGCCGAACATCATCGTCGCCGTGGTGCGCATGCCGAGCTTGTGCGCCTCGCGATGGACCGCTTCCCATTCTTCCGACTTGCACTTTAGGCGCGCGATGCGCGCCCGGACTTCGTCATCGAGAATCTCTGCGCCGCCGCCGGGGATCGAGACGAGCCCCGCGTCGCGCAGGCGCATGATCGTATCGCGAATCGAGAGGCTCGAAACCTCGGCGATGCACAGGATCTCCGGCGCGGAGAAGCAGTGCAGGTGGACCTGCGGAAAGCGCTCGTGGATCGAGCGCAGCATGTTTTCATAGAACTCGATCTGCAGGTCCGGGTGCAGGCCGCCCTGGAGCAGGACGCCCGTTCCGCCGAGTTCGATCATTTCCTGAATTTTTTCGTAGATCGTTTCGAGCGGCAAAATGTAGCCGTCTTTCGCGCCTAAAGGCCGGTAAAAGGCGCAAAACGAGCAGTATTCGGTGCAGAAGTTCGTGTAGTTGATGTTGCGGTCGATTTGATAGGTCGCGATGCGCGGGTCGGTCTTTGCGCGGCGCACTTCGTTGGCGGCCATGCCGATGCCGATCAGGTCATC
Source organism: Candidatus Acidiferrales bacterium (assembly GCA_035604415.1). GTDB lineage: Bacteria > Acidobacteriota > Terriglobia > Acidiferrales > UBA7541 > Palsa-295. Next base: position 98,580 of record DATNIN010000048.1, read on the forward strand.
GGAGTTGAACAGGTCGAGCGCTTCTTTTTGCGTGAGGCTCATGAGTGCGCCGCCTGACCCGCACGATTCGCGGAGCCCGCGCGAACGCGTGTGTCCGCGAATTCGATCGGCCGCGCGCGCGGGATCAGTCCCGCAGCGGCCGCCTTCTCGAAGTAAAGCTGCAAACCCGCCAGATTCTCTTCATCAAGATCGAAGTGGATGTTCTCGGTCAAGTAGCGCTCGAGCGCCCGCGGGGGCAGATCGAGCTTGATCGAGGCAGCTTCGGAGATTTCGCGCACGTGTTCCAGGCCGTACTGCTTCGACGCCTCGAAATCGGCGACCACTTCAGGGGTGACCGCATCGCGCCTAGCGACCCAATTCGCGAGTACGGCGGGCCTGCCGGTCATCTCGCGCCACTGGTAGACGACGTCGTAGACAAACAGCGTCTCGAAACCGGGCACTGGCATGTCGTCCGGATCGCCTTGGCAGCACTCTCCGTCGCCGGGCGTTTTTCCCGACAGGGCTTCCATCTTGAGCGAAATTCGCAGCGCGGGATCGCCGATCACGAGCGCGGCGTCCGCTTGCGCCAGCATTTCAGAGGGATCGGGCGCGGCGTCCACAAATTCGGGGCGGATCCCCCAGCGTTCGGCGGCGAGCAACCGCACGAGCGCGGCCGTGCTGCGGGAACTTGTGTCGAGCGCGATCCGCTTGGCCATTTCGATCGGCTTCTTCGCCACCACCAGCAAGCTGCGGACCTCGCGTTTTGAGGCAATGGCCATGCCGGGCAGCGCTACAACGCCCTCCATGCGCTGGTATTCGATGCTGGGGATGATGGCAACGTCCGCGTCGCCGTGGCGCAACGCCTCGGCGCACTGGGAAGGCACCGTGAAGGACAGGTCGTACTTTCCCGCGAGCGGCCCATCGGTGAAGCCCCAGACGAGCGGCGCCGTGTTCAGGTATTCAACGATCGATATGCGAAGTTTCTTCAAGGCCCCTTCGTCGCTCCCAGTCGCAGCAATATTATCACAGTCACCGGCCCGGCTCTCCGAGCGCCGGGCTGGTCCGGGGAGCTGCAAGCGTTGCCCTTACGTGAAGTTGCCAGGCGTTAAGGATGGACCGGCACGCCCGTTCTCGGGTCGGCAATGCCATCTGTGGCCCCTTCAGCAGGGGCGGGATGCACCCGTGAGAAACGAGTCTTCAGCTCGAGAAAGCGGGATTCGAAGTAACGGTAGCTGACCCAAGCCGCGGCCGTCGCCAGGCCCAGCGCCAGCGGGAAAACGAGCGGCGGGTAGAGCAAGCCGAAGCGAGCGAGAGCGAATTGAACCGCGTGAATCGACAGAGAATTGAACAAGTACATCCCGTAGCTCAGCACACCTATTTGGGCAATCGGTCGCAAACGCAAGATCGAGGCAAGCCCGTTGTCCTCTCGGATCACGCACGCGCCCACGAGGGCGGTGGTCGCAAGAAACGCGGCCATCAAGGAAAATGGAGCCGGGTACAGGCAGCCGGCTAGCGCGGCGAGCATGACCGGGGCCGACCATTTGCGGCCAAGCACGGAATAAAGCCAGCGGAAGCCACGCTCGGAATGGAGCGCTTGTGCGAGCAGCACTCCCAGACAAATGGCGATCGACGCGCTCAGCAGGATTCGCGTCGGCAGCCAATCGGGAGGAAGAACGCGATTTGTCCAACCGTGATCCGCCGCGTACTTCAGCGCGATGAGCGCGATGATCGTCGCCGAGGACCAAAATCCCCGGAAGAAACGCAGAACCAGCGGCCAAAACGCGTAGAACTGCTCTTCCGTGGCGAGCGTCCAGGCGAGATTGAAAATTCCACCGTGCCATTTCGGAGAGAGAAACCACGTGTAGGTGTACGTGAGAAAAAACGGCAGATAGTGGAAAAAACTCTCGCCGCGCCAATTGCGTTCGAATAGCAACACGATCACCACGTACAGGGCAAGGGTCGCGTAATACAGCGGCCAAATCCGCAGCGCCCGGCGGATGTAAAAGTCGCGAATCGAGATCTTCCCGCAGCGATCGCGTTCTCGCAGCAGTAAAGTTGTAATCAAGAAGCCGCTGATCACAAAGAAGATGTGGACTCCGAAAGAGCCCTGGCGCAGGACGGGCACGCGTTGGAATTGAGGGAAATACGGCGTGCCCCACCAGGAATGGAACCAAATGACGCCCGCGATGCTCAGGGCCCGCAGGCCATCGAGCGAGCCGAAGAAACGGACTTCGCGGAACTTGGCGTAACCGGTCGTCATCGTCAACCGCGTGCAATTACTGTGATGCGGGGGTCGAAGCCGGTGTTCGGCCGTGCCCATCGAGCCGGACCGCGCCTACGCCTGCAACCTTGAAATGCACGCAGAGCGCAAAGACCCCGGAGAATTCTACTATCTCGCGGGAAATGTCGTCCAACGAATCGAGGGCCGGCGTGAATCCACATCCGTAACTCCACTAGCTTGACAACACGAATTGCGGATGCGTACCCTCTGCCCCGGACTTCCCTCTCAATGCATTCCGATGACTATGTAGGCTGGCTGGCGCTGGCGTTGACGCCCGGCCTTGGCGCGCGCACTGCCGGGAAACTGCTCCGCGAATTCGGTAGCCCCGACGCAATCTTCAATGCGTCGCTCACGGCGCTCGAAGGGCGGAGACTACCCGCTGCGGTGGCGCAAGCGCTGCATTCACGCCAACCGCTCAGCGATGCGGCGAAGGAGTTGGCGAAGGTCCAGGCGGCGGGCTGCCGCCTGCTCACCTGGGACGAGCCTGAGTATCCAGCGCGCCTGCGGGAGATTTACGATCCCCCGCCACTGCTCTATGTTAAAGGAAACATTGAGCTTCTGAACCGACATATGATTTCGATCGTCGGCGCGCGACGCCCGACGCCCTACGGGAATCAAATGGCTGAGCGGTTATCGAAGGATCTGGCCGACCGCGGGCTCGTGGTCACCAGCGGCCTGGCCCGGGGAATCGACGCGAGCGCCCACAAGGGAGCACTCGCATCGGCGGCCGGCGGCACCATCGGAGTTCTCGGCTGCGGGATCGACGTGATCTATCCCAAGGAGAACAAGAAGATTTTCGAGCAAATCGAGCAGCGTGGCGCCATTATCAGCGAGTTCCCCTTGGGGACCTTTCCCGCGCCTCAGAATTTTCCGATCCGCAATCGGATCCTTGCCGGAATGGCTCTGGGAGTGGTGGTCGTCGAGGGGCAGCAATATTCCGGATCCCTGATCACGGCGCGCCTGGCGATGGAATTCGGCCGAGAGGTCTTCGGCGTGCCGGGGAACGCCACGCAACCTTCGAGCTTCGGTCCGAATCAGCTTATCAAGCAGGGAGCGAAGCTGGTGACCGGCTGGGAGGACGTTGTAGAGGAGCTGCCGACGCCCGTGCGCGCGGAGCTGATGCCGGTCGAATCTATCTCGCATGAGGAGCGCGCCGCGTTGGTGGAGGAAAGCCTGGCTCCGGCGGAGAAGCGGCTCTATGGGCTTTTGAGCGTCGACGAGGCTTGTCACGTGGACGATTTGGTCGAGCGATCGGGGCTGAGTTCGTCCGAGGTACTGGCCGCCCTATTTGACTTGGAGCTCAAAGGCGTGGTACGCCAGTTACCTGGCAAGCAATTCTTGAAAGTCCTGTTGTAATTATCCGCCGGTCAGCAGGTTAGGATGGTAGCGCCCGCGGAATCGTGCGGAGCATTTCGCGGAGGCAGCTTTTCACTTGGAATTGTTTCACGGGGAACATAAAGAGGAATGGCAAAGTCACTCGTAATCGTTGAGTCTCCGGCCAAGGCCAAGACGATCAATAAGTATCTCGGCCGGAACTATACCGTGAAGGCTTCTTACGGCCACGTGATGGACCTGCCGAAGAAGACCATTGGTATTCTTCTGCCCGGCGAACAGAACGGAAAGAAACGGAAGAGCAAGAGCAAGAAGAAGTCCAAGGCAAAAGCCGCGGAAAAGAAACCGGCGAAACCGGTGGTCGTCACTTCCGAGAACATCTTCGAGCCGACCTACGAAGTGATCCCCAGTAAGCTGAAAGTGATCGGAGACTTGCAAAAGGCTGCATTCAACGCCGAAGCCATCTACCTGGCCGGCGACCCGGACCGCGAGGGGGAGGCGATTTGCGCCCATTTGGCCGAAATACTGGGCAAGCCGCGCAAGTACACCAAGGTGGTTGCCGAGGCGGTCGCCAACGCGGATGAAACAAATGGAAACGGGGACAAGTCCCAGGCCAGCGCCAAGGCAGCCAAGAAGCAGGAGACGGCGACTCGGTCCACCCCGCCCAAAATCTATCGCGTGATGTTCAACGAAATCACGCAGAAGGCGATCAAAGCCGCCTTCGAACACCCCACGCAGGTGAATGAAAACCTGGTGGACGCCCAGCAGGCCCGGCGCGTACTCGACCGCCTGGTGGGATACAAGATTTCCCCGATATTGTGGGACAAGGTCCGCAGGGGACTTTCCGCCGGGCGCGTCCAGACGGTCGCCCTGCGCGTGATCGTTGACCGAGAACGCGACATTCGCGCCTTCGTACCCAGGGAATACTGGACCATTCACGCCCTCTTTGGAGCCAGCGAGCCGCCCTCTTTCGAGGCCAAGCTTACGAAGTACAAGGGCCAGGACCTCGAGATTCCGGACGAGGCCGAATCCCAACGGATCCTCGCGGAGCTTGAGCGCGCGATCTGGCAGGTCGCCAATGTCACGCAGAAGGAAAAGCGCCGCTACGCGCCGCCGCCCTTCACGACGTCGAAGCTCCAGCAAGCCGGCTACAATCGGATGCGCTATACCGCCAAGCGCACGATGATGCTCGCCCAGCGGCTGTATGAAGGCGTCGAACTCGGCGAAGAAGGCTCGGTCGCGCTCATCACCTACATGCGCACCGATTCCGTGAAGGTCTCGAACGACGCGCTCGTCCAGGTGCGCGATCATATCGGATCGAGCTACGGACCGGGCTATCTGCCTGAAAAGCCGAACTTTTATAAATCAAAGAAGGACGCGCAGGAAGCGCACGAAGCCATCCGCCCCACGGATGTTTCGCGCACGCCGGAGAGCGTGCGGCGATACCTGGAAGACGACATGTTCAAGCTCTACCAGATGATCTGGCAGCGCTTCGTCGCCTCGCAGATGGTCCCGGCTGTCTTCGATCAGACCACCATCGATGTTTCCGCCGACGACTACACGTTCCGCGCGAGCGGATCGGTGGTCAAATTCGATGGCTACCTCACCGTCTACCAAATCGTGAAGGAAGAAGAGGAAAAGGAAGACGAGGGCGATACCGAAAGCCGCACGCTTCCGCGCGTCAGCGAGGGCGAACAGTTGCGGCTCGAGACCATTCGGCCCGAGCAGCACTTTACCGAGCCGCCTCCTCGCTATACGGAAGCCACGCTTGTGAAGGAACTCGAGGAGAAGGGCATCGGGAGGCCTTCGACGTACGCCGCGATTATTTCCACGATCGTGGAGCGCGAATACGTCAACAAAGATCAAGGCCGCTTTACGCCCACGCTGCTCGGCGAAAAAGTGAGCGACCTGCTCGTGAAAGCGTTCGAGGATATTTTCGACGTCGGTTTTACCGCGCGCATGGAAGACGAACTCGACGAAATCGAAGAAGGAAAGCTTGGCTGGCGCACGGCCGTAAAGGAATTCTGGGATCGCTTCGCGGTCGATCTGGAAAAAGCCGCCGATGCGATGGATTCCTACAAGGCGGGCATTCCGACCGGCCAGAAGTGCGAAAAGTGCGGCCAGGGCGAGCTACTCGAGCGCATCAGCCGCCACGGATTTTTCCTCGGCTGCTCCCGCTACCCCGAGTGCGATTTCATTCGCGATCTGGCGGAACATGGCAGCGATGTGCCCGAAGGCGAAGGCGCCACAATCTATTGCGACAACTGCGGCAAGGAAATGGCCATCAAGCGGGGCCGCTTCGGGACGTTTCTCGCATGCACGGGCTATCCGGACTGCAAAACGACCCGGCGGCTCGCGGCCGGAACGAGGAAGGCGCTTCAGCCCGACGTGCCGCTCGACGAGAAATGCCCCACGTGCGGCGCGCAGCTTTTGCGGCGCCACGGCCGCTTCGGCGAATTCATCGGCTGCGAAAAATACCCGAAGTGCAAGTACACGCGCCCGATCACGCTCGGCATCAAGTGCCCGAAGTGCGGGGAGGGGGAATTCGTGCGACGCGGATCGGCCAAGGGCCGCGGCCGCGCGCGCATTTTCTATGGCTGCTCGCGCTATCCGGAGTGCGACTTCACAACTCCGTTCGAGCCGATCGCCGAGCCGTGCCCGAAATGCGGCGCGCCATTCGTCGTCGAGAAGCGCACGAAGCACGGCAACGTGCGCGCGTGCTTGAACGAGAAATGCGATTGGGAAGTGGCGGCGCCGGAACCAGCGCCGTTCGTTCATCCGCAAGAATTGCCTGCACCGGAGGCACAACCCGTCGGCGCCGGCGCACCGTCGAAATCCTAACCCGCGTTATTTTGAGACGCCGCCACTGGAGGAGCCAGCGGCGGCGTCTCTGCGTTTACTGTTGATTCTGGTTTGTGGGTGCTGCTGGAGCAGTACCAGCTGGCGGGGGAGGCGGCGGGGCCACCGCAGCCGGCGTTGGGATCGGCTCCTTCCCATCGAGCACGAACGTGTAGACACGGCCCTTGCCGGCGCGGCCCGCGAGAACTGAAACGTACTGCTTCCCGTCGAGCATGTATGTCGCCGGGTTTGCAAATCCCGGAACCAGCTTCACCGACCAGAGTTTTTCACCCTTGTCCGCGCTGAGCGCCACGAAATCCCCGTCGCCGGACGCTGCGAAGACGAGATTGCCTGCCGTTGTCACAGTTCCGCCGCCGTTCATCATGGGAAGCCGCCAGCGCTCTTTCTCTGTCACGGGGTCCCAAGCTGTCAGGAATCCCCCCGGCCGACTCGAAGGAGGCGGCGTGGCCGTTTGGCCAGGAGCTGGAGGAGGGGGCGGCCTAAAAACAATTCCCCAGTTGTATGCCCCGAGCTCGGGCTTGAATTCCGGCGCCTGGATGTACTGGAAGGTGCTGTCCAGCGCAGGAAGGTATACGAGGCCCGTATTCGGATTGAACGACATCGCTTGCCACGCATGCCCGCCGGCCGCGCCCGGCGCCACCGTAACGCCCTTGACATAATCGTGGATGTTCTCGGCTTCAATCGGGCGTCCCGTCTTCGGGTCGACACCCTTTGCCCAGGTGACCTTCACGTACGGCGCGGCGGAGATAAACTTCCCCGTCTTGCGGTCGAGCACGTAAAAGAAGCCGTTCTTGGGAGCCTGCATGATTACCTTTCGCAGCTTCCCGCCAATCTTCAAATCCGCAAGCGTCAGGCCTTGCACGGCGTCGTAGTCCCACTCGTCATTTGGCGTGGTTTGGAAGTACCAAACCTGTTCGCCGGTCTCCGGTTTGAGAGCGAGGATTGAACAGATGTACAGATTGTCGCCGCCTTTCGGGCTGCGATAACGCGCGACCCACGGGCCGCCCTGGGCCGTGCCTGTGTAGATGAGATCGAGGTCGGGGTCGTAGGAAATTGCATCCCACGGGTTGCCGCCTCCGCCCAACTTCCACCAGTCTCCCGTCCATGTTTTCGCTGCGGCTGCCATGGCCTTGCTCTCGAATGGCTTCGATGGGTCGCCCGGCACCGTGTAGGTACGCCACGCCAGCTTGCCGGTTTCCGCGTCGTAGGCGGATATGTAGCCGCGGACGGCGAATTCACCGCCACCGTTGCCGATAATGACCTTGCCTTTGACGATGAGCGGCGCGCCGGTGATGCTGTAGTCTTCGTTTGCGCCGGCGGTTCGGACGTCCCACACCACCTTGCCCGTTTCGGCATCGAGTGCGACAAGCCTTGCGTCCAGCAAGCCCACGTACACTTTCCCGTCGTAAATCGCAACTCCGCGATTTCCGGGGCCGCAGCAGAGGCTAGGTCCGGTGCGAACTTTATCGGGCTTTCCCGAGGATCCTGGAGGAAAGTTCTGGTGACCGATTTGCGGATCCCAGCGCCACTTTTCCTTTCCGGTGCGTGCGTCCACGGCAAAGACCGTGCTCCAGGTCGCCGTAACGTAAAGCGTCCCGTTGGAAATGATCGGAGTCGATTCGAGTGTTCCCGGAAAAGAGCCCGTGTCGTAAGACCAGGCCAGCCCCAAACGTTTCACGTTGGTTGCGTCGATCTGCTTAAGCGGACTATAGCGGGTGTCCGCGTAGTCGTGGCCGTTCGTCAGCCATTCCTCGCCATGCTTGGCTGCGCTCTTTAGCGCGCTATCGTTCACAGTCTGTGGCTGCTGAGCGCCGGCGATCGATGCTGATAAAGCGAGAAGGCCGATCAGGAACCAATTGTTTCCATTGCGTATTTTCATTCTTGCGATTACTCCTTCAAGAAATCCCGTCCCGAACACTCGATTCGGCCGCCTGCATTTGTCTTATTGCTGATTCTGCTGTGTGGGCGCTTGCGGAGCAGGCGCTGGAGCCGGAGGTGGCGGCGGGCCAAACCCTCCTCCGGAGTTCCCACTCGGTGGTGGCGGGATAGGGACGCTTCCATCCAGCGCAAACGTGTAGATTCTGGCCTTGCCACCGCGACCCGAGAGCACCGAAACGTATTGCTTTCCATCCAGCATATAGGTCGAGGGATTCGCGAAGCCCTGCATCAGTTTGGCGGACCAAAGCTTCTCGCCCTTGTCGGCGCTGAGTGCGACGAGGTCCCCGTCGTTCGAAGCACCGAACACAAGATTTCCCGCCGTCGTCAGTGTGCCGCCACCGTTCATTAGGTCAGCTCGCCACACTTCTTTACCCGTGACGGGATTCAAGGCCGTCAGGAATCCGTGATTCGTCGGCGGGGGCGGGGCAGGCTGTCCGGGAGCCGGAGGAGCCGGTGGCCGGAACACGATTCCCCAGTTGTACACGCCAAGTTCGGGTTTGAATTCCTTCGTGGCGATGTAGGTGAACGTGCTATCGAGCGCGGGAATGTACACGAGCCCAGTATTCGGGTTGAAGGACATCGATTGCCACGCATGTCCGCCGGCCGGCCCGGGAGCCACGTCCACGTCCTTGTTTTCGTAGCGCATGCCCGGCGCCTCGTGGGGACGCCCTGTTTTCGGATCAAGCCCCGTCGACCAAGTGACCTTCACATAGGGCGTGCCCGAGATGAATTTCCCGGTCTTGCGATCAAGCACGTAGAAGTAACCGTTCTTCGGGGCCTGCATGATGACCTTGCGCACCTTGCCGTCGATCTTGAGATCGGCGAGGGTCATCCCTTGAGTGGCGTCGTAATCCCACTCGTCAGCCGGCGTCGTTTGAAAATGCCACACATACTGGCCTGTGTCGGCATTCAGAGCGACGATCGAGCAGAGATAGAGATTGTCCTTGGTCATCGGATCGCGAAAGCCCTGGACCCACGGACCGCCCTGGCCAATCCCGATGTAAACCATATTCAGCTCGGGATCGTATGCGATTCCATCCCAGACGTTGCCGCCGCCGCCGAGTTTCCACCATTCCCCCGCCCAGGTCTTGGCGGCAGCCTCCATGGCTTTGTTCTCGAATGGCTGCGATGGATCGCCCGGAACTGTGTAGAAGCGCCAGAGTTGCTTGCCTGTCTCGGCGTCGTAGGCTGTTACAAACCCGCGGACGGCGTATTCGCCTCCGGCGTTCCCGATGATCACCTTGCCTTTGGCAATGCGGGGAGCGCCGGTGATGCTGTAGTCGGCATTCTTGTCGATGGTTTGGACTTCCCAAACGACTTTACCGGTTTCCTGATCGAGCGCGACGAGCCGCGAGTCGAGCGTACCGACATACACTTTTCCGTCGTAAAGTGCGACGCCGCGGTTTGCCGGGCCGCAACAAACGCTCGGGCCGGTGCGAACCTTGTTGGGATTTCCAACCGATCCGGGCGGAAAATTCATATGGACGATTTGTGGATCCCAGCGCCACTTTTCCTTTCCGGTGCGCGCATCCAGCGCGACAACAACGCTCCATGGCAGGGTCGCGTACATGACGCCATTCGAGACGAGCGGAGTCGTTTCGACGGTTCCCCGGTCGGAACCGGTGTCGTAATACCAGGCGAGCCCAAGCTTTCCCGCGTTGGTCGCGTCGATCTGCTTGAGCGGGCTATAGCGCTGTTCCGTGTAATCGCGGCCGTTCGTCAGCCACTCTTCGGCATTCTTGCCTGCGTTCACCAGCGCCTTGTCGTCCACGCGCGCGGCCTGCTGGGCCATCGCGGCGCACGCCGAAGATGCCAGCATCGCAACAATCGCACACACGTTTCTCCCAACTTGGATTCGCATTTTCCGTGATTTCCTCTCGTGGCAGCGGTCCGCGCGCCGTTTCAATCTCGTTCACGGTTGACCCACCCGTGCCAGATTTGCTTTCGGGCGTTTTGATACTGTAGATGCATTCCCCCCGGGGCGCACCGTCGCATATTACATCCAAATTCGCTTTTCGGCGCATGCAACTGCGGATTCGCTTCGAAGGTTCCCGCGTTAGACTCTCCGCATGCTCGGTAGTATGCTATGCGCCGGCCAGGGGGCAGTGCAATTTTCGGGAGGTATCATGACCGCGATTCGACGAGTGTGGTTCGCGACGCTTATCGTCACCGTGTTGGCGCTGGCGGGCAGTCCGCTTCGCGCTCGTCCAAGTCCAAAGCAGGATGCGCCGATTGCCAATCCCACGCCCGCGGACCTCGAGCGGGGCAAGCAGACCTTCGAGATGACTTGCTCGACCTGTCACGGTCTCGATGGAGGCGGGGCGATGGGCCCCAATATTCAGGGGATTCCGTTCAGGCTCGGCGCCGACGCCGTGACGAACGTCATCAAGAATGGAATGAGCGGCGGGATGCCTGCCTTTTCGGGGCAGTTGGACTCCACGCAGATCCAGCAGATCGTCGGCTATCTTCTTACGCTCAGCCACAAGGACACCGGCACTGTGACCGGCGATGCGGCCAAAGGCAAGGACGTCTACGTTTCCGGCGGCTGCTCCGGCTGCCACATTGTTTCGGGCGAGGGGAGCGGTGTGGGGCCTGAACTCACGAAAGTTGGCCAGCTGCGCGGACCCGGTTATCTGCGCAACGCCGTGTTGTATCCGGGAACGGATTTGCCGCAAGCGCGCGTGTTTCTGGAAACCGGCGGGCTCCTGGATTACCTGTTCATCCATGTGGTCACCAAGGACGGCCGCGCGTTCGATGGCACGCGCGTGGTGGAGGATTCCTTCCGCATCGTGATCAAGGACGCCAAGGGCGAATTTCACTCGTTCCAGAAAGCCGATCTCCGGGAATTGAAGAAGGAGCCGGGCAGGAGCACGATGCCGAGCGTAAAAGGCAAGCTGTCGGACGCGCAGGTGAATGATTTGGTCGCGTACCTCGCGAGCTTGAAGGGGGACCAATGAGAAGCATCAAGTACGCGCTGCTGCTGGCTGGTCTTCTTGCCTGGAATCCGGCGCGAGCGCTCGCGCAGAATGTGCCCTACGAACGCATTTTGCACTCGCAAAGCGAGCCTCAGAGCTGGCTGACCTACGGCGGCAGCTACTCCTCGCAACAATATTCGCAACTCAAACAGATCACTCGCGAGAACATCTCGAATTTGAAAGTGGCGTGGATGTACCAGCCGAGCCGGCCCGTCGCGAATCTCGAGGCATCTCCCATCGTGGCGGATGGCGTCATGTACGTCACCGAGCCGCCCAGCACCGTGACGGCTTTGGACCTTCGCACCGGACTCCGGCTGTGGAGTTGGTCGCCGACTCTTCCCGAACATGTTGTCTCGATCGGTCTGAATGCGACCAGCCGTGGCGTTGCGATCCTGGACAATACGGTTTACATCGGCACGGCCGACTCGCACCTGGTCGCGCTCGATGCGAAAAACGGCGCCGTCCGCTGGAATGTACACGTCGCCGACAACGCCATGGGCTATGCCATGACGGGACCGCCTCTCGCCCTCAAGGACAAAGTCATTATCGGCAGTGCCGGGAGCGAGGCCGCCGTGCGTGGCTTTCTCGACGCCTACGACGCAAAGACAGGCAAACGGCTCTGGCGATTTTGGACCACTCCGAGGCCGGGTGAACCAGGCGCGGAATCCTGGGGCGTTGGCGCCGCCGAAAGCGCGGGCGCTACCACTTGGAACAACGGCTCGTATGACCCCGAACTGAACCTGGTCTACTGGGGCACGGGAAATCCGGCTCCGGATTTCAACGACGACGATCGTCCGGGCGACAACCTTTACACCTGCTCACTGCTGGCGCTCGATGCCGACACGGGAAAGCTGAAATGGTATTTTCAGTTTTCGCCGCACGAAGACCACGACTGGGATTCGGACGAGCCCCCCGTCCTGTTTAACGCCGCAATCGACGGCAAGCCGCGCAAACTGGTCGGATTTGCCAACCGCAACGGCTTTTACTACGTAATCGATCGCGTCACGGGGAAATTCGTAACGGGCGTTCCGTTTGTGAAGCAGACTTGGGCGAAAGGGCTCGACGCGAATGGCCGCCCGATACCCGCACCCAATCAGGAGCCGACGCTCGGAGCCGGAACGCTGGTCTATCCCAGCATCACGGGAGGCGTTGACTGGACGAGCCCCTCGTACAGCCCGCAGACGGGACTCTTCTACGTGAGCGTCCATGAAACGGGCGCGTACTTCATCAAGGGCACGGGAAAGATCGAACCGGGACCTCCGAAGGGAATCGTGGGCGGAGGAGGAATTCGGGCGCTCGCCGGCGAGCAGTCGTACGGCGCGATTCGCGCTCTCGACGCCACGACGGGAAAGCTGCGATGGCAGTTCAAGTTGCTGGCTCCGGCGTGGGTGCCCGTGCTTTCAACCGCCGGCGGCCTGGTATTCAGCGGCAGCGACGAAGGCAACTTCTTCGCGCTCGACGCGTACACCGGGAAACCGTTGTGGCACTTTTTCATGGGCCACGCTGCGCGATCCAATCCCGTCAGCTACGAATTGGACGGCAAGCAGTATATTTTCATAACGGCCGGCAACTCCTACATCGCATTCACGCTGCCTTAGGCTGATGATCCGCGCAGTTGGCGGTCCGACCGCGTTTACGGACCTGCGAGGATCGTCTTGGATCAGGCGAACTCAAGCAAGAAAGCCGTCAGCTCATCGGGAGCATCGAGCATAACGTCGTGGCCGCTAGCCATGGTGCGGAGTTTCCAGCGCCTTGCCTTCGCGCGTTCGTGACAGGCCGGAAATGGCGAGCCTTCGCGAAACCCTGTGGCGAGAATATGCGTCACGTCCCGGATTCGATCAAGGCCGCCCGTGAGTTTGACGCGCTCTTCAAAACACGCAAGCGGCTGCGGCGTGCATTGCGCGTTCATCCAGGCGCGGTCGCGGGGGTTGACGTTGAAGATTTCGGCGGAAATGGGGGCGACCTTCCAACCCTCGCCCGTAGTTTGCGCTTGCCGGCGGGTGTCGTCCGCCTGCTCCTGCGGTACAAGATCGAACAGGCATTCGCCGTTTTCCGGTACAAAAGCATCGAGGTAAACCAGCGCGTGAATCCGCTCCGGCATGCTATCGGCGGCGCCGCTGATGACGAAACCACCATATGAGTGGCCGCAGAGGATTACATTCGAAAGCTCTTCCCATCGGAATAGATTGACGACATCGGCGATGTGGGTGGAAAGGTTGACGCCGGGCGAGATGAGGTGAGAGCGTTCGCCGATTCCCGTGAGGGTAGGCGTAAAGACTTCGTGGCCGGCAGCTTGAAGCGCCGTGCGGACCCGCTTCCAACACCAGCTTCCGTGCCAAGCGCCATGCACAAGGACGTAGATGGCCATGCGCGGAAGTCTAGCACGCGCCGCCACGCGCCAGGGCACGAGCCTTGGCTACGCGAATTCCGCCAGGCCCCGCGGTTGGGGGCGTGCGCTACATCCACTTATCGATTGAGACGCTGACTCCGTAACTCAAGCTCCCGCCCTGGAAAAACGCGTTTGTCTGCCCGCCCGCAACCACCACATTGATGTCGTTCAAGTGAGGCCACCGCGGGATGATCGCGTCGTCGGGCATCTTGTACCAGGTGGCGTATGGCTCGATCTTGTTGAGAGCGCGCGGATAGTCAAACCCATACGCAAAGTCGCGGCTCTTGTATTCCTTCACCGATTGCGTCGTGTTCTTGTAAAGCCAGTCGATAAGCTTTTCTTTGGTATCGTAGCCGCGGTCTTTCAGGTTCTGCGCGATCAGCGGATCGGCGATCACCAGCCCGCCGAAAAACCCGGTGAATACGCTGAAGAGATCGCTGAATTGCTCTTCATACTTCGGGGTATCCGTGCTGGTGCCTCTTGCCCCCTGCCCGGGCACGACGCCGAGTCCGCGGAACATGCTGACCACGTTTTCTTCCGCCTTGAAACCTTTCTGCACGTGGAATGGCGCCCACGGACTCGCCGCTTCGTTTTCGGCGATCACCACATTGTTGTAGTTAAGATTGTTTCCCTGCGATCCCATGTACGTGTCGCCGGGGATTCCGCCGCTGCCCAGATTCTTCGACATCAGCGTCCACGCCCTGCCGATTGCGGCGTTGGGTTGCGCGAATGGACCCAGCGCCCCGATGCCGTAATTCATGTTCAGCTTGTCGCGGATCGGCCCGTTAATCACCAAGGCGTAGGCAAAAGAGTTCGTCGAGCTGAAGAGCGAAGGCGTGCCGGACGACGCGATCGCCAGAAGCACGGGAAGGTATTCAGGCTTGCACCCCGCCATCACCGCGTTGATAGCCACCTGCCTCACCGTGTACGACCATGGCGGATACGCGCCCGCGGCCATCTTGCCGACCACTTCGTCCGGCTTGTGGCTCGTGCCCTTGAGCATCTCGGCGACTTCTTCTTCCGTGGGGATGATGATCGGCAGAAAGTCGGTCATCCCATTGTCGTGGTAATACTGCTGGAGGTTGCGGGGCGTGTCCGGCCCGAACGTCCTTGGCCCCACGGAAACTTCCACCAATCCGGTCTTTTGCTCCTCCGCCGAAAGCGGCACGGTGAGCGCATCGACGATTTCCTTCATCATCGGCTTGCCGCTGACGGGATCATTTCCCTCGACGTAGGCACGAAGTTGTTCGGGAGTCTTGGTCGCAACCGGATGAGGCGTGAACGTGATGCGCAAGTGCGGCATTCCGCGCTTCGCCACGTTCAGGATCGCAAGATCTTTGAAGGCGCGGGTGACCAGGGGAGTGGTTGGAACGCCCAGCTTTTCAACGCTTATGCAGTGACCAACGGTCGCTGGAGTGCAGGTGCTTCAATGGCCGATGGCCATGATCGCCGCGTTGCCCTGTTCCTTGATCTCTTTCCAGAGGGCTGGATCGTCTTCCGCGTACGGCCCCGCCTTTCGCTTGAAGACGACCGTGACGCTCGGCATATTGCGATTGAACCAGAGCTGTATCTGGTTCAGAAGAAATCCCCCGCCCTCGAATCCCGTGTCCACGAGATAGACCGTTTTTCCGTCCAGCGTGCCGAGCCGCGGCGCCATGGGAAGAAGTTGAATCGGCGGCGGTGTTCCCTTCGGGTTGAGCCCCTCGATCTTCGGCTCCGCAGCGGACGCTTTCGCGGGCTTGGAACTGGTCTTCGCCTGCTGAGCCCCAGCAGTCGCGCCGGCCACGAGAGCAGGCGAGAGACCGAGGAGTGACAGCAACTTTCTTCTGTTCATCAGAGCACCTTTCGCGGCAATGAATTCGAGGGAGTCCTTATCTCACCCAGATTGGCCCCAGTTATAGCCCTGTGCGGGATGAAATTGCAATTCGATCGGCTTGCGATGTCCCGACATCATGGGAAACCTCAAAGCGCTGGCCGCAATCTGAGGGAGCCAGAAAAACCAAGCCCGGAGGCTTGGGCCTCCGGGCTTCGAAATATTCGGTTAATTTCTTCTACCGCGAGCGGTGCGCTTACGCCCACTTGTCGATCGATGCACTCACCCGGTAGCTCATGTTCGCCAACTGATGATACGGGTTGGTTTGGCCGCCAACGACGACGAAGTTGAAGGCGTCCAACCTCGACCACTTCGGTATCACCGAGTCGTCCGTTAGACTGGCCGCCTCAGGGCCTCTGGGGAGACCGCTGAAGAGCATCGATTTGACGTCCTTCACCACCACCGTCGTATTCTTCTGGAGCCAGTCTCCTAATTGTTCCTTCGTCTTGTAACCCAGATCGCCCAGCCCATTGGCCACCAGCGGGTCCAGAAGGAAGAGAGCGCCGAAGAGCGAGGCGAAGGGCGCGACGTTCGCAGACATTGCCTGGTGATATAGGGGAATCGGTTTAACGCCGAGGCCTTTGCCGCCCTGCCCCTGCGTGATGCAGAACCCGAAGAAGAAGCTGATCACATTCTCTTCAGGCTTAAAGCCCTTTTGAACGTGGAAGGGAGGCCAGGGACTGTCCTTCTCGTTCTCTGGAATGATCAGGTTGCTGTAGTTGATGACGTTTCCCTGCGAACCCATGTACGTCTCGCCGCAGATTCCGCCGCCATCGAGGTTTCTCGACATCAGCGTCCAGGCGCGCCCGATCGTGGCGTTTGGCTGGTTGAAGGGACCCATGGCGCCGATTCCGTAATTCATTGTGAGTTTGTCGCGAATCGGCCCGTTGATCACCGCCGCGGAGACGAGTGAATTGGTAGAACTGAAAAGCGCCGATATTCCTGTCGATGCGATCGCCAGAATCGTCGGGAAGTACTCGGGTGTCGCTCCCGCCATCACGGCGTTGACCGCCACTTGCTGCACGGTGTACGACCACGGCGGGAAGGCTCCTTGGGCCGGAGTCATCTTGCCGACCACCTCGTCCGGCTTGTGGCTCGTGCCCTTGAGCATCGCGTCCACTTTTTCCTGAGTGGGAATGATGATCGGCATGGTGTCCGTCATTCCGTTGTCGAGGAAATACTGTTGCAGACTGTCCGCCGTATCCGTGAACGTAGGCGCACCGGTCGGAGGAGTGACGATCCCTGTCTTTGATTCTTCGGCCGTAAGGGGTCTTGTCAGCGAGTCCACTACCTCTTTCATCAGAGGCTTGCCGCTGACCGGATCGTTTCCTTCGAGGTAGGCGTACATCTGCTCGTCCGTCTTGCCCCACACCGGATGCGGTGTGAAAGCAATTCGCTGGAGCGGCATGCCTCTCTTTGCGCAGTTCGTGAGGGCGAGATCCTTAAACGCGATCGTCACCATAGGAGCAGCGGGAAGGCCCATCTTTTCTACGGCTATGCAGTGACCAACGGTCGCTGGGGTGCAGGTGCTTCAATGCCCAATGGCCATGATGACGGCATTGCCCTTGGTCTTGATCTCCGCGAATAGTTTGGGGTCGTCGTCGGCGAAGCCTCCGGCCTTCAGCCGGTATTCGGTGGTGACGCTGGGCATATTGTTCTTGAACCATTTGGCAACCTGGTCCAGAAAGTGGTCCGCGCCGGGGAATCCGTCGGAAACGAGGTAGACCGTCTTTCCCTCGAGTGTAGCGAGGCGAGGAGCCATCGGGATCAGCGTGATCGGAGGCGGTATGCCCCGCGGGTTGAGCGCGGTCAGCTTGACTTCGGCGGGCGCAGCCTTCTTCTTATTGTCTTTGGCCGCAAGAACGGGAGAACCGGCCAATACCGCCGGTGAGATCCCGATCAGCGACAATATTTTTCGCCGATTCATTTTCATGGTAGTGCCTCTCCTCCCCGAATTTCCCGACGCATCATATCAGCGCCGCGCGTCCGCGTACATGGCCGGAACGAACCGGACGGCGCCAGCTCGGGCGCTCGACTGCATTCTACATCCACTTATCGATTGAGACGCTCACCCTGTAGTTTAGGTTTCCGACCTGGAAGAACGGGTTCGTCTGGCCGCCCGTCACGACGAGAGCAATGTCGTCGGGCTTTGGCCACCAAGGGATCAGCGTGTCCTCCGGACAGTTGTACCAGGTGGCATAGGGCTCGATTCCTCGCTGCGCAAGCGGTTTGTGGAAGGTGTAAACGAATGCCGAGTCGCGGTATTCCTTGGCGGTCCGCTTCGTGTTCTGCCACAGCCAGTCCATCAGCTTTTCCTTCGTGTCGTACCCTTGCTCGACGAGCCGTTTGACCGTGAGCGGGTCGCAAATCACCAGCGCGTTGAACTGGCTTGTGAGTGTGCGGAACATATCGCTGATCTGGTCGTCGAACATGGGATTTTCGAGCACGCCGGCGCCGCGCGCGCCGTGGCCCTGGCGAATGTCTTCGCCGGCGAAGAGACTCACTACGTTTTCTTCAGGCTTGAAGCCCTTTTGGACGTGAAACGGAGTCCACGGGCTTTCCTTCTCGTTTTCCGCGATGACGATGTTGTTGTAATTCGTGTTGTTTCCCTGCGAGCCCATATACGTGTCGCCGGCAATTCCGCCGTTTCCGAGATTCTTACCGAGAAGCGTCCAGGCCCGTCCAATCGTGGCGTTCGGCTGCGCGAATGGCCCCATGGCTCCGATTCCGTAATTCATGTTGAGCTGATCGCGAATCGGTCCGTTGATCACCATCGAATAGGCGAACGACGTGGTCGAGCTTCCGAGCGCGGCCATCCCGGTCGATGCGATGGCCAAAACGATCGGAAAATATTCCGGCTCGCATCCGGCCATCACGGCGTTGACGGCTACTTGCCGCACCGTGTAGGTCCACGGCGCAAAAGCTCCAGCCGCCATTTTGCCGACCACTTCGTCGGGTTTGTGGCTCGTGCCTTTCAGCATCGCATCCACTTTTTCCTGCGTGGGAATAATGACGGGAAGAAAATCCGTCATTCCATTGTTCAGAAAGTGTTTTTGCAGGTTATCCAGCGTATCCGGTCCGTAGACCGGCGGCCCGACGGAGACATCCATCATTCCCGTCTTCGTGTCCTCGGCGGTTAGGGGCACCGTCAGCCCGTCGATGATTTCCTTCATCAGCGGTTTTCCGGAAACCGGGTCATTCCCGTCGATATAGGCGCGAAGCTGTTCGGCGGTTTTGCCCCAGACCGGATGAGGAGTGAACGCAGCGCGGATGTGAGGCATTCCGCGTTTCGACGCGTTCGACTTGGCCAGATCCGCGAACGCTCGCGTGGCCATGGGAACGGCCGGGATGCCTAATTTTTCAACTGTTATGCAGTGACCGACGGTCGCTGGTGTGCAGCTGCTTCAATGGCCGATGGCCATGATCGCTGCGTTGCCCTTTTCTTTGATTTCCTTCCAGAGCGGCGGATCGTCCTCCATGTACGGGCCGGCTTTCTTGCGGAACACGACCGTCACGTCGGGCATGTTCTGGTTGAACCACGCCTGCATCTGTTGGAGAAGTGTGCCGCCGCCCATGAAGCCCGTATCCACGAGATACACGGTCTTGCCATGGATGGTATCGAGGCGGGGCGCCATCGGCACCAGCTTGACCGGCGGGGGCGTGCCCTTGGGATTCAGCGCTTGATACTTTGGCTCTTCCGGGGCGGCGCTTTTCCCAGTCCTGGTTTTCTGCGCCTCCGCACGAGAGCCCGCAAGAAGCGCGGGAGACATGCCGAGCAGCGATAACAGCTTTCGCCTATTCATGGCCCATGTCCCTCCTCTGCGATGTCCTCAGGCTTGCTCAGCCCGAGAATCCTTGCTCACATCCATTTATCGATCGAGACGCTAACGCCGTAGCTCAGATTCCCCGCCTGGGGGTACGCATTCGTTTGACCGCCGGTGACCACGATGTTGAAACTCTCCGGCCTCGGGAAGTGAGGGATTACCGCATCGTCCGGCAGTTTGTACCACGTCGCAAACGGTTCTCTTCCTTGCAGCGCCTGCGGATACTCAAACAGATAGGCGTAATTCCTGCTCTTGTAATCCTTCACCGTTTGCGTCGTATTCTTGTACAGCCAGGCAATGAGTTTTTCCTTTGTGTCGTAGCCCTGCTCTTTCAGGCGAATGGCCACGAGAGGGTCGGCAATGATCAGCGCGCCGAAAAAGCCGGTAAACGTGCTGAAAAGATCGCTCATCTGATAGTCGAATTGCACGTTTTCGTTGGCGCTGCTCCCCCGGGCCACTTGCCCCGGAACCACACCGAGTCCGCGGAATAGACTGACCACGTTTTCTTCCTTCTTGAAACCTCTCTGTACGTGGAAGGGCGGCCACGGGCTTGCATCTTCGTTTTCCGCGATTACGACGTTGTTGTAATTGAGATTGTTCCCGAGGGAACCCAGGTACGTGTCGCCGGGAATTCCGCCGTTTCCCAGATTTTTCGACATCAGCGTCCAGGCGCGCCCGATCGTCGCGTTCGGCTGCGCGAATGGCCCCAGCGCGCCGATTCCATAATTGAACTCGAGCTTGTCGCGAATGGGTCCGTTGATGATCATGGCGAACGCGAAGGAATTCGTGGAGCTGAAGAGCGACGCGACTCCGCTGGAGGCGATCGCGAGCACGATCGGGAAGTATTCCGGCCTGCATCCCGCCATCACGGCGCTCGCAGCCACCTGCCGGACCGTGTAGCTCCACGCCGGATAGGCGCCTGCCGCCATCTTGCCGACGACCTCGTCGGGTTTGTGGCCCGTGCCCTTGAGCATCGCGTCGACTTTTTCCTGCGTCGGCAGAATGATCGGGAGGAAATCGGTGTATCCGTTGTTCAGATAGAATTCCTGGAGGTTGTCCGCAGTGTCGGTAAAGGTTGGCGGGCCGACGGAAACGCTCACGATCCCCGATTTCTTCTCGTCGTCGCTCAGCGGCACCGTCAGCGCGTCCACGATTTCCTTCATGAGCGGTTTCCCGCTGACGGGATCGGGTCCATCCACGTACACGCGCAGCTCGTCGGGAGTCTTGCCCCACACCGGATGCGGCGTGAAGCAGATGCGCTCGTGCGGCATCCCCCTCTTCGCGGCGTTCAGAATCGCGAGATCCTTGAACGCCTTCGTGATCATCGGGGCGCTCGGGATGCCCATCTTTTCAGTTGTTATGCAGTGACCGACGGTCGCTGGTGTGCAGGTGCTTCAATGACCGACGGCCATGATGACCGCATTGCCCTTTTCCTTGATTTCCTTCCAGAGCTTCGGGTCATCTTCCGCATAGGGGCCGGCTTTTCTCCGGAACACGACTGTTACGTTCGGCATGTTTCTGCCGAACCAGGCCTCGACCTGATGCAGGAGCATATCGGAGCCATGAAAACCTGTGTCGACGAGATAGACCGTCTTGCCATCGAGAGTGTCGAGACGAGGCGCCATCGGGATCAGGGTGATCGGAGGCGGCGTGCCTTTCGGGTTGACGGCCGTAA
Organism: Candidatus Acidiferrales bacterium; assembly: GCA_035604415.1. GTDB lineage: Bacteria > Acidobacteriota > Terriglobia > Acidiferrales > UBA7541 > Palsa-295. The sequence continues at coordinate 119,705 of DATNIN010000048.1, forward strand.
TCTTTCCCTGGCCGGCGTCCGGGGCAGCCGCTTTGCTGGCTGACTTTTGTTGAGCAGCGGCGCGAGACTCGGCCAGAAGCGCCGGCGACATCCCGAGCAAAGACAACAACTTCCGCCTATTCATGGGCCCGTCCTGCTAACGTGGTTCGAATGATAATTCGACGGCGCGTGCTACACCTCGGTTACATCGTGCCGCCTCGCTTATAGCCTTCCCGCCAACGCAATTGCAAGTATTTTGCACTGGCCGTGCTTCCTGATTCGTCGCGCCGCGCCTGGAACGGTGAGTCGAAGCGCGAGCATTGACCCGCGGCTCGGAGCGCGCTATCGTGGCGGCCCGTCCGGCAGTCAAGCGCTCAAAATCGACATGCGCAGGAGAGTAGGCTGATGAAAAAGAATTTCCTTCCAATCGCGATTGTCCTGCTGTTCGCCATCGCAATTCTCGATGCAAAGATCGCCACCGCCCGACCAGCTCCACAACAAAGCCCGGCGCCCGCTTGGAACCCGGACGCCATCAAGGAGTGCGACCGGGCCTGTCTGGTTGGGATCATGGACGGCTACATGAACGCCATCTTCAAGCACGATCCCAAGGCCGTGCCACCGCTGGCGCTCGATGTCCGGATGACGGAAAACACCGGGCAAATGGACGTCGGCGAGGGGATGTTGTGGCGGTCGAAAGTGGAGCCGACCAGCTTCAAGATCTACATCGCCGATCCGGTCGAAGGTCAGGTTGCCCTGCAGACACGCTTGAAAATTCAGGGTCAGGACGCTCTGGTGGCCGTGCGCTTGAAAATCGATCGCGGCAAAATTCTGGAGATCGAGCAGCTCTGGGCTCGAGGCGTCGATCAGGCCGCTATCCCCTTGCTGACCACGCCTCGGGAGACGCTGGTGAACGACGTTCCTGCTTCGCAGAGGAGCTCGCGAGAGGTTTTGATTCGCGCGGCCAACTCGTATTTCGACGCGCTGGAGGGCGATGACGGCAGCATCGCGGCGTTTGCCGACGATTGCGTGCGGCATGAGAACGGCTACCAGACGGTGAACAATCCGCCGCCGGGAGGGCGCATGATGCCCGCCCCGATGCTTCCGAATCCGGACACGGAGCAGGGCAAGTCGATGCTCAAGTTCAGCATGATGACGTGCAAACAGCAGATCGACAGCAAGACGTTCGCCTATATGAAGCACATCCGGCCGCGAAGGGCGCTGATAGTCGACGAACAAAAAGGATTGGTGGCAACGTTCCCATTGTTCGTCCACGACGGGACCAGGCGCGGCGCTCCCCCGGACGCGCCTCCCGGCATGCTCCAAAATCTGGTGACCATGGAGACCTTCGGAATCCGCGGCGGGCTGATCCACGAAGTGGAGGCAGCGCCGTTCGTCACGATTCCTTACGGGCTGGGCAACGGATGGACGCCCGGTTCGGGCCGCTGATTTGAATTAAATCGAAGCCGAAGCGATCGCGAAGGCGGCCAAAGCTATCGCTCGATGAATTCGTCGCTGTGAGTGATGAATTCGGGGTAGGCGCCGGCGCCGAGTTCGTAGAGGTCCATGCCCTGCCGTTCTCCCTCGGCATCGACGCGTTGCGGGTAAACGCGATCGAGGACCCAGTTCAAGCCGTAGGTCAGCGGCAGGACAAAACCGATCAGCGTTGCAATTCCCACGAGTTGCGCGAGCCACTGGCCCGGATGTCCGCCTGAGGGTCCGCCGGGCGCCTCGAGAGCCCGCACGGGAATGTCCGCGAACAATCCCACAGACAGCACGCCCCATAGTCCGCCCATCGCGTGCGCCGAAATCGAGCCCCCCGGATCGTCCACCGACATTCGCAATTCGAACCATTCGACGGAGACCGTGACCAGCACTCCCGCTGCGAGTCCGATCGCCGCCGCCGCCTCTGGTTTCACAAAGGCGCAGCCGGCGCTGCTCGCCGCGAGCCCGCCGATCCAGCCGTTGGCCGTAAGCGAAGCGTCCGGCTTGCCGTAGCGCGCCTGCGTGATCGCCGCAGCCATCAGTCCCGCCACCGCTGCGGACAACGTGGTGTTGATCGCGACCTGGACCACGCTTCCCGGCTGTGCGCCGCTGAATAAAATAGCGCCCGCGGAATTCAAGCCCAGCCATCCCACCAACGCCAACAGGCAGCCAAACAGCACGAGGACGCCGTTGTGGCCGGGTATCGCGCTCGGCATTCCGTCGTGCGTGTACTTGCCATGGCGAGCGCCGAGAATCCACGCGATCGAAAGGGCGGTCAAACCTCCCACCGCTTGAACCGTGCTGGCGCCTCCCGCGTCCACGAAGCCCTGTCCCAGCCCGTAATTCGTCCCGAGCTGCTCGAGCCATCCGCCACCCCACGCCCAGTGTGCGAATAGCGGATAGGTCCATCCGGCCAGCAGCGCCGTCGAAATGCAGCATGCGCCCAGGCGCCAGCGATCGGCTCCGCTGCCAAGCGGTATCAATGCCGCCAATCCCACGCTGAACATTCCGAGCAACGCCGCGAGCGACGCGGGTGAGCCTTCGAGAGGTTGATGACGCAGGAAAAACGGTTCGGCCGCGATCCAATTCCAGCTCTTGCCAGCCAAGCTCACGCTGTGCGACGGTCCGCCGATGAAACCCTGCCATGCGAAGCCGCAGACGATATACACCAGAGCCGCAATCGAAAGGACGCACAACGAGGACATCATCAAATGCGCCGCGCTGCGCGAGCGCCCGAGCCCGGTATTGATCAAGGCAAGCCCGGCGGCGGCGCATGGAACGAGGAAAATAAGAACGGCGCAGAGCGCCGCAGCAGTGTCGGTGAGAGTGGGGGCGGGCATCACTCGTGCTCACCTCGCTGCACTGGATGCGCACGAATCACGAGCACAAGGCCGACGATTTCCACGCCCACGCCGGCCAGCACGAAGGCGGCGCGCGGCACCTCCATAACCAGCAACGCGACCGCAGCTATCACGATCGCCCAACCAGCCAGAAGTAGGAGAAAGCCCAGAATCTTCATGCAGAAAGTCCTCAAGCGTTGCCGCGCGAATCCGCCCCGGCAAATTCTTCCACGGCTAAAATATCACTGTTGTGCTCAACGGGGAGACAACAAAGAACTTCGTCGCGACCGCCGCCCGCGCGGCCGCTAGCGTAGCACTTGCGCGGAAGCCCAGCCACACGATTTTCGCCGCGTCGTCTGCGGCAGCCCGAAAACAAAAAACGGCGGGAAGCGAAACGATCTTCCGCTTCCCGCCGAATGTTTTCTTGTTTGCTGGCTACTGCGATGCGGCTGTGGATCGCGGCATCACGGTGACGGTCACGGGCTGATCGAGCTGGAAATCCAGCTTGGTTTCCGAAGGAATCCTTACCTGCTTGCCTTTCGTCACACCCTGGTAAACTCCGCCGCCGGCGCCGCCGACGCCTGCTCCGATCGCCGCGCCCTTTCCGCCGCCGGCCAGCGCACCGATGATCGCGCCGATCGCAGCGCCGCCGCCGACTTTCTCGGCCGTGTTCTTGCCGCGGGAGTCACCCTCCATCGAATAAGTGCTGCTCACCAGGGGGTAGGATTGCCCGCGGGATTCCAGTTTGACGAGCTCGAGGTGCAGCTCGCTCTTGCCGGCGAATTTTCCCGCGGAGCTCGCCGCCACCAGACGGACATAGACGTCCGCCCCTTTTGGAACGACGACTTCGTTGTCCACGACGAGCGGGGCCTCGAGTGACGCGTGGAAGATTTCGCCGGGATGGTTCACCGAGGAATCCACGTCGTCGATCATGCGAATCGTCACGGTCGAACCTGCCGGCACTTGCACTTGCCTGGGTTGCGGTGGCGGAGGTGGCGGCGGAGGAGCAGGAGCCGCGACCGGCTGCACTGCTGGCGGTGCCGGAGGTGGCGGCGTGGGATCGGGAGTGTTGGCCGCCATGAGTGTCTTCTCCGGAACGCGTTCATGCTTCTTCAAACGGGCCTTGTGCGACGGCGATGGTGCGCGCGTCGGAGCCGCTACGGGCTCGGGCTGCTGGGCGGCTTCCACCGTCATCTGGTCATTTACCTTCGTCACGCCCGGCGTCTCTGTGGCGATTTTGTACGCGTCGAGGCGCGCTGCGTCGCTGGGGACGCTCCCTGTCAGCGTGACCTGTCCGTTATCGGAAGTTACTTGCAGGCTCGCTTCCTTGAGCTGCTGATCGGAAAACATCTGTGACTTGATGTTGGTGACCAGCGCCGCGTCATCCGGCTTGGAGCTACAGCCGGCCGCGAGCGCGATGACAAGCACCGCGATCGAGAGGATCGATCTCTCGCGCATTTTGCTTTCTCCTTTGAATTCTCGCTGGCCCTGGCCGCTCCGCAGTGGGCGGTCCTTCCAGGGTCACGCGGTTCAGTCTACTACGATGCCGGAAGCCGACTAAACGCTGTCCGTGCGGCGTGTGTAACCGGCGCTCGTTTCACCGGCCAATGGCCGCGCAAGGGAAAATCAGGCGCTCACCGCAGAATCCTCGCAACTTTTCTTCGGGAAGGGTGTTTCACCGTCAGAAGCCGAACGGTGTCCTCGGCTGACGGCAGTCATACATATTCGGATAAGGAGAACGAGCATGGGGAATGTGAAAGCTACGGGTGTGTTCCTTGCGCTTCTCGCCGTATTTGGCCTTAGCAGCTGCGGCGGATCGTCTTCCGCTACAAATCCGGGATCTTCGAATCAGGCCTCGGTCTTCACGGTTGGCACGGATGCGCCGCTGCCGGCCGTGGTGTCATGCCAGATCCTGGTCAATTCCGTAACCTTGAATAACGGCACGACTGACGTGCCGGTGCTGACCACGCCGCAGGTGGTGGATTTTGCTCAATTAAGCGGCTTGCATCAGCTTCTGGACTTAAACGCCGTGCCGACCGGAAGCTACGTTTCCGCAACAGTTACGATTGCGAATCCGGTGATCGGTTTCATCGACACGACTCAGAACCCTCCGGCCGTCAAAACGATCGACGGCACGCTGTCGCAGTCATCTGTTACGGTGAACTTCGCGAACCCATTCGTCATGAGCGATGCCCAGCTGGTCGGGCTCCGCATGGAGTTTGACCTTCGCCAGTCGCTTCAAACCACCAACGGCCAGGTGAACGGCACCGTGAACCCTGTCTTCCACATGCAACTGCTTGCCGCGGACGACGCAAACGTCTCGATCGACGACTTCCACGGCGGCGTCGTCGGCGTGACGGGCAATACTTCCTTCACGATTCAGGGGCCGAAGGGGCGCCAGTGGATGGTCGATACCGACGCCAACACGGTTCTTGATGACCCCAGTGTGCCGATCAGCTCGTTCACGACGGATACGATCGTGGAAGTTTCGGGCCAGCTCAATCCGGTGACGCACGATATCGACGCGTCCGAAGTCGAGGTCGTCTCGAACGATAAATTCGTCCTCGCCGGATTGTTCACGAGCATTCGTCCGCCGTCGGGTCCGGCAACCGCAGCCGATCTCTACGTCCGCGCCGAGCTGCCTGATATCACGGGCATCCAGGACGGGCAAATTGAAACGCTCTCCCTGAATGGAACCGAAACGTACAAGATCGCGAATATCAACAATCCGATCACGGCGCTTCTATTCAACAACTCCGCGCTGGCCGCCGGACAAGTGGTCGATGTCGGAGGCAAGCTTGTTACGACGAACGGCGTGCCGGCACTGACCGTGCGCCGCGTCGTGTTGCGGAGGCAGGGCCAGGGCGGGACGTGGGTGCCCGGCAGCACGGTGGTGCAGTCCGGCAATGCGGGCAGTTTCCAATTGAGCGATCAATCGACGGCGGGAATTTTGCTGCCGAATCCGCTCACGGTCCTCACGACGAACGCGACACGCTTCATCAACCTCAGTGGCCTATCGGGTTTGACGGGCACGCAGGCGCTTCCGCTTCGTGTCGTCGGATTCGTTCTGGTCGATCCTGCGGCCGGCGGGCCCGTTTTGGTGGCTCGCACGGTGGAACAGTTGCCGGCCGACTAGATTTGCAAGGAAGAACCGCACCGGTGCCACTTTCTCGCTTCGCTGGGAGCGAGGGAGTGGCGTCTGTGTTTCTGGTGCCTCGGGAATTAGGTCCGGATTATTTCGTGCTACTCCATCCGCACCGCGAGAACCTTGGCGTCCTCGGTGCGGATTTCAATCGCCATCGGCGGCCGGATTCCGGTCCCCTGTACGATGACTCCGCGCACGAGCTCGTCATTCGTGGCGCCGCCGCCGTACCGCAGCAGATCGTACACCGAGTGGTTGCAGGGGTTGCCGACCATCGGATGGTCGGCCCGGAAGTGGTACTCCGTTTGCAGTTTCTGAAGATCTGTCACGAATTCGAGTTCGCAGCTGCCAAAGGGTTCGCGCAGCGAAAATCCCCAGTATTCCCCGCGCGGCAGGCGCACCACCATTGCGGGCACGGATTGGGACGTCAATGGATCGCGAAACAGGAAGCGTTTCGAAGACCACGTTTTCGCCAGCTCGTCCGTCGTAGCCACGGGCCCCGGCGCCACCGGCATATCTCGGTCAGACTTGGGCGCTACCGCTGTCATGGGAGCAGCAGCGACGGTCGCGTCAGCCTCTGGCTCTTTCGGTTTCGGGGAGGAGCTTCGGCTCCAATACAGCAAGCCGGCGACTGTGACGATCGCCGCCGCTGCCGCCAAGGCTATCCATATGCGAGGCGGTGCGGCTTCCTTCGGTGGCGCGCCGGGAAATTCAGGCGGCGGGGGTGGTTCGGGCTTGGTTTTTTCCTTGCTCGGCAACACGCCTGGAATACTTGGCGCCTGCGGCTTGAATGGGTCGGGTTTCTTTTCGTCCGGCATGTGGGCTGCGCGAGAACGCACCTTCAGATTGAAGGGGCTACTGAGGAAATGCAAGGTCGCCGCTGCTCGAGGTATTGACGCTTTCGCAAGCGCGTTCGACGGCAGGGCCAAAGCTCGCCGCACATCCGGATGCCGCCGGCCCGCCCCGATTCGAGACGCGCGGGACTATGCGCGCCGGTCCAGGCGTATCGAATGGTGCGCCACGTATTCGTGGAGATTTGCGAGGATCAATAGCAACTCGAGCATGCGATCCCGTTGCTCGGGATTGGGTTCGCCCGCGTCTTCCTCGAGGTTCTTGACGATGGCGAGCGCGTCCGCCAGCAGCCATTCGAGGTCCCCCGGGCTCATCGGGCGTCCCTCGCGGGCGCGATCGAAAGTGTGGTCCGTGCGAAGAAACGCTTCGTCGAGGAAATGGTCGAGGCAGAGTTGCTCGGTTGCCAGAGCGGCCGGAATCGAATTCGCACACCGAGCCCTTCGGCAATTTCCCGGGACAGGTGCGTTCATGGCTAACCCCAATTCCTCGAGCTGAATATTCCCGAGGCGTATGGCGGGAGAGACTAACACAATTCTTTTGCCGGCGCGGAAGTATCGGCGAATCTCGCTAAGAAAAAGCAAGCGCGCGAGGGTGCATGCGGCTGCCCTGCCGCCGGCGAGCGTCAGAGTGGCAGTTTCAGAGCACGAACACGCAGAGTTGCACCCGCAACGCAAGCGGAGCGGTCACGTGCAGCAACACGAACCCGAACGGGTTTGAATGGTGTATCAACATGCCGGCCGTGGACGCGAGCGGACTCGTGTATGTGACCAGCGAGGATGGCAACGTCTACGTCCTGCCGCAGGGTCATAGCGGAATCTTCACCATGCCCGTGGCGAACCTCTTCCTGAATCTAGCACTGGGCGCCGCGTATACGCCTCTATCGATCGGATCGGACGGGAAAATCTATACGCAGAATGACGGCCACCTGTTCGTCGTCGGAAACTAGCCTTGTCCGGCGAATAGCCACTAAGAAAAAGAAGGCCGGCGGAAACCGCCGGCCCGAGAAAAAGAGACGCCAACTTACCAGCGGAACACGACGCCCGCTTCATAGCGGAAGCTGTTTTCGTTGTTTGTCGCGTTGTTTCCCAGCCCGTTGAATCGTGTCAGCAGGTATTCCGCCTGTGCCAACCGCACTCCGATGTGAGGAGTCGCGTTCCAATCCATGCCGCCTCCCATCGTCATCGCGAAAGCGTTTTCCGAGCCGGATGCCGTGCACGGCACCTGAGGCCGTATGCGCGCAACGGGGCACGTGCTGATCAAACTTCCCGAGGCACGTGCACCTCCGTATAAGGTCTGCACGAATGGCGTGATGGGGCCGTGCCGGAAAGCAATTTTTGGCCCGAAGAGATATGTAATGACGTTGAGGTCCACGCCGGAACCACTCCAGTGATTACCGCCAAAGTCAGCCACCAAGCCCAGCCAGCCGCTCGGGTTGTAGGAAAACGAACCGCCGCCTCCGTTGAAGTTGTAACTGGTATTCAAAGCGGTCCCGCGCACGTATGAGTAGCCGCCGAAGACTTCAGCTTTCGGGTCGACTTGGGCCGACGCGATTCCCGCGAATAGCAACATAGCCCCGCACAAAAATGCCCACCTTTTCATGAACGGCTCCTTTCTTCATCTGCGCGATCGCAGCCTCGCCACATTCCGCCGCGGATGAATCATGACTCCATCGAGTCGGAGGAGGTGACGTGAACCTTGTGTGTGTTGCAGGAGGAAAAGCGGGCCGGCGAGAATTCACCGGCCCGCTCGATCGAAGCCCCGGATTACCAGCGAAACACGACACCCGCGGAAATTCGGGCGCCATTCTCCGTGGTGCTCGCGAAGCGCGTCATGAAGTACTCGGCCTGAATCAGGCGTACGCCTAGATGCGGCGTGGCGTTCCAATCGAGGCCTCCCCCCAGCGTCGTCGCAAAGCTGTTCTCGGAAGCCGATATGCAACCTACCTGTGGCCGCACCCGTGCACCGACGCATCCGCCGGAGACCGAGGCGTGCGCTCCACCGAAGAGCGTCTGGACGAACGGTGTGATCGGACCACGGCGGAAAGCGACCTTTGGTCCGAACAGGTACGTATAGACATTACCGTTCCCGAAGTTGGCGCCGCCATGGTATCCGCCGAAGTCTCCTACCAACCCGAGCCAAGCATTCGGATTGTACGAAACCGACGCACTACCGCCGTTGAGGTTCACACCTAACCCATTTGCGCTCAGTCGGGCGTACGAATACCCGCCGAACACCTCAGCTTTTGGACTTTCTTGAGCCGACGCGACCCCAGCGAACAGCAACATGACCCCACACAACAATGCCCACCGTTTCATTTAATTCTCCTGTAGTTTGATTTCTCTTGCCTAAGTTCGCGCGTCTTGGCTCGAGAGGGTTACGCTAATGATTCACACTTGAATGATGCGGTCAGCATGCAATGGTTGCCCACCACCCTTGTACCATGTGGACTCGCCCGCAAACTAGCTCATGTTGCTGCTGCTGTTTCGAGTACTTAAACTTCGTAACTCATTGATATTAATAGGCTAAGAGGAAGTTAGGGCTCGATCTCGGGCGCAACGCACGGAGGCAGGAGCTGGTGCAGGGCCGATCACGCCGCCGCACCGTGACACTTTTTGTACTTCTTCCCGGAGCCGCACGGGCAGGGGTCATTCCGCCCGACTTTGACCCCCGATCGGACCGGTTTCGGGGCCTCCGCCTGCGCGGGGCCGGCCTGAAACTGCAGATTCTGCTGCTGGCGGCGCTGGCGCTGCTCGATCTGCTTGGCTTCGTCCTCGGGCTTGGCAGGCTGCATGAGGAAGAGGAAACGCACCGCCTCTGTGTCAATCCGGTTCATCAATTCATCGAACAGCGTGAAGGCTTCCTTCTTGAACTCGACGAGCGGATCTTTCTGCCCGTAGCCGCGCAGCCCGATGCCTTCCTTCAGGTGGTCGAGGGTCAGCAGGTGGTCTTTCCATTGCGCGTCCACGATGTCGAGCAGTATGTGGCGCTCGAGCCAGCGCAGAGTTGCCGCACTGAAAAGAGTCTCCTTTTCCGCATAACGCGCATGGGCCTTTTCCAGCAGCACGGCGGCGAGTTCGTCGTGGCTCGTGTTGGCCGTGTCGATGCCCGCGGTCTTAAGGTCGAGGCCGTATTGATTCAGCACCTCGTTTCCGAATTGCGTCACATTCCATTGATCCGGGTGCTGGTCGCGCGGGCAGTACATCTGGACGAGCTCGTTCACGATGGCCTCGGCGCGTTCGAGCACGAATTCCTTCTGGTCGCGGCCTTCGAGGAACGAGCGGCGCAGCGAATAGATCGTCTCGCGCTGCTTGTTCATCACATCGTCGTACTCGAGAAGATGCTTGCGGGCTTCGAAATTCTGCGCTTCGACGGCCTTCTGCGCATTTTCGATGCGCCTGCTGATCAGCTTCGATTCGATCGGCACACCTTCCGTCATGCCGAGGCGGAACATCAACGACTTCACGCGCTCGCCTCCGAAGATGCGCAGCAGATCGTCTTCGAGCGAGAGGAAAAATCGTGAAGAGCCCGGATCGCCCTGGCGACCGGCCCGGCCGCGGAGCTGATTATCGATGCGGCGCGCCTCGTGGCGCTCTGTGCCGAGAATGTGCAGGCCGCCCATCGCAACCACTTCGTCGTGCTCGGCCTTGCACTGCTGCGCAAACTGCTCGTACATCGGCTTCCACTGCTCGAGCGGCACCTGATAAATCTTCCCTTCCTGCTGGAAGAGCACCATCGCGGCACCGGCCGCCGCTTCGGCCGAGCCGTTGCCTGAGACGCCCGCCGACGGCGCATCTGCCTGCGCGGGCGTTTCCGCGCCTGCGCCCGTGTTAATGACAGGTCCTACCGGTGCGTACGGCATCGCGAGCTTGTTCTTCAGGCAGTAATCGCGCGTCATTGCTTCGGGATTGCCGCCCAGCAGAATATCGGTCCCGCGGCCTGCCATGTTCGTCGAAACGGTGACGGCGCCCTTGCGTCCCGCCTGTGCGATCACTTTCGCTTCGCGCTCGTGCTGTTTCGCGTTCAGCACCTGATGCGGGATGCCCGCTTTCTTCAGCCGCTCCGCAATCTTTTCCGACTTCTCAATGGAAATGCTGCCAACCAGTACCGGCTGGCCGCTCTCGTAATATTGCCGGATGCCGCTCGCGCGCGAGCCGTCCTCCTGGATGATGCCGTTGACGGCCGCTTCGAATTTCTCGGACTCCGTGCGGTACACCACGTCGGAATTCTCGAGCCGGATCAGCGTCTTGTTCGTCGGGATCGCGACCACTTCGAGCTTGTAGATCTTGTCGAACTCCGGCGCTTCGGTTTCGGCCGTGCCGGTCATCCCGGAAAGCTTCTTGTACATTCTGAAGTAATTCTGGAATGTGATTGTCGCGAGCGTCTGGTTTTCGCGCTCGATCTTCACGCCTTCCTTGGCCTCGACTGCTTGGTGCAGGCCGTCCGACCAGCGGCGGCCGGGCATCTGCCGCCCCGTGAACTCATCCACGATCACCACTTCGCCCTCTTTTACGACGTAGTCCACGTCGCGCTCGTACAGCGTGTGCGCGCGCAACGCCTGATAGACGTGATGGATGATCTCCATGTTTGCCGGGTCGTAGAGATTCCCCAGGTTCAGCAGCCGCTCGCATTTCGACACGCCTTCTTCGGTCAGCGTCGCGGTGCGCAGCTTTTCATCGAGCGTGTAGTCGATGTCGCGGATCAGCTTCGGGATCATCTTGTCGATGCGGTAGTACTTGTCGGTGGACTCTTCCGCGGGGCCGGAGATGATCAGCGGAGTGCGCGCCTCGTCGATCAGGATCGAGTCCACTTCGTCCACGATTGCGAAGTGGTGGCCGCGCTGAACGCAATCCTTCAGGTCGTACTTCATGTTGTCGCGCAGGTAATCGAAGCCGAACTCGTTGTTCGTGCCGTAGGTGATGTCCGCGGCGTATGCAGCGCGGCGCTGCGCGTCGTCCAGATCGTGAACGATCACTCCGACGGTCAGCCCGAGAATCTTGTAGATCGGCCCCATCCATTCCGCGTCGCGGCGGGCGAGGTAGTCGTTCACTGTGACGATGTGTACGCCCTTGCCGGTGAGGGAATTCAGATACGCGCCCAGCGTGGCGACGAGCGTCTTGCCTTCACCCGTCTTCATCTCGGCGATCTTGCCTTGGTGCAGGACGATTCCGCCGATGAGCTGCACGTCGAAGTGGCGCATGCCGACTGTGCGGCGCCCCGCCTCGCGCGCCGTGGCAAACGCAGGCACGATGGCTAGTTCGAGCGCTTCTTGCAGCTTCTGTTTGTAATCCGGATCATCCCGCTCGACGCCTTCAAGGAACGCCTGGACTTCGGCCTTCAGCGCCGTCGTGCGCGCGCCAAGCTCTTCGCCGGAAAGCTTCTTCATTTCCGGCTCGAGCGCGTTGATCGCCTCGACGTACGGCTGAATGCGCTTGACGTCGCGCTCGTGCTTCGTCCCGATGAAGCGCGCGACGACGCTGTCTATGACTCTTTCAACATTCATCTGTGGTTGGTTTCATTTCGCGGCTTGTGCGGCCCGGACGCTCTCGCGGACCTAAGCCCGACGCTCTCGGTCGAGGCAAGAAGTCTCTCTTCCATGCCCTTTTGATGCACCAGACTGCATTGTAGCCGCTCGCATGAATTCCTGCAAAGCCGGAGGGCTGCGACGGCTGTCTAGGATGCCCGGCCTTTTGCCGTTTTCTGCGCCGCTTTCTCCAGAAATTCCTGGATCAGGGTCTGGTATGGCTTTTGTTTGCTTCGCGCAAGGTTTCGCAGGCGCGCGAGCAGACGCGGATCGATTCGAATCGCAATCAGTTGCTTGGCGTAAGGCGATCTCGGCCGGCCAACGCGTCGCGCACGCTTCAATTCGGCGTCGGTCGATTCGGGGATGTCGGAAAAATCAATTCGATCGTCCGGCATAGGTCTTGCGTTCTTTGCGGCTCGCTTGCCGCGCGCTGATGATTCTGACTGTTTCCTTCGCATCTCTTGGCCTCCGTATCGTGTAGACAACCAGCAGTATCTGCCCGGTCGCGGACGCTCCCAGTCTCTTGCGCCGCTCTTACTCGCCGGAATGTTGCGTATCTTCCCAATCCAGCGCTTCGGGGTCGGCGAATACAGTCACCGCCTCTTCAAACGAAACGCCGTGTTTCGCCTGGTTCCTGGTCGCCTTGGCAGCATCCCATGAGAACACATTTCTGTATATACGTTAATTGGGGAGTCGAATCAAGCCCTTCAGGCGGGTAGAAGACTCCGTCAGCGGGGGGCTGCCGTGGCCTGTGGCGCGCCGGGGAGGCGAACGAGGCGAACTTCGGTGACCGATGGCAGCGCGCGGATATGTTGGACGATCGCCGGATCGATATTGCCGTCGAGCCCGACCAGCGCGAGGGCCTCGCCACCGCCGCCGGGTGCGCGCCGGCCAAGCGCAAACGTGGCGATATTCACGCCGAGGCTGCCGAGCTCCGTCCCGATCCGGCCGATCACGCCGGGAACGTCGATATTCCGCGAGAGCAGCAGCGTGCCTTCGAGCGGCGCCTCAAGTCCCATGCCATCGAGCGAGACGATCCGCGGCACGCCATCCTGCCCTACGGTTCCTTCCAGCGCGAATTCGCGCCCGTCGTCGGCGATCGCGACTTCGATCGTATTGGGGAAACCGCGCTCGCGCCGCCGCGTCGTTTCTTCCACCACGATGCCGCGGGCCGCAGCCTCATCCGACGCGTTGACAAGATTCACCTTCTCGTCGATCACGGCATTCAAGGTTCCGACGAGCACGGCGCTGCGAATCATGTGCGAGCCCAGCTCGGCGGGTTCGCCCGCATACCGGATGCGAATGCGGTGGAAGCTGCGCGAGGGCGCTGCCTGTGCCACGAACGCTCCCAGGCGTTCGCCCAGTTCCAGGTAAGGCCGCAGCCGGCGATACTGGTCCGGAGAAAGCGCGGGCATATTGACCGCGTTGCGAATCACTCCGTCGGCCAGATAGTCGCGCACCTGAAGCGCGATCGCCGTGCCGACTTCTTCCTGCGCCTCGGCGGTCGAGCCCGCGATGTGCGGCGTGGCGATCAGATTCGGCAGCCCGATCAGCGGAGAATTCTTCGGGGGTTCCTGCGCGAACGTATCGACGGCTGCTCCGGCGAGATGCCCGGACTTCAGCGCCTCGGCGAGCGCAGCTTCGTCGATCAGCTCGCCGCGCGCGCAGTTGATCAGGCGCGCGCCCTTCTTCATCTTCGCGATGGCCGCGGCGTCGATCATTTTTTCGGTCGAGCCGCTGAGCGATGTGTGCAGCGACACAACATCGGACTGGGCCAGCACGTCGTCGAGCGATACCAGTTCGACTTCCACTTCGCGTGCGGCTTTCGGCGTGACGAAGGGATCGTAGGCAAGCACTTTCATCTCGAGCCCGCGAGCGCGCCGCGCGACCTCGGTTCCCACGCGGCCGAGCCCGACGAGGCCCAACGTCTTCCCGCGCATCTCTGTTCCCGAGAAGAGCGATTTTTCCCAGCGCCCCGCCTGAATCGAAGCGTTGGCTTGCGGCACCGCTCGCGCGAGCCCGAGCATCAGCGCAATCGTATGCTCCGCCACGCTGACCGCGTTTCCGCCCGGCGTATTCATCACCAGAACGCCCCGGCGCGTGGCCGCTTCCACATCCACGTTGTCCACGCCCACGCCCGCCCGGCCGATGACGCGAAGCCGCGCGGCTTTCTCGAGGAGCGCGGCAGTCACCTTCGTCGCGCTGCGGACCACCAGCGCGTCGGCATTCGCGAGTTCGCTTGGCACCGCTGCCGCCGCCGGCGTGAGCACTTCCCATCCCGCTTCGCGAAGCAGGGCAATGCCGCGTTCGCTGATTTTGTCCGCAACGATAATTTTCATGGGCCACAAGGGTATCGGGAGCGTGCGCTTGTGTCAATTCCGCGCGCGAGCCGCGAAGCGTGTGTTATCCTTTTTCGCCGAGAGAGGCCCACGAATGAGCTACACCGAACGCATCCAGAGCGATTTGACCGTGGCGATGAAGGAGAAGGACGAGCTGCGGCTGAGCGTGCTCCGCATGGTCAAAAGCGCGCTCAAGAACAAGGAAGTGGAAAAAATGCGCCCCCTCGACGACATGGAGTCGCTCCAGATACTCCAGACGCTCGTCAAGCAGCGGCGCGAATCGATCGATCAATTCACGCGCGGCGGCCGGAAGGATCTGGCGGATAAGGAAGCGAAGGAAATCACCATCATCGAGGAGTATCTGCCCGCCGCTCCCAGCGACGAAGAAATTCACCACGCCGTCGAAGCCGCTATCGCCGAGGCCGGCGCCGATTCGCTGAAGCAGATGGGCGCCGTCATCAAGGCCGCCCGCGCGCGGCTCGAAGGGAAAGCCATCGACGGCAAGGTTTTGAGCGACCGCGTCCGCGAGCGCCTCAGCGGAAAATCCTGAGTCCGCGCTCGGCAACCCGAATCGCGTCTGAACAATCAGCTCACAATTAATCAGGGTGTCGCGCGGCGAAGGACTGCACTTGCGGTTTGGTCCGCCGCCACTTGCCGCAGGAACGCCTTAACCTGAGGGAGCTTTTCGGTGGGGACGACCACGTCCTTGATCTCGAACGTCCGCTTGTAGTGCAGGACTCCGTCCGCGACTTTGATCTCGCTGTGATACGTGGCATAGTCGCATTCGGCCTGCACGGGCGGGGGCAACCCATCCACCACGTAGCCGGTGGGCAGCGTGATATCGAACACATCGTCCTGCCGGGTCGCCTCCTCAAACTGAATCGGGTACTTCCGCGGCTTCTGCTCGGTGAACAAACGCAGCATTTCCGTGCTCTTGTCGCCCACGACCCGCGGACGCACGAAGAGCAGATCGCCGGCGGCGTTCGCGTACCCCGACGAAACGAATTTGTAGTTGAGCATCAGATTCTGGTCGTATTTTTCCAGGTTTCCGAGCGAAGCGCTCGTGAGCTTGAAATTGTCCAGGAAATTCGCCAGAAAGTGGTCGAAAACTTCCACGCGTTTCGAAGGCTGCTCATCCAGAAATTCGGCGCGCTCTCGAGCGGCGGGACCTCCCCACTCGAGTTCCTGCACTTCGCCCGACAAATCTCCCGCGGCACTGAGCTCGAATCTTGCCGTGCGCAGCAGCCGATTCGTCGCGGGCGGCAGCAGCGGTAGCGAGATCAACTCTCCCCCTTCGGGAGCCATCAACAGCCCGTAGTTCTCCTGCAAATACCATGGCAGATAGCCGAGCGGAACACGTTCGCTCGTGGGATCGAAGATAAGCAGTCGCCCAAGCTTTGGATCGTGCACCACGGCGTACAACCCGGCGTCCGGTATGTTGTCCGGGAGGCGAATGGCCAAGATCATGTGATCCATGTATATCGAGGGGTAGTTCGGATGGATAAATCCACGGCGAGTATCGACAGCCAGGTAGTAGGACTCAATCCCGATCTCGCGCAACATCGCGCTGAGGAGCGTAGCTTTGTCCTTGCAATCCCCGTATTGGTGGGCAAGAACTTCGGTCGCGGGATGGGGCTGCCATCCACCAATGCCGATCTCGACCGCGAAGTAGCGGATGTGCCGCTGCATGTAATCCGTTAGCGCCCGGATCTTTTCAAGTGGATCGGATATGCCAGCCGTCAATTCAGCCACCTTCTGTTGAATTGCCGGCGACAAGGCGCGACTTGACTGCGTCAGCCCGTCATACCAAAGGCCAACCTCCTGCCAGGATCCTGAAGACTTGGCGTGCATGGCCGGATCGCGCGGAAAGTACTTCACTCCAGCCCAGCCGGCTACGGCTTTCCACGTGGGCATGTCCGGCTCGGTCTCGATCCCGGGGAGGTTCTTGATTTCCCAGACGTACCGATTGGACGAAGGGGTCTGAGGGTTCTGCTCGGGATAATTGAACCAACTTGTCGTGAACTCCCAGCCGGGAGGAAGTTGCAACTCAAATCGCGCGGTCACAACCGGCGACCGGTCCTGAAACCACCAGTTATCTTCGAAGACGTAGGGCCGGTCGCGTTGAACGTACTCGTAGCCAACAACACTGCCCGGATTCGCCTCAGGGAACTGCAGCGTTTTTACTCGGACGTCCTGATACTCGAGATCGGAGAGGTAGCCAACCTCGACCGCCTCCTTCTCGCCGACGGCGATTTCGTGTCCGTTGGGCTCAATCGTCCATGCCTTCAGGTACGATATCTTCATATCCTTATCGAAGGGAACCGCTTCTCCCCCGTACTCGTCGCGGGCCTCCGGGCGCAGCAAGCGAATCGCACAGCGATGGAGCGTATCGATCTCGCCGTTTTCACGGACCGTCGTCTGCGTTTCATCGAGTAGGATGACCGCGGCGGTGTCCTTGCCGTAGTCCGGCAGCTTCTCCTGGGCGGCGGCGCGGAGCCAATCCGGAGCGGAATCGGCCGCCAGGGCGGGAGGCGAAGCCCAGGCAAGCAACGCCACCACGGCTGCGAGCGCGGCCGCCAGACTAGTTGTTGTTCGCAGTTGCCGCATTCTGAAGCACCATTTGGGCGTTGTCGTTCGTCTTTACCGTGCCGAAAAATCTGCGCAACACGGGATAATCTTCCTTCGAAAAAATGATGCCCTTGACCACGAGATGACGCTTCACTTCGACGGTGTCGCCCTGCGCCGCTGCTCCGATTTCAAACGAAACAGCGCCGAGGTTGATGTTGCGGGCCGGCGGCACGCTCTCAACTTTGTAGCCGGCGGGCACGCGAAGTTTGATATCGTCCATTTCTTCGTACGGGAAGTGGAAGTAGACCATGTTCGACCGCTTCTCCGACGCAAACTCCCCCGTTTGCTCCATCTGGAAGATCTCAAGAGGCATCAGCAATCGCCTTGCCGCGCCGGTGGCAAACGACGGAATTCTCAGGGTCCCTTCCAGGTGAACCGGTTGCTCGACATTGTCCCAGTCCGCGATCTTCGTGATTGCAAATTCCGAGCCTGCCGGAAGCCAGGACTTGACGGTGTCTTCGAAGTCTTTCGTTCTTTCAGTATCGTCTTCCTTCCGCATATCCTCGCGCAGCAAACCGGCGCGCTCCCCTTTATAGTCCACCTGAATGACGCCCGAAATCGAGCCGTCCTCTTTCACCTCGAGGTCCGCAGTGCGGACCATCGTCGCGTCCGAAGAAACAGGGTCCGTAACGTTTATCACCGTCCCGGTGTGTTTATCCACACGAATGCCCCCGGTTCCCGATTCGTACCACGGCAACAGCCCGAACGAAAAATAGCGGGCGGCCGGGTCGACGTAATACTCCTGCGAACCCGCTTTCACCCACACCACATCGGCTCGAAGCTGTTCCACCTCATTCCGCGCCGGAAGAAATAGCTCTTCGTTGCGCGGCGCGACGTATACCTCGGTCGCGTCGAATCCGGCCGCCCGCGCCAATCCGACGAACAGATAGTTGACCTCGCGCGCGTATGCGTAACGACGGTTCAACACGTCCTCGACATTCGAATTCTCTTTCAGGTTTTCGTCTTTGTGCTCCTTTGCGGTTTTGAAGTCTTCCATATTCAGGTTGCGAATCTGCAAAACGCCGGCATAGATCTTTCGGAGCTTTACCTCCGGAGAATCTCCGGGGCTTACGATTTTGGAAAGTTCTTGATTGAGAGCATTCTTCTTGTCGATGAAGTGTTCGAGATCACCATCCCATTTTTTCGCGTAGTAGTTCCAATAGTGGTCGGACGCCTCCGAGGCGGAGGGCGCACCCGGGTCCTGATAATAAAATGCGACGCGCGACTCGATCGGCTTTTCCGGGGGCATGAGCGGTTCTTCCACGACGCCTGGGATATCGTGCACCACCATCATGTACGAGCCATTGATCTGCTCTTTTGGCGCAGTGTCGGGCGGCAACAGGTAGCTCGTGTACATGGGGAGCAGCCCGGAACCGTAACCCGTGTAGGGGAAGTATGAGAAATGGGCCTCGCGCGTGTACATGGATTGCGAGACCTGCCATTCATGGTCGTACACGACACCCGGTTTTCCTTGCCGCTGAAAGATGTATTCGATGATGCAGCCCGGCTGTACGTCCGGCAACGTGAAGGATTTCGCCAGAAACTTTACGCCGCTGACCTTCTCCACCGTCGTCTCGAGAACCTGACCATCGAACTTCACGATGGTCCCGTCGGGCCGAATCGTGCGCCCTGCGATGTAAGGCACAGTCTGTCTTTCCTTCACGAATTCGATGTTGACGTGCCCTTCTTTCGTGCCCGCCTGCGTGAACACCTTGATGCGAACGTACTCCTCGACCGAGTCACCGTCGACATTCGCCTTGGACGCGTTTACGACGACGTCGCGGTAAAGAATCATCGCGTCCGCGCCGGGCTGCTTCGGGTTGTCCTTGAGGGCGAGATCTTCCGGCGCAATGGGCTGCCAGTCCGTGGCTCGCGAGGAGCGAGGGGAAGCAATCAACAATAACGCGAGAGCTGCAATGCCGCTGATTCGCCCCATTCGGTTCATGGCAGGCTCCTTGCCGTTTTCGGTGCAACCGAAAGGTCGGTTGCACGGGCTACTCGCCGCGCGTTTGCTGCGTGCGCCGTCGCCCGATTCCCAGGTAGTGACTGATGTGCAACGCTATCCCGAAGTACTGCCCGATGTCAATGAACCACTATGCGCGGCAGCAAGCCGCTCTCTGTATTCCCGCGAAGGATCGCGAACTCCCGAACCGGGCGAACGCCTGAAAACGTCCGATTGCGCCTTGCCTGCACCTGTATCTAGTGCTACCTTGCCCCGCTTGCCGCAGCCAAGTCGGTCTCGGACCCGATTGGTCGGCGACTGGATGCCAAGGGGGCACAGAGTGGCGACAAAGCCGTGGAGCTCAACCGCGCCGCCGGGCGAGTTTCGTCCTTTCGTGGAGGCGGGAGAGAATGTCCGCGAGTTCAGCTTCCGGGCCATCGTTCTCGGCGCCCTTTTCGGAATTCTTTTCGGCGCGGTCTCCGTGTACGTAGGCCTGCGCGCCGGACTGACTGTTTCCGCGTCGATCCCGATTGCCGTGCTTTCGATCAGCATCCTGCGCGCGTTCGGCCGCTCGACGATCCTCGAAAACAACCTCGTGCAAACAACCGGCTCCGCCGGAGAATCGGCCGCCGCCGGCGTGATCTTTACGATGCCCGCGCTCATCTTTCTCGGGTTTTCGCTCAACACGGAGTACTGGCGCGTCTTCTTCCTCGCTCTACTCGGCGGAACGCTTGGCGTGCTGTTCATGATTCCGCTCCGGCGGCAGCTTATCGTCAAGGAGCACGGCAATCTTTCGTTTCCCGAAGGCACGGCCTGTGCCGACGTGCTGGTGGCGGGGGAGCGCGGAGGCTCTTTCGCCGGGCGCGTTTTCTGGGGTCTGGGACTCGGCGGCGTGTACACGTTTTGCATGAACACGCTCGGGCTGTGGCCGGGCCAGCCGGATTACCAGCCGAAATGGCTCCCGGGCGCGTCGATGCGTTGCACGATTACGTCCGAATATCTGGGCGTTGGCTACATCATCGGGCCGCGCGTTGCCGGAACACTTTTTGCCGGCGGCGTGATTTCCTGGCTCGTGATGATGCCCGCGATTCGATTTTTCGGTTCGCTCGCTCCCGGCCTGGCGCTGTATCCAAGCACCATTCCCATTCCACAGATGACTCCCGACCAGCTGTGGGGCACGTACATCCGCCCGATTGGCGCGGGCGCCGTGGCGGCGTCGGGGCTGATCACGCTGATCAAGACGATGCCGACGATCTTCGCGGCACTCAGCGCGGGATTGAAGGACATCCGCGCGAAGCAGGCTGCCGCGCGGGCAATGAGCCGGACCGAGCGAGACCTCTCGATGCGCGTTGTGATTGGCGGCTCGGTCGTAATTCTCGCGATGATCTGGGCGCTTCTGAGGTTCAAGCCGATTCCCGGCGCGCAGACGGGAGCGTTCGCCAATCTGGTCGCGGCGCTGTTTGTGGTGGTATTCGGCTTTCTGTTCGTGACGGTCGCCTCACGGATCAGCGGCCTGATTGGGAATTCGTCGAATCCGATCAGCGGGATGACCATCGCGACGCTGATGGCCACGTGCGCCGTGTTTCTCGTCGTGCATTGGACGGCGAATTCCTACGCCGTCCTCGCGCTCACCATCGGCGGCCTGGTCTGTATCGCTTCGGCGATTGCGGGCGCGACGTCTCAGGATTTGAAAACGGGCTACCTCGTCGGCGCCACTCCGGCGTACCAGCAGATCGGCCTCGTCATCGGTGTGCTGGTTTCAGCGTTCGCCATCGGCGGCACGCTGATCCTGATGAACGTCGGCCTCGCCCAATACAAACCGATGCAGATTCCTCTCGATATCAACCACCTGCCAACGGGCGTTGAGCGCCAGGAGGACAACTACGCGCACGAGGGCAAGACCTACGTCCTGGTGAACGCGATCGGCTCGAGCGAAGTCCCCGACGGAAAATATCTGTACGACTCGGCCACCAAGCAGATCGAAATCCAGTGGGAGCAGGGAATCGGAAGCGCAAAAGCGGCGGCCCCGCAGGCCCGGCTGATGGCCACCGTGATCAGCGGGATATTGAACCGGCGGCTGCCGTGGCGTCTCGTCTTCCTGGGAGTTTTCCTCGTGATCGCCATTGAGATTCTCGGCATTCGCTCTCTGCCGTTCGCCGTGGGCACCTACATTTCGATTGGCACCACGATGGCCATGTTCGCCGGAGGGCTCGTGCGGTGGCTTGCGGAGCGCGGCGCGGAGAAGAAAAGCGGCGCCGAGAGCGAAGTGAGTCCCGGCTCGCTTTACTCGAGCGGATTGATCGCCGCAGGCGGCGTCTTCGGCCTCCTCGCCATCATCCTCAACCTGCTTCAGGATCCCGAATTGAGCAGGCACGTGCCGCACTGGCTTGGTGGGCTGCTGCACTTGCCGTGGCCCGAGGGTATGTTTGCGTTCGGCGCGAAATTCATGCCCCATGCGAGCCAGAACCCGTGGCTCGGCGTCGTCTTATTCGTCGCGCTTGCGATTACGTTGTATGTATCCGCACGGAAGAAACTGAAGCAGTCGTAACGCCGGCACCGCGGATCCCTCAATCGGAACAATCCTTGGGGACGACTATACTTTTTCGACCGTGGCTTCGCGCAGGAAGCGCGCAGCTTCCTCGGGCGGCGTCGGATTGATGTAGAAGCCGGTGCCCCATTCAAAACCCGCGACCTTGGTCAGCTTCGGCATCATTTCGATGTGCCAGTGATAGTGATCGTTGACCTCCTCGCCGATGGGTGAGGTGTGGACCACGTAGTTGTAGGATGGAAACGTCAGCGCGGCGTCGAGGCGCGAGAGAAACTCGCGCAGAACCTTCGCGAGGTTTCCGTAATACGGCGTGGGCATGTTTTCGAATGCGGAGCTGTGCTGCCGCGGCAGAATCCACGTCTCGAACGGAAAGCGCGGCGCGTACGGCGCGAGCGCGATAAAGTGGTCGTCGTTCATGATCACGCGCGATTCGGTTTCGATCTCCTGCCGGATCATGTCGCAGAAAATGCAGCGTTCTTTCTCGTCGTAATAGCGTTTGGAGCTGTCCACTTCCTCGCGCACGCGCTTCGGCACGATGGGCAGGGCAATCAACTGCGAATGCGTGTGTTCGAGCGACGCTCCGGCGGGCTCGCCGTGATTCTTGAATAGAAGCACGTAGCGGAAGCGGCGGTCGTTCTTGAGGTCGATCACGCGATCGCGATACGCCCACAGAACCTCCTCCACCGTCCTGTCCGGGAGTGTAGCGAGCGTTTTCTGATGATCCGGCGTTTCGATGATTACTTCGTGAGCGCCGACTCCGTTCATGCGGTCGAAGAGGCCTTCGCCCTCGCGGTCCAGCCCGCCTTCGATTCCAAGCGCGGGAAACTTGTTGGGCACCACGCGCAGCGACCAGCCCGGCGTGTTCTTCACGCTGCCGTTCCGACCGTACGCGAGAATCTCCGGCGGCGTCTTTCCTTCGTTTCCGGGGCAGAAGGGACACATCGCCGTCCCCTTGATCTGCACGCTCTCCCGGATGAAATCCGACGGGCGCTTGGCTCGGTCCGTGGAAATGATCACCCAGCGGCCTGTGATCGGGTCTCTACGAAGCTCCGGCAACTTCTCCTCCTCGATTCGGCACGGCCCATTTTGGCACGCCGCGCGAATCCAGAGCATCTATTCTACTATGGCGAGCGCGTGCGGAAAGATTGGCTGCAATCCCAGTGCCATTTTGCGCAACCTGCAGCGGCCCTGATTCTTCGAGTTAGTTAATTCAAATCTGGAACGAACGCACCCTTGTGAAGTCGGACTTCCGGGCGCGCTCCGGAGGTTGTTTCAATCGCGAGAACGTCAAAACGGCACGAGGCGGATTCGATCCGCCGTGCGCGTACAAACTGCCGGGCCACGCGCGCCAGGTAACGGCGCTTCTCCGCGTTGACGGCTTCCTCGGGTTTCGGCTGGTCTCGCTCCGTTGCCGAACGGGTCTTCACCTCCACAAACGCGAGCACCGGCCCGTCGTAACCGATCATGTCGATTTCGCCCTTGATTCCCGGAGAGGTGTAGTTCCGAGCGACGAGCACGTAGCCGTGGCGGCGGAGATACCAGTACGCGTACGTCTCGCCGCGAACGCCGGTCTTGCGCGCCCGCTGTTTGGCGGACGCCGCCGTAGAATCGCCCGTGCCCGCTTCGGCGAGGCCCTTGCGGGCCGCGAAATCCACGACTGCGAACATGAGTCGCCCGAGCACGGACGTTTCCAGCCTCCCGCGTTCAGAGTGACCGCTCGGCCTCGCTGATGCAGGCGTCGAGCGTGCGCACCGCGAAGTCGGCTTGCTCCTCGTCGATCACGAGCGGAGGAGCGAGCCGAATCGAGTTTTCTCCCGCGCCGAGAACTAGCAATCCCTTGCGGAACGCCGAATCGATGATGCGGTCGCGCAGATCGGGCGCTCGCTCTTTGGTTTTCTGGTCGCGCACGAACTCGATTCCGATCATGAGTCCCTTGCCGCGAATGTCGCCGACGATCTTATGCCGTTCGCGCCATCCGGCCGTCTGGCGGAAGATGAAGTCGCCCATGCGAGCCGCGTTGGCAATCGCGCTCCGTTCGAGCAGCCCGATCGTCGCGAGCGCCGCCGCGATCGACACCGGATTGCCGCCGAACGTGGACGCATGCGCGCCCGGCTTCCAATCCATCACGTCGGCTTTCGCGATCATGGCGCTGAGCGGCATCCCCGACGCGATTCCCTTCGCCGTGCAAACGATGTCCGGCTCGATTCCGGTGTGGTCCACCGCCCACCATTTCCCCGTGCGCCCCATTCCCGACTGTACCTCGTCGGCCACGAGCAGGATGCCGTGCTTGCGGCAGAGGCGTTCGAGCCCCTGCAAGAACTCTGTTGGAGCCGCAATGTATCCACCCTCGCCCTGAATCGGCTCGACGAATATCGCCGCCACTTCCTCGGGGTCGGCGAGCCGCTTGAAGAGTTCGTTCTCGATGTAGGCCAGCGCATCTGCCGCGGCGTGTTCCGGACGGATGCCGGGCGCGCCGCGATATGTGTTCGGATACGGCGCGTGGAAAACTCCTGCGAGCAGCGGGCCGAAACGTTTGCGTTGGACGGCCTTGCTGGCCGTGAGCGAAAGCGAGCCCATCGTGCGCCCATGAAAGCAGCCATGAAACGCGATGAAGATGTCGCGCTTCGTGTGGTATCGCGCGAGCTTCATCGCCGCCTCAACGGCTTCGGTGCCCGAATTCCCGAAATAGACGCGCTTCGCACCCTTGCCCGGAGCAATCGACGCAAGCTTCTCGGCCAGCTCGACCGTCCCGGTATAGTAGAAATCCGTGCAGGACATGTGGATGAGTTCGGCGGCCTGTTTTTGGATGGCGGCGACCACGTCCGGATGGCAGTGCCCCGTCGCGACCACGGCGATCCCGGCCGCGAAATCGAGGAAGGTGTTGCCGTCCACGTCTTCCACCATCGCGCCGCGCCCCGCCTTCGCCACCAGCGGATAGTCGCGCGTGTACGACGGCGAGACAACCTTATGGTCCCGCTTGACGATCTGCTTCGCCTTCGGACCCGGCAGCGCGGTCACGAGATGCGGAAGTTTCTTCTCGGCAATCTGCATGTCTTCCTCCCGGAGCTGCATTCTCGCCGGTGCGCGGACTTGTTCTTCAAGCGCGTGCCGGGCACATCATCGGAGGAATCGGGAATTAGTCGACGCCGAAAAGGCTCGGGCGTTCTTGCGAAGGCTTGCTGTGAAGCGAGTGCGCGTGTTTGAGGGAAATTCTCATTTGTACTTCCAGCGGACACTGCCGTCCTTGGTGTCTTCGAGGATGATACCAGAATCGGCGAGCTTCTGCCGGATCTCGTCGGAGCGTTTGAAGTCGCGCCGCTTCTTCGCCGCGTTGCGCTCCTCGATCAGCGCATCCACCTGCTCGGCGCTCATGCGCGGCTTCGCGAGTCCGAAGCCGAGCTTGAGAAGCTTTTCATCGTCGTCGTCCGCGAGCACGGCGAGGATCGCGTCGAACTTCTCGGTCGCGGCCAGCGCGCGCATGGCGTCCTGTTGCAGGAATGCGCCGCGGTCCATGGCCGTGTTGATGTCTCGCACGAGATCGAACACCGCCGCGAGCGCCATCGCCGTGTTGATGTCGTCCGCGAGGCCCGCGTCGAAATCACTCTCCGCCTTGTCGATGCGCTTCAGTATCTCGGCATTCGATCCCGCCGGGAACTGTGACGTCTTCAGGCGCGCCACGAAATTGCGCAGCCGCTCGACCGAATTGCGCGCCTGCAAAAGCCCCTCTTCGGTGAAATTCAGCTGGCGCCGGTACGGCACCGAGAGCAGCAGAAACCGGATCGTCGAAGGCCTGTGGCTGCGCGCGAAAAGATCGCGCAGCGTGTAGAAGTTGCCAAGAGATTTCGACATCTTCTGTCCTTCGATGATGAGGTGCTCGGCGTGCAGCCAGTTGCGGACGAACGGCTTGCCCGTGGCCGCCTCGCTCTGCGCGATTTCGTTTTCGTGATGAGGGAACGCCAGGTCCACGCCGCCCGTGTGAATATCCAGCGTGTCGCCCAGATACTTCATGGCCATCGCGGAGCACTCGATGTGCCACCCCGGACGCCCGGGCCCGATCCGCGTCTCCCAGAAATGCTCGCCCGGCTTCGGCGCTTTCCAGAGCGCAAAATCCCGCGCGTCGTCCTTCTCGTATTGATCCACGTCCACGCGCGCGCCGGCCTTCATGCCGCCCACGTCGATTTTCGAAAGCTTTCCGTACGCGGGAAACTTCGCGATGCGGAAATAGATCGAGCCGTCGCTTTTGTACGTGAGCCCTTTCTCTTGCAGCCGCTCGATCAACGCGACCATGTCGTCGATGTGGTCCGTTGCCCGGACGAGCTCTTCGGGCATCTCGATGTGCAGCGCGTCGATGTCTTCGAGAAATGCTTGAATGTATTTGTCGGTGTATTCGCGAATCCCGATCCCGGCGGCCGCGGCGGATTGGATGATGCGGTCGTCCACATCCGTCACGTTCATTACCTGAAGCACGCGCAATCCCTGCGACTTCAGGAATCGCCGCAGGATGTCCTGAAACATGAAGGTGCGGAAATTTCCGATGTGCGCCGAGGCGTAGACCGTCGGCCCGCAGGTGTAGATGCGCACTTCCCCCGGATGCACCGGGACGAGCGGCTCGAGGCGGTTCGTGAGCGTGTTGTGCAGGCGTATATCGGTCATTTTTGTGCCACGAGCAAACGGCTATTCTATCTGACGCATCGCGTCGCGGCAAACGCCCGATTCCGCCCTTCGTCGTTATCTCCGCTCCGCCGCCATCTGAAGCGCCCAGCCCGGATACTCCGGTGGCAGTGCGCTCACCTCGTCGAGGCGTTTTCGCTCTTCCGGCGAAAGCTTGATATCGACGGCCTTCAGGTTGTCTTCGAGCTGTTCCTGCGTCTTCGCTCCGATGATCACGCTCGAAACCACCTTCTGGTCGAGCAGCCATGCGAGCGCGACCCGTGCGACCGTCGCCTGATGTGCGTCGGCAACCTCCCGCATCGCCGCGATGCACTTCAGCGCGCGTTCCTTGTCGAGCGGCGGAAAATCGAACTTCGCGCGGCGTGCTTCCGCGGGCCCTGTTCCCTTCGCGTATTTGTCGGAGAGAAATCCGCCGGCCAGCGGGCTCCAGACCATCAAGCCGACATTCTGGTCCTCGAGCAGCGGAACGATCTCCCGTTCGAGGTCCCTGCCCGCGATCGAGTAGTAGGCTTGCAGCGAATCGAATCGCGCCCAGCCGTGGCGCTCCGAAATCGCGAGCGCCTTCATGATCTGCCATGCGGCGAGATTCGAGCAGCCGATGTAGCGCACCTTCCCCGAGCGGACCACATCGTCGAGCGCGCCGAGCGTCTCGTCGAGCGGCGTGAGCCGGTCGAACGAGTGGATTTGGTAGAGGTCCACGTAGTCCGTACCAAGCCGGGCGAGGCTCGCATCGATCCCTTCCAAGATGTGCCGCCGCGAGAGGCCGATGTCGTTCGGCCCCGGGCCCACGCGGCCGGCCACCTTCGTCGCGAGCACCACGCCCTTCCGGCGCGCCCCGAGCGCCTTGCCGAGAATCTTCTCGGATTCACCTTCCGAGTACACGTCGGCCGTGTCGAAGAAATTGATTCCCGCGTCCAGGACTTGCGCGACGAGGTTGTCGGCTTCGCTCTGCGTCTGCGAGCCAGCGTTGGCCCACATGCCCTTCCCGCCAAACGTCATGGCGCCAAAGCAAAGCTCGGAAACCAGAAGACCTGTACGCCCAAGATAACGATGGTTCATCGAAGTGTTCCTTTCATCGCAAGAGTATTCGCGTGATTCTAACTGCAAGGATCGCGCGGCGCAGCCCTGTTGACTAGGGAAGAAGCTGCACGCGGCGGCTGACGATCGTCACGTCGCCAATCTGTGAAGGCGTGGCCGTCAGCGGGCGCGATTGCAGCAAGAATGCGCCCTCGGGTGGCAGCCCGTACGCCACGTCCGCCGCGGAGACTTCGACGGGTTTTCCCAGAGGCACCGAAAAGCTGATTTCGACGCCGCCGGCCGGCATCGCCGCGCATGCGTAGGCCACCCAACCGTTGCGGAGACTCCTCAATCGCTGGGTCTCGGGTTGCAAGGGCAATCCACCCATCCGAACGGATTCGACATCCGAGTCGGGCGGGAATAGCACCGCCGCCACCGGCGCGCCGCGCTCGGATCGCAAAAGAGTCCGATAGACGCGCCTGCTTTCTTCTTGCGCCACTTCGAGCACGGTGAAAGTCGGAGGAGCGAGATCGAGGCTCGGCGCTTCCGCCAGGAACGCGGCCTCTATGTCCCACGGGAAGGCGCCCCGCTCAGAAAAGCGGAAATTGGCGGCGAGCCGGATCGGTTCCGGCAGACGGTTGGATTCCGGCTGGACGATCCATTGCGACATTTCCGAATCCGCGTCCTTCGAGTATTCGAAGTTTACCCGCTCGGGTGCTTTCGCGGAGTACGCAGGCACAACGATCGCGGCGAACGCGGCCAGCGCAGTCGCCAAAATCGGAATCCATGGCAGCGCGAGGCCTCGCAACCCCGCCACGCCGCGCAGATCAGCGCAAAGCGGAGCGAGCGGCGTCAGGATCAATCCCACCGAGAGCGCAAGCAGGACCAGTCCGCGATTACCTAGGCCGTCGTAGAGCAGGATGGCCGACGCAAATCCCAGAAACGCCGCCGCCGCGAGCGGCAAAATCACCGCCACGGCGGAAGCTGTGGTGTTTTCGCGGCGGGGCAGCGTAGCCGGCAATCCGGCGAGCGCCGCCACTCCGGCCGGAACAAGGATCACGTAGCTGAGTCCGGGCGTTTGCCATGCGATCACGATGGAGAGCAAGGCCCACCACGCCCACAGCCCGGTCCACAATCCCCAGAAGCCCGCGCGCCGCGCAAATAGCATCGCGAGCGCCACCACGATTGCAATCGCCAGCGACCAGAACGTGATCTCGAGCGGAAGCGGATACGCAATCCAGTTGACCGGCGTCCCGCCCAGGGCGTGAATGAGCCGCGCCACGATGAGCGCCGCCAGACCTGTTGTCACCAGGGTCGCAAGCCATCCGATCATTCCCCAAAGAAACTCTTTGAGCGTCAGGCGATTGATTCGAATCATCCATCCGGCCTGTAGCAGGAGCAGGATCGCCGCGCCGAGGGCCAGCGCAAGCGTCCGCCGGGCTTGCCAGTGAATCACCCATCGTCCAATCAGGCTGAAGAAAACCGCTTCTCGCTGTGGCGGGCTTGAGAGATCGGCGTTCGCGAGCGCCACGATTGCGGGCAGAGCGTTTTCGCCGTGATGCTGGAGGCTCGCGAGGTTCACGTTGGCGGAATTATCGAGCGGCGTGTGGTAGTGCACTTCTTCGCCGATGTAGGCGAAGTTGAGCCCTTCGTAGCCCGCAGCTTTGAAGACGGTGAAGTCGGTGTCGTTCGGCAGCTGTTTGTACACCGTGTAAGCGATCGAACTGGCCGAAGGACGTGGCGCGTGCAGGGCGTAGAGCCGGACGGCCCAGTCGTTCGCGCCGCCGGTTTCGAACAGCAGGCTTGGGCCTGACGTGCCCCGCGAATCGAGATTCACGGCCGCGCGCACTTCCTTCGCCCATGGGTGCGAATCAACGAATGCGTGCGCCCCGAGCAGCCCCGCTTCTTCGCCATCGTCGATCAGAAGGATGATTGAATGCCGCGGCGTTGGAAACGCTTTCAGAGCGCGCGCGATCTCGAGCACCGCGGCGGTGCCCGTGCCGTCGTCGGAGTCGCCCGGTCCAGCCGGCACCGAATCATAGTGCGCGGCGAGCAGCACCGCGCCGTTCTGCTCGGTTCCATCCAGCCGCGCGACCACATTGTTCACCGTCGCGCAATATGCGTATTCCGCGCAATCGAAGGCAGTCTGCACCTGTGGTTGATAACCAAGCCTGGTCAACTCGTCAACGATCCGGCCGCGCACTGCGTCGTTGGCGGGGCTTCCGACGGGATGGGGCGTATCCGTGCTCAGAATCCGGTGGAGCGTTTCCAGCGCGCGAACCGCGGAAAACGCCGTCGCCGGCGCGTTGGCCGGTTTTGGCCGCGGCGGTGCGAGCCCTGCGAGCGACAGGGCGAATATCGCGGCTAAAATGGCCGCGCTCGACAGTATTCGGCGCAATCCCGGACTCCTGGGTGAATCCAAGTCGCTCTCCTGTGCGCGCCATGCTAGGCTGCACCCCGCCGCAAGTCAACCGATTGTACTCGTCCACATGATTAGTGACACTCGGCTTTCTTTTGTTGAGATTTCCAGCGATGGAGGAATTCGAGCGGAGTGAGATAGCGGAGCGCCTGGTGAGGACGCACGGTGTTGTAGATATGTTCCCAGCGGCGAAGCT
>DATNIN010000049.1:0-174242 GCA_035604415.1 Candidatus Acidiferrales bacterium
TGCACCTTCAGGGTGTCCACCACATCGTCATCCGAGAGTTCAGTCATCTTTCCCGGGACTCTGGCCTCGGAGTGAGCGACGACGTCATCCATCGAGAGGATCCCCTCAAGCTTGCCGTCGGCGTTGACCACGGGCAAGCGCCGCACATGCGCGTGCGCCATCGTCCCCAGGGCTGCACGAACGTCATCGTCTGGCTTGCAGGTGGAAACTTTGCCGGAAGCGACTTCGCCCACGGTGATTTCTCCTGCCAATCGATTCCGGGTTCCCAGAGCGATGCACACATCGCGGTCGGTCACTACGCCGACCACTTGCTGCTGCGCATTCACAACGGGAAGAATTCCGCAGTTCCGATTCCACAGGATTTCTACTGCGGCGCCTAGGTTTGTCTCGGGGGTGCAACTCGCCGGTGTCCTCATCATCACGTCTTTCACTTTCATCGTCAGTCTCCTTTCTGCAATCTGCAAAAATGGTTTCCCAGAAATTGCAGCTTGTTCCGGCGCCGGGCGAAAGTCTGTGATCTGGATCACTGGGCCATATGCGACGTATGACGCCGGCACAGTAGTTTTGGGCGGGTGGCCCATTCTTCGCGCAACCTGTCCCGAGAGCAGCCGCGGGAGCACCGGGTGGCGCACTCGGCTCGTGAATTGCCCGGCACAGCGGATGATAGGACCCTTCGACCGGAAAGAGTTATCCAGTCCGAGAAGTTTTTTCCTTGCTCCGCGATCGTGCGCTGCACTTCGAGGCGCCGGCAAATAGCGCCGCTCGAAGCCAAGAGCTAAGTCGTGTCGCAGCATGGCGTTCGCTCTTCACCAAAACAGCACATCGCGCTGAGAAACAACGCATCCACACGCCCGTTCGGCCAAGTCGTTGCCCTTACCCAAATCGAGTTTCCGCGCCGCCCAGCCGGCGCGTCACACGGGGGAACGATGGCAACGAACGCACTGGTACTGAATCAACCAGCCGCAGACCCAGAAAAGCGCCTGTGGCAAGCAGTGATCGTGACCGCAATTCAAGAATGGATTTCAGGTCCTCTCCGTTCCAAACGCCAGGCTGAAGAATATCTTTTCCAGGATCAGCGGGATTTCCCGGCCGTCTGCCAGTCCGCCGGGATGGATGCAAGCCGCTTGCGCGCCAAACTCAACCGCCTCCGCCTTCAAAAACCCGCGCTCTAGGCGTGTGGCCCAACTGTCGGCTCCTGATTTTTCGGGTGCCCCATCCTCTGCACCGCAAAGGGTGGAGATTTCGTAGCGGCCGCCTTCAGGCGGGCGGTCTGCTCCTTGGTCTTGCGAGCGCGATGTTCCGCTGGTACTCTCCCGTCCATCAAGTGAGGGGGGAACAGATGAGAGAGCGATCGAGTCATTCGCGCGCGGCGGCTGTGCTGACGTTCGTGCTGGCGATATTCCTAGCGGCGGCATCGTCGCGCGGCCAGATGCAGACCCAGACGCAAATGCCGGCGCCGAACCGCGGAACGCTTTCCGGCACGGTGACGGCAGATCAAGGCGCGGTGGTCGGATTTCGCGTCACGGTGCACAACCTCACATACAAGCTCTGGTACACCGTTTTCACCGTGAAGGGGCACTACACGGTGCCGCAGGCGCTGCCCGGCTCGTACGACGTGATCGTGCTCGAGAGAGGCTACACGTCGCCGACGCTGCGCATCGATCTCGCGCCCGGCGAAGCCAAAACCGTTGATATCGCCGTGAAGAACCTGGCGGCTCGCTCGGCATCCGCGCAGGGCGCGTCAACCGAAGGAATCAATGCAGCGATGGGCGGTTTTGGCGTCGCCGCGAACACCGTCTGGGTCAACTCGATGGACGAGCTGTATCCGCCGGGGCCGGGGCGCGATCTGCTGAAGGCCAACTGCACGGGCTGCCATGGACCCGAGTTCGGCACGATGCACCGCACGAAGGACGGCTACCGCATCGGCATCGCGCGAATGACCGAGACGGGGCCGACCGACAATCCCTTCGACACGAATCTCGGGCACACCTATCTCACCGGCACGCAGAAAGATCAGATCGCCGAATACCTCGCCACGAATTTTGGTCCCGGCATGCCGGACAAGCGGCTGAAGGTCGATCCGCCGATTCTCGACGAAGACGCGCTCGCGAAGGCGATCTACGTTTCCTACGACATTCCCGACAATTTTCCGCGCCCGCCATTTCGAGGCGAGCGGATCGGCGCGAATGAAATCGACGGCGTGACGGCGCAGGATCCGTGGGTCGCCGTGCCGGAAGGGCGTCCCGTGCCGCAATTGCTGCACGATCCGTTCATCGTGCCGGATGGCGTGTGGTACGCGAATCCCACGGCGAACGCGATGGTCCATCTCGATCCGACGCAGCTGGATCCGAATAAGCGGTACAAGGTCTATCCGCTGAAGGGGCCCGAGACGTACGTTTTCCTGCACGGCATCACGGTGGATAGCAAAGGTCACGTCTACTGGGCGGAAATCACCGGCGGGCAATTGGGCGAGCTCGATCCCGAAACGGGCAAGCAGATCAGGCACTACACTCCGCGGCGCGGCGGCATGTTGCAAGTGGCCACGGACAAGGACGACAACGTGTGGTTCGGCATGGTGAAGGGGCCGGGCGGAGTGGGGAAGCTGGACGCGAAGACGCGTGTGGTCCATCAGTGGCAGACGCCGACGCCCGACAACTTGATCTACGGTCTCGCTGTGAGCCCGGTCGACGGCACGGTCTGGGGCGCGGGCTACAGCAAGGGCCAGGTCACGAAATTCGATCCGAAAACGGAAGAGTACACGGAGTATTACGCGCCGGGGTCATGGGGACAGATTCGGCGCATCGGAGTGGATTCGAAAGGTATCGTCTGGTTCTCGGAGTACACCACGGGAATCCTCGGGCGGCTCGATCCCTCGACCGGCAAGATGACGGAATACAAAATGCCGACGCAGGGCGCGAATCCCTACGACACCTGGCCGGACAAGACCGACAAGATTTGGATTTCGGACCAGCCGCAAAGCTCGCTCGTGCGATTCGATCCGGACGTGAAGAAATTCACGTACTATCCCGAACCGCAACTGAACTGGAGCCTGCCGAAGGTCGAGGTCGAGAAGAACAATACGCTCTGGTTCGGCGCGCGGTTCCTGCCCTACATCACCGCGAACCATCTTTATCCGAATGGCTACTCGGCCGACGCCCCGCCCGAGCCGTAGAGCGGGCTAGAAGAGAGATCCTTCACTCGGCCAAGAGCGCCGAGTTCAGGATGACGACCCTGATCGGGTCGTCAAATTTTCGGCAGGACGATGCCCTGCTGCGACTGATACTTCCCCTTTTTGTCCTTGTAGGAGACTTCGCAGACCTCGTCGGATTCGAAGAAGACGACCTGGGCGAGTCCTTCGTTGGCGTAAATCTTGGCGGGGAGCGGCGTGGTGTTGCTGATCTCGAGCGTGACGAAGCCTTCCCATTCGGGCTCGAACGGCGTGACGTTGACGATGATGCCGCAGCGCGCGTAGGTCGATTTGCCGACGCAGATCGTTAGGATGTTGCGCGGGATTCGGAAGTATTCCACCGATCGCGCGAGCGCGAAGGAATTCGGCGGCACGATGCAGACGTCGCCCTTGAATTCGACGAACGATTTCGCATCGAAATGTTTCGGATCGACGATCGTGGAGTTCACGTTGGTGAAGATGCGGAACTCGTCGGCGACGCGCATGTCGTAGCCGTAGGAAGAAACGCCGTAGCTGATCACGCCCTCGCGAATCTGGCGGTCTTCGAACGGTTCGATCATTTTCTGCTCGCGCGCCATCTTGCGAATCCACTTGTCCGCCTTCACCGACATCACGGCCTCCTTGAATGCGAAGAATTTGATTGGGTGCGATGTTTGCGATTCTCTCTGATGGCCGCAGCCCGCGAAGAGAGACACCGGAAGAGAGGTCCTTCAGCGAGCAAGTTCGCTCGCTTCAAGACGGCGATCCTCACCGGATCGCCGAATGCGCAGTGTATTACACGGTGGCGTGCTTGACAACCTGCAAACCCCTGTCTAGCATAGGGTTCCGGCCAAAGTAGGGAGATTTCGGAGGAAGTTGTGATAAAGCTCGACATCGTGAACGCCATCGTGCAGAAGACCAATATTACCCGGACCAAGGCCGAGCAGGCAGTGGAGACCGTTTTCGAAGCCATGAAGACCGCGCTCGGCAGCGGGCGCCGCATCGAATTGCGACGCTTCGGCGTCTTCAACGTGAAGCCGCGCAAGACCGGCATCGGGCGCAATCCGCGCACTGGCCAGCAGGTGAACATCCCGCCCGGCAAAGCCGTACGCTTCAAGCCCGGCAAGGAACTCCAGGCGCTCCCGGCTCCCGCCGCGAAGTCCTGAACGAAGTCCCGAGCGTTCGCGCGCGCTCGAAAGCCACAGATGAGGCCGCGCGCCAATCGTGCCGGACGGCGCGCCGATTTCTCGCGCCACCGCATCCAATCCACATGAGCTCCGTGAGCGCGCGCACATGAACGAGGGCAACGGCCACGGCCGGATTCCGGTCGAAGTCCTCGACATGAATTACCCGCGCATTATCGATCTGCCTCCGCCTCCTGAGGCGCCCCGGCGGCGGGAGCTCTGGCTTCCGCTGATTCTGTTCCTGCTCACCGTCGTTTCGACGCTCATCGTCGGTGTGGAGTTCGGGCGGTCGTACGCCGCGAACCAGGAGCCGTTCTCCGGCGATTCCAATCTCCTCGCGATGATGTTGCTGCCGTTCCGGCATCCGGCGATGTTCGTGCTCGGCATTCCGTTTTCGTTCACGTTGCTGGCGATTCTCTTTGCGCACGAGATGGGCCATTTTTTCGCGTGCCGGATTTACGGCATCGACGCGAGCTATCCGTATTTCATTCCCGCGCCGACGCTTTTCGGGACGTTCGGCGCGTTCATCCGGATTCGCTCGCCGATCGCGACACGCCGCGCGCTCTTTGACGTCGGACTCGCCGGACCCGTGGTGGGATTTCTGATCGCGGCGCCCGCGATGGTGTGGGGCATCGCCACGTCGAAGATCGTGCCGGACGCGCAGGAGCACGCCGTGTTTCTCTTTGGCCATCCGGCGCTCGAGCGATTGCTCGTCGCGCTATTTCATCCGCACCTCGACCCGAACTGGCTGCTGCTAAATCCGGTGGGGCGCGCCGCGTGGGTGGGTCTTTTCGTGACGGCGCTGAATCTGTTGCCGGCGTGGCAACTCGACGGCGGGCACATCATGTACAGCCTCACGAGCGCGCGCCACGCGAAGATTTCGCTCGGTGTGGCGCTGGTGCTGCTGGGGCTCGGAATCTACGCGTGGCACGGATGGGCGACGTGGGGCGTGATTCTGCTGATCCTCTCGCTGCGATTTCGCCATCCGCCCGTATGGGACCGCTGGCAGCCGCTCGATTCCGCGCGGCGGGCGTGGGCCGCCGTCGCGCTGGTGATTTTCGTGCTGTGTTTCACTCTCTGGCCCGTCATGACGCCGTAGGATTGCGGCCGGGTATTCGGTCGGCCAACGCACGCTGGGCGCAGAATGTGTCGCGCCTACGGCGCTTGGGATCGCGCCGTCTTCGTTTCCCAGCCCTTCGGGCTGGGCTACCATCTGCCGCGCCTGCGGCGCTCGGAATACCACAGTTCCACCACAAAGCAATCAGGAAAGGCTGGTGGGATCAACGTCCATGAGGACGGCGGTTTCGGGGATTTCCTTCGCGGCGCAGAAATCGAGCGCGCCAGCGAGGGCTTTTCCAAGCGCGGAGCGGTGCGGCGATTTCAGCACGAACTGAAATCGATAGTCGCGGCGCAGGCGCGCGAGCGGCGCCGCGGCGGGACCGAGAATTTTCACTCCGTGCTGCTCGAATGGCGCGAAGTAGCCGGCGAGCGCGCGGGACCAGCGAATGGCGTTGTCGATTTTGCGGTCGCGCACCAGGACGCTCGCGAGCGCGGTGAACGGCGGATAGTGCAGGACTCGCCGGAAGTGCGCCTCCTTGTCGTAGAACGAGACGTAATCCTGCCGGGCGGCAAATTCGATGGCGTAGTGTTCGGGATAGTACGTTTCGACGAGAACTTCTCCTGGAAGCTCACCGCGGCCGGCGCGCCCCGCGACCTGCGTGAGCAACTGAAAAGTCCGCTCCGCCGCGCGAAAATCGGGACGGCCGAGCGCGAGATCGGCGGCGACCACGCCGACGAGCGTGACGCGCTCGAAGTCGTGTCCCTTCGCCACCATCTGCGTTCCCACGAGAATATCGATCTCGCCCTTCGCGAATGCGCCGAGCACCCGCTGGTATTCACGCTTCGTGCGGACTGTGTCGCGGTCCAGGCGAGCGACGCGGGCGCTGGGAAACTGCTCGCGCAAATATTCGTCCACACGCTCCGCGCCATCGCCCACGAAGTACATGTACTCGCCGTGGCACTTCGGGCATTGCTTGGGCGGACGGATGGAATAGCCGCAGTAGTGGCACTCGAGGCGCTCGCGGCTCTTGTGATATGTGAGCGCGATGCTGCAATTCTGGCATTGGACGAGGGCGCCGCAGCTCCGGCAGAGGAGCGACCACGAATAGCCGCGACGATTGATGAGCACCATCGCCTGCGTGCGCTCTTCGAGGCGCAGGGCGATGGCCGCACGCAGCGCCTCCGAAACGGGCGCGGCGCGATGCTGGCGGCGAAAATCCTCGCGCAGATCGACGATGCGAACTTCCGCGAGCGGGCGATTCTCCACGCGCGACGTCAGCTTAAGCAGCTTGTATTTGCCGGCGCGGGCGTTGTGGAAAGTTTCGAGCGAAGGCGTGGCGGAGCCGAGCAACACGGCCGCGCCTTCGAGGCGCGCGCGATAGACGGCCGTGTCGCGCCCGTTGTAACGCGGCGCGTCCTCCTGCTTGTAGCTCGACTCCTGCTCTTCGTCCACGATGATGAGGCCGAGATTGTCGAGCGGCGCGAAAACAGCGGAGCGCGTGCCGACCACGACGCGCGCTTCTCCGCGGCGAACGCGCCACCATTCGCGCGCCCGCTCGATATCGGGCAGGCCGCTGTGCAGCACGGCCACGCCCTCGCCGAATCGCGCGCGGACCAGACGCCCGACCCACAGCGTGAGAGCGATTTCCGGGACCAGCACGATCGCCGTCTTGCCGCGCGAGAGGACCGCCTCGATCGCACCGAGATAGACTTCGGTTTTTCCGCTGCCGGTGACGCCGTGGAGCAGGCCTGCCGAAAACTCGCCCGCCAGCAACCAGCGCCAGATTTCGGCGAGCGCTTCCTTCTGCTCGGCGTTCAGCACGTTGGCCGGGGGAACGAAATCGGTGTCCCACGGATCTTCGCCGGGCGTCAGCGGCTCTTCCCACGTCTGAAGCATTCCCGCTTTTTCAAGACGCTTGGCAACGACGGGCGATGCGTCGGCCTTCTCCAGAAGCATGTTCAGGGGCAGCGGGCCGCGTGTGGCGGTGAGAACTTCGCGAATTCTTTTCTCGGCGTCCCCGGCCAGAAGCTCCGTGGTCCCCGCGCGCCATGCGACGATCTTCTGCGTGCGCGCCTTACGGCGAAGCAGCACCTCGCGCGCGGCGAGATAGCCTCGGCGGACGAGCTTTTCAGCGGCCGCTTCGTTGACGCGCCGGCGGCGCGCGCGCGAATCCTTGCCGTCGAGCTGCTGGAGGAGAGCGAGCTCGGAGCTTTCTTCATCCGTCCGCTCTTCGGTTTCGACGAGCTGCCGCAGACAGGCGCGGCCGGAATCGGTGAGCGAATATTCGCGGTCGTGGCGCAGCTCGATTTCCGGCGGCAGCATCGCGCGAAATGTCTCGCCGATGGGCGCGAGGTAGTAGCGGCTGATCCACTGGCCCAGCTCGATGAGCTTCGGCGGGAGCGCCGGGAGCGAGTCCATCAGCTCGGCGACTTCCTTGACGCGGGCGATCTCCGGCGCGCGGTCCGATTCGGCGAGCCCCACGCCGATCATGGCGCGCTTGCGAAACGGGACGACGACGCGCCGCCCGACAAGCGGCTCGCCATCGAAGGATTCGGGCACGGCGTAGGTGAACGTCGAGCGGAGAGGGACCGGGAGCGCGACTTCGCAATAGCGGGGAGCCATGGCAGCGCCATAGTGTAGCAGCCCGCGCGGTTCGCTCTCACTCCCTGAAAAGGTAAGGCCGACAAACAACTCAAAGACTTGCTGCGATAAAACAGCGCATAGGAACGCGCGTCGCGCGGACGGCTTACGGCGGGGTTGAAACCCCGCCCTTCCACCGGCGGCGTCTTGCAGCGCGTCGTCAGCGGCTGACGAGGACGATCCCGACGAAAATCAGGACGATGCCGAACCACTGGGTGCGCTCGAGGCGCTCGCGTAGGAACATCCACGAGAGCAGCACGGTGACGGCGCCGTAGAGAGAAGACAGCACGCTGACGACCGCCACGTGGCCCATGCCCATCCCGGCATTGTTGGCGACGAACGCCGCCGTGTCCATCAGGCCAACGACCGCGAGCAGGCCCCATACGCTCCCGCGCGGGAGCCGGAACGTACGACCGGTTGGCGCCCCCGCCAGCGCGAGCGTGGAAAATGTCGAGATGCGGACTACCCAAACGGAGATCGCGCTGCCAACGAGCGGCACCACGTGAAATCCGAGCCACCAGAACATCACGCCGTAGCCCACGGCCGCGACAATCGCCCAGCCGGCGCCGGTGGAGACGTGCGCGCTGGAAAGATGTTCGCTGGCGGGGGCGGAGCGATTCGAGCTCGATGTGAACGAAAGCGCCGCGAGGATCACGCCAACAAACGTGATCGCGAGGGCCGCGCCGCGGAGCGCGTGAATCCGTTCGCCGCTCAGCAGCGCAAGGACGACCGTCAACGCGGGATAGGCGCAGGAAACGGGCGCGACGATGCTCATCACGCCGACCTCGAAGGAACGATAGAGCGCAAGTGAGGAGGCGGAGTTGATCAGGCCGGCCAGAACGGCGAATGCCCAGGGATGCCAGCCCGAGGCTGTGACGCGAGAAAACGCGCCGGCTCGCGCGAGGTAGAGCGTGAGACCGAGAAAGCCGAAGAGCTGCATCCACATCAGCGTGCGGAAGGCGCCGATGCGGCGTGACGCAAAGCGCGCGGAAAAGTCCGCCACACCCCAGCCGATCGCTGCCGCTATTCCGAGAATGATTTCCAAGTGAGTTTTCTCTAGGACCTATGGCCTCTATTGACATCCCCTGTTCGGTGACGCCGAAGAGAGATTCTTCGACTCCGCGTCCCGACCCGGAGACCGCAAATAAACGATCTCCGGGAAAGAATAAAGCGTCGGGACGCTCCGCTCAGAATGACGATCCTAAGTGGATGGTGGCTTGCGCTTGGGCTCGAGGCCGAGGACGGCCATCACTTTTTGCAAGTCTTTCCAGACTTCGCCCTTTGCGGCTGGATTGCGCAGCAGATACGCGGGGTGATACGTCGCGATCAATTTCGAGCCGCGATAGTCGAACCACTCGCCACGGAAACGGGAAATGCCCTGATTTGTATTGAGCATCGTTTGTGCGGAGCAACTGCCGAGGCAGCAGATCACTTTGGGTTGGATCACGCCGAGCTGGCGGAGAAGAAAAGGCGAGCACGTAGCGATTTCGTCCTTTTCCGGGAGACGATTTTCGGGCGGACGGCATTTGACGACGTTGCAGATATAGACATCCTGCCGCCGCAGGCCCATCGCCTCGATCATCTGCGTGAGCAGCTTTCCCGCGCGGCCGACGAACGGCTCGCCTTGCTCGTCTTCATCGCGGCCAGGACCTTCGCCGACGAAGACGAGATGCGCTTTTGGGTTTCCGACGCCGAAGACAATGTTCGTGCGGGCTTTGTGCAGCTTGCAGCGCGTGCAGTTCGGTCCGATGTCTGCGCGGACGCGGTCGAGCGTGTCTCCCTCGATGCGCTCTTCGAAGAGCGATGCGCCCGTGGCGGGCGGGATGAAGACCGGCGCGGGCGCGGGTCTCTGCGCCCGAGATGGTTCCGGGGCGCGCCGGGGAGCAGCGCCTGCCAAGGTCGGAGATGAATTTGGAGCGGGAGCGGAGATTTCCGGGGGCGCACCCGAAGAAGATTGTTCGGCAGGTTGCAGCGCCGCGCGGTCGCGATAGTAGGGGCCGAGGCCGAGATCGTCGGCGTAACGCAGCCAGGCTTCGGCGCGAGAGCGTTTGTTTTGATCCACGAGGTTTCAGATTATCCGGGAGGCCCAAGGAATTCACAAGCGGCAAAAGTCCAACCGCCTGCGGCGAACTCGGGGCGACAAAAACGCGAGCTATCGCTGGCGAATCTGAAGAACGTGATCGAGGATGCGATTTGCGACGTCGAACTTCGAGAGTTTGGGAAGCGGGACTTCGCGGCCGTCGCGGAGGAAAAGAGTGACGATGTTCGTGTCCGTATCGAAGCCCGCGCCTTCTTGCGTGACGTCGTTCGCGACGATCATGTCCGCGCCCTTGCGCGCCAGTTTTCCGCGGGCGTTTTCCGCGACGCGATCCGTCTCCGCGGCGAAGCCGACCAGAATGCGCGATCCTTTTTCGCGGCCAAGCTCGGCGAGAATGTCCGGAGTAGGCTCGAGTTCGAGTGTGAGGCGCTCGTCGCCGCGCTTAAGCTTTTGCGATTGCGCCGCGGCAGGGCGATAGTCGGAGACCGCCGCGGCCATGATCACGATGTTCGCTTCGCGTGCGCGCTCGCGCACCGCATTGCGCATTTCCTCGGTGGTGCGCACGGGGACCCAGTCGACGCCTTCGGGAGCGGCCAGATCGGTGGGCCCGCTGACCAGCACGACGCGTGCGCCGCGCCGGGAGGCGGCCTCTGCAAGCGCGTAGCCCATTTTTCCGGACGAGCGATTGGTCAGGAAGCGGACCGGGTCGATATCTTCGCGTGTGGGGCCGGCCGTGACGAGCACGGTCTGGCCTTCGAGATCGTGGCGCAGTCCTAGAACACCGCAGACTTTTTCGACGATCGCTTCGGTGGCGGCGAGGCGCCCCGCGCCGGTCATCCCGCAGGCGAGGTAGCCTTCGTCCGGATCAACCACGTGAACGCCGCGTGCGCGAAGCGATTTCAGGTTTTCCTGGGTCGCCGGATGCTCCCACATGTTGACGTTCATCGCCGGTGCGACGACCACGGGAGCTTTCGTTGCGAGATAGAGTGTCGAGAGAAAATCGCCCGCGATGCCATGCGCGAACTTGCCGAGGATGTCGGCTGTTGCGGGAGCGACGAGCAGAAGATCGATGCGCTGCGCGACGGCGATATGTTCGATGGCGCTCTCGACGTTCGCGGGCGAGGCATCGCCCGCGCCGAACATTTCGGTGATGACTTTCTTCCCGGTGAGCGCGGCAAACGTGAGCGGCGTGATGAACTCCTGCGCCGAGCGCGTCATCACCACCTGCACGTCGAGCTTTTCCTGCTGAAGGCGGCGGACGAGCTCCGCGGCCTTGTAAGCCGCCACTCCGCCGGTCACGCCCAAGGCGATCTTCATGATGAATTGGACTCTACGAGAAGCGCGCGCGACGCAAGAAGCACGCGCCGTGGCCAGAACCGCTATTTGCGGCGCTTGCCGTCTTTGTCTTCCGTCCCTTCGGGCACTGGGGGCAACTCGTATTCGAGGAGCCCCTGAAGCAATTCCTCCTCGGCGATGCGCGAGGTCTTGCGAGATTTCGAATTGTCAACCATTGGGCGCCCGCCGATCATCAACTGCCGGGCGCGGCGCGAGACGACAACGACATAAGCAAATTGGCTTTCCGGCACGCTTCTAAGACCAGCCATAAGAACGTCAGCCTCCAAAGGAATTCAGAATATCGAGAATTCGATCTTCCATGCGCGCCACGCGGCAGCGTGAGCCGAGCGCGATGGCCTGCACTTCGCGGCCTGCACGCTCGAGATCATCGTTGACGACGGCGAAATCATAGCTGCTGTAATTCAACATTTCCTGCCGCGCGCGTTCCAGCCGCCGCCGGATTTCGTCCTCCGAATCCTGTCCGCGCGCCCGGATGCGATGCTCGAGATCCGCACGCGAGGGCGGCAGCACGAAGAGCGCGACAGCTCCCGGCAGCTTCTGCTTCGCCTGCAACGCGCCCTGGACATCGATTTCGAGGACCAGGTCTTTTTTCAGTGCGAGCGCGTCGTCGAGCGACTTGCGGGGCGTCCCGTACCAGTTTTTCCCGAAGACCTGCGCGTACTCCAGGAATTCCCCCCGCTCGACCATTCCCTGGAATTCGGCTTCGGAGACGAAATTATACCACTTGCCGTCGCTCTCCGTCTTGCGCGGAGGGCGCGTGGTGCACGAAACCGACAGCATCGTGCCGGGAAGCTCCAGAATTTTCTGCACCAGCGTCGATTTCCCCGAGCCGGACGGCCCGGAAACGATCAGGACCAATGGCTCCGCTTTACTCATTCGATGTTCTGCACCTGTTCCCGGAGTTTCTCGATTTCGGATTTGATTTCAAGAGCGAGCCTGGTGATTTCGAGGCTCTCGGCTTCGTTGCCGGGAGTCTTCGAAAGCAGCGTGTTGGCTTCGCGCTGCATTTCCTGAAGCAGGAAATCGAGCTTCTTGCCGACGTCCGACGCGCTGGTGAGCAGGGACTCAAACTGGCGCACGTGGCTTGCAAGCCGCGCCAGCTCTTCGGACACGTCGCTGCGTTCGGCGGCGAGCGCCGCTTCCTGCGCGAGGCGCGCGGGATCGATCTGCGCGTCGCCGAGCAGCTCCTTCAAGCGCGATTCGAGCCTGCGCGCGTAGGCCGGCCGGGCGCTTTGCGCTAGCGCTTCGACCCTTGCGGCGAGGCTCGCGATGCTGGTGAGCCGCCCGGACATGTCCTGCCGGAGGGCGTCACCTTCCTGCTCGCGCATGCGGTCGAGCTTGTCGAGGGCTTCCGTCAGGCATCGCGCGACAACGGCTTCCAGCCGCGCGATCTCCTCGTCAAGCGACGCGCCGGGAGGCCCGATCACTCCGGGCAGGCGCAGAATCGAAGCCAGGTCCGGCTCCGCCTGTATGCCGAACTGTTTGCGCAGCCCGTTGACGGCTTGCAGATAGGCCGCGGCGACGTCCTGATTGACGCCGACGGCTGCGGGCCCCGCGAGCTCGTAGCGGACCGTGACATCGAGATGTCCGCGCCGGACGCGCTCGCGTACGATCTGCCGGATGCGAGGCTCGACCGGCTCGAAACCCTCGGGCACGCGCAGGTGCAGATCGAGAAAGCGGTGATTGACGCTGCGCACGGAGACGCGCAGACCAAAGCCATTCTCAACGGCCTGGGCGTGGGCGTAGCCGGTCATGGACTTCAGGCCCTTCACCGGGGCCTTCGTCGAAATCACGGGAGCGGATTGGGATTTTGTGCCGGGCATTTTCACACGGGACCCGCGGCGCGAGACACTGGCTCGGCGTCCCGGAATTGCATGTCGTACAGGCGCGCGTAGATTCCGCTGCGCTTCAAAAGCTCGTCGTGCGTGCCGCGTTCGCGAATCGCGCCGTCGTCGAGCACGGCAATCATGTCGGCGCGCCGGATCGTCGACAGGCGGTGCGCGATGACGAAGACGGTTCGGCCGGTCATCAGATTGTTGAGCGCTCTCTGCACGAGCATTTCGGATTCCGAATCGAGTTCGGAGGTCGCCTCGTCGAGAATCAGGATCGGCGCGTCCTTCAGCAGCGCCCGCGCGATCGCCAGCCGCTGCCGCTGGCCTCCGGAAAGCCGCTGGCCGCGGTCGCCGATCACGGTCTGGTATCCCTCCGGCATTTGCATGATGAAATCGTGAGCGAGGGCGGCCTGCGCCGCGGCGAAGATCTTTTCATCGGACATTTCCGGGCGGCCGTAGCAGAGATTGTTGCGGATCGTATCGTTGAAGAGAATCGTTTCCTGGGTGACGATGGCCATCTGCTCGCGGAGCGAGCGGAGCGTGACGTCGCGCAAGTCGTATCCATCGATCCGGACCGATCCTGCCGTCGCTGTGTGAAAGCGCGGCAGCAGATTCACAAGAGTTGTTTTCCCCGCGCCGCTCGAGCCGACAATCGCGACCACAGAGCCGGCTGGGACTTTCAAGTCGATGCCCTTCAGGATGAGCGGGCCGCTGTCGTAGGCGAAGCTCGCGCGATCGAACTCGACGGATTTCGAAAATGGCGGCAATACCTTCGCGCCGGGCGCTTCCATCGCCTCCTGGGGCAAATCGAGGAAAGAGAAGACCTGCTTGGACGTTCCGGCTGCCTGGAGGAAAAGCTGATAGACGTTGCCGAGGCGCTTGATGGGTTCGTAGGCCTTGAACAGGGCGTAGGCGAAAGACACGAACAATCCGATACTCATGCGGCCGGCTTTA
Organism: Candidatus Acidiferrales bacterium; assembly: GCA_035604415.1. Lineage (GTDB taxonomy): Bacteria > Acidobacteriota > Terriglobia > Acidiferrales > UBA7541 > Palsa-295. The sequence continues at coordinate 14,231 of DATNIN010000049.1, forward strand.
ATCTCACCGCGCGCGACGAGCAGAACCAGCGCCACGACGACCGCGCCCAGCAGATCCATCACCGGCGAAGTGGCGGCAAAGGCCCTGATCCAGCGCATGTTCTCATGGAGCAGGTTGCGGGCGGCCTCGCGAAACTTGCGGATTTCGAAATTCTCCATTCCGAAAGCTTTCACCACGCGGTTTCCCGCGATGGTTTCCTGAAGGATTTGGCTGAGGTCCGCCAGGCGCGACCGGCTCTTTTCCGAAGAGCGGCGAATCCTGCGGCCGAACTTGCTGACCGGCCACACGACAACCGGAATCAGAATGGCGGAGCCGAGAGCCATCCTCCAGTTGATGACCAGCAGAACGGCGACGAAGGCGATCAAGCCGAATATCTGACGGAAGAACTCCGCGAACCAATCCGAGAAGGCGCTCCGCATCTGCTCGATATCGGCGATGACAGCGGACATCACGCGACCGGTCGGATTGTTCTGGAAGAAGCCGACGGGTTGCTGCACGACCTGGCTGTAGACCTGGTTGCGGAGGTCCGTGACCGCGGAAAGACCCACGTGCTGAATCAGAATGCTGCCAATGTATTCCGCCGTGCCTTTCACGAGCCCGAGGAATACCAGCGCGACAGCAAAGACGGTCCACACATTGTGGAAATGGCGAGGGGCAAAAGAGTGCAGATCGACCACGTGGCTGGTATAAGGAATCTGAAATAGAGTCAGGGCCTGAGTAGTCGAATGCGGATTCAGGACCACGTCGAAGGCAGGACGAAGGGCAAAAGCCACCAGGAACTCGACCACGCCCATCGCGGCGATCAGAAGAACACCGAACGCAAGGCGCGGCACGTACGGCCGCAGGTACCGCAACAGGCGCCGGATTTCGTCTCGCTCGGTCACGCGCGGGATGCCGTCCATGGTCACGTTTGCCGGGCTCCTGGCGTCAGATTTCAGCGCAGAAACGAATCTCCGCGCTCTCCACGACTCAAGGCTTACTAGGGACTGCGAATCACGCCCCGCCGAGTGACACTAGACTATTCATCGCGCGCGCATCTTGCAAGGCGTAATCGCCGAGCGATCGCGCCATCACGTAGCCGATTTATCCAGGTCGCGGTGCACGACCTTGGTCGCGTATCCCTTGCGCTGGATGGAGCGGCGAATCACTTCCGCAAGCGCGACCGAGCGGTGCCGCCCGCCCGTACACCCCAGCGCGACCGTGAGATAACTCTTGCCCTCGCGAATGTAGTGCGGGATCAAATACGTCAGCAAGCTTTCGATCCGGCGCAGGAATTCTCCCGTCTGCGGGAATGAGCGAATATAGCGGGCCACGCGCGGGTCCTTGCCCGTAAACGGGCGCAGGCGGGGCACGAAGTGCGGGTTGGGCAGAAAGCGCACGTCGAAAACAAGGTCGGCGTCGGTGGGAATTCCGTAGCGGAAGCCGAAGCTGACGACCGACACCAGCAGCGGCCGCCGCCCCGGATTCTGAAACCGGTCGATGATGAACTGGCGCAGCTCGTGAACGTTGAATCGGGTGGTATCGATGACGACGTCGGCGAGCCTGCGAATCGGAGCCATTCGCCGCCGCTCCTCGCGAATTCCTTCCTTGATCGAGTCTCCGCCGCCCAGCGGATGCGGGCGGCGGGTCTCGCTGAAGCGCCGCAAAAGGGCGTTTTCGCTCGCTTCGATGAAGACCAGCGTGGCGGCGTGCTCGCTGCTCAACTTGCGAAAGATGGCCGGCAGCTTGTCGATTTGCTCGCCTTCGCGGGCGTCGACCAGCAGGGCGGCGCGCTCGATTTCTCCGCGGCCTTCCGCATAGAGCTCGCTGAACGTGGGAATCAGGGCAACGGGAAGATTATCGACGCAGTAGAAGCCGAGATCCTCGAACGTGTTCAGGACAGAACGCTTGCCGGAACCGGAGAGGCCCGTCAGGATCACGAGCTGGCGGGAATGGGAGTTGCGGCCGGGGCGTTTCGGATCGCGGGGCGGCACGGCGGCGGACGCTCAGGCCTTTACCCGGCGGCGGTGCGTGCTCGGGATGCGGAGGTCTTCGCGATATTTCGCCACGGTGCGGCGGGTGACACGGATGCCTTCGTCGCTTAACTTCTTGGTGATCTGTTCATCGGTCAGCGGGTGAGCCGTGTCTTCCTCTTCGATCATCTGCTTGACGCGGCGCTTTAGGGACAGCAGAGACATTTCGCTGCCCTGCGGCCCGTTCACGGATTCGGAAAAGAAGCTGCGAAGCTCGAGCACGCCCTGCGGCGTGTGCACGTACTTGTTGGCCACGGCGCGGCTGACGGTGGAGGGATGCACGCCGACTTCCTCGGCGACTTCCTTGATCATCATCGGTTTCAGGTGATCGGGACCGTAGTCCAAGTAATCGCCCTGGCGGTGCAGAATCGAATGGCAGACGCGCAGGATCGTGTGCTTGCGCTGCTCGATATTCTTCATCAGCTGAATCGCGGCCGTGAAGCGCTCCTTGACGTAGTTGCGGACTTCACGGTCGGCCGCGTCGCGCGCCAGCAGGCGGCGGTAGGTGGGGCTCAGGCGGAGCTGCGGCACGTCGTCGTCGTTCATGAAGACCTGCCATTCGCCGTCCACTTTGCGGAATTGAACGTCCGGCTCGACCAGGCGCGGCTCCGTCTTGTTGTAGCGTAGGCCGGGCTTGGGATCGAGACGCTTGATCACATCCACGGCGCGCTTGACGAGCTCGACGGGGCGATTGAGGGCGCGGGCGACTTCCTTGAGCTGATTATTCTGGAGGAGCTTCAGATGCTCGGTGATGATCTGTTGCGCGAGCGTATTCTGCGGATCGAGCAATTTGACCTGCAACAGCAGGCATTCGGGCAGATCGCGCGCGGCCACGCCGGGCGGATCGAATTCCTGCACCACGGCCAGGGCTTCTTCGACGTCCTCCATCGAATAGTTTCCGGATTGCGCGAGTTCTTCGAGCGTCGCGGTCAGGTAGCCGTTTTCATCGAGATTGCCCACGATACCTTCGGCGATTTTGCGGACGGTTTCGGTGCAGATGCTGACGCTCAATTGCCACGCGAGATGGTCGGTCAGGCTCGCGGGAGAGGAAAGGAACTTGTCGAAGGACGGCTTTTCGATCTCCTCGTGCTCCCCGCCGGCGGCGCGCTCCGCGCCCGTGTCGAGGTACTGCGTGAAGAAAGAGCCAAAATCGAATTCATCAAAGGGATTCGCTGCCTGGGTTTCGGGAACTTTTTCGGTTTCTTTCTTCAGGAAGGCTTCGTCCGTGTAGCTATCGGCCGTGACGTTTTCCTCGCTAAGCTCCTCGAGGACCGGGTTTGCCATGATCTCCTGGTTGATCATTTCCCGCAGCTCGAGGCGGTTGAGCGCCAGCACGCTCACCATCTGGACGAGCCCCGGCGTCAGAATCTGCTTCTGAGCCAGCCGGAGATGCAATTTGGGCGCGAGAAAGTTCATAGAGTTCAGTTCAGCCGGAAGGCCTCTCCCAGATAGATGCGCCGAACGTCGGCGTTGGCGGAAAGCTCGACGGGAGTTCCCGCGGCCAGTATCTTGCCGTCGCTGATGATGTAGGCGCGGTTGGTGACGGCCAGGGTATCCCGCACGTTGTGATCGGTGATGAGCACTCCGATTCCCGCCTGGCTCAGGTCCGCGATGATCTTCTGGATGTCCACGACGGTGAGCGGATCGATTCCGGCAAAAGGCTCATCGAGCAGCACGAAGGACGGCGAGAGAACAAGCGAGCGCGCGATTTCCAAGCGTCTCCGCTCTCCGCCTGAAAGCACGTGAGCCTGGCTGTACCGCACTCCTTCGAGTCCCATTTGCGCCAAAAGCTCCTCGACGCGGTCGCGCCTCTGCTCCGGCGTGACCGAAAGCGTCTCCAGAACCGCCAGCAAATTCTCTTCTACGGTCAGTTTCCGAAAAACCGAAGGCTCTTGGGGGAGGTAGCTGATGCCGCTGCGGGCCCGCAGATACATGGGGAGGTCGGTGATATCCTCGCCGTCCAGCATGACACGCCCGTAGTCCGGACGCGCGAGTCCGACCAGGATGTAGAACGTCGTGGTCTTTCCTGCGCCGTTCGGCCCGAGCAGCCCAACCACTTCGCCCTGTCGAATCTCCAAATTGACGTCATCGACGACCTTCCGACCGCGGTACGACTTCCTCAGATCGGCGGCTTGGAGTTTCAACATGCCGGTTCATTTCTCAACCCGGTGCCTGGTCAGTGTGCGCGAACCTTCCTGCGAATCAATTAAAATCGTATCACTCGCTACATAGAAGGTCAACGAATGGCCCGTCGTTGTGTCGCTAGCGGCATTAACTATTGTTGGCTGACCGCCCGAAAGCACGAATTTTCCGTCCGCGGCGGTGTATTCGGCTTGCTCCCCCATGCCCCGGCGGTCGCCCTGCCGCACCACCACGTTCCCCTGAGCCAGCACGCGGCTGAGCTGGCGCCCGCCGGGCGACGGGCCGACAGCCGGCGTGGCAGGCGCAGCGCCGAGAAATACGTCGAGGGTTTGGGATTCGAGCGAGCCCTGCGCGGAACTGGCGGCGACTCCGCCTTCCAGATGCGCCTGGCCGCGGTCGCTCCAGTAGGTGAGAATCGGCGCGACGATTTTCCATAGCGTGGGCGTGGAAGACGCGCCGGAGGATTTTCCGGGCAGCGAGGGGAACGGACCCGCAATCTGTGGAAAGACGGCGACCACGTGTCCGCTGGCCTGGAGTTTCTTGTCGTCGCGCCAGAGGTCGATCTGATCCGCGTCAAGCACGGAGTCACCCTGCCAGAGCCGCGCGTGGCCGGCGTAGGCCACGTGGCCCGAATTGACCGAGCCGGAGAGCGCATCCGCGGAGACGTGAGCCGCTCCGGAGCCGAGATTCACCGCGTCTCCCTGTGCGGCCGGGATATACGTGGAGACCACGCCGCCCGTGGCGCGCAGCTCCCCCGACTTTTGATTGACCACGACGCCGCCCGCCGTTGTGCGGCTCACCGCGTCGGAGACCACGGGTGAGCCATCGAGCTTGATCGTGTCCGTGGCGCGAACCATGCTGGCATGCTCGGCGGTGGCCTGGCGGTCTGCCTGTTGAAAGCGCACATTCCCGCTTTCCTCGACTGTGGCCCAATCACCGTGCGCGGCGAATGTGGCGGCGAGTTCGGCAGCCGAGATGGCCTGCGGCACGCCGCTGCCGACCTGCCTCCGGACATCGACGTCACCGTGCCCGAAGAGTTTGTCGAGATGCCCGTTGGGGCCCAATTGGGCGACGAACTTTTTTGCGTGCAGCGTTGTCGTGTCGCTCGCGCTCTTCGATTCGATTGTCGCGGGCGCAAGGGTTTCGGCGCTCTCGACGCGCTGCTGATCCGCCTTCCCCGCGGCGTGGCCGGAGGCTTTGGCCGCGGAGCCTTCCGTGAACGTGACGCGCAAGGCGTCGGTTTTCAGGAGATGCGAATCGCCCCCCTGTTGCGACTCTGCTGTCACGCCGCCGGTCGCCGTCAGGTCGTGAATGAGATTGCGTCCCGGCAGCATCGCGATTTCGACGTGTGCAGCCGAGAAGCGGTCGGCTCCGGCGGCTGTCTGCCGCGTGCCTTCGATGTTTCCATCGGCAACGATGCGTTCAACCCAGCCCGCCGGATTGAGCAAGCCCTCGAAACGGGTGGCTGAAACAGTGATTTGCCCGCCGCCCTCTTTGGCGCGAAGTTGCGGATGTCCTTGGGCCACCGCGCGCCGGGCACGGTAGTTCGCGTCGAGTTCCACCGAGATGGCGTCCACCGATAGTTCGCGGGCGCCTTCGCGCACGAGTGCAGGTCCTGCGAGCACGACGGTGCGCTGATCGCGGCGGATTTCGAGACTGCTGCCGGTGGCGCTCACCGGCATCCCGGATGTCCGGTCCGAAGCGGCAAGATCGAATTGGACGGCGTGTTCGATGCGGACCGTCGAGTCGTGGGTGCTGTAGGTGACGCCCACTCCGCGCCCCTGGCCCGCCGGAAAGCGGAATTCCACGGGGGCCGGAGTCGAAGCCTCGCCCGTGTTGCGATTGAACGAGAGGTTGCTCGTCTTCACCTCAATGCCGCCGCCCGGTGATCCGGCGGGTTTGCCTTGCGCCGGGTTCGCGTTTTCGATGTCGATCCGGACTTCGCCTTCGCAGCGAACTTCACCGGATTCCGGTTCGTAGCTGCACTCGCGCGTATGGATGTTGTCGTTGCGGCTTCCGTCGCGGCCGTAGATCGTGATCCACACGTCTTCGAGCAGCGCGCGATTCTGATCTTTGAACTGCGTGGCACGGGACGCGCGAACGGTGAAGACGGTGCGATCTTGCTCGACTTTGGAGAAGGAGAATCGCCCTGTTTGCTGCTGCACGGTGTTGGGAACGGCCACTGGCGCGTAGCGGCGCGCGTGAGCACGGCGAAGAGCGCGCTCCGCGTACACGCCGACCACGGACAGCGCCACCACGCCCGCGGCGATGGCCGCCCAGCGCGCATATCGCGCTGCTTCCCGGTTGCGCACTGCAAACCCTCCCTGATTCGATTAGACGCCGAGTATAGGGGAGGGGTTTGCGCGGTACAACTGCGGCAGTGTTGTTCCACACGATGGAAGAGAGATCCCTCACGCCGCAAACCGCGCGTCGTTCGGGATGCCGACCCTTATCGGGTCATCAGTTGTGCGGGAGAAGCCCGACGCCGGCGGCGGCCACACTGTCGCGCGTCGTGTTCTTGACCAGGTACATGGCCTCATCGGCCAGATGCAGGAGTTCGGCCTTTGTGCGCGAGTCGGTGGGATACGCGGCCACGCCCACGCTGGCGGTGACGTGAACGTTGAGTCCAGTGTCCTTCAGCCAGACCATTTCGCGAATCAGCTTGTGGAGGCGGTGGGCCACGCCGAGCGCGTTCTCCTTGGACGTTTGCGGGAGCAGCACGACGAACTCGTCTCCGCCGTAGCGGAACGCCAGATCGATCAGCCGGCAATTTCCCTTCACGGCCTCGCCGATTTCGCCCAGCAGCTTCGAGCCGACCAAATGGCCGTGCGTGTCGTTCACGTTCTTGAAGTGGTCGAGGTCGATGAAGATCAGCGAGAACTCGAACGCGTAGCGGTGCGAGCGGTAGATTTCCGTGTCGAGCATGAAATTCAGGTGCCGCGCGTTGTAGAGGCTCGTGCAGTCGTCGGTGATCGTGAGCTCGTGGATTCGCTGGACGTGCCGCGCGTTTTCGATGGCGATCGCGGCGTAGTCGGCAAGCGCCTCGAGCAGGGCGAGGTCGCGATGGCTGAAACCCTCCGGGCCGATGCAGTTAATCAGCTCGATCACGCCGAGGCACTGGTCGCGGAATCGCACCGGCACGGCGACGATGGAGCGCGTCTCCATTTTTGTCTTCTCGTCCACTTTTCCGAAGAAACGCGAATCCTTCCTCGTGTCCGCCACCACGACGGCTTCGCCGGACTCGGCCACCCAGCCCGCGAGACCCTGGCCGACCTTGATGCGCACGTCCTTGAGCGCTTCGGCGCCCTTTCCCGTGGCGATCTGGAAGTAGAGCTCGCGCTTCTCGGGGTCCATCAGAAGAAGGGACCACGTGTCTGGGCGCAGCACCTCGTTGATCTTTTCCATGATCGTGCGCAGGACCTGATCCAGCTGGAGAGACGAGGTTAAGGCTTTGCCAAGCTCGTGGAAGACGTTGACTTCGTTGCTTTCCGCAACTTCAGGGAGCGCTCCCGGACCGTGGCGCCGCTCGACGCCTTCAAACGACTTCGCGTCGGACGCTCTGCGCAACCGTTCGGCAGGGCTCTGTTTCTTTGCGTCTTGGGATTCGCGGGCCAATGTTCGCATTATAGTGAACCGTTTTCACCGACTGCAACGGGCATTCCGGCGGGATTGCCGAAAGGCCAATGGCCTTGTCTCTCGAAGCGCTTTTTAGGCAATTGGTTCAGCGTGTGACCCACGCAGACGAAGCCTCCGTCTTAGGCGTCGTTCACATGCCGGGACATCGATGAACCACTGGTCCGGTAATCCGACTAATCAGGCACGGCGGAGGGTAGCCGAGATTTTGGGCAGGTGTGAACCGCCAGTTCCGGAGAGCGTCGCGAACGTGCGTGGCACCTCACAAAGCAATGGACTGCGCACGGACGAACGAATGAAGGTCAGCGCTGCGGGGCCAGCAAGGCCTCCAGCTTGGCCAGGCGGGCTGCCAGGTCTTGAATCTCCTCCTGTTGCCGCGCGATCGTGCTTTTCTGCTCCTCGTTCGCTCGGCGTTGTTCGTCGGTCGCTCGCTGTTGTTCTTCGAGCAGGCGCTGCTGCTTCTGGACCTCGTTCAGGAGCATGGCGTTGACGAAGTGGTAGCGGACGGTTTCAGGTTCGCCGTTCTTGTCGAAAACAACCAGCCCGGGCGCCACTTTGGCGACTTCCTCCGCCACCAGGCCGTACTGGCGCGTCTGTGTCGTGTCGAGTTCCGGTTTGTAATAGAAGGCCACTGGACGCAGCTTCATTAGCAGGTCGCTCTCCACGCCCATGTCCGCGATATCGTGCTTGAAGCGGCGTGAGGAAGTGATGGTGCCGAGCTGGCCGTTGGAAGCAACCATGACCGCGGTGCCGCTGGCAATCGTGGCTCCCGAGATGCCAGTAATATATGTCGCTGTCTGTGTTACTCCGTCGCCGATGCGGATGGTGTTCGATTCGCTGCTCGTTCCGACGTTGCCGATGTAGATGTTGAAGCTTTCGTTGGTAAAGAGATTGCCGCCCGCGCCTTTGCCGATGGCGATGTTGTTACTCCCGCTCTTGAGAGCAGCCAGAGTACCTTCGCCGAAGGCGGAGTTGCTGAGACCCTCCGTGTTGCTCGCGAGCGCCCCAGCGCCGAAGGCGGAGTTGAGGAGGCCCGTCGTGTTGGCAGTGAGCGCTTGGGAGCCGAAGGCGGAGTTGCTGAAGGCCATAGTAGGGTTGCTGCCGCCCAGGGAGCCCAGTGCGCCAAACCCCACTCCGGTGTTGTCCGGTCCCGAGGTGCTCGTGTTCCCGGCCAATCCGCCGACGAAGGTGTTACGGATGCCGTAATTGTGCAGGAACGCGATACCCCCCAAGGTGATTACGCCCACGCCGGGCGACGCGGTGGTGGGCGACGTGGTGTTTGGAAGCGCGAGATTGCCGCCCACAGTCACCGCCCCCGATGCGGAAACATTCCCCGTGATCGTCTGGTCGCCGCTGAACGTGTTCGCGCCCAATGTAGCGATGCCCAGTGTGGACAGGGGCGAGCAGGCCAGAGGCAAGCCGGTCAGGACGTCGCCCCCGGGACAGTTAATCGTGGCCAAGCTCAGCGTGCCCGTGCCTCCCAGCGCAACTGTGCCGCCCCCTGTAAGCCCCGTCCCTACAGACAGAGTGAACGAAGGATTCGCCAGCAGAGAGTTCGTCACCCCGCCCGAGGCGATGCTGATGGTGCCCGACGAGGTGATCGGATTGGGACTCGAAGTGAGCCCGGTTCCGGCCATAACGCTGGTGACTGTCCCGCCACCGCCCCCGCTGCCTCCGCCTGTATAAGCGGTGGTTTGAGTTGTCCCATCGGGAAAGGTCAGCCCGAAGCCCATGCCCGCGGGGGCGCTGATGGTTACGTTGCCCGCGAGGTAGGTCGCCGTCTGGAAGTTCGGGTCGCCAATACGGATCATTCCCGACTCCATGGTGTTGGGCAAGGTCGGTCCCAGGTTGCCGACGTAGATGTTGTTGCTGCCGCTGGTGAGGTTCGTGCCAGCGTTTTGGCCGATCGCGATGTTGGAATCTCCACTTCCGCCGCCTGAAAGTCCAAGACCGGAGAGCGCCTGGCTGCCGAAAGCAGTGTTGCGTTGGCCCTGGCTGTATTCGAGCGATTTGTAGCCAAAGGCCGAATTAGCGCTGGTCACAACGTTATTGGACAGCGCGCCATAGCCGAAAGCGGAGTTGCCCACACCCCCCTGGTTCAGGGCGAGAGCGTTGACACCGAAGCCGGAGTTGCCCGTACCGGACGAGTTCTTAAAGAGTGCGCCCGAGCCAAAGGCGGAGTTGTTTGTGCCCGTCGTATTGAGCTCGAGCGCCGAGGCGCCCACGGCAGTGTTGTTGATCGCGTTGACCGGATCCATTGTCATGTTCCCAGCCGACGCCCCGACAAAAGTGTTGTCGGAATTGGCAGTGCCAGGGTAATTGTGCAGGAACGGCTGGCCCCCCACGGTGATCACTCCCATCGTGCCATCCGCCGAGGTGAAAGGAAGTGCAAGGTCACCGCCCAAAGTAATAGTCCCCGCGAACGCATTATTCCCCGCACCTAGCTGAGGGACCACCGTAGGATCAATTGTCAGCGTCCCAGTGCTGGTGATGGGATTCGACGGAATAGCGTGGAGCCCGGCGCCTGCCATCACGCTGGTGACCGTGCCGCCGCCCGTGCCAGTGCTGGGAAAGATCTGCCCGGGCGCGAAGGTGATTGCGCCCCCCATAGTCAGAGTGCCAGAGACAGCTGCGTTGCCGGTAATTGTAACGCCGCTAGGGGCAGTGAGCCCCAGCGCGGTCCCTGATTGAAGATTCAGCGCCTGCACTGATTGGACGCTGAAGTTCTGATTCGACGTGAGACTGAAGGCGTTCACCGATGTCATTGATAAAGCCGTTCCCGATTGGACAGTTAGAGCCGTCCCCGACTGGAGACTCAGGTCACTCGAGGCTTTCACACCGAGGCTCGATGCTGATTCGAGGGCGGTCGCGTGGAGTACACCGCTGAAATTGGCGTCTCCGTTGACGTCGAGCTTGAACGCCGGCGTTGCCGTGCCGATGCCGATGTTGGTGAGTGCGCTCCCAAGTACCAAAGCGTTGTCTTCAGAAACCGTGGCATCGAAACCGATGGCCGTCGAATTGACGATCGGAGTGGACACTCCCGGACGGGCATTGTTGCCAATGAATGTGTTATTGCTGCCGATCACGGTCGGCGTGGCGCCGGAAGGTCCAATTCCGGCGGAGAGGCCGACCGCAGTATTGCCGCTGCCCGAAGTGTTGCTCTGGAGCGCTCCCATTCCGACGGCAGTGTTCCCGCGGCCGTCCGTTACCGCCTGAAGGGCGGTGGCTCCGATCGCGGTGTTGGTGCCCAAGCCCGTTGTGGAAAAATTCCCGGCGTTCTGGCCTACGAATGTGTTGCTCGTGCCGTAGTTGTGCAGGAAGGGGGTAGTGCCCAGGTTGATCACTCCCACCGTAGCGGACGTGGTGTTGGGAAGCGTGAGTGAGCCGGTGAGGCTGACATTCCCGGTGATGCCTTGATTTCCGGTGAAGTTATTCGCGCCCGTCGTGGCGAACGCACTCGGCAGATTCCCCCCTAGGGTCAGCGCGTTGACGTTGCTCAGGCCCGCGCCGTTGCCGGTGAACGACCCATTGAAGATGTTGGCACCTGTGAAGGTGTTGCTGCCCGTGAACGTGTTGGGAACGCCGAGTTGCGGCACCACGGTGGTATCAATCATCAGTGCGCCCGTGGTGGTTATGGGACCGCCCGCGAGGCCGAGCCCGCTGCCCACACTCGTCACCGTGCCACTGCCGCTCCCGCCGCTGCAACCGGAGCCGCAGGTTATTGTTCCCGCCACGTTCAAGTTGCCCACGAGGTAGGTCTGCGTTTGAACCGGTCCCACGCTTAGGTCGTTGTTGCCGATCCGAATGATGCCCGATTCCCCGGCCACTCCGGTATTGCCAATGTAGATGTTGCCGCTCTCGCGGCCGGATATGTTGCCGCCGGCATTGAGGCCGATCGCGATGTTATAGCTTCCGGTCGTAAGGCTGCGGAGTGCGCCGACACCGAAGGCGGAGTTATAGTCGCCCGTCGTGTTACCGGAGAGCGCGCCACCGCCGAAAGCGGAGTTGTCGGTACCAGACGTGTTGACGGTGAGCGCGGCGCCGCCAAGGGCGGAGTTGCCCTGGCCCGTCCCGTTGTTGAAGAGCGCGCCTTCGCCGAACGCGGAGTTGCCAGCACCAGACGTGTTGGCGTTGAGCGCGCCGAAGCCCACACCGGTGTTGCCAATTCCCGTCATAACGGTCGTGTTCCCGGCGAGTGCGCCGACAAACGTATTGTCGCTGCCGACAGTGCCTGGGAAATTGTGCAGGAACGTGAAGTTTCCCAAACTGATCACGCCCACCGAGCCCGACCTGGTGTTTGGAACATTGATACTGCCGTTGACATCGAGCGTAGCCAGAGGCGTCGCCACGCCGATGCCGACGCTGCCGTTAATCGTCTGGGTCCCAGTGAATGTATTGGCCCCCGTTGAGGCAAACGCACTGGGCAGGTTCCCGCCCAGCGTGAGCGCATTGACGCTGCTCAGGCCCGCGCCGTTGCCGGTGAACGACGAGGCCGTGATGCTCCCTGTGAAGGTATTGGAAGGGGCGCCGAGTTGGGGCACTACGGTGGTATCAATCATGAGGGTGCCCGTGGTGGTTATGGGGCCTCCCGTGAGGCCGAACCCGCTGCCCACGTTCGTCACAGTGCCACTGCCCGCACCGGTGATCGGGAAGGTTTGGCCCGGCGCGAATTGGATGATTCCGTTCTGGTTGATCCCAAACCCGGTGAACGCCGGGGGATTTCCATTGGTCGCTGTGTAGAGACTGAAGCTCGAAGCCGCGCTTGGCGTGCCGTTATTCACGCCTTCCGCAACCCAGCTAAACACGTTTGGTACTTCGGGCCCGCCAGATGAGGTACTCACGCCAGCCGCGAAGTTGAGAGAGCCAGGCAGCGTGGTGGGCAAGGCCAACTGTGTAGTGCCCGAACAGGCCATGCTACTCACACTGGTCACGAGCGTCAGGTTTCCACCGCACATGACCACGCTGCCATTCGACACCACGTCTCCATCAGGATTCGGAGTCGGGCCAGGATTGAAGTAGGTGGGATCGCCGAACTTTACTTGCCCGGTAAACACCTGGTTGCCGCTGAAGGTGTTCGTGGCGCCCACCTGCGAGTACCGCGCATCGGTGAAGGTTGTGTCCAACGCGAGTGTGACGTTGCCGACCGTGCCGCCGCCCGTCAGTCCGGTGCCTGCAGTCACGCCGGTGAGAAGGCTCGAGCCTTGCAGGTCAGCGGCGCAGGTCCAAACGCTGCCGTTCCACTTCAGGATTTGTCCGGCCGTGCAGCCGGTGAGCAGACTTAGATTAAGCGTGCCGGAGGTTCCCCCTCCGGAAAGGCCGCTGCCCGCCGGCGTCAGTACGCCCGAGATCCCGTTGCCTGTACCGGTCGCGGCAGTCTTTTGAAACGACCCATCAGGGAAGTAGACGCCATTGCCGCGGCCGCTGATCTGAATGCTGCCGAAGACGTCCAGCGTCTGTGAGGGGTATGCAGTGCCGATACCCACCAGCCCCTTGTTTTCGAAGAGCGCCGAGTTGCCGATCGTGTCCGGTTCCGTAAATCTCGCCAGGAAGCCCGGGGTACCGAATCCGGAGATCTCTCCTTCCCTGTGGTTGCCCCCCAGCGAGGAGGCGACACCGTCATCAGCACTAGTTTGTCCGCCAGCCGCGCTCTCGGCCAAAGCATAGGCGGAGGCCGGCTTGCCGCCGAGCGTCGCTGCGTCCCCGGCCTTCAAGGCGTAGGGCACACTCACCAGTAGCACGCGCGGCTGCTCGACCTCGCCCGGCAACTCCACCCTGACGCCCAGCCAGCGTGGCTCGCCCGCGGTGAACAGATCCACGGGCATTCCTTCGCTCCTTGTGCTGCCGAGCAGCACGGCGTAGCGGCCCTGTGCATCCGATTCGGCGTTTTGCGTCTCGATCCAGAGCGCAGTGCCGTCCTGCTGCTCCGCGTAAATGGCAAAGGTGAGAGTGGCTGTGCCGCTCCACGGCCTGCCGTCGGAGGTCTTGGCGGCGCCTGAATAGCGAAGCAGCCGGGGAACCGGAGCAGAGGCAGCGGACGCCACGGCGCCGCTGACTGATGCGCTCGCAGGGCTGTCCTGGGCCAGTACGACAAGTGGGCTGGAGAGAAGGGCGAAGACCGCCAAGGCGTAGCGATATTTCATGAGTGACTCCCCTGTTGCGAATTGAACTTCGGGCCGCGGCAAACCACTGACGTCTCCTTCTTTCCCGGTCGTCTTGATCGGCTTGCAATTCGCCAGAATCTGGGTGTGCGCGACTGTGCCGATTGCGCAGCCCAGATGGCAGAAAGCAATTCTTCGAAGTCCTTATGCGCGTTGTTGGTTCTGAGTGAATCCACTGGCGCACGACCCCCGAAGAGCAGTGTGCGGCACTGTGCAGTGAACGGGGTGCGAACGTCAATGGACGGGGTCTGAACTGTGTCTGAACTTTTCCCGTAGAGCTAACTTGCTGGTTCAGACCCAGAGACACCGCCGCAAGCTCGGGCTTGCCCGCGTTGGAAAATACGCAGGAATTCTATATGCAGACCCGATTTAGTCAAGTTCGAAATTCGGTACTAGCAGTACCCAATTTTATGAGGAGAAGCAGGATATTCGCCAGGAGATTCTGGCCAGAATGCGACCGGTTGAGCTGGCAGCGCTTGCCCGACAAGTGCCGCCTGGCCACGGTTGGGTTTATCAAGCTGACTCGCCGCGCTTTTCCGCGCAGCATTGACACCCCCTGCACGCGCGCCTATATTTTTGATGGTCCCTGCGGATGTCTTCGACACCTTTCGGCGAGCACCTGAAACGCGAGCGCGAGATGCGCGGCGTTTCCATTGAAGAAGTCTCAGCCGCCACGCGCATCAGCACGCGGTTCCTGGAAGCGATCGAAAACGATCAGTGGGAGCGTCTGCCCGGCGGCGTGTTCAATCGCGGGTTCATCCGCTCGATCGCGCGATTCCTGGGGCTCGACGAAGACGGCCTTGTCGCCGAGTACGCGCTCGAGACGCACGCCATCGCGGATGCCCGGGTTGCGTCCCAGGCGCCAACCGAGATGCCGCGGAACTGGCGGCCCGCCGCCGTCGCGCTGGGATTGATCGTGCTGCTCCTTGCGGGTGCGGTCTTTGGCTACCATCACTATCGCGCGCGGATTGTGGCGCGGTGGCACAGGGCGCCCGCCCGGGCCAGCGCGGCAGACCAGGGCGGAGGCGTCCCGAGCGCGCCAGCGGCACCCGCAGCCAACAACGGCCCCTCGGCGGCGCCCGTTGCGCTCGAACTAAAGATCGAGGCCGGCAAGCCCGCCGATGTGAAAGTAGTTGCTGACGGGAAAACTCTCTTCGAAGGGACCGTGCAAGCGGATGATGTGAAGCAGTTCGAGGCCCGCGACACTTTCGAAATCTCGGACAGCGATTCGAGCGCCCTTCTGCTCGAACTCAACGGCCAGTCCATTCCGTCGATCGGCACGCCGGGCCAGCGCGGCAGCGTCACGCTCACGCGCAACGATTTGAAACCCGCTGAGGGAGCGTCCCATTAGCGCCGAACTGCGCGAACAAATCCGCTCCGGCCATGCGCGCCCGGAGCAGAAGCTGGCGGTCTGCGCGGGAAGCGTCCCGCTCGGCGCGGAGGATCGCGTCGAGTTGCTCGCCGTGCTCGCCTCGGACGCCGATGCCGCAATCGCCGAGCGCGCGCAAAACGCCCTGCTGACGCAGCCGGTGGAGCATTTCCTGGCGGCGGTCGCGCGCGCCGACGCCGACCCGCGCCTCTTCACTTACTGCGCGAATGAGTTGAGCGGGAAGACCGGTGTGGCCGACGCGCTTGCGAAAAACGAGGCCTGCCCGACGGCGCTTATCGCGCGCGTGGCGCAGCAACTGACCTCGGCGGGAATCCAGGGTTTGCTCGGCAATCTCGAACACTTGATCGCCGATCCGCAGCTCGTCATCGCCGTGGCGGGCTCTTCGGCGGCGACCGTGGAGCAGCGCGATCTGCTCGGCGAAATGCGGAAGGGCGCCGTCGCCATGAACGAGATCGAAGAGGTCGCGGCGGAAATCGAGCCTGATCCGGTGAAGCGCGAGACGCTGATGCAAAAGGTGACGCACATGAACGTGGTGCAGCGCCTCACGCTCGCGCTGAAAGGCGGCCGTACCGAGCGGATGCTGCTGATCCACGATTCGAACAAGCTCGTGCAAAGATGCGTCCTGCAATCGCCCCGGCTCACGGACACGGAAGTCGAAGCGTTCGCTTCGATGACCAATCTGACGGGGGAAATTCTTCGAGCAATTTCGCTGACGCGAATCTTCATGAAGAGCTACGCGGTCGTCAGAAACCTCGTCAACAACCCGAAGACGCCCCTCGACGTCTCCCTGCACCTTTTTCCACGGCTCACGGCCAGCGACCTTGTGAAACTCACGGCGAACAAGAACGTCCCCGAAACACTGCGATCGACAGCCATGAAGCTTCATCGAAAGCGCAAGCTGGGGGGCAGCGGCAGTTAGTCGCTGGTCTTGCGGAGCTTGCGATTCGAATGCGTGCCGAGGCGTGCCTCCCTGCAAGCATGGCGAGGATCACTGGCAAAGCCTTCCCAAAGTGTGCTAAGGAGAACCCATCGTCGGGCTTGAATTCCGACGGATGACCCGTGCCAGCCCCAAGACCTCTGACAGAAGGATCCGTAGTGATCAGCTCGCGAGGCGTCGAGCGCCTCCGCTCTGGGCACCTATGGGTGTATCGCAGCGACGTCCGCGAAGCGCACGCGGAGCCGGGAGCCGTCGTCCGGCTGAACGACGAGCGCGGGAATTTTCAAGGGCAGGCTTTCTACAGCGACAAGTCGCAGATCTCCATACGCCTTCTCACGCGACAGGACGTGCCCGTTGACCGCGAATTCTTTGCGGAGCGCTTTCGCCGCGCGGACGCCTATCGGAAGCTGGTGGTTGAGAATTCGGAAGCGTTCCGGCTTGTGTACAGCGAGGGCGACCTCTTGCCTTCGCTGATCGTCGATCGATACGGCGATTACTTCGTCATGCAGACCTTGAGCCAGTCCACGGAGCGCCTCAAGGGCCTCTTTGTCGAAATCCTCGTCGAGCTTTTCTCTCCGAAAGGAGTGCTCGAACGCAACGATCCAAAGGTGCGTCTGCTGGAAGGCCTTGAGCAGCAGGTGAGTGTCCTATATGGCGAGATCCCACCGGAACTGCTGGTGAAAGAGAGCGGCGTGACGTTTGTCTGCGACCTGGCGAAGGGCCAGAAGACGGGCTCATTCCTCGATCAGCGGGAAAACCACTGGGCCGCGCGCCGCTATGCATCCGGAGACGTCCTCGATTGCTTCGGCTATCAGGGCGGTTTCGCGCTCACGATCGCGGACAAGTGCTCTCACGTCGAAGGCATCGACATGGCTCCCGCAGCCGTCGAGGCGGCAAGGCGCAACCAGAAATTGAATTCCATTGCGAACGCGCACTTTCGCGAAGGCAACACGTTTGACCTCCTCAAGAAGTACGACGAAGCGGACCGGCGGTTTCAGATGGTCATTCTCGATCCGCCGGCGTTCGCCAAGAACCGGGACAGCATTCCGGCGGCGCGCCGGGGGTACAAGGAGATCAATCTCCGCGCACTGAAGCTCCTCCGGCCGGGCGGATACCTGGTGACCTGCTCGTGCTCCTACCACATCACGGAGCCGCTGTTCCTACAGATCCTAGCCGAAGCGGCCAACGACGCCCGGAAAACCGTTGCGGTCGTCGAGCGAAGGACGCAGGCGCAAGACCACCCAATCCTGCTGACGATGCCCGAGACCCACTACCTTAAGTGTTTGATAGTTAAGCTATTAGAATAGAATAATGGGCATTTCCGCACATCTCGACTTGTCTCCATAGCGCCTTGACATAACAACGCTCATATATTATGCTCTTGATATGCTAACTAAGGGCCGACGCCGCGTTTCACCGGCCCTCGCGTTTTCTGCGCGCGTTGAGTATTCCAAACCAAAGTGAGAGACTTTTCCCATGCTGCGATTTGACAAACTGACGGTGAAAGCGCAGGAAGCGCTCCAGGCGGCCCAGGAAATGGGGGCGCGCTCGGGCCAGCAGCAGATCGAGCCGTTGCACCTGCTCTGGGCGCTCATCGCGCAGGGCGATGGCGTGGTGCCGCCGCTCCTCGAAAAACTGGGCGTTTCACCGGCGGGGCTGGCCAGCGAGGTCGAAAAGCAGATCGAGCGCCTTCCGAAGGTTTCGGGCGGCTCCGAACAATCCCTCAGCCGGGCTTCCAATAGCGTTCTTGAGAAAGCCTTCGATGAAGCGCAGCGCCTGAAGGACGAGTACGTTTCGACCGAGCACATTTTGCTGAGTATTGCCGGGGCGGATCGCGATCCGGCGAGCCAGATTCTCGCGCGCCAGGGCGCGAGCCACGATGCGATCCTGCAAGCGATGACGACGATTCGCGGCAGCCATCGCGTCACGTCCCAGAATCCCGAATCAACGTATCGGGCGATCGAACAGTACGCTCGCGATCTCACGGAAGCGGCCCGGCGTGGCAAGCTCGATCCCGTGATCGGGCGCGACGAAGAGATTCGCCGCGTCATGCAGATTCTTGCGCGGCGCACCAAGAATAATCCGGTGCTGATTGGCGAGCCGGGCGTTGGCAAGACGGCCATCGTTGAGGGCCTGGCCGGGCGCATCGTCGCAGGCGATGTCCCCGAGGTTCTAAAGCCGAAGCGCATTGTGGCGCTCGACCTCGCCGCGCTCGTGGCCGGCGCGAAATACCGTGGCGAGTTTGAAGACCGTCTGAAAGCTCTTTTGAAGGAAGTGACCGAATCCGAGGGACAGATTATTCTGTTCATCGACGAGCTGCATACGCTCGTCGGCGCAGGCGCGGCCGAAGGCTCGATGGACGCCTCGAACATGCTGAAGCCGGCGCTGGCGCGAGGCGAGTTGCGGGCCATTGGAGCGACCACGATCAACGAATACCGCAAATATATTGAGAAAGATCCCGCCCTGGAGCGCCGCTTCCAGCCGGTGCAGGTCGGCGAACCGTCCGTCGAAGACACCATCGCGATTCTGCGCGGCCTCAAGGAGCGTTACGAAGTGCACCACGGCGTCCGCATCAAGGACGCCGCGATCGTGGCTGCGGCGATGCTTTCCGAGCGCTACATCACAGGCCGCTTTTTGCCGGACAAGGCTATCGATCTGGTGGACGAGGCCGCGGCCGGCCTGCGCATGGAAATCGATTCGCTGCCCACGGAAATCGACCTAATCGAGCGGCGGATCATGCAACTCGAAATCGAGCGCCAGGCGCTGCGCAAGGAATCGGACCCGCATTCCAAGGAACGGCTGGGGCAGATCGAAAGGGAGCTCAGCACGCTGCGCGAACAGTCCAACGGCCTGAAGGCGCACTGGCAGACGGAGAAGGACGCGATCGGCCGCATCCGTAAGCAGAAGGAATCGATCGAGCAATTGAAAGCCGAGGAGCAGCGCTTCGAGCGCGCCGGCGATCTTTCGCGCGTAGCGGAAATCCGCTACGGCAAACTTTCGGCTGCCGAAAAAGAATTGAAGGCGGCGCAGGATCGTCTCGCCGAGCTGCAAAAAGACCACCCGATGCTGAAGGAAGAGGTGGGCGAGGAAGAGATCGCGAAAATCGTCGCCAAGTGGACCGGCATCCCGGTCGGGCGGCTGCTCGAAGGCGAGGTCCAAAAACTCGTCCACATGGAAGAGCGGCTGCGCCAGCGCGTGGTGGGACAGGATCCCGCGCTCGCGAGCGTGGCCAACGCGGTCCGCCGCAGCCGGTCGGGGCTGAGCGATCCGAACAGGCCCATCGGCTCATTCTTGTTTCTGGGGCCGACCGGCGTGGGAAAGACGGAGCTGGCGCGGGCGCTCGCCGAATTCCTGTTCGACGACGAGCGCGCGATCGTGCGCCTCGATATGTCCGAGTACATGGAGAAGCATTCGGTGGCGCGGATGCTGGGCGCGCCTCCGGGCTACGTCGGCTACGAAGAGGGCGGCCAGTTGACCGAGCAAGTCCGCCGCCGGCCGTACTCGGTTGTGCTGCTCGACGAAATCGAGAAGGCGCATCCGGACGTTTTCAACGTCCTGCTACAGATTCTCGAGGACGGGCGTCTAACCGATGGAAAGGGGCGCACCGTGGATTTCCGCAACGCCGTCATCATCATGACCTCCAACGTCGGCTCGACGGCGATCTTCGAGCTCGCGGGCAAGGACCCGAAGAAGGCGCGCGAGGAGGCGATGGGCGCGCTGCGGGAGATGTTCCGCCCCGAGTTCTTGAACCGCATCGATGATATCGTGATGTTCAGCCCGCTCGGGAAGGATCAGATCGAGCGGATCATCGACCTGCAAATGGCTTCCTTCATGAAGCGGGTGGCCGAAAAGCAAGTGGCTCTCACGCTCACGGCGGCGGCGAAGGCGGCGCTCTTCCGCGAGGGCTACGACCCCGCCTACGGCGCGCGGCCGATGAAGCGGGCCATCCAGCGGCTGATTCAGGATCCGCTGGCGCTGAAAATCCTCGATGGCGAAGTGAAGCCGGGCGACGAAGTCCTGGTGGACGCAGACTCGAAGACCGGCGAGATGAAGTTCAAGCGGGAAATCGCAAAGGTGGGCGCCGCCTGAAACGGCGCAGGGAACAGGGACCATGAAGACCTTTAAGACGGCATTTCTGCTGACCGCGTTGACGTTGCTGCTTCTTTTCATAGGGCAGGCATTCGGCGGGCGCAACGGCATGACCTTTGCGCTCGTGATCGCCGTCGTTATGAACGGCACGGCCTACTTCTTTTCGGACAAGATTGCTTTGATGTCGAGCGGCGCGCAGCCGATCAGCCGCGAGCAGTCGCCGCGTTTGTACGCCGTGATGGAGCGGCTGGCGGGCAAGGCAAAGTTGCCGATGCCGAAGCTCTACATGATTCCGCAGCCCGCGCCGAATGCATTCGCCACCGGCCGGAATCCGAGCCACGCGTCGGTGGCCGTCACGCAGGGACTGATGGAATTGATGGACGATGAGGAGCTCGAGGGCGTGATCGCGCACGAGCTTTCGCACGTCCGCAACTACGACATTCTGACCTCTTCGATCGCCGCGACGATCGCCGGTGCAATCACTTGGGCCGCCCAGATGGGCCGCTGGGCCATGATCTTCGGCGGCTGGGGCGGGCGCGATGACAACCGCGAAGGCGGTGGCGGCCTGGAAGCAATCCTGATGCTGATCCTCGCGCCGCTCGCGGCCGTGTTGCTCCAGCTCGGCATCTCGCGCCAGCGCGAATACCAGGCGGACGCCTCGGGCGCGAGGATGGTCGGCCACCCCTACGGTCTGGTGCGCGCGCTCGAAAAGCTCGGCGCGTACAACAAGAAAATCCCCATGGATATCTCGCCGTCCACCTCGGCCCTTTGCATCGTAGCTCCTCTTACGGCCGGCCAGTTCCTCTCCGGGTGGTTCAGCACGCACCCGCCGCTTGCCGAGCGTATCGCCCGGCTACAGAACATGACCATCACCCGCTGAGTTGACTCGCGCCTTAGTCCACCCGAGGCGGACGAATCCGTCACCGCGCAGAAAGCATTAATGCCACGTAAAAATTGCAGGGTGGATCTGGCGATTTGACAAGCCAGCCGCCGCCCCCATCTCTGTATCTCGCTGACCTATAATCACTTATGCTCGGAATTCCGGTTTGGCATATTTGGCTTCGGGCGTGCTCCTAATGATTCCAGCAAGGGGTTTCCACGGAGGAAAAACAACATGCTCGAAGAAAAACATGAAGTGATACAGGAAGGGGCGACGCCGCGATGGATTGGGATCGTCACGGTTGCGCTGGCCATTATTTCGCTCGCGGCCCTGGGCTTTGGGTGGACGGCAACGAGCCGCTCGTCGGCGCTTCAACAGACTCTCTCAACGCAGGTGCAGCAATCCAAGCAGAACGAGGACATTCTCTCGCAGCGGCTTGCGAAGACCGAGGACACCAACGCGCAGCTTCAGGGCGAGCTCAGCGTGGTGACCGACAAGATGAAGCTGACGGAATCCGAAGTCGGCCGTGCGCGCCAGCAGGCCAAGGTGATCAAGGCAGACGACGCCAAGCAGCTGACGGACCTTCAGACCAATATGACCGGCCAGTTGGCCACGAAGGCGAACGTCGATGACGTCAACAAGCTCGGCACGGACGTCAACGGTGTCCGCACCGACCTCGAGGCCGAGAAGAACAACCTGACACTAACCCGCGGCGAATTCGGCACGTTGATCGCGAAGAACCACGACGAAGTCGAAGAGCTTCGCCGTCTGGGTGAGCGCGACTACTACGAGTTCACCATCGACAAGAAGAACACCCGCGAAAAGGTGGGCGATCTGATGGTCGAGCTCCGCGGCGTGAACGAGAAGAAGAACCTGTACACGGTTGCCATCTACGTGGACGACTCGCGGTACGAGAAGAAGAATCGCTCATCCAACGAGCCGATCTACTTCTTCACGCACGGTTCGCGGGCTCCGCTCGAGTTCACGGTGAATTCGATCGGGAAGGATAAGATCGCCGGCTACCTGAGCGTGCCGAAGGTTGCAACCACACACGCGCAGGCTTCCGGGAATTAAACAGACTGCGGGCCACCCCTGGCGGGGAGGCAGCAGACGCAACAGAGAGGGCATCCGCCGAGGCGGGTGCCCTCTTTTTTTGTTTTATTCTGCCTTGCTGAGAGCCCGCGTCTTGCGGCTCAAGAATCTCTTGGCGAGAGAGGGGAGCTTGTCGTGCGTGATCTTTCCCTGTTCGTAGAGCTTCACCTTTGCCTTGGCCGACTTGCGGCGGCGACGCTGTCGCTTTTGAGCGACGTAACGCTTTTCATTGGCCATCCAATTCTCCTTCGGAAAAGTTGCGACAATCGATTGTAGCGGAGTAGCAACCGTATGCAAGCTCGCTTGTGATTTCGCGGCCCAATTCCGGTAGCATGCTCTGAGAGCGCGGGGCCAGCGCTCCGAACCCATGCCGACAACCGTCATCCACGCCAGCCGGATTCTGACACCGGACGAAGAGATCAGCGACGGCATCATCGTCGTCGAGGGAAGCCGGATCGCCGCGCTGGGGCATCGCGACACGATGCGCCTGCCTGCGGGCGCGACGGACTACGTCGCCTCGGGCATGACCGTGGTTCCCGGTTTTGTGGATCTCCACATCCACGGCGCGGGCGGCCACGATTTCATGGAAGGGAATGCGCGCGCGCTGGACCGCATCACGTCCACCGTCGCGCGCCACGGCACAACGTCTGTCGTCGCAACCACCGTCACCGCGCCTGTGGAGGAAACGTGCCACAGCCTCGAAGGAATCGCGCGCTACATTCGCAATCATGAGACTCCGAAGGAGCCCGCCGAAACTGGCCGGGCCGCCGCCGAAATTCTCGGCATCCATCTGGAGGGGCCGTTCATCAGCAAGGCGCGCCGCGGCGTGCATCCTCCCGATTCCATCGCGAGACCTTCGATTGAGGTCCTGGAGAAGTTTTTGAAGGCTGCGGATGGGTTGGTGCGGATTCTGACGATCGCGCCCGAGCTGCCCGGCGCGATGGAGCTGATCGGTCCCGCGCTCGCGGCCAAAATCGTGGTCGCCCTCGGACATACGGACGCCGATTACGATCAGGCGCGCGCGGCCATTCATGCCGGAGCGCGGCACGCCGTGCACATCTACAACGCCATGCGGCCGTTCACGCACCGCGATCCGGGCGTCATCGGCGCGATCCTGACCGATCCGGAAGTTACCGCCGAAATCATCGCGGACCTCGTTCACGTCGCGGGCCCTGCGATCCAGGTCCTGATCGGGACGAAAGGATTCGATACGATTCTCCTTGTGAGCGACGGCATCGCCGCCACGGGCATGCCCGACGGAAATTACCGCCTGGGAAATTTCGAAGTCGCCGTGAAAGATGGCGTGGCGCGAAATGCCGAAGGGAAGCTCGCAGGCAGCACACTCACTCTGGATCGCGCGCTGCGGAATATCGTTGCGCTCGGCGTGCCCTTGACGGATGCCGTGCGGATGGCCACGGTGCTGCCCGCGCGGCGCCTGGGCCTTGCAGGAAAGAAAGGCATCATTGCCGTGGGCGCGGACGCCGATCTTGTCGCGCTGACTCCCGACTTGCGCGTGGCGGGTGTGATGACGCGCGGCGTCGGGCTCGCCTGAAAAGTGGAGGGACTCAGATGCACTTTGAATACGAGATCCCAGCCGATGAATTCGTCGCGTCCCAGCTCCTATACCACAGGTTGAATAGTGGTCGTAAGCCTGCTGATCGTGCAGCTGCTTGGATCCTCGCCGGCTTGTTCTTCATTGTCGTTGCCTGGAGCGAAAGAACGCCCAAGCCGCCATCATTCCTACTCGGGGTCATAGGAGCATGGTGGATTTATGCGGGAGTCCGAAATCTCTTTCCTTCGAGGTTTTTCCGCCGCGCCTATCGGGCGTTTGAGTTTGCCGGAAAAGGGTTCGAAGCAGATGTAGATGAAAACGGCTTCGAGGTAAAAGGCGATTTCTGCGACTGGCGCGTCAGGTGGCCAGGTGTGCGGCTAAAGGGCGAGGACGACCGAGTCTTTATTTTTACCTCGGGAGGTACGATTTTTACTTTCGGGAAGAAATATTTGAATAGCGGACAACAGCAGGAGCTTCGTAGACTTAGCGGCTTAAAAGCTCTTTAACGGTCGAGAGATACTAACGCTGACCCCCTTTTCACAAGTTCCCGGACACCGTTAGTTGCTAGGAATTCAGCGGGATTTTCAGCTCTGCGGCAAGTAGGTAGGGATCAAATGGGCTGCAAGCGAAGTAGCGGCCGTCCACTTCAAGCGTCGGGATTTTGCGCCGTCCATCGTTGACGCGAAGGACGAGTTCCTCGGCCTCCGGCGTTTCGTCGATGTTTACTTCGTGGAATTTCACGCCGCGTTCGCGCAGGAACTGCTTGGCGCGGCGGCAATCGCCGCACCACGGTGTGCAGTACATCGTGATTTCAACCGTTCGCTTCTTTTTCATCCAAGTGGACGCAAGGCAGGATCGAAATAAATCTTACACCAATTGGATGCGGCGGGAATTGCGCGGATTCTTCGGAGGGTGACCAGATGTGGACGTCCGCGCTGACGCCGGATTGCTAGCTATGCGCGCCGGCCGCTGCGCCTGTCCTGGCCGCCGCCTGGAGGCGCACCATGGCGCGCGCGAGCGCAAACGAGGCATGCTGCCAGTCCGGATCTCCGGAGCTGGCCTTCGCGAGAGCAGCCTGGGCGCGCTCCTGAGCGGCGCGCGTGCGCTCGATGTCGATCTCCTCGGCGCGTTCGGAAAGTTCCGCAAGCACGATCACGCGGTCCGGCAACACCTCTGCGTAACCGTTGATGACGGTGAGGTAGCGCGTCTCCGAGCCCTTGCGATACGCCAGGATTCCGATGCCAAGCTCCGTGATCAGCGGCGCGTGGCCCGGAAGGACGCCGAGATAGCCTTCCTTGCCCGGAATCTCCACGGACTGCACCGTTTCCTGCAGCACGTGCCGCTCGGGCGTCACGACTTGAAGTTCGATGTTCTCGGATGCCATTTTCTCGGTCCTGGCGCTCTCGACTACGCGACGGCGGCGATCTTTTCCGCCTTCTCGCGCGCCTCTTCGATCGTGCCCACCATGTAGAAAGCCTGTTCGGGAAGCTCGTCGTGCTTGCCTTCGACGATCTCCTTGAATCCGCGAATCGTGTCCTCGACCTTCACGTACTTCCCTTCGAGGCCGCTGAACTGTTGGGCGACGAAGAACGGCTGCGAGAGAAACTTTTCGATTTTGCGGGCCCGCGCGACCGTCTGCTTATCGTCGTCGGAAAGCTCTTCAATTCCCAGAATGGCGATGATGTCCTGCAACTCCTTGTAGCGCTGGAGAACGGACTTCACGGCGCGCGCCACGCTGTAATGCTCCTGGCCCAGGATGCGCGGATCGAGAATGCGCGAGAAGCTCGCCAGCGGATCGACCGCGGGATAGATGCCGCGTTCGACGATCTGCCGGCTGAGGTTCGTCGTGGCGTCGAGGTGCGTGAACGTCGCCGCCGGAGCGGGGTCTGTATAGTCGTCGGCGGGCACGTAAATCGCCTGCACGGACGTGATCGAGCCGCTCTTGGTCGAGGTGATGCGCTCTTGAAGCTCGCCGATTTCGGTGTTGAGGTTCGGCTGGTATCCGACGGCCGAAGGCATGCGGCCGAGCAGCGCCGATACTTCCGAGCCCGCCTGCACGAACCGGAAAATATTGTCGATGAAGAGCAGCACGTCGAGATGTTCTTCGTCGCGGAAATATTCCGCGACCGTCAGGCCCGTCAACCCCACGCGAAGACGTGCGCCGGGCGGTTCCGTCATCTGCCCGTAGATCAGCGCGCAGCGCGATTTGTCGGAATTACCCGGATCGATGACGCCCGACTCCTGGAACTCGAGCCACAGGTCGTTGCCCTCGCGGGTGCGCTCACCCACTCCGGCGAAAACGGAAACGCCGCCATGCTTCATCGCGACGTTATTGATCAGCTCCTGAATCAAGACGGTCTTGCCGACGCCAGCGCCCCCGAACAATCCGATCTTGCCGCCCTTCAAGTACGGCTCAATCAGGTCGACGACTTTGATGCCCGTCTCGAACATCTCGAGGGTCGTCGATTGATCCTCGAGAGACGGCGCCGGCCGATGAATCGGATAGCGCTTCTCATATTTCACGGGCCCCAGGCCGTCCACGGGCTCGCCGAGCACGTTGAGCACGCGGCCGAGCGTCCCGCGCCCCACCGGCACCGAAATCGGCTCGCCCAAATCGAGTGCCTGCATGCCTCGCACCAATCCCTCGGTCGGCTTCATCGCCACGGCGCGGACGCGTCCTTCGCCAAGGTGCTGCTGGACTTCGGCGACGATGTCGAGCGGATCGGGGATGTTGAATCCTTCGCTCGTGATGCGCACCGCGCTGTGAATCCGGGGAAGGTGCCCCTCCGCGAATTGCACGTCGACCACCGGCCCGATGACTTCCACGACTCGGCCAATTTTTGTGTTGTCAGTTGCCATTGTCTCTCCCCAGGTTTCTGCCGGGCGCTCGCTAGCTTGTCGCCGACGCGGCGCCGCTCACAATTTCAATCAATTCCTTCGTGATTCCCGCCTGGCGAATCTTGTTCATCTCCAGCGTCACTTTGTCGATCAGCTCGGACGCGTTCCGCGTGGCGGAGTCCATTGCCGTCATGCGCGCCGCCCATTCCGCGGCCGACGATTCGAGCAGCGTCCGGAAAACCTCCGCTTCGAGATATCGCGGCACCAAACCGTTGAAAATCTCCGAGACCGGCTCTTCGTAGATGTAGTCCACCAGAGATTTCCCGCTCGGAGAGAGATCGTGCGGCATCGCGGCCTCGTTCACCACACTGCTGGTGGCGGGCATCCCGGTCGGTTCGGGCGATCCGGATTCCAACACCGTGGGGTCGATCGGAAGCAGCTTCTGCAAGCGCAGCCTCTGGATCATGACATTCTTGAATTCGTTGTAAACGGCGTACACGGCGTCCACTTCGCGTGTGGCGTATAGCTCCGCGATTTTTCCCGCGATTTCCTTCGCGATAAGAAAATCCACGTTGCCGGAGACGTTGACGTATTCTCCCGCGAAATCCCACGGGCCTCTCTTCAGTGCGTTGCGGCCTTTCTTGCCGATCGCGAGAATCTGCGCTTTTTTCGAGGAGTTTTCGCGGAGGAACGCGGTCGCGCGCCGGATCACGTTGGCATTGAACGCTCCGCACAGGCTGCGGTCGCCGGTCATTACGACCAGCAGAATTCGCTCTTCCGGCCGCCGCTCGAGCAGCGGGTGCGCCGTGGATTCCATGCGTGCCGCGGCCGAGCGCAGCACGCGCAGGATCTCGCGCGCGTAAGGCCGCGCCGCAAACACGCCTTCCTGGGCGCGGCGCAGCTTCGCCGCAGCCACGAATTTCATCGCCCGCGTGATCTGCTGCGTGCTCTTCACGGAGCGGATGCGGCGCCGGTAATCGATCAGTGTGGGCATCGGGAGTCTGGTTAGTCCGCGGCGGCTGCGCCGGCTTTGAACCGTTCCTTGAACGCCTCGAGCGCCTTCAGCGCATCGGCGCGCAGCGAATCATCGATTGTTTTCTTCTCCCGGATCGTCTTCAAAAGCGCCGGATGATTCGTTTCGACGAACGGAAAGAGATCGGCCTCGAACCGCTGGACTTCGGAGATCTCAAGATCATCGAGAAAGCGGTTGGCGCCGGCGAAAATAATCAGGACCTGCTTTTCGACCGCGAGCGGTTGGTATTGATCCTGCTTCAGAATCTCGACGAGCCGCTGCCCGCGCGCGAGCTGCTGCTGCGTGGCCTTGTCGAGCTGCTCGGTGCCGAACTGCGCGAACGCGGCGAGGTCGCGGTATTGCGCCATGTCGAGCCGGAGAGTACCGGCCACCTGGCGCATGGCCTTGATCTGCGCGTTGCCGCCGACGCGGCTCACGGAAATGCCGGCGTTGATTGCCGGGCGAATGCCGGAGTTGAAGAGGTCCGCTTCCAGGTAGATCTGGCCGTCGGTGATGGAGATGACGTTCGTCGGGATGTACGCCGAGACGTCGCCCGCCTGCGTTTCGATCACGGGCAGCGCCGTCAGCGAGCCCGCGCCGAGCTTGTCGTTCAGTTTCGCGGCACGCTCCAGCAGGCGCGAGTGCAGGAAGAAGACGTCGCCGGGGAACGCTTCGCGGCCCGGTGGCCGGCGGAGCAGGAGCGAGATTTCACGGTACGACTGCGCGTGCTTTGAAAGGTCGTCGTAGAAACAGACGGCGTGGCGCTTGGAATCGCGGAAGTACTCGCCCATCGCCGCGGCCGCGAACGGCGCGATGTACTGCATCGTGGCCGGCTCGGCGGCCGAGGCCGCCACGACGATGCTGTATTCGAGCGCGCCGTAGTCCGCAAGCGTCTTCACCACCTGCGCGATCGTCGAACGCTTCTGCCCGATCGCGCAATAAATGCAGATCATGTCTCCGCCGCGCTGATTGATGATCGTGTCGAGAATGATCGCGGTCTTGCCCGTCTGGCGGTCGCCGATGATCAGCTCGCGCTGCCCGCGGCCGATCGGAATCATCGAGTCGATCGCCTTGATGCCGGTCTGAAGCGGCTCGCGCACCGGCTGCCGGTCGACCACGCCCGGCGCCAGGCGCTCGAGCGGATTGCGATGCTCTGTCGCGATGGGGCCTTTGCCGTCGAGCGGCTGGCCGAGCGGGTTCACCACGCGCCCGATGAGCGCCTCGCCCACCGGCACGGACATAATCCGGTTCGTGCGCTTCACCGTGTCGCCTTCGCGGATTTGCGTGTAATCGCCCAGCAGCACCGTGCCGACCTGGTCTTCTTCGAGGTTGAGCGCGATGCCGAACACGTCGTGCGGAAACTCGAGCATCTCGCCCGACATGCACCGGTCGAGGCCGTGAAGGCGCGCGATGCCGTCGCCGACCGAAATGACCGAGCCGACCTCGTCCACCGCGACCGTTTGCTGATAGTTCTCGATCTGCTCGCGCAGAATCTTTGTGATTTCGTCTGCCTTGATATTCGCCATCCCTGGCTCCTATTCCGCTTCGAGCTGCTCGCGCAGCCGCGTCAATTGCTCGCGCACCGAACCGTCGTAGACGGTTGAACCAACGCGCACGACGGCTCCGCCGACGAGCGACTGGTCCTCCCGGAAGCGCGCTTCGATCTTTTTCCCCGTGCGCTGTTCGAGCGCCGCGGTCAAACGCTTTCGCTCTTCGGCGCTTAGTTCCCGCGCCGAGGTCACTTCGGCTTCGGCAATCCCGAGCCGTGAGTTGAGTTCCACGTGAAACGCCTGCTGAATCTCGCGCAGCAATTCCGTCCGGCGATGATCCACAAGGAGATACACGAAATTCCGGACCGCCGGCGACAGATCCATCCGCGCCGCGATCTTCTCGATCACTTTTTGCTTCGCGTCGTTGCCCACCGCCGGGCTCTCGAGGACATTCCGCAGGTCAGCTGACGAGTAAAACGCCTCGACAAACGCAGCCAGATCGCGCTTCACGCCTTCGGCGTTTTTCTGCTCGAGCGCTGCGTCCACCAGCGCTGCCGCGTATCGCGATGAAACCGCGCCGTTCAATTCGCGCTCCCCTCAAGCTCCCCGACGAACGTGCGGAAGAGCGCAGCCTCGGCCTTCGGCGTCAGCTCTTGCCGCAGCAGAGCTTCCGCGCGCTCGACGGCCATCCCCGCCGCAAGCATCTTCAGCTCGATGCGCGCCGCACGCTCGGCCGCGGCGACCTCCGCCTGGGCGGCGCGTTCGATGGCGTCCGCCTCGGTCCGCGCCAGTATTCGAAGGCGCTCGGCCTCGGCATCGGCACCGCGCTTCGCGTCCACCCGCATTTCGGCGACGTCCGTCTCGATCCCGGCAAGCTTGGCCTGCGCTTCGCGGCGCTGTTTCTCGGCCGCCTCGCGCGCTCGAGTCCCTTCCGCAATCTTTTGCGCGATTTCTTCGGTGTGGCTTCGGAAATACGGGCGCGCTTTTCGGAAGGCGAACACAAGCAATCCGAGAACGATCGCGAAATTCACCCACCGGAAAACCCAGCCGATGGGCAAATCGGCCAGAGACGGCTTGCTTTCCTCCGCGAATGCCGGCGCGGCTGCCAGAAGCAATGACGTCCCGGCGAGAGCGAGCGTCAGCCCAACGAACCTGCCTGCGAATCGGACGGCGCGCCTCATCGACCCGCTCCTCCGCGCAACGAAGAGGGTTTTTCAAGAATCGCGCGCGCGATTTGGCTCGCGAGCGCGGGCATATCGAGCTCGACTTGCGCGCGGGCGGCGGCGAGGTCTGCCGCAATTTTCTTTTTGGCGGCGCTCACGTCTTCCTGAGAGCGGCTGCGGATCGCCTTCAGCAACTGCGCGCGGCCATCGAGAGCCGTCTGGCGCGCCGCTTCCTGTTCGCCGTAGATTTCCGCGCGCGCTTTTCGCAGGGCATCGTTGTAGGAATCGAGCTCCTGCTTCGCGGCGGCCTCCACGGCGGCGGCTTCGGTGCGGGCGCCCTCCATCAAGGCCTCGCGCTTCGCCATGGCCTCCTGGATCGGTGTGAAAAATGCCCAGCGGAGGAAAAAATAGAATAGGAGAACGCCGATTGTGGTCGGCAAGGCGCCGAGAAACAGTTTTCCGAGCTGGTGGGCGATTTCCATCCTATGGAAAAGGTGCTGCGGCCTGACTCCTGGCTATATTAGTTGATTCCCGGTGTGCGGTCGGGCCCACCGGCACAGACTATTAGGGACAATTAAAGCGAGTGATTATTGCATCCGGCCTTGCCGCGCGTCAAATGTTTTGGCCCGAGCGGACTTTCAGGAGATGGCGCGACGGCGTCATTCAATCCTGCGGAAGAGTTCAAATCTCAGCCAAACACCTGGAATAAAAAAAGGCCCGGGGGCCACGCAAACGGCATGGCCCCCGGGCCTTGGGAAACTTCTTCCGCGTACTCGATCAGAAAATCAACTTCAGCGCGAACTGGATCTGGCGCGAGCTCGTGCTCGTGAGAGCGATCGCGCCGGCATTGTTCACGCCACCAACGTCGCCTGCCTGGTATGCGAGCTGACCAGGGTTGGCATAGACGTTTGGATTCGGCAAACCCAAATTCGTGTGGTTGAGAACGTTGAAGAACTCCGCACGAAACTGGGTGTTCAAGCGCTCGGAGATCTTCGTGTTCTTGATGATCGACGTATCGAGGTTCCGAAGGTTCGGACCCTCCAGCGAGAACTTCGGAACATTGCCCAGCTGTCCCGGGACGCCGAACGGAAGGACGGCTGATGCTCCCGGGGGAGCGTAACAGGTTTCGTTGAACCACTCGTACCACTTCCCCAAGACCTGACCTTTTCCCCCGGGGCAAGTGCCTTTTGGGTTGCCATAGTCCGGGCGATCGGCTGAAATGATCCCGATGAGGGCCGTGTCGGCATTCCCCCCTTCGACAACGTTGATCGGAAGGCCGCTGGTGACTGCCAGAATGCTGGTGATCTGCCATCCTTCGACGAGCCTGTTTCCTTTGAAGGGCAGGGCATACAAGAAATTCAACGTCAGGTTGTTCCGGATGTCGTAAGAGCACAGGCCGTAGTCGTAGTGGCGGTTGTACGGATCGTCTTGCGCGGCGTTGGCTTGCTCGAGACCCGATGTGCCGGAACCGGTCGTCATGCACTTCGAGTACGTGTAGGAAACCTGCCCTTGCAAGCCGCGGCTGAACTGGCGATTCAGCGACGCCTGCAACGAATTGTAGTTCGAGGTGTTCACCGCGTCTTCGGTGATCAGGTCTCCAAAGTACGGCAGACCGCCTGCTACGTAAGGGTCCACGGTTGTGTTTACCCGCGGATTCGCCACGGGGCCGGCGAGGCCGAAAGTACCGTTCCAAAAATTGGGCAGAGTCGTCAAGGATCCGCAAATAGCCGGCGCATTCGTGGGAGCGGACCCGGGGGCTGTTCCCGGCGTATTGCACATCGGTGGATTTTGATGGGTCGGGGAAAAGAGGTGACGGCCTTCCGAGCCGACGTATCCGACCGACAGGACCGTGCCCGATGCAATCTGACGTTGAATCGTCAGGTTGTACTGCATCACATACGGCGCCCTATTGGTCAAGTAGTTGACTCCGGCAACCTCGCCGGCCTCCGGCGTCGGCCCGCCCGGAACTAAACCCGCGAACGGGTTGGGGAAAATCGGGATTGTTTGGCCGACAGCGGCTGCATAGGGCGGAGAAAAGTAAAACTGGGAAGCGTAGGTGCGAGGCGCGACGGAGTCGTTGAACATGCCGAATCCCGCGCGGATGGCAGTCTTATGGTCGCTGAATGGATCAAATGCTATGCCGATCCGGGGCTCAAAATTCAAGGCGTTTGGACTCGCCTGAAAAACATGCTTCACGGGCGTGAACCCATTCGCGAAGGCCGGACCTGCTCCCGTCAAGGCATTCTTGAAGTAGGGAGTTTGGTCCGGAAGGGGGCTGTTGATGATGACCGCGAAAGGCCCGCCCGTGGGGTTGGTCCCAAAGTCATACCGGGCGCCGAGGTTCAGCGTGAGTTTGCTGGATACCTTCCAGTCATCCTCGAAGTAAGGGGCATAGTCAATTTCCTTGAAGTTGCGATCGGAGTTGCCGTGGCCCGGGAACGTGGACAGGTTAAGGAACGGCGCGCCCTCCATAAAACTCTGTTCCGTGAACCACAAAAACGACCCGCCGAGTTCAAATGGAGCGTAGATATTGGTGAGAACCCTGGTAATGGCGACGCCGGCCTTGAAACTGTGAGCACCGTGGGTCCACACGATGTCGTCCCCACCGCCGTACCTGCTCTGGGCGATGTAGTACGGGATGAATCCGTTAGAGCCGACAAGCGAGCAGCCGGAGCAGCCAGCGCTGGTGTTGCCGTCCGTGAATTTGTTCTGCGGGAAGGGCTCCTGCGCGACGAACTGGAGCGGGTCGGGGCAGGCGGCCGCCGAACAAGCGACTCCTGTCGGGTTTGGCAAGTTTCCCGTAGCCGCGTTTGCATACGTTCTGGTGTATATGCCGCGGATCGAGTTCACGACCGTGGGTGACACAATGCGGCGCTCCTGAAGCGTAAAGTACTGGTTGTTGTCAATGTCGGTTTCCGGCCAAAGGGGTAGAACCGGCGACCCGGAAAAAGGCAGCAGTTGGTGCGCCCGGTCGGAGATGTACCGTCCGAAGAGGGAGTCCTTGGAGGAGATATTGTAATCAACACGGCCAATAACGTAGTTCTCGCTTTGCACGTTGCTACCACTCGTGCTGAGCGTCCCATAGCCGCCGGAATCGGCGCCCGTTGGCGGGCCAGCGAGGGCAAAAAGCCCCAGGATTCCCTTGACGGTGGCTGCGGCATCGGCTGCTTGGGGACTGCCGCAACCGAAACCGACGTACGTGTAGGGGCCACCAGTAGTCGGAGGCGGAGGTGTTCCAACCGGGGCAGGGCCACAGGTAGGACCAGCCACTCGGCTTGACGGCAAATAGCCGTTGGCAACATAGGGTTCCGGAACAGTGTCTATGTAGGTTATGCCTTGTGAATTGCGAAAGCCTTCGTAGTTGGCGAAGAAAAACAGCTTGTCCTTAATGATGGGCCCGCCCGCGCTACCGCCGAACTGGTTCTGCCGAAACTCGGGTATTTTGTTGTACGCGACCACCGGAGCCGAGCCGGCAGTTCCGCATGGACCCGGGGCGCAACCTCCGTTGGCGTTATTCACGGGAGTGAAATCGAAGAAATTTTTCGCGTCCAGGGCGCTATTGCGCAGAAATTCGTATGCGGAACCATGAAGAGTGTTCGTGCCGGACTTGGTCGCCGAATTGATGACGACGCCATTGCCGGAAAATTGCGAGCCGTAGGTGTTGGTCAATACTTGGAACTCCGCGATGCCTTCGACTCCAAGCGCAGTGCCGAGCGCAGCGGCACCGGGTCCATGCTCCCAGAAATCCCTCACGTCCTCGTTATCGATCAGGTATGCCTGTCCTTCGGGCCGTGATCCTCCGACGGAGATGTTGGTCTGTGCCCCGTAAAATCCACCTTGGCCTCCGAGGCCCGCCGTGGTGTGATTCGGCACAACCTGCACGCCCGGCGCCAGCTGAACGAGCTGCGTATAGTTTCGGCCATTTAGAGGCAAGTCCGACACCTGCTGCGAACTGACCAGGGAAGAGATGGCTGCGGTCGTGGTTTCGACCTGCGAAACCTGGCTCTCTACGCTAACGGTCTGAGTTATGCTGCCGACGGGAAGAGAAAACTCAAGAACAAGATTCGCGCCGACGGTGAGGGTTATCCCTTTGTGGACCACCGTCTGGAAGCCTGACGCCGAGGCTTGAACATCGTAGCTGCCGATCAGCAGCGCAGGTATCGTGTAGCGTCCGCTTGCGTCCGTAACAGTGGACTGAACGCTATTGGTCGCAACGTTCTTTGCCTCGACTTTCGCGCCCGCCAAGACGCCACCTGAGCTGTCCGACGCCGTACCCGATAATGTCGCTGTCTGGGTTTGGGCTTGGGCAATCGACACGCCCAGAAACAGCACCGCCAAACAGGCGAACACCGAAACCACAAGCTTTCTTCCCGCCATTAGCGTATTCATCGTTTCCCCCGTGTGTTTTCACCGGCGAGCAAGGTCACACAAAGCGTCATTGTTGACGCCTCTGTGGACCACAGTCTCGAACCCAGGAGCTGTGGCTTGAATGTCATACTTTCTTGTTGCCATGTCGCTACTGCGAACCGTCCCTGCCCATTCGATACAGTGTCCAGCGCAGTGCCAGTTGCAACGTTCTTCGCCCGATATTGGCGCCCGCGATTAGAATCCTGGCGGTATTCCCTGCGGCGCCAAGAATAGTTCCCGAAAATGGCTTGAATCGTAAGTCGCTTCGCGCCAATTGCCAAGAGCAGCACTCCACCCAGAACGCACATGAAAGCACATGAAAGCGCGCTCAGTTGCTCTTGGGCCCTTGAGGATAATGTGGCCTCCGCTTTGATTTTTGTGTGTGGTGCGACCAGCGAGCGCGCCCCCGGGCGCGCTTCATGTGCCGCCTTGTACTACCCATACGTCCACTTGTCAAGCGGAAACAACTGGACTTTTGGAGTGCTGGAATTGGCGGAGTCCGTCACACCCGGCGGCGAGTCCGCCAGAAAAGCACGCTGTGCCTGACAACATTGTTCCTCCGGTATTGCGCCGCCGGTTACGAGGAGCTTTGACTGCTGGGAGCGATTTCGGAGAGGAGCGAGGTCAACTTGTTCCGATCCGATATGGGCGGGTAGCAGGTGGTCTCGACGCACACGGAGGCTTGCGGGACGGTCGCATCGAGGTGCAGCAGA
The DNA here is from genome assembly GCA_035604415.1 of Candidatus Acidiferrales bacterium. Taxonomy (GTDB): domain Bacteria; phylum Acidobacteriota; class Terriglobia; order Acidiferrales; family UBA7541; genus Palsa-295. Next base: position 49,739 of record DATNIN010000049.1, read on the forward strand.
GTTTCACGAAGTGCGGCAGGGAGCGCCGCTTTCGCGAGCTGCTCCGGCGTGACGCGCAATACCGCCTTCCCGAAGCGGTAGATTTCGTGGGCCGCTCTTTCGAGGTCCGCGGCTTTCGGATCGCCGGCCGCGCCGGTCACCACCACTTGCAGGGGATGCCGCACGTGCAGCAGCGCCGCGAGTCCGTAGGTGGCGGCGAAAAGTCCGTACTGCGGAATCAATCCCGCGAACGCCTCCAGCGTTTTCTCCGCCCATTCGTGATAGAGGCGTTCGCCGGTGAAGCCGTAGAGCCGGTCGAGCACGATCGCGGCCGCGGAATTCGCTCCCGGCGTGGGCGAATCCTGTAGAGGCTTGCGGCGGACATCGAGCCCGCCCATTGGCGCGGCGTCTTGTGCGCGATCGAAAAATCCGCCGCCGTCGGGATCGCCGAACCGCTCGACGGCCAGTCGCATCGCGCGCTCGGCGATATCGAAATAGCGCCGGTCGAGCGTCGTTTCATACGCGTCCAGCAGCGCCGCCGCGGCAAATACCTGATCGTCGAGCGAGCCCTCGAGGCGCGGCCCTCCAACGCGGTGCAGGAAGCCCTTCGATTCGTCCCATGCTTCGGCGAGGATGCGCTCAAGCGTCTTCACCGCGAATTCGCGGCAGTCGGCGCGGTCGAGCACGCGCGCAGCCTCGAGATACGCAGACACAAACATCGCGTTCCAACCGACGTAGAGCGTGTCATCCACGGCGGGGGTGGGCCGGCGTTCGCGCCGCGCCGCCAGCAGTTTGCCTTTTGCCCGCGCGAGCAGCAGCGTGGCTTCGTCCTCGCTCAGTTTCAGCCTGCGGCAGATTCCTTCGATCGTCTCCGCAATCCACAGGACGTTCTTCTCCGGATTGTGGTGCATCTCACCGTGCGGGCCGACGTCGTAGTACAGCTCGACCACGCGCCACTCTTCGGGCGAGAGCCTTTCGCGCGCCTCCGCCACGGTCCACGTGAAGTAGTCGCCGTCATCGTCGAGCGTCTGATCGGCGTCCTGGCTCGAATAGAAGCCGCCGCGCACGCGATCGGAGAGAACCTCGCCCACCCAGTCGATCAGCCCCTCCGCCACGCGGCGGTAATGCGGAAGCCGGAGCACCTGATAGCCGTGCAGATAGTTTTTCAGCAGCTCCGAATTGTCGTACGACATTTTCTCGAAGTGCGGCACGCACCAGCGCTCGTCCACCGAGTAGCGATGGAATCCGCCGCCGATCTGGTCGTGGAAACCGCCCGCCGCCATTCCGTTCAGCGTCTTCTCGGCAATCTCCTGGAGCTTTGCGCCGCCGGGCCATTTCGTGCGCTCGAGCAGCAGATCGATCGCGGAGGAATGCGGGAATTTCGGCGCATGCCCGAACCCGCCGTGGCGTTCGTCGAATTGGCGCACCGCCGATTCGACCACTGCATCCACCACGCGGGCGTCGAACGCGCCGCGCGCGTCCTGAAACACCTCGGCCTTCGCCACGGCCTCCGCCAGGGCTTGCGCGGAATTGTCCACTTCGGTGCGGCGCGTTTTGAACGCCTCGGATATCGCGAGCAGGATGCGCTTGAATCCCGGCCGGCCGCCGGCGTCGTCGGGAGGGAAGTACGTGCCGCCGAAAAACGGTTTGCCGTCCGGCGTGAGAAACGCCGTGAGCGGCCAGCCGCCCTGGCCTGAAATCGCGCTGACCGCGGATTGATACCGCGCGTCCACGTCGGGCCGCTCGTCGCGATCGACTTTCACCGGGATGTAGAGCTTGTTGATCGTCGCCGCGATCTCGGGATTTTCGTAGCTCTCGCGGTCGATTACGTGGCACCAGTGGCACCACACGGCGCCGATATCGAGCAGCACCGGCTTTTCTTCGGCCCGCGCTTTCTGGAACGCTTCTTCGCCCCACTCGTGCCAGTCGATGGGTTGATGCGCCGCCGAGCGCAGGTACGGGCTCGCCGAATTCTTCAGGCGGTTTTCGGCGGCCTGCGTCATTGCGCGGCCCCCTCGAAAGTGTGTCGATTAGAAAATGCGGCCGTCATTTGTTTTCAACCAGTTACAGCGGATTCTAATCGCCAGTGTGCCGATTAGAAAATGGGAGCAGGAGGCAGGGAAACAGGGAGGCAGATATCTACGGGCGGGTCGCGCTCTCCATTCGCCGGGCGATCTCATCTCGATCATTTTCGCGTAATCCATAGCTCCATCTCCACGCTATCACACAATGCAAATCGACACGGGTGTGTCGATTACCGGAAACGACTGCAGGGATGAGGTTTAGACGAGCCAATATCTGAAGTGAAAGATGCGATTTGGACGATCTAGAGCGAAATGGCGATCGGGACGCTACTTCGCGTGGGTCCCGCCCCGGCGGGCTGGTTAGTTGCAAGTAGCTTAACTGTCTCATAATATTAGGCCATCGCAAGCGTGCTGCGCGTCGCCCAGTATGAAGATGGAAGGAGCGATCCACGGATGCTGACGTCAGCGCAGAGGAAAATCCTTCGAGGATACGAAAGGTTCTTGCTCCGCCACGGCACTAAGAAGCGAGAGCTGAAACGCAAGGTTAGGCGCTATGCGGAAGCCATACAGCAGGCCGACGTACAGCGCCTCAACCCTCTTGAACAGTCTCTCTTGGATGCCATTCGAGCTGACGGGCGCGCGGCGAGAAATCTTCGATTTTTCAAATCCAAGGGGCACCCAGAATGGGCAGTGATAGTTAGGCTGGGAATGTGGGTCCGCGCAAAGGGTGAGCATCCAAGCCTTCGGGAACAAAAGCTCGAGCTTCTAGTCCCCAGGGACCAAATCTTGTTCCTGCTGCGTGACCGCGCTGGCAAAGGTGTCTCTGAGGCCGAACTACGACAGATTTCCCCGCAATGGGGAACTTGGTTTTTTCAATTGCGGCGCGAAGGTATCCACATTAAGGCCTCAGGAGAGGTGGGCCAGCGCCAGTTCACCATTGCTGGCGAACGCAAACAGCGAAAGCTCGTTAAAAAGCATGAGGTGTTTCGTCAGATCGCGCGGAGCATCGAGCTACTTGGGAAGCCCTCGGTCATGCAGGACGCGTGGAATTTTGCCGGGCGCATGTCACGAATAGAGCGATTCAGTGACGAAAGGCTCGATGAGTCGAAGCTAAACGATTTCCCGCGCTTGATGGAGGACGACCTAGGTCAGTTTGCTGATCGCCACCTGAAACGAATGGCCTATCTGATGGCGGTCGCACAAAAAACTTCCCGTCCGTCGATTTGGGAAACTTCTTCGCTAGCCGACCATCTCTTCGAGAAGCTGAAAAAGCGGCGTGATCGAGCAGCCGGAAAGAAGTAGGACGCTCGACTGATTCCACTCGCCCCATTTGTCCCATAACGCCGCCTCTATTCTTTGTTAGTTTCGTCTCGTGACTGGAAGCTGCGTACGGAGGCGAGATGGAAATCAATGGGAGAGCGCCGCTGCGGCGCCCCGCGGATTTGGTACGTTCCGTCGTCGGACGAACTCTCTGGGATCTTGCTCACGAAAATCCGGTTGAGGTGCTCGCAACGCTTGCATACGTCCTTCCGTGGTTCTACGGGAAGTCAGGCAGTTCCCCGGTGAGATTTTGGGTGTTCCTGGCGTCGTTGGCCGGTTACCACATACTGGTGAGACTGCGCCGAGATACGACAAATCCGAAAAGCAGATCCCTCACCGCCGTGCGCCGAAAGCGCGGCCGGGTTCGGGATGACAAACGAAGGTTCCCAGCGAGCCGCTAAGACACGAGCGCCGTGGGGTTGGTCACGCACATGCGGCGGACATCGGCCGGCGAAAAGCCCGCGTCGAGCATCTTCTGCGCGAACATGGCAAAGCCTTCCGCCACGGGAGGATTGATCGCCTGCCCCAAATCCGTCGAGAGGACGACGCGCTCCGGGCCCACCTTGCGGACGCTATCGAAATAAGCGTCCCACGGCGCTTTGTTCGTGTACATCGTGGTGAAGCAGTGCTCGATCATCGCTCCCAGATCGGCCAATTCCACCTGTTCGCTCGCGGTAAGGCTCTGCGAGGGGAATTCTGCGTGGGTGACCAGGATTCGCTTCAAGCCCATTTCCTTGCCGGTCTTGACCAGCGCGTGGATCTCTTTTTTGCCCAGATGACCGGTGGCGAGAATCATGTCGTGCTTGCCGATCAATTCCAGGCAGCGGCGCGCGGGCTCGGTCAGCTTTCCGGGGCCGGCAAGCACGGTGAGCGGCGCGGGCGAGATGCCCTGCGCCGAAAGCTCGCGCTGAATTTTCGCCCAGAAGGGAAGCTTGTCGGTGGGACCATCCGACCGGCCTGCCGTTTCGTTTTCTGCATCCACCGTGGGCATCCACACGATCTTGTTGCCGGAGCGCCCCGCGATTTCAAGCGCCACGGGATTCAGGCCGCCCACGCTGTGATTGAGCGTGATCGCGCCAAATGCCGTGATGCCCGGACAGGCCTTGGTGACCACCTTGGCTCGCTCGTACGTGGGCACGTAGTGCGACTTCAAAACGAATCCCTTGAGCTTGCGCGATAGAAATTCCTTGGCCAGGTCCAGATCGTCGATGCGGCGCGCGATGACGTCCGGCGCGACGTGGACCTGCAAGTCATAGCCGCCCTCGATCGTCTGCCATGCGGCGTCGGTCAATCGAATCGGAGCGGTAGCGGTTTCAGCGGACATGTTTCCCCCTATTTGTGCCGCACAAGAATACGGGATGAGCGGGGCAAAATTCCAGTATTACTGAATGGGATTCCGATAATCGGCGTCGCGCGGATCGATCGGCTTGCGGCCTGAAAAACCCTCGTTCTGACGATGGTAGAAGCGGATGCGGTCCTCGCCGAGCTTCCAGCAGAGATAAACTTCCTCGCCGTCGATGCGCGCGGGAAAATCGAGCAGGCCGACTTCGAGGTCTTTGACGATGCAGCCGGTCGACTGAATTCGCTCGAGGGCCGTCTGAATGGTTTCCGCGAGGCGATTGCGCTCGATCCGCTGGCGCGCCACCTTCTCGTAAGGGACGAGCAGGCCGCCGGAGCGCTGGATGCGCTCGGCGAGCGCGCCGAGTATCTCTTCCAGCTCCGCCAGCTTCCGGCGCAGCTCGATCGTCTCGATCAGGATCGGCTCGATCTGGGTGCGGAGGCGCTCCGCCTCGCGCAGTGAGAAAAGTTTGGATTCTTCATCCGACATCTGAATCGTTTCCCCGGCGGCTTTGTGGAAGCCGTTCGGCGCCGGAACGAGCTAACCGCCGATCGAAACCATCGTGCGCGAGGGCGGCGCAAAGCCCGGCTCGTTGATGCGGTGCCCCTTCTCTTTTTGCGCGACGATCGCAATAATTTCGTCGCCGATTTCCCGGTCGCTCGCCCCGCCCCGCAGGAGGAATCGCAAATCGTGATCCTCCTTGCTGAAGAGGCACGTCCGGAGTTTTCCATCGGCCGTGAGCCGGATGCGCGAGCAGTGCCCGCAGAAGGGCTGGGAAACGGGAGAGATCAGTCCGATTTCGCCGCGGCCGTCGGCGAAGCGGAATTTGCGCGCCGTTTCGCTCCGCTCGTGAACCACGGGCACCAACGGCCAGCGCGCCGAAATGCGCGCGTAAACCTCCGCTCCGGTGACGACCATTTCGCGCGTCCAGGAGCGGTCCGCATCGAGCGGCATGAACTCGATGAAGCGCATGATCAGGTTGCGGTCGCGCGCGAAGGCTGCGAATGCTTCGACTTCGTCATCGTTGATGCCGCGGACGAGCACCGCGTTCACCTTCACCGGGCGCAGCGGCGAAGCCTGCGCCGCGTCGATTCCGGCGATCACCTGATCGAACGTCTTCGTGCGCGTGATGCGCTCGAATTTTCCCCGGTCGAGCGAATCGAGGCTGATGTTGATCCGGTCCATGCCCGCGGCGACCAGCCGGTCGCAGTGGTCCGCGAGCATCTGGCCGTTCGTCGTCATGGAGAGGTCTTGCACGCCCAGCGCTTTCAGATGGGAGATGAAATCCTCGACGCCCGGACGGACCATCGGCTCGCCGCCCGTGACGCGCACCTTGCGGATGCCCATCGCGACCAGAATCCGGACCAGCCGCTCGTACTCTTCCCACGCGAGCAGATCGCCCGATGGCATGTGCGTCTCCGGATTGGCCGACCGGCAATAGACGCAGCGGAAGTTGCAGCGGTCCGTAACCGAAACGCGCAGGTCGGTGATCTGGCGGCCGAATTTGTCAGTGAGCGGCATGCGATTCTTTCGCGCCCATAAATGCGAAAAGCCCAAGTCCGCGTTTGGACTTGGGCTACACGCCCGGCATGATTTGCGTCTGCCGAGCATTCCCCTTTCCAAGCACGGGAGGCCCGGGCGTTTCCACCCGAACCCTCGGTCCCAAAACCTCGGGACGTCGCCTCCGGGCCTTCGGATTTCTCTCCTTTAGGCCTTGGAGGTCGGAGAACTCGATGCAGATTCTACCTTTTGCGCTCAGCAGTAAGCAAATCGCACAGTCACTACGAATCTAGTTAGATCGTAATGCAATATATGGACGACTAGGGGTGATCTCTAAGACGAACTGCCGGCGGAGCGGCTGATGTTGCGGATTTCCTTGCGGTAATCGGGGGCGGAGATTTCGACCGTGCGGCACATTTCGTAGAGGCGCGAGCGGATGCGCTTGCCGACGCGGTCGGTAAGCGAGTCTTCGATCGTGGGCGCGCGCATCCCCGCAACGCGCGCGGGCGGCAAGGATGTGGCATTGGCCGCTCCATCCGAATCGAGGAAATTCGTGGTCAGCAGCGTGACGCGCTTCTCGTTGTAGCGCGTGTTCAGGATGTGGCCGACGGTCTCGAGCGCCCAGAGCGAGGGCTTGCTCGACCCGAGATCGTCGAGCACCAGAATTTCGGCCTTGAGCACAGGCTCGAGCACGCCCATCTCGGTGGCTTGGCTTTCGGCGTTGTAGCTGTCTTGAATTTCTTTCAGCAGCTCGCGGTAGTCGTAAAAAAGGCCGCTGTGCCCGCGCAAGACGATTTCTTTCAGCGCCGCGACGGCCAGATGCGTCTTCCCCACGCCGCACGGGCCCATCAGGAGCAGGCCGTGTTCGTTACCAACCGGAAATTCCGAGGCGAAGCGCTCGACGAGGAGCTTGGCTTGCGCGAGGCTTCGATTCCATGCGTCGAGCTGCGCGCGCGGGACGTTTTCGATTTCATTGTCCGCTTCGTAATTTTCGAAATCGCAGTGGCGATAGCGCTCGGGCACGCGCGACTTCGCGAGAACGCGCTCGGTCCGGTCGCCCACCGTGCAATCGCACGGAATCGCCCACACCAGTTTCGGCTCGCCTGCCGCGGAGCCAGCCCTATCGGCGGCAAGAGCCTGCGCGCCTTCCGTGTGGCGCTCGACAACCTTCCAGCCGCTGCCCTGGCAAATGGGACAATCCGCTCGCGCCATGAAGTCAGCATAAGCGGCCCACGCGATGAGCGCAAGCAGAGCCAGGCTGTGCAAATTGCGGGGAGCTGTGGAATTTGTCGCCGGGCGTTTCACTCAGCGTTTCGAAGCGAGGCGACCGAGTATATACTCACGGAATTTGAAAGCAGGAGGTTACATGCCCAAGTTTCTTATTGAGCGAGAAGTCCCGGGCGCCGGTTCGATGAGTCCGCAGCAGCTCCATGCGCTCTCGCAGAAGTCCTGCTCCGTTTTGCGCGGCTTGGGGCCACAAATTCAGTGGCTCCAAAGTTACGTCACGGGGGACAAGATTTACTGCGTCTATATCGCGCCGAGCGAAGAAATGGTGCGGGAGCACGCGCGGCAGGGAGGTTTTCCTGCAAATCGAGTCTCGGAGATCAGGACAATCATCGATCCCACCACGGCGGAGAAGACCCGATAGCAGGAGAACTCAGATGACATGAATGTTGGAGGAGAGATCCTTCAGCTGGCCAACACCAAGAGCGCCAGCTTCCCTTCAGCGCACTCGCGCTTCAGGGTAGGCAGGATGGCGACCCTCATCGGGTCGTCACTTCTCCACGCGAAATGCGTGGCGGGGGATGGCGCGGACGATGGCATTGCGGGTCTTGCGCTCGTTGGCGGCGATGAAGTCGTGCGCGATCTCGCTGCGGACAAATTTGATGAATGCTTCCATCTGCGACTGCATCTCGCCCATCTTGTCGCGCATGTTGAGAATGATTTCGATTCCGGCCAAATTGACGCCCAGCTCGCGCGTCAAGTTCAGAATCACTTCCAGGCGCTCGAGGTCGGAGTCCGTGTAAAGCCGCGTGTTGCCCTGCGAACGCGAGGGCTTCAGCAGTCCGACGCGCTCGTAAAGACGCAGCGTCTGCGGATGAAGCTGGTAGAGTTCGGCGACGGCGCTGATCATGTAGCCGGCTTTCGCTTTTTTCCGGGGCCGCGTCGCCATCGTCGTCTCCCTGCGATTCCTCAGACCGTCGCGCGCGAGAAAATCTCGCGCCGCGGGTCTTCCTGGTCGAGCTTGCCGAGTTCCTTGAGCAAATTGCGCACGCGCTCGTCCTCCGGCTTCGGCACCACCACCTGCACCTCGACGATCTGGTCGCCGCGCTTGCCCGAATGTCGCGCCGAGGGCGCGCCTTTTTCGCGCAGCCGGAGCTTCTTCCCGCTGTTGGTTCCCGGCGGAATGCGCACCTGCGCGCGGCCGTCGATGGTCGGCACTTCCACCTTCGCGCCGAGTGAAGCTTCGGTCACCGTCACGGGGACGACCGTGTAGAGATCGTCGCCGCGCCGCTCGAAAAATGGATGTGGCTCGACCTTCGTGACGATGTAGAGATCGCCCGCCGGGCCGCCGTGCATCCCCGCGTTGCCGCGCCCGGCGACGCGCACGCGCGATCCCGTCCGCGCGCCCGGAGGAATGCGCACGTCGAGCGTCTCGACGCGCTGCACGCGCCCCTCGCCGCCGCAATTGCGGCACATCGTTTGCAGCCGCCCGCGGCCGCCGCAGCGCGAGCATGTGATTTGAAACCGCATCTTGCCGCTCACCTGCGTCACCTGGCCCGAGCCGCCACAGGTGGGGCAGACCTTTTCGTCGCCCGGCTGCGCGCCCGCGCCGTGGCACACGTTGCAGACGTCGAGCCGCGTAAAATTCAGCTTTTTCACCGTCCCGCGCATCGCTTCGGAAAACGTGATCTCGATCTGATATTCGAGGTCGGTTCCCGGCTCGCGCTCCTGTACTGCCTGCGCGGCCGTCGCGCCGCGGAAGAACTGACTGAAGAGATCGCGGAAGCTCGTTCCGCCCCCCGCGGCCCCCGGAGCGCCTCCGCCGAAATCAAATCCCCCGAAATCGAAGTGAATGTCCTCGGGAGACGCGCCGCCGTAGCCTGCGCCGGGGCCGGGTCCGCCGCCCGCACCCGGGACGTTGAATCCAAACTGGTCGTACATTTGGCGCTTCTTCGCGTCCGAAAGAACTTCGTATGCTTCCTGGATCTGCTTGAATTTTTCTTCCGCGGATTTGTCGCCGGGATTGAGATCGGGGTGGTACTTGCGCGCGAGCTTGCGATACGCCGCGCGGAGCTCTTTGACGGGTGCCTTGCGCGGAACTCCCAGCAGCTCGTAGTAATCCGTCTTTGTTGTGGTAGGCATGTGTGATTGAAGCCGCCGGTAGGGGCGGGTTTCAAACCCGCCCCTACATTCGATTCGCGCCGTCCGTGCGAAGGTAAACGCTCTTAGTTCGGCTTCTTCGACTCGTCCACGTCCACGAACTCGGCGTCCACCACCTCGCTTTGTCCGCCCTGGCCGGGATGGCCGCCGTCACCGCTCGGGGTCTCACCTCCCGCCGCACCCGGACCGCCCGCCGCTCCCGGAGCGCCCTGTTGCGCCTTGTAGAGCGTTTCGGCGATGCGGTGCGAAGCCTTGGTGAGGCTTTCCGCGGCCGCGTTCAGCTTTTCGAGGCCGCCGTCGGTCAGCGCGCGCCGGGATTCCTCGATCGCTTCCTCGACCGCCTTGACGTCCGCTTCGGCCAGCTTCTCGCGATTTTCCTTGATCAGCTTCTCGGTCTGGTAGACCAGGTTGTCGAGCCGGTTGCGGGCCTCGACTTCGGAGAGCCGCTGCTTGTCTTCGGAAGCGTGTGAGTCCGCTTCTTTCTTCATGCGCTCCGCTTCTTCCTTGCTCAGGCCGGTCGAAGCGGTGATCGTGATTTTCTGCTCCTTGCTCGTCGCGGTGTCCTTTGCCGAGACGTTGAGGATGCCGTTCGCGTCGATATCGAACGTCACCTCAATTTGCGGCATGCCGCGCGGCGCCGGTGGAAGCCCGATCAGGTGGAATTTGCCCAGCGAGCGGTTGCCACTGGCCACCGGGCGTTCACCTTGCAGCACGTGGATTTCGACCGAGGTCTGGCTATCCGCCGCGGTTGAAAACACTTCTGACTTGCGCGTCGGGATCGTCGTGTTGCGCGGGATGAGCACGGTCGTCACGCCGCCGAGCGTCTCGACGCCCAGCGAAAGCGGCGTCACGTCGAGCAGCAGGATGTCCTTCACCTCGCCGCCGAGCACGCCGCCCTGAATCGCGGCGCCTACCGCAACCACTTCATCCGGATTTACACCTTTGTGAGGCTCCTTCCCGTTGAAGAGGCCCTTGACGATGTCCACCACGCGCGGGATGCGCGTCGATCCGCCGACCAGAACCACTTCGTCGATCTTGTCCGGCGTCAGTCCGGCATCGCTCAAAGCCTGCTTCACCGGACCCACGGTTCGCTGGAGCAGGTCTTCCATCAATTGCTCGAGCTTCGAGCGCGTGAGCTTGAGCTGCATGTGCTTCGGCCCGGAAGCGTCGGCCGTAACGAACGGCAGATTGATCTCGGTTTCCTGCAATTGCGAAAGCTCGATCTTCGCCTTTTCTGCCGCCTCCTTCAGGCGCTGGATGGCCATGCGGTCCTTGCTGAGGTCGATTCCCTGATCGCGCTTGAATTCCGCAATCATCCATTCGACGACGCGCTGGTCGATGTCGTCGCCGCCCAGGTGCGTGTCGCCGTTCGTGGACTTCACTTCGACCACGCCCTCGCCCACTTCCAGGTCCGAAATGTCAAACGTGCCGCCGCCGAGGTCGTACACGGCGATCGTCTCTTCCTTCTTCTTGTCGAGTCCGTAGGCGAGCGCCGCCGCTGTCGGCTCGTTGATGATCCGCAGGACTTCGAGGCCGGCGATTTCGCCCGCTTGCTTGGTCGCCTGGCGCTGGCTGTCGTTGAAATATGCCGGGACGGTGATCACCGCCTTGGTGACTTTTTCACCGAGGAAGTCTTCCGCCGCCGCCTTCAGCTTCTGAAGAATCATCGCCGAGACTTCCGGCGGGCTGTAGCTCTTGCCGGAGATTTCGACGCGCGCATCGTCGTGCGGTCCCTTCACGACCTTGTAGGGCACGCGCTTCGCTTCTTCCTGCACTTCATCGTAGCGGCGGCCCATAAACCGCTTGATCGAGTAAACCGTGTTTTCGGGGTTGGTGATCGCCTGCCGCTTGGCCACCTGGCCCACCAGGCGCTCCCCGCTCTTCGTGATGCCCACAACCGACGGGGTCGTGCGCGCCCCTTCTTGGTTGGGGATGACGACGGGTTCGCCGCCCTGCATGACGGCTACGACCGAGTTGGTCGTGCCCAAATCAATTCCGATAATCTTGCTCATGGAATCCGCTCCTATTGGCGTCCGACTGGATCAGCAGGGAGGAATCACCGCTGAAGCAGCGACAGAATACACATTGAGTGCATCATTGTCAAGTTTCCTGTGTGTCTGTATTACTCTGATTCTGATACCTTTATTAAGACAATCAGCCTCTCCCACCGCAATCGCTGGCGGCAATTCCCATATCCCGCAATTCCATCCAACCCGTGGCGAACCCGGCCCTTCCGCTGTGCATCCTACCTTTCGTGTTGCAAGATTGGTGTGCGGCGGTCAAGGTGTAACGATTGCGGCCGTGATTCGCGCTACAATAAGCGCGCTCAGTTGGATTCGTGCGTGGGGGAGGCAGAATTGAACCGGCAATTTCATCGATTATTGTCTCGAAGGCTTTGCGATGCGTGCGCCAGCTCGCGAAAGACGGCAGGCGCTCTGAGTGTCCTGCTTGTTCTTGCGATCGCGATCGGATCGCCTGCGTTTTCGCAGACGGCATCGACGCCGCCGAAAGCAGCGGCTCCCGCGAAGGCGACGAAGCCCTCCACCGCGCCAGCCAGGACGGCTTCAGCTGTAGCGCCGGTGAAAGCCTACGGATCGAGCAGCGCTCCGATCAAGATGGAAGTCTTCAGCGATTACGAATGCCCGGTCTGCCGGACCTTATTCGAGCTTACCTTGCGGCCGATGATCGGCGACTACGTGGCCTCCGGCAAGGTCTACCTGGTTCATCGTGATTTCCCTCTCCCAATGCACAAGTACGGATACGAAGCGGCCCGCTGGTTGAACGCCTCGGCTCGCGTCGGCGAGTTTCAAAATGCGGAAGCGGCCCTCTACGACAATCAGGATGCCTGGTCGGCCGATGGCAACATCGGCAAGTTCGTTGCCGGAGCGATGTCGGCGGAAACCTTCAAGCGCGTCGAGAAACTGATGCAGGGCTGCGGAGGCCAAGCCGCCGAGATCAAACCCGCGGGATTGAGCAGCGCGGCGCAAGCAAACCCCGGTTGCGCCGTGGACGGTTATATCGAGCAGGACAAGGCACTCGGCGCGACGATCCCGGTACGCGCGACGCCGACGTACGTGATCACCTATAAAGGCCAGCGCCTTCCCGCGGGCTCGGGCGTGGTCAGCTGGCCCATCCTGAAGCAATTCTTCGATTCGCTCCTGAGCCAATAGCTGGCCCGTCGCCGGAAAATCCTCGATGAACACGCTGGGTTCATTGCTGACATGGCTGGCAGAGCACGGGTACGAATTCGTCCTAGCCGGGTTGGTTGTGACTCTCTGTGTACGAAACCCTCGAAAGCGCCGCACCGTGGTACGAATCCTCCTGATCTTGGGCGGCATTGTGGTCGGGGCCATATTTCTTGCGGCAGCCTACGGGAAGATGAAGCCGCTGCCCGGTTTCGCGTGGTCATGGGCGTCCGTTAGGACGTCGATTTCGTTCTTCGCGATCCAGGTGGAGTCGTATCAAGTGCTTTCGCCCGGCGCTGCGAACACGGTCGCTCATTTGTTGCCCTTTCTTGAGCTGTTCCTTGGGCTGTGGCTGGTCAGCGGCATCGGACGGCGTTTTTCATCCCTCCTGGCCAGCTTGGCGATTTGCGGATTCATGATCGCCATCACATCCGCTTACTTTCGGGGTTTGAAGATCGATTGTGGGTGCGGAATCGGGCCGCCGGAAGAGGTGGGCCCCGCGGCTTTGCTGCGCGACGGCTTCAGGTTTCTGCTGCCGGCACTGCTCGTGACGATCGGCGCCTTTCTGATTCATCGAAAGCCGCGCGGCACAACCGCTGCCAGCCGCGATTCCCTCAGCCCCGCAAACTGATTAGCCTTCCGCGTCAATCGGAGCGGCCAACCGCTTCTTCACGCAGGTCTGCGCGTATCTGCATCTGAACGATCAGGGGATAGCTCGGAAGGAAACTACGGAAGATCAATCGCCGGTGACGGTTGCGGTGGGTGAAATGTTGCGGAGGTAGCGCCAGGGGTTCACAGGCGTGTTGTAGATGCGTACTTCGTAATGAAGGTGCGGTCCGGTGGAGCGGCCGCTGTCGCCTTCGTAGCCGATCACGTCTCCCGACTTGACGCGCATCCCAGCCTGCACGTTGAAGCCGGAAAGATGCCCATACCACGTCGTTACGCCGAAGCCGTGGTCGATCACGACCAGCATGCCATAGCCCGCACGGCGGTCGACTTCCTCGACCACGCCGTCAGCGGTCGCACGAACCTCATCTCCGTAATGTGAAGCAATGTCGAGGCCTGCGTGGAATGCACCCTCACCGCTGAAAGGGTCGAGCCGCTCGCCAAAATGACCCGTAATCCGGCCGACCACAGGCCAAAGGGAGGGAACAATCCCGAGGCTGCTCAGCTGCGTGACGGGCAGGAGCCGCATCCCAGCGCTCGACATCGCGACTGCCGTGACGTTTTTCTGCAAGTAGCTGAACTCGTACACCGATTCCTGGAATTCCGCATCCGGCTCGGGAGCCGCATCGGTGAGGCCGAACGGCGTCTGGCGGAAACGCGTGATGCCGTATGCCATGGCAACTTCGCCCGCGAGCGATTGCAGTGAGTTCAGGCGCTGGTTGGTGTCGACAACCTGGGATTGGAGCTCGACGTACTGCTGTTTCAGGCTGTCTTGCTCCCGGCGCAGGGAATTGTAATTCGTGGCCTTCCAGAGCATCCGCGAGTAGGAACCCATTCCCGCGGCGATCGTGATGCCGCCCACAACCGCAAGAATCGCCAGCACATGCAAGACGTACCACGGCACGCGCACCCGTCGCATGCCGCCCGAGGCGTTGGAAGCAATGAAAAACGTATACGAATATTTGTGTTTCATCGCCTTAGTTTCTTCCGAATGAACTTTGCGCCGGCCGGCTTGAATCCGCACGCCCCTTGCTGCGGCCCGCCGGGTTCCTCAGGACTTCGATCGGGAGTTTGGACCGAGAGCCCTGGTCCGAAACCCGCCAAATTGTACTGACCACAACTCTTTGCGTCAACCCCGATCTTCCATTTCGCATAGAGCTCCTGGCCTCGCTTCTGGCTCCGAGGCACTCTATAATCCGGGGGGCGCCTTACCGAAATTCTACGCGAATCGGCGAGCCCGGAACAACTGTACAGAGGGACAGGATGGACGCGGAAACCAAGCTGATCAAGAGGATAGCTCGGGCGATTCCTTCGGAAACCGGCGCCGGAAAGGGCCGCCGGCGGGGCACCGGCGGGCTGCGTCTGGGAATCGGCAACGACGGAGCGGTGCTGGCGCCCAGCGGCCGCACCGAATGGGTCCTGAGCTGCGATGCCTTTTTGGAAGGCGTCCACTTCCTCGCGGATCGCCATCCGGCAGACTCCGTGGGCTTCAAATCGCTCGCCCGGGCCACCAGCGACCTGGTCGCGATGGGTGCCGCCCCGCGCTACTTCCTCCTGACGCTTGCCCTGCCGCTCCGCCGCACGGGCGCGTGGCTGGACGACTTCCTGCGGGGAATGGCGAAAGCGTCCCGCCAGCTTGGGATACGCCTGATCGGCGGAGACACGAAGCGGCACGAGTCCGTCGCGATCAGCATCACCGTGCTCGGCGAGATCGCTCGCGGGCTGGCCGTAACGCGGGCGGGCGCGCGCCCCGGCGACATTCTGTACGTCAGCGGGAAATTAGGCCGGGCTGAACTGGGTTTGCAGATGGTCAAAAGTGGCGCTGTTAGACCGGGTCAAGAAGGCTTTAAGAGCCGATTTTTGCTCCTTAAGCAGCACTACTACCCGGAGATTCACGTTGCGCTCGGCACGTGGCTTGCCCAACACAGGATCCCATCGGCCATGATGGACATCTCCGACGGTCTTTCCACCGACCTGGGCCGGCTCTGCGCGGCGAGCAGAGTGGGAGCGCGCGTCTGGGCCGAGCGGATTCCACGCGTGGAGATTCCGGCTGCGCAATCCGGCTTGCTCAAGAGGCTGAAGCTCGACCCGCTCCAGTTGGCTCTGCACGGCGGCGACGATTACGAGCTGCTCTTTGCGGCCCCGCGCAGGAAAGTGAAGCAATTGCGAAGCGCGCCCGGGTTTTCGGACCTCACCGCAATCGGCGAGATCGAGCGCGGCAATCAAGTCATGCTGGTGGGGACCGGCGGCCGCGTCACGCGCCTCGTTTCCGGCGGTTGGGATCCCTTCCGCAAGAAGTAGCGCGAAGAAGCTTCCTATTGGGATTGGTTCGCGGCCGAGCCTTCCGGGCGCGGAGCAGGGGGAGGGGCAGCCGGTTTTTCCGGCGGCTTCGATGGCGAAGGCGGTGGCGCCGTCGCCGGCGCTGCGCTCTCCGTCAAACCCTGTTCGGCGGCATCTGCGGGAGGCGCCGTGTCCGGCGTATCCACCTGAAGGATCTTTGTCGGCGCGATTTTTTCGAGCGGCACCACGTTGGGAAAATCCTCCACCGGCATCCCCTGCATCGCCTGCTGCATGAACTCGAGCCAGATGGGAAGCGCGGCGCGCGCGCCCGTTTCCTTCTTCCCGAGTGAGTTTCGCTTGTCGTCGTTGCCGACCCACACGCCGGTGGTGATCTGAGGCGTGAATCCGATGTACCACGCGTCGGTGAAATCGTTGGTCGTGCCGGTCTTGCCAGCCGAGGGGCGGCCGAGCTCTTTCGCGCGAACGCCCGTGCCGAACTGGACCACATCTTCGAGCATCGCGACCATCGTTCGCGCCACATCCGGCGGGATCACGTCCGTCACATCGGCGCGCGACTCCTCGAGCATCGCGCCATCGTAGGAAGTGACGCGGCGGATGTAGTGTGGCGCGATGTGGATGCCGTCGTCGGGAAAAACCGTGAACGCCGAGGTGTGCTCCATCAGATTCAGGTCCGCGGCGCCGAGCGCGAGCGGCAGATACGGCGGCAGCGGGCTCTCGATGCCGAATTTCCTGGCCAGGCCCACCGTATTCTCGATTCCGATTTTGTCGAGCAGGCGCACCGCCGGAATATTGCGCGAATCGGCGAGCGCCCGGCGCAGCGTGATGCGTCCCTCAAACTTCTCGTCGTAGTTGTGCGGCGTGTAATCCTGGCCGCCGCTCGTGTACGTAACGGGCGAGTCCACGACCGTGTCGAAGGGCGACGCGCCCTGCGCGAGTGCTTCGGCGTAGACGTACACCTTGAACGAGCTGCCGGTCTGGCGCTGCGCCTGGGTCGCGCGGTCGAATTTCGATTCCTCGAAATCGTAGCCTCCGACCATCGCCTTGATCTCGCCCGTGGCATTGTCGATCGCAATCAGCGCCGCCTGCGCCGTCGGCTCCTGCTCGAGATCCACCTGCGCCGCCGTGCCGGCAATTTCGCGAATGTGCACGATGACGAGGTCGCCCGGCTTCAGCAGTTCCGCCGCGGATTTGTGCCCAGTCCACGAGAAATCGGCCGGCGTGAGCATCGCGCGGTACGGGCCGATCTTGATCCATGCGAATGTGGGCTGCACGGACATGACGAGCCCGGTCAGGTAATCTCCCTTTTGAATCGGTCCCTTCCAGTCGTCGTTCTGATACGTGTCGATCGCGCCGAGATTGTCGCTGAGGATATTCGGGAGATTGCCGCGCCAGCCGTGGCGGCGATCGTAGGCGTGGAGCCCGTCGCGCACGGCGTGGTCCGCCGCCTTCTGCATCGCCACGTTCAAAGTCGTGTACGCGCGCAAGCCTTGCTCGTGGACCGCCGCGGTGCCGTAGGTGTGTTCCAGATACTGCCGGATTTCCTCGACGAAATAGGGCGCCAGATCGTTGCGCAGAGATTGGATGTGCAGGCCGAGCGGCTGCTTGGTGGTGGCGTCGGCTTGCGCCTGCGTGATTTTTCCGGCGTGCGCCATCAGCGAAAGCACCAGGTTCCGCCGCGCGAGCGCGCGGTCCGGATGCGTGATCGGGGAATAGATCGGCCCGCGGATGATGGCGGCGAGCGTCGCGGCCTCGGCGAGATTCAGCTGGCCCACTGGCTTGCTGAAATAGTATTCGGAGGCCGCCTCGAACCCGTAATTTCCCGAGCCGAGATAGATCTGGTTGCAGTACATCGTGAAGATCTGGTCTTTCGTGTAATGGCGCTCGATCTGGAGGGCGAGGATCGTCTCTTCCAGCTTGCGGTGGAAGCTGCGGTCGGAGCGATTGAGGAAAAGTCCGCCCGCGAGCTGCATCGTGAGCGTGCTGGCGCCTTCGGCCACGCGATGGTGAGCAATGTCGCGCCACGCGGCCTCGAGCACGCGCGGGAAATCCACCCCCCAGTGCTGCTCGAAGTGCTGGTCTTCGGTCGCGAGGACCGCATCCTTCAGGACCGGTGGAATCTGGTTGTAGGTGACGAGAATCCGCCGCTGGAGCGCGAAGGTGCCGACCGGCTGGCCGTCGTCGGCATACAGCTCCGTCACGACGACCGGGCGGTAATCCTCGAGCGCGTGAATTCCGGGCAGATCGCTCGCGTAAACGAAGAGCAGCCCGACCGCCGCGCCGAATGCGATCGCAAACACCACGAGGAACGAGAACGCCAGCCGCCCCAGCAGCGTGCCGCCTCCGATGCGCATCGTCGCGCGATAAAACCGTTCGTCCATCGTTCTTTCATTCTATCGCATCGCGGAGCGGGCGCTGGGATGGGAGTTCGCCCGACGTGCACAAGATTACGAGGGCCGGTTGACTCCATTCTGCGGTTTCGGCTCGGCGTTACTCGCGGCACAGTCGCATCCCGCCATCTCCCGATGTGATCGCAAGGCGTCCCGGATGTCGTTGCATCACTTCACGTGAAGCACAGTGTACATCCTTGCTTAACTATGGTTAATATAGGACATTAAAGCCGCTAAATGCTCTGGGGTATGGGCCGACGGCAGGAGGGTGCAGGGCATGGCACGACCAATTTTCTTAGCCCTTCTAATTGTCGGCAAATTCCTTGCGTTCCCGATCGGGATATCGGCGCAGGGGGAAACGACGAGCGCGATCGTTGGCCAGGTGAGCGATTCGACGGGCGCAGCTGTGCCGGGCGCAACGGTGACGATTACGAACCGGGAGACCGGCCTAACGCGCACGAACCAGACTGACGATTCCGGCCGGTTCAACTTCCCGCAACTGAAGCCGGGCACTTACTCGGTCAGAGTGGAAGCGCAGGGCTTCGAATCGCAGCAGAATGACGCTGTGTCCTCCGCCCTGGGCCAAAAGCAAACTGTCGATTTCGCGCTCAGGATCGCCCAGTCAAACCAGACCGTTGAAGTGAGCGGCGATGCTCCGATCCTGAGTCCGGAGAATGCGAATACATCCACGACGCTCAATGCGCACGCGCTCGAAGACCTTCCCAATCCAGGCGGCGACGAAACCTATCCTCTCCAGTTTGCCGCAGGAGCGCTCGTCAACACGGCGGGCAGCAGCAACGATTTCGTCGGAGGCACGAATGGGTACGGCAACGTGGAGTTTAATGGGCTGCCCGCTCTTTCGAACGGCTACATCGTCGATGGGCTGGAGACAAACGATCCGCTGACCAATCTGAACAGCGGGCTCTCGACAAACCTCGTTCTCGGACTGAACTCGATCTCGGAAGTGACGGTCAATACGCTTTCCTACGCCGTCGATCAGGGGCGGTATGGAGCCTCTCAGGTCAACTACGTCACGAAATCAGGCTCGAATCAGTTTCACGGAAACCTATACGAGTTGTGGAACGGCTCGATATTGAACGCAGCGGACTATTTCACAAACGCGATACCGGGGAGGCACAAGCCGCGGGCCACTGTGAATCATTTTGGGGGCAGTTTGGGCGGCCCGATTCTCCACAACAAGCTGTTCTTCTTCTTTGATAGCGAGTGGGTTCGGATTGCACTCCCCATCGTCACAGCTACCACCGTACCTACGCTGGCGTTTCAAAAGTACGTGTTGGAGCAGCTTCAGGCTGGCAAACCAGACCCCAACAACCCCGGCAAATATCTCGACCCGCCTTCTCCGGAATCGATACCCTTTTACGAACAGATGTTTTCTCTTTACGGAAATACCAGCGGCACGCCCGTGCAAATTCTCGGGTGTCCGCTGGGCAACGGGGGAGATGGTTGCGCGAATGGTCAGAGCGTCTCGCATTCAAGCGACGATCACGAACAGGTCCAGACAGTTCGAATCGATTACAACATCAACGAGAAGAACACGGCCTGGTTCCGCTTTCAGACGGACACCGGGCTCCAGGCTGCCTATACAGATCCGATCAATCCTCTGTTCAACGCGCTTTCTCCGCAACCCCTGTACTCGTTTGCGGCCGGATACACGCGCGTCTTTACGGACCATCTCGTGAATTATTTCAACCCGGCATTTTCTTGGTATGGAAGCCTGTTTGGTCCTAATGATTTTCAGAAAACAATCGCGGCATTCCCGATTGTTTTGCAAGGCAACGGTGCAAACGCCTTCACTACAGTCGGGGGCCTGGACAACACCTGGGTTCAGGGACGGCGCGCCTCCCGGTTTTTCATCAACGACAACCTTGCCTGGAGCCTTGGGGCGCACGAACTAAGGTTCGGAACGAATACGCGAATCCTCCGGCTGAACGACTACGACTTCGGGGAGGGAACCGTCCCGATAGTCACCTACGCGAATTTGGAGCAATACATCTACGGGGTCGCATCCACGGCGACAAAAACTTTTCCTACTTCAGCCAACGAACCTTTCAATTTGCTGAATTTCGACCTCTACGCGCAGGACACATGGAAAGTGACCAAGAAGCTGACCTGGACCTTCGGCATCCGAGACACGTTCAATTCCAACCCGTTCAATCCGCACGCGCAAATCGATCGTCTTCGCGGAGCTTTCGATTCCGTCTCGCACGATGTGAATCAGCCGCTCAGCGCCGCCATTCAGACCGGCCTCAGTAACGTCTTTTCGTCCACGCCCCTCGCGATTCTTCAACCGAGAACAGCAATCGCATGGCAGTTCGAGTCCAGAACCGTGCTGCGCGCCGGCTTCGGGGTTTTCAGCGACATCTTGCCCGGCAGTATCGCCGATGTGGTCGGCGTCAATCCGCCCAACGTGAAAACTTTCCAGGGCGGACTTCTTGGAACCGTAGGCAAAGCGGGATCTGCGGGCTGCGACCCGGCATTTGGCTGCACAGCCATTGCGCCGGGAGTGCTTAACAGTGCGGGAGTGGATATCAGCGCGGTTGACGCAACCGTGGCCGCCAATCAGACGTTCACTTCAGGATTTTCGCGGGGCCAGCTTTCCTGCGCATCCGCGCAAGCGAATCCTGCAACGTGTCTTCCTCCTGTCGCGATGACGGCTGTGCCGGATGGAAAACTTCGCGCACCCTATTTCATGGAGTGGAGTCTTGGCCTGGAACATCAATTGGGAGCCACTGGAAGCATCCACGCGCAATACGTCGGCACGCGCGCTGTAAACCAGCCATACCTGACGCAGGTGAACGGCTATCAAACAGTCTGCGAAGGGTGCTTCGCGCCGTTTCCCTATGCGCAATCGACCGATCCGCGATTCGGAGCAGTGACGCAGTTCTCCACTGGCGCAAGCAGCCACTACAACGGGCTGCAAATGTCCGCAATGAAGCGTATGGGGCACGGCCTGATGGGACAAGTCAACTACACCTGGAGCCGTTGCATGGATACAGTTTCAAACGGCGGATTTCTGCAATTTTCGGCGGGAGGAATTCTTTCACCGCTTCCGGGAAACCTGGCGCGGGACTACGGTCCCTGCGACTACGACATCCGGAACAATTTCAACGCTCAATATGTGTATCAATTGCCGGTCAAAGTCCAAAACCGTGCTCTTGGCGGAGTACTGAACGGCTGGCAGGTGTCGGGAACTGTGTTTTGGCACAGCGGAATTCCGTTCTCTGTCCTGAGCACGCCCTATTCGGCCAGTGGGAATGGCATCGTGAACGGCAGCGGGCCACAATTCGCAAGCGTCGTCCCCGGCGTGCCGCTCTACGAACACAGTCCGATTCCGGGCGTCACGCAACCGGGCACGGTTCAGTGGCTAAATCCCAATGCTTTTGCCTCGGCCGTGGACCCGAGCACTGGAGCATGCTTCGGGGGCGACACCGTCGCGAATTGTCAATTCGGGACTCTCGGTCGCAACGCGCTGCGCGGCCCGAATTTTGCGTGGAGCGACTTCTACGTCACGAAAATGTTTCCCTTGACCGAGCAATGGAAGCTGCGATTCGACATGCAGTTCTTCAATGTATTCAACCATGCGAATTTCGGACTTCCGAGCATGGTGCTGGCCGGCATTCCGGGAAAGCCTTCCACCCAGACTGGATTCGGCGCGCTTACGTACACCACTTCTCCGCCGACGGGACTGCTCGGCGTCGGTCTGGGCGGCGACAGCACGCCACGCATGATCGCGTTTCAAGCGCGTCTGGAGTTTTAGGCTCGGTATCGTTCAGAGAAACAGAATCGTAGGAAGCGAAGCATCGCTACCGCAGTGGACGAGCTCACCTTTATGGCAAAATTCTGCTCGCCGTTAGCGGGGAGAGCCGTTGCGGGTCCGCGCGGCTACTGGCCGGCTGAAGTGGTAGCCGGGGCGCAGAAGCGGTCGAAGGCGCGCGTGAGAGCGTCCGCGATGGAAAAAGGATCGCTGCTTTCAATGTTGCGCCTTTCCATCATGAAGACCAGCTTGCCGTCGCGCATCAAAGCGATCGAAGGCGAAGACGGGGCATAACCTGTGAAGTAGCCTCGCGCACGGTCGGTGGCTTCCAGATCCTGCCCTGCGAAGACGGTCGTCAGAACTTCCGGACGCGCCTTGTTCGAGAGAGCCTTGGCAATCGCCGGACGGGCCTTGCCGGCGGCGCATCCGCAGATCGAGTTCACCACGACGAGCACCGTTCGTTTCTCCTCTTTCAGCGCCGAGTCCACTTCCTGCGGCGTGCGCAATTCGCGAAAGCCGATCCTCGTCAGTTCCTCTCGCATCGGTCGAACCATGTTTTCAGGATACATCGCCACTCCTTCGCTGATCTGCGATCTCAGGCTTTCGATTTTCGATTGCGGCGCCCGGCTTGCGTCCCGCCAGCCGAGCCGCCGTTTCGCTTAAGCAATCACTATAGCACGTTCGATTACTACCTATCTCGGTCTGACTGCTCCCAATCAGTGAGCTCGCCGGAAACTGACGCCCTGTCGTCCGGCCACCCACCTCGCGCGATTCTCTTACACGCGATGGCATCCCATCGGGTCGCAAAATGGCTTGCCAACAGTTTCCAACTTGTGCATCAATATAGCCGCTTATGATCCCCTCCGGCCACAAACGCCTCTGCGGAACCGGTTTCACTTGAACTTCCTCCCTATAAGCGAGCCGGCGGCCGTTTCCCAAAATCCAACTGAACTTCCAGCCAGGAATTTAAGGGAGGAACTATTCAAATGAGGCGAAGTATCTATTCGTGCGGAGTTGCGCTTTCTCTGCTGGTTTTTTGCTGCACGGCTGCTCTCGGCGGCGACGCCGCGAAGGCCGCGCCGCCCGAACAGGCGGCATTTCAGGTCAAGAACGTACTCACGGTGAAAATCCCCAAGGATGCCCAGACGGTGCGTGTCTGGTTCGCGGTCCCGCAGGAGGACGCGTACTCCACAATCACGAATTTCAGCGTCGCGACCGACTATCCCGTGCACTACGACTGGGATTCGTGGGGGAACAAAGTGGGATACCTGGAGGTTCGCGGGGCATCTCAGCCGGAATTTACGATCACCGAAACCTTCGATCTGAAGCGGACGGAAATGCGCAACGCGATCGACGCTAAGGCCACGCGTCCGCTGACCGACACGGAGCGCAATGCGCTGTCCCGGTACCTTCAGCCGACCACGTACGTGGTCGTGAACGATCAGATCAAAGCGCTTGCCGCGCAAATCACCGGCGGTGAGACCAACCCGGTTCTGGCGGCCCGCAAGCTCTACGACTGGACTCTCCAGAACGTGGACTACTGGGTGAAGGATCCGGACCACTTGAAGGCTTCGCCGGTCGGCAGCTCGGACTATTGCCTCCGAACGAAAACAGGCAATTGCACGGACTTCCATTCCCTGTTTGCGTCGCTCGCGATCGCCTCGGGCATTCCCACTCGAATGATCTACGGCTCCCTGCTGAAGCCAACGCTCGATGGGATTCAAGTGGACGCAAGCTACCACTGCTGGATTCAATTCTACGCACCGAATCTCGGATGGCTTCCGCTCGATGTGTCGCTTGCCAATATCTACGGCAAGGAATTTCCGCTCACGGACAAGAACAAGAAGCTGGTCGAGCTGACGACCGCCACGGGCTATCACGGGCTCGATCCGAGCAAGGTGGACTACTACTTCGGAAACATCGATGACCGGCGGGTGGTCTGGTCCGTGGGCCGCGATCTGATGATGCAGCCTCCGCAGAACGACGGACCGGTGAATTCGCTGCCAAAGGTGTACGTCGAGGTCAACGGAAAGCAATCAACCGACTGGACACGCGAGTTCACGTACAAGCAGATCACTCCGTAGCCGGGGGACTCGCTGCAAGAGTGGCGCCAACTATGATCGCCGAAAAGTGGGATGCGGGAGAGATGGGATGCGGGGAGCTGTTGATCGAGCTTGCCGGGCGGATGAGAAAACTCTCGCCGGGGCAGGTATTCGAGCTCAGAGCGCTGGACCCCGGCGCCGTGGAGGACATTCCTGCATGGTGCAGGCTCACCGGCCATGCTTTGGTCTCCGCGGAACATCCCGTTTACCTCATCCGCAGGAGAGAGAACTGATTCTTACATCATCTTGAGGAGGAACCATGCCAGGAAGCTTTTGTGTAAACATCACGCATTCGAAAGACAACACTGACAAGGCGACCGTCGGCTTCGTCGTTGCGAACGCCGCGGTCGCTTCCGACAAGGACACCATGGTGTTTCTCAGCATTGAAGGCGTCCGGCTTTCCCAGAAGGGCTTTGCGGACGACATTCACGAACAGGGTTTCGCCCCGCTGAAGGAGTTGATGGACAGCTTCACGAAAGCGGGCGGCAAGATTTTCGTGTGCTCTCCGTGTTTCAAGAAGCGCGGTCTAGCGGAAGGCAATCTGGTCGCGGGGGCGACGATTGTAGGCGGCGCGAAGCTCGTCGAATTCCTGAGCGGCGGCGCTCCCTGCGTCAGTTATTGAGCATCCCGGAGCCGACACCATGGCGGAGCACGATCCGGCGCCCGACGCGACCTGCGACGGCGGCGACCTCGATTGCGGCAGCGGTCTATTGCTGATTATCCGGAATGCGATGGACCCGCTGCCTTCGGGCGGCGTCCTCGAAGTGCGCAGCCGCGAAATCAGCGTGAAGGAAGATCTGCCGGCGTGGTGCCGCCTCGTGGGGCACGACATGTTCGCGAGCCGGCCGGGCGAATCGGGCTCGACCAGTTATTTCATCCGCAAGAAATCCGCGGACGCCGTGCTGAAGCAGGACCTCGATCAGGCCAGGAACTACGTGTGGCGGGCGCGCGTTCGCGGGCGCGGCGGAATGGGAGCGGAAGTCTTCGTCCGCAACCACTCCTTTGCCGCGGGGCAGCCCGTCAGCTTCGATACCGCCGACCAGGCCATCAGCGCAATCGAATACCTGATTGGCTCGCTCGGCGCATGTCTCGCCGTGGGCTTTCAATGGCGCGCGTCGCAGCGGGGAATCAAGGTGCATAACCTCGAAGTGGCGCTGCAAGCGCGCGCGCAAGACATTCTGGTTTATCTGGGATTGCGGGACGCCGGAAATCCGGGGCTTGCGGACGTGCGGGCGACCGTCTACGTGGATGCCGACGCCGATTTGGAGGTCCTCGAAGATTTGCTGGCGGAGACGGTCCGGCGATCTCCGGTGACGCAGACGCTTCAGCACGCGGTCTCTTTCACCGCCGAACTTAGGAAGGCGTAAGCGATGCAGATCGGCGTTCGATACCCGGTGACGGTGGTGGGCAGTTGGCCCCGGCCTCCGTGGCTGCTTGAGGCCATGAAGCGGCGCTCTGCATCGCTTGCCGATCTACAGGATCAGGCTACGCTGCTCGCGATCAAGTATCAGGAGGACGCGGGGGTCGATATCGTCTCCGACGGCGAACAGCGCCGCGACAATTTCTATTCGTTCATCTCCGATCGCCTTGAAGGCATCCGCCTGATGACGCTGGCCGAGTTGCTCGACTACGTCGAGGACAAAGCTGCCTTCGAAAATCTTCTCAACGCGCTCGACGTTCCGGCATTCGCCATCAAGAATCCCGTCGTCGTGGGAAAGGTCAGGCGCCGCAAACCGCTCGTGATGGAGGACTACCGATTTCTGCGCCAACACACGCAAAAGGCGGTGAAGGTCACCCTGCCGGGCCCCTATCTTCTGAGCCGTTCGACCTGGGTGAAGGGACTTTCGGAGTCCACTTATCCGGATGGCGACAGCCTCGGGAACGACATCGTGGCCGTACTGCGCGAAGAATTGCAAGAATTGGCGAGCGCCGGAGCCGAGATGGTGCAGTTTGACGAACCCGTGCTGAGCGAACTGTTGCTGGCGGGCCGGTCCGCCACGCGAACATTCATGTGTGCAGCCCTTGCGGCCAGCTCGAGCCCGGAAGGCGAACTTGAGCGCGCCGTCAGCCTGCTAAATCGAGTGGTCGAAGGTATTCGGGGCCCGATTCTCAGCGTGCATGTGTGCCGCGGCAATTGGAGCCGCAACGAAGACGTCCTGTTGTCCGGCCCCTATGACGGCTTGATACCCTACCTGAACCGGATGAAGCTCGATCAGTTTGTGTTGGAGTACGCCACGTCCCGCGCGGGCACACCGAAAGCTCTCGCCGCGCTACGTCCCGACGCGCAAATCGGCTACGGTGTCGTGAATCCGCGCACTTCGGATGTGGAAGACCCAAACGAGATCGTGCGCCGCGTTCGAGAACTCACTGAGTTCGTATCGCCCGACCGCATCTTTCTGAACCCGGACTGCGGATTTGGAACGTTTGCGGAAAGGCCCGTCGCCGACGCGCAAACAGCTTTCGGCAAGCTCGGTGTCCTGGCCGCGGCGGCGCGGAAACTGCGCGGCGCGTAGTCGTTTTCATCCAAGAGTTCATTTGAAAGCACGCTTCAGTTGGAAGCGGGGAGGCGGTCTGGCCGCCTCCCCATTGTTTGATCGTTATGTCCTTAGGGCAGGACGTAGCGGAAGGACGTGAGAACCATATTCTCGACGCCGTGGGGCGCAGCAATCGTGCCGGTTGTCGCACCAGCACCCGACCAAGTGTTGCGGACAACATACGAATACTGCGGACCCCACTGAACCGTGCCTCTCGGCCCTTTGTAGAAGCGGTACCAAAATCCGAGAGTGCCCTGGACGATGTTCCGCGTGTCACCGGTGCATTCTGCAAGCGAGCCGGGAACGAATCCGGCACCGCCGCCGACGCCGGTTGGAGTGGATGTGGGAGATCCCGGAACGGGCTCGGTGAAGCAGCCGAAATTGGGTAGCCCGATCGCTCCGTAACCTTCATTCGGCGTGCCCCCCACGGTCTTGGCGAATTGCGTGCGAGCGGCGTACTCGCCGCCGACATAGGCGTAAACGTCCAGCTGTGGCGTGGTATGCCACTCCAAAGAGCCTAGCGATTGGAAGCTGCGGATGGGGGCAAGTGTGCCGTTGGGTCGCACCGTCACGTCGGCAAGCGTCGACGCACCGTAGCGTCCGATGCCGTCGCCGCCAAAGAAATGCACGGCGGCATCGAGTTTCTTATGAAACAGTGGAACGCGGGCATTCGCTCCGATCCCGCCACCCACGCGGGTATCGTTGAAGGCGCCCGCGGCTGACGGAATCTCGGCCGTCTCGTTCGGGAAGACGCGGTCCCGGAAGGTACTGACCACGCCGAAGACTTCGTAATGTCCCCACCCCGGTTCGAACGCTGCTTTGAATATGAAATCCGGGGCCGAACTGAACGCAAAGTTCGCAACCGGATTCAAACTGCCTCCACTGTTGCCAAAGGTGCCGATCAGGAAATTGTTATTCTGGCCGTGAGCCGTCAAAGTGGTCGCGGCGTTCTCAACGGAGAAACCCAGCCAGATCTTGTTCCCGAAATCCTTGGTGACGCGGACACCGGGCTGCCGGGCCCAACTGAAACCGACGTGGTAGCTTCCGTCGATGACCATTGGCAGAGCTTCGGTTCGGTTGTCGAGTCCATGCTTGGTTTCCGTGACCATAGTCCACATCTGGCCCCCGGTAATGGTCCAGCCGCTTTCGAACGCCGCTTGGGCCCAGAACTGGCGCTGTCGGAGAACGAAGCTATTGCTTTCCGTGTAGTTGGAAGTAATGCCCGTGCCCAGGAAATCAGTCTCGTAGTAACCGCCGATCTTGACGTGGTCGAGTTTGCCCTCAACCAGCATGGCAATTCGTGACTGCCGCCCGCTCACATTGAATTCCGAAGTCCGGCTCTGCGAGCTGCCCGGGAAAGGAACCGAGTTGAAGGGCGTCGTGACATCCGCGCTGAGCGCCTTTTGGCGCCACACCGCAGCTCCTTCCATGAAGCCGCCCGGCGTCAGCGTGATTCCCTTGATGTGAATTGCTGTCGGTGGCTCGTTCTTGTCCTGGCCGGGTTCTGCGTTTCCAACACTCGTTGCCGCAACGCCGATCGCAGGGCCGACGGCGGCATTGCCCGCCAGTCCAGCGGCCGGATTCTCACGAGCAACGTTCGTTGCGCTGAGCTGTTCCTCGAGGGATTGTACTTTCTCCTGCTGTTCTTTGATCTCCTCCTTCAATTGATCATTCTGCTCTTGGAATAGTTCCCCCTGGGTTTCTAGAAGGTCCCGAAGCTGCCGCAGCTCGTCTTCCAGCCGGGCTTCGGCGGGGCTTGCGGGCGCAGCTGAATTTGCCGGAGAAGTTGCCGAGGACGCCGGGTCCTTATCCGTGCCGCCTCCCGCCGCCATGGCCGCAGTTCCCGCGAAAAGGCCGAACGCGATCAAACAGGTTGCCAAGACTCTCATCTGATTCTCCTTGAGAAGATTTGTGTTTAGCGAAGTGGATCAGGCGATTCCGTCGACACACCGGATGGCATGGACGGACCGGTTACGCTTCCAGCCTCTTTCGCGGCCGTTTACACGGGGGCGCGAATTCAGGCCGAAGTCGATTGAAAGCTAAACGGAATTAGGAAACGGCCGCCGGTCGCTTAGAGGGAGAAGCTTCAAGTGAAGCCGGAGCGGAAACGCGGATTGCGGCCGAATGCCGACATGGGCCGTATATTCATGCACAGGCCGCAATCCTTTGGCAAGAACTTATTGAATTCCGAGCAGTCGGCAAGCGTTCTTGTAATAGATCTTTTCGCGGTCTTCCTTGGAAATGTCGAGCGCGTCGATCACGCGCAGCGTCTCGCGGATGTACATCGGTCCGCCTTCCGGGTCGAACGGCGCATCGGACGCGAAGAGCACGTGGTCGACTCCGTAGAAGTTCAGCGCGCACACCAGCGCGGCCTTGGAGCCGAACGTCGCAGTATCGGCGTAGAACATCTTGAAGTAGTCGAGCGGGCGCTTCTTCAGTTCCTTAAGCAGCGGCTTGTAATCGCGGAAAGAAGTGCGTGCGCCGAGCTGGTCCCAGCCGGGGCCGACGCGCCCTTCGAAAAACGGCGTCATGCCGCCCGCGTGATGGATGATGATTTTCAGATTCGGCATCTCGTCGAGCATCTTCGAAAAGACGATCCGCGCCTGCGCCGCGCTCGATTCGTACGGCCAGCCGAACGTCCACCAGATTTCGTAGAGCGACAGCTCTTCGGTCTGATAGTCGGGAAAATTCGCCGTGCGCGCCGGATGAATCCAGACCGGCTTGCCGAGGCTTTCCATCGCCTTAAAGACCGGGCGAAACTCGGGAGCATCGAGCGCCTTGCCGTTGACGTTGGTAAAGATCTGAATTCCGCACGCACCGAGTTCCTTCACCGCCCGCCGCGCTTCCTCCACGGCGCCTTCCGGATCGCGCATCGCCACGGACGCGATGAAACTCGGAAAACGCTTGGGATATTTGCGGCAGAGTTCGGCCATGCTGTCGCTGCCGATCCGCGAAAGCTCGCGCCACGCTTCGCGCGTGCCCATGGCGTCCGGCGGCGGCGAGGCGAGCGAAAGAATCTGCTGATACTCGTCGAACATGTCCATCACGGCGAAGCGCTTGTCGAGGTCGGTCATCATCGGGACGGCTTCGCTGCGGCGATGGATGTCTTTCATCTGCCCGGTCGTCTTCAGGAGCGCTTCGTGGAACGGCTTCGGCCAGATGTGCGTGAAGATGTCGATTTTTCTCATGTTGGCGTTTCTCTCCGATTGAAAATTAGCGTGCTGTAAACTTTGCGTTCAGTTGGCGCACCATCTCCTCGGGATCGTCCGTGCGATCGATGTAGCGCCCCGAAAGCGCGTCGTAGCGGCCGGATGCCAGCGCCACGCACCGGTCCGTGCACCATTCCATGCCGTCGTTTGGGCCCTTCGTGCGCTGGAGTTCGTGCAGCCGCTCGACCATTTTCGGCACCCAGCGCTGCGCCTCTGGCGAACTCATCGTCTCGTCCGCCATCTCCGTCATGATGGAGCCGGGGTCGAGCGCGAATGCCTGCACGCCATATTCCTTCACTTCATTGGCCACGAGCGCCGCAAGCCGATCCTGCGCCGTTTTGCCCAGGCTATAGGCCGAAAGATTCGCGGTCAGCAGGTGGCCTCGCGGAGACGAGATATTGATGATGCGTCCCGCGCGGCGCTGCATCATCCCTGGCAGCACGGCGCTCATGAATAGAAACGGTGCGAGTATATGCACTTCCTGCGCCGCCCACCACTTCTCCGGATCGACCACTCCCACCGGCCCATAGGGACCGGCCAGCCCGGCGTTGTTCACCAGGAGCGTCACGCCGCCCAGTTCTTTTTCCGACGTCTGCGCCACACGCGCGACGTCCTCGCGCTTTGTCGCGTCTCCCGCGACGGCGATCGCCCGGCCACCCGCGCCCCGAATCTCCGCGACGGTTTTGTCGAGTTGCGCCTTCGTGCGCGCGGTGACGGCGACGGCCGCTCCCTCGGCCGCGAATCGCAGCGCGATGCCTCTGCCGATGCCGCGCCCCGCGCCGGTGACGATTGCCACTTGCCCTTCGAGAGGTCTCGGCATGTGCTCAGATCGCCGCCGCTCCGGCATGCGCGATGGCAGGACTCCGCTTGCGCGCCGGTGTCGCGAACAGCAGCAGAACTGCCGCCAGGAAGGACAACCCGGCGACGAAATAAAACGTGGGCGTGTAGCTGCCGACGCGATCGAACACATAGCCGGCTAAGTATGCAGCGGCTGCGCCCGCCGTCGTGCCGATTACCATCACGAGCGAGATCACAGGCGCGTACGCTTTTGCTCCGAAGTAATTCGCCGGCAGCACCATCATCGCCGCGAAGGACGTGCCGAACGCCGCCCCCATGCAGATCGCGTAGAGGTAAAGCCCCGCGGATCCGCTTGCGTGGAGCGCGAGAATCACGCCGATGCCGAACACCAGCGAAGCCCCCGCCCAGACAAGCCGGGGTTCCACGCGATCGGCCACGGCCGCGAAGAAGAGCGTTCCGAAGAGCGCCGAAAGCAGCATGATCGAAATCGAGGAGGCCGCGGCTTCGGGCGCGTAACCAAGATCGCGAAGATGCGCCACTCCGTGCGCCAGATAGAGCGGATAGCCCGTGCTGAATCCCAGAATCGAAACTAGGAAGAGCCAGATCGCGGGCGTGCGCAACACCTCGCGCAGCGTCCAATCTTCCGTTGTCCTGTAAACTCCGCTCGCCGATGCGCGCGCGACCGAAGCAGACGCACGCGAATCGGCAGCCGATTCTCCGTCCGGAAGCTGACCGAGGTCGGCAGGGCGCTCCCTCACGAACAAAATCGCCATGACCCCGGCCATGCCGCTCAGAGCCGCCATCAGGAACCATCCGGCCCGCCAATTCCCGTGAAAAGCGCGAATCACGCTGTCCAAAGCGCGCGCCGCCACGAAGCCTCCCATCATGCCGCCGGTATGAACGAGTGTGATCGCGAGCCCTTTGCGTCTGCTGAACCACCGGTTGATGCCGGTCTGGGCCACGAGCACTCCGCCCGTCATCGCGCCCAAGCCGATCATCACGCCGTAAACCAAATCCGTTTGCAGGCTCGTGTGCACCACCAGCGCCATCAAGAGCGTCCCGGCCACGACGATCGCGCACCCGAGCGCCGCCGTGAAACGCACGCCTCGCCTATTGATGCACAGCGCGACGAGCGGCGCAGGCACGCCGACCATCCATTGGAAAATGCCGTAGGCAAGCCCGAGCTCGCTGCGGTCCCAATGCAGGTCCACGGCCATGTAGGTGTTGACCACGCTCGCGCCGTAAAGCGGGAACGCGAAGTTGGTGAAGAGGATCAGCCAGAAAATCCCCAGCAGCTTCCAGCCGTAGAAGTCCGATTGTCGCGTCATCCGGATCCTTCAAAGGGCAGTGCGGGCGCGATCGGGACTCCAGCGTCCGAAAGCGGTCCGTTCCATGTCAATTAAGGCCCAAAACCCCGCTTTTGGGAGCATGATCCATGCTGCCGTTGCGGCACTAATTTCCTTCACTATTGAAGCTCTTCCGCCGTCACCCAGTTGCCGTGCACTTGATTGCGCAGGCGCAGCGGCAGGTGAATCGTCGCGATGGGTCCCTTGTCCACATGCTCCGCTTCGAAAACCAGCACGTCGGAAAGTTGCGTCTCGTGCAGGTCGGCGACCAGCGCGAGATAGCCTTCATGCCCCGGCTGCTTCGAAGGAATGTGGACCTCTTCCTGAATGGTCACAGGCTTATTCGAATGCCACGACTTCAGCTTGCCGCTTTTCACTTCGAGGCGGCTCAGCGTGTTGAATCCGGCGCCCACAGGCCCGGCGACGAGCGGCGCGCCGGCCTCGGGATCGAAGCGTTCGTAGTAGCCGATCGAATAATCCTTCATGTGGTCGTCGTTTGCGATCCGCGGAAAATCCCCCGACGGCGCGAGTTTGTATTCTTCGAATTTCTCTCCCGGCTTCGACATGTCGAACGTCCAGCGCACCACGCGGCCGAATGCGAAGTCTTCAGGCGTCGGATGGATGTGTGATGCTTCCTGAATGAACGGGAACGGCGCGTACTTGCCGATGCCGAAATCGAGGTGCACGAATTTGCCTTCCGTGTATGCGTTCATGAAGTGAAACGCAGAGCATGCGGGATGCCGGAACCAGTGCATGTCGCTTGTGTGCCCGTCGCGCGGCATGATGCCGACGAAGGCGTCCTTGTCCGGCTCGTTTACCCAGTGAACGCCGCCGGCTTTGATGCGATCGAGATCGGCCGTCGTCGGGAAAACCGGGAAAACAACGTGCTCCTTGGTGACGGC
Organism: Candidatus Acidiferrales bacterium; assembly: GCA_035604415.1. Taxonomy (GTDB): domain Bacteria; phylum Acidobacteriota; class Terriglobia; order Acidiferrales; family UBA7541; genus Palsa-295. The sequence continues at coordinate 82,490 of DATNIN010000049.1, forward strand.
GAAGTCGTGCATCAGCGAAACGTACGGCACCTGAAACCACTCTTCGCTGACGAGCTGGCCTTCCTTATCCGCCACGCAGTAGGACACATCCCGCGTCGCGAGGCCGCTCGCCTCGTAGCCAAAAAAACATAGCTCGCCGTTATCGGGATCGAGCCGCGTGTGCGCGGTCATGGTCTGGCTCTTGAGTTTTCCCCGGTAGTTGAAGACGCCCAAGGTGTCGAGCGTTTCCGGATGGATCTCCATCGCGAGGCCGTCTTCCTTGAGAGCCAGCAGGCGGCCTCCGTGGAAGATCGGCGTCGTGTTGTTCACGCAGCGGTTGATCCCCCGCACGCTCGGATCGTCCGTGTAGGGATTCCGGTAGAGCCCGAATAGCCCGCGCCGCGCTTTGCGGTCGGCCTTCAGGCGATCCGTCATGATGTATTTCATCTTGAAATCCACGTGCCCGTTTTCAAACTTGAACGCGCTGATCATGCCGTCGCCGCTCAGGTATGTGTCGTGACCGAGCATCGGCGGATACTGCGGATCGGGAATCGTGCGATACCACGTGCCGTCGATCTCCTTCGGCAGATTTCCCTCGACGATCAGATCGTAAATGTCGCATTCGGTGCGCATGGGCGCGTTGATACCGCTGTAGTCGAATGTATCCGGGAAACGGGCTGTCATTGGGGCCTCACTCCAAAGTTGTATCGTATTGCGTTCAGAATGCTCTCTCCTATCACCTCGGCGGCAAGACTGTCAACGTGTCATGTATGGCGCGGTCGAGTGGATGCGTTGACTTGCCCGACGGGCCAACTTAAGATGCGCGGACGAATTTGTCGCGGCGGTTGACCGACTCGCGGGGTTCAAATTTGAAAATTCGCAAGTCTGTACGATTTGCAGCATTCGCGCTCGCCTGCGCGGCCGTGGCTCTCGCGCAGAATCAGCCCGAGAAAGCGACGGTTGATCCGGCGCTTGGCCCGCCTCCAGGTTGGGCTTTCGCGGTTGGGCCGGCGAACAATCCCCCCAGTGCCGCTGACACCACGCTGCGGCATGTTCCCGGCAGCACCGCCACATTCACGCCCGCGCAAATCGTCGATCGCTACCATGCGGTGGACTGGCATCCGGCCGGCCACCCGTCGATGCCGGAAATCGTGGCGAACGGGCGCAAACCCGATGTGTTCGCGTGCGGCTTTTGCCACCTGCCGAACGGGCAGGGGCGGCCGGAGAATTCCAGCCTCGCGGGACTCCCGGCGGAATACATCGTCAGGCAGATGGCCGACTTTCGAGGCGGCCAGCGCAAGAGTTCCGAGCCGCGGTTGCCGCCCGTCAACCTGATGATCGGCGTCGCATCGAAGGCGGACGAAGGCGAAGTGCGCGCTGCGGCGGAATACTTCGCCTCGCTCAAGCCGAAAGAGTGGATTCGCGTGGTGGAGACGAAAACCGTGTCGAAGACGCGCGTCGCCGGCTGGATGCTGGTACCCACCGTTGGCGGTGAGCCGATCGGCGATCGCATCATCGAGACCGCCGTCAATCTTGAGCAGACCGAGCTGCGCAACGACGCATCGGGATTCATCGCCTACGTGCCCGTGGGCAGCATCGCGAAGGGGAAGGCGCTGGTTACGACCGGTGCAGGAAAGACCATTCCGTGCAACATCTGCCACGGCAGCGATCTCAGGGGGAAAAACGACGTGCCGTCGATTGCGGGGCGCTCGCCCAGCTACATCGTCCGTCAGCTTTACGACATTCGAAGCGGATCGCGCGCCGGAACAAATACTGCGTTGATGAAGCCCACCGTCGCGAAATTGACGCTCGACGACATGATCTCGATCGCCGCGTACACTTCGTCGCTTCATCCGTAGTTGGAGCTTGCTGAATTTGAAGCACGCGTTAGCGCGTGCGGGGCGGCATGCGGGGGATCATTGCGGAGCCCGGAGGCGGCGCCGGTTCGAGAACCAGCTTGTCGAAATGGTCCTGCGGAATCAAGAACCGTCCCGAAAGCGCCGCGTAACGTCCCGAGGCCAACTGCACGCACATCTCGGCACACCTCGCGAGGCCCGGCGCCGGGTCGGTAGTCTTCTTCAGATTCGTCAGGTATTCGACCATCTTCGGAACCCAGCGCTTGGCTTCGGGCGAAGCGATCGTGTGCTCGGTCATGTCCGTGTAGACCGTGCCGGGCTCGATCGCAAAAACGCTCACGCCGTGTTCCTTCGCCTCGGCCGCTGCGTGCTCCGACAAGCGTAGCTCCGCGCCCTTGGCCACGGCGTACCCGCTCAAATTCGGCGCCAGCCATTGGCCTCCCAGGGCCGCGATGTTGATCACGCAGCCCTTCTCGCGTCCGATCATTCCCGGCATCACTGCGTTCATGAACAAGAAAGTGCCGCGCACGCTCACCGCCTGCGCGTCCCACCATTCGTCGGGATCGACAATCCACACCGGCCCGAAAGGGCCCGTCACCCCGGCGTTGTTCACGAGCACGGTCGTCGGTCCGAACTTTTTCTCCGCCGCTTTCACCACGCGCGCCACATCCTTGCGATTGGTTACGTCGCCCGCCACCGCCAGCGCGCGTCCACCCGCCTTCCGGATCTGCGCCACCGTTTCGTCAAGCTGATCTTTCGAGCGCGCCGTCACGGTCACGGACGCGCCCGCCGCGGCGAGTCCCAGTGCGATCGCGCGGCCGAATCCGCGGCCGGCGCCCGTCACGATCGCGGTATGTCCCGCCAGTTTTCTTGCCGTGGGTGTCATTGAGGTCGGCGCACGCCTGCGTTCACTTGATCGGTTTCCCCGTTACAGGGTGCGGGTAGTGGAAGGGAACCACGCCGGTCTCGGGCCAGAAGCTGGCCCGCTTCGGCGTGAGTTCGTCCGGGCCGAGCGGGTCCTGCGGGAACGTCACCGAATAGGCCGGGACGGCGTATCCGGGCTTCACCTTGCCCCAGCCCTGGTCGTAGGGCGCGTAGAAGAATACGTTGTAGTTCAGCACGCCGATTTTCCAGACGCCGTCTTCCTTCAGATACGTGTTCTCGTACACTCCGCCTTCCCAGAATGCCGGGAAAATTTCCGGAACGCTTTCGTGGCTTCCGCCCTGCATGAAGCAGCGGTAGCGTCCCTTGGCGGACATGCGGTCCGGCGCGACGTCGATCACGTCCTGAAGCGTGAGATGTTCGAGCAGGAGCCCGCGCGTCGGTCCGTTCTTCCCGGGCGAGAATTTGTTGCGCAGGATTCCGCAGTAGAGCCTCCGGACACCCGCCTTCCCCTTGAAAATGCCGCCGAGAAAATTCGTTTCGCCGCGCTCCGAGAAAAGGTCCACCGCTTCGTCGTACAGGCACTTATCGATGAAGTAGCCGTAGGTGTGTTGCAGCTTCCGGATGGCAAGCTCGTCTGTCACGGCTCCGAGCTGGTGCGTCAGCTCATCGACGCGCTTTTCGAGCGCTTGAATCCTGTCCTCGGCGGTCATCGCGGCTCCTGTTCCCGACGTCGCGCGGCTACGCTTCGCTGATGAACTTCGTCACGAGACACGCCTCGAGCCCTTCGATGCCTTCTTCCGAGCCGTGGCCGCTTTCCTTCACTCCGCCAAAGGGCGAATCCGGCACCGAGATGGCGAACGTGTTCACGCCGACCATGCCTGCTTCGAGCTGCTCGCCGACGAGCTTCGCCCGGTGCGCCGAATTCGTGAACGCAAACGCCGCAAGCCCGTAGGGCAGCCGGTTCGCCTGCTGGATCACGCTGTCGTAGTCCGAAAACGAATTGATCACCGCGACGGGTCCGAACGGCTCCTCATTCATGATGCGCGCCTTGTTCGGCACGTCGGAAAGCACCGTCGGCGCGTAGAAATATCCGGGGCTGCGCAGCCGCGCGCCGCCCGCTTTCACGTTCGCTCCGGAGTTCTTCGCGTCCTCGATCAAGGACTCGATGGCCGCCAGCCGCCGCGCGTGGATGAGCGGGCCCATTTTGTTCTTTTCGTCGAGGCCGTCGCCGACCGGCCAACTCTTCGCGCGCGTCGCAAATCCATCGACAAACCGGTTGTAGATTTTCTCGTGTACGTAGAAGCGCGTCGGCGAGATGCATACCTGCCCGGCGTTCCGGTATTTCGCCGTGGCGCATGCATCGAGCACTTTTTCCACGTCCACATCGTCGAAGACGAGCACCGGCGCATGGCCGCCGAGCTCCATCGTCGTGCGCTTCATGCCTTCCGCAGCGAGCTTCATCAGGTGCTTGCCCACGGGAATCGAGCCGGTGAAGGAAACCTTGCGGATGATCGGCGAGGCCAGCAGGTGCGTCGAAATATCGTTGGGCACGCCGTACACCACCGAGAGCACTCCGGGCGGCAAGCCGGCGTCCACCAGGCAACGCGCTACCGCCAGGCCCGACGCGGGCGTCTCTTCGGCGGGCTTCAGGATGCACGAGCAACCCGCGCCGAGTGCCGCGCCGATCTTGCGTGCGGGATTGCCAATGGGGAAATTCCACGGCGCGAATGCCGCCACCGGCCCGACCGGCTCCTTGATGACGACGAGCCGCGTCCCCGGCGTGCGCTGCGGCAGCACGCGGCCGTACGCGCGGCGGCCCTCTTCGGCGAACCACTCGAAAATGTTCGCGGACATCTGCACTTCGATCCGCGTCTCGTGAATCGACTTGCCCGCCTCCGTGGTCGCGATGCGTGCGATCTCTTCGGCGCGTTCGCGCATCAGGTCGGCCGTGCGCTTCAGGATTTTGCCGCGCTGGTCCGGGAACACTCCGCGCCATACGCGGAAGCCTTGATCGGCCGCCGCAAGCGCTCGGTCGAGATCGGCCGGCGTCGCGTGCGGAAGATGACCGATCACTTCCTCGGTCGCCGGGTTGATCACCGGCGAGGTCTTCCGGCCTTCGGCGCCCAGCCATGCGCCGCCGATGAACAGCCCCAAGTCAGCGTAAGTTGACGCGAGTTGTGTCGCCATGTTGCACGCTCCTGTCCGCTTTGTTCGTGAGAGCCGGAATGATTCCATGTTCCTCCGACGCCCGTCAAGGTATCCGTGCTTCCGGTGGTGGTTCAGCTTGCGAGATGCCGATCGACCACTGTCCGGTAATCCGACTTATCGCCCACTGGCACGGTCTTTCAGCGACACCGCCTGTCATAGTGATAGCGGTTACGCAGCACGATTGGAGTTAGCAAATCTATTGATCAGTCGCTTTGATAAATTGACCACATGAATGGAATGCACGATGGGCAATTTCAAACTGACATCGAAAAGCTATTTAGCTTCTTCTGGGTACTAGCTTTTCTGTTTTCACTCGTCCCGGTATCGCTCACTTTGTGGTGGATTTGGACGCATCACACGAATCTGGCCGAATCGGCATTTCAGACTTTCTTTTGCGTGGCGTTTATCTGGGTGTGGGTATCGATGTTTCAGTGCTATCGCGCGCTGCGGCGGCTTGGTCTAAGCCCGGAAGGCAGAAAGCAGTTGTTCTCGGGTCCACGTCCAAATGATCCGGACGAACTGCGCGCCTGGCTGTGGTTTCGGCGATTCCTACTTGCAGTCCTGACCGTTGTGCTGTTCATGTGTGCCATTCCCTTTCTTCTGTGAATAGCCGTATCAGTCTGAGGTCGTAAAATGCCCGATTAACGCGCTATCTGTAACGACGGCCGCCGACCGACTCCACGCCTGCGTTTCTCAAACTGACCCACTACCGTACTTCCGTGAGCGGTCGCCTGCTTTACAATGGACGCCCTTGCTGACCCCGGCTGAACTCGACCGCTTGCGCGTCGTGCTCGTCTCGACGCGCAACCCGCTCAACATCGGCGCGGCCGCTCGCGCCATGAGCAATTTCGGCCTGCGCCATCTGCGCGTGGTGAATCCGTACGAGCCCGCGTTTCGCGAGGCGCGTTCCGCGGTCGGCGCATCTTCGGTGCTCGCGCGCGCGGAGCAGTTCAAGAATGTCTCCGAAGCCGTCGCCGATTGCACGCTCGTGGTGGGAACGACGGCCGTGCGCCATCGCAATCTGCACCATCCGCTCCGGCAGCTCGAAGACGGCGCGCGCCTGATCCGCAAGCGGCTCAAATCCGGCCGCGTCGCGCTGCTTTTTGGCTCGGAGAAAATCGGCCTGACGAACGAAGATCTCGCCCACTGCCACTGGCTGATGCGCATCCCAACGCACGAAGGAAACATCTCGATGAATTTGGGCCAGGCCGTGGCGGTCTGCCTTTACGAACTCATTCGCGACGCGAAGACCCCGCGGCTGCCGGAGAAATTGCCGCCCGCGAAAGCGGCGGAGGTTGAGCGGATCACCGCGATGCTGCTCGACGCGCTGCACGAGAGCGGCTTTCTCGATCTGCGCCGCGTGGCCGATTCGGAGCAGCGCATTCGCCGCCTCGTCCGCCGCTTGAATCTGCCCGCGCGCGACGCCGTCATCTGGCTCGGCATCTTCCGTCAGATCGTCTGGAAGATGCGCTCCGGCCGCGCCCCTGAGAAATGACGATTCGACAAGCGGCTGTCGAAGCCCGCGCCTGAATTCGCATCGGCAGAAGCAACGTTTGCTTCGCCGGGAACTTCCTATAGAGTTGTATGGAATAGATTCTGCGAAGAGCGTGAAAACAGTGCGACTCCATCTACCCGGCAGTTTCGCAAAATTCGGCCCCCGCGTTGCGGCGGCAGCTCTTGTGATGCTCGTCAGCCTGTTTTGCGCTCTGCCGCTCGTCGCGCAAGAAACCGGGCCGCTGACGCCTGCGGCTCCCCAGCCGGGCCCGATGATCACTCTTCCTTCACCGCAAGCACCGCCACAGCCACCGCCGCCAAAGGCCTCCGCCCCGAAACAATCCTCCTCCAGCATATCGAAGGATACTCCCTCTATTCCCGTGGACCAGATCATCCAGCAATTTGCGGCGCGCGAAGCGGAGTTCAAAGAAGAGCGCGAGAACTTCACGTACACCCAGACATTCGTGGTGCAAACCATCGATTCCGGCGGCCAGCCGGACGGCGAATATCGCATGACGAGCGACATCGTCTTCACGCCCGCGGGCAAGCGCTATGAGACGGTCACGTACGCCCCTCCTCCCACTCTCGAACGCGTGACTCTATCCGAGCAGGATCTCGACGATCTGAGAAACGTTCAGCCCTTCGTTCTCACCGCCGCGGAGCTGCCCAAGTACAACGTCACGTACGTCGGCCGCCAGCAGGTGGACGAAATCGGCGCGTACGTGTTCGACGTGGGGCCCAAGCAGATCGAAAAAAATCAGAGGTATTTTCAGGGACGCATCTGGGTCGATGACCGTGACCTGGAAATCGTCAAGACCGACGGCAAAGCCGTGCCGGACATTCGCAAGGGCGACAACGAAAACGTGTTCCCGCGCTTCGAGACCTACCGCGAAAATATCGAGGGCCACTACTGGTTCCCCACCTACACGCATTCCGACGACGTTTTGCATTTCAAGACGAGCGATGTACACCTTCGCATGACGGTCCACTATTCCGATTACAAGCGCTTCCGCGTGTCGATGCGCCTCGTGCCCACGCCTCAGACCCAGCCCATCACGCCGCCATCTCCGTAAAGTCATTCGCCGTGTGCGCCGGATGCGATGAATTGCGGCGTCTCTTGGCCTCGCGCCCGCTCCCGCGATAATCTCTCCGCATGGATATCGACTGGCTTCGCGAACACTGCCTCTCGCTCGCGCACACCACGGAAAAAATCCAGTGGGAGGACGATCTCGTTTTCAAAGTCGGCGGAAAGATGTACGCCGTCGTCTCGCTCGAACCCGGAGACCACTGGCTTTCCTTCAAATGCGCGCACGAGCAATTCGCCGAGCTGGTCGAGCGCCCCGGAATCATTCCCGCGCCTTACCTCGCCCGCGCGCACTGGGTCGCGCTCGAAACCGAAAACGCTCTCCCGCGCGCCGAGCTGAAGGAATGGCTCCGCCGGGCCCACTCCCTGATCCTCGCGAGCCTACCGAAGAAGACTCAGTCGGCGCTGAGTCAGCCGAAAGCCAGCAAGAAGCGCCCCCGCCCACCGAAGCTTACGAAGTAAGCGCGGGAGGGCCGCCCCGCGCGAATCAGTTTTGCCCGCTACACCATGCATACGCGTGCGCCTTGCAACCCTGCGGCGCCTGGGCCCGCAGGATCGCCAGCAGCACGGGCGGCATCTGCTTCGGCACTTCGAATATCACCACGCGCGATGCATCGCTCTCGTCGCGGTACGCAATCCGGAAAAAATGCCTGCGCTGACGCTTCTTCACCAGCCCGACGCCAATCGCCGGCAAAACTCCCAGGTGCCTCGCCACCGGCCGCGTGTATTCGTACGATTCGATCTTCGCGTACGGAATCACCAGCGTGCTCCCCGCGGACTCGAACGACAACGCGCTCTGCGACGTCGTATTCAGCCGCCCCACCGCGCCTTCCTTCAGCTCCGCAGCCGTGCCGCCCACGTACATGACCTGCCCGTCTTCCACTGCCGCCGCCGGCAGTGCCACGATCACTAGCAGACAAAACGCCGCAATTCTTTTCATGCTGCACCTCCCGAATTGTCGATAGGCGCAGCTTAGCGGGAGCGCGATACCGAAGGGCGTGCGGTTGTGACACTTTCCGGAATGTCACAAGGAACGGGCGAGAGGGTCCGTGACAAATTTCTGGTAGCGCCGGAGCTCTTCGAGCGAGGACTCCGCGATCAGGGGGAACGCGATCACGCGGCAGCCTTTCGGCACCTCCGCTGCGGTGACGGAGTCGCATACGACTGCCGCCACTTGCTTCAAGCCTTCCTGCCATCCCGGCTCGCGCGCGTCGCGAAACACCAGGCTGTCGGACTCGAAGCCCGCGGCGATCAGCATCGTGCGCGCCGATTTCAGAAATCCCGGCAACCGCGATGCAATCGCGATCAGCGCGTCTGCTGGCGCCGGAAGCCACACATCGAGCGAACTTGGCACCGAACGCAATTGCAGCGCGAGCAATTCCGCGCCCGGTGGCAGAGCCTGCCGTACGGCCTCGGCATTGCCCGGCAGCGCCACCGGAATCGCTCCCTCCAAGGCCTCGCGCACGCGCCCGGATTGCGGCGCGACGTCTGTCACCGGCAGCGTCACCGCGCGCCGAATCTCCGCCGCGGCGATTCGCCGCAGCTCTTCGTCGGGCTCGATGAGCAGAAAATGATCGGGCGGCTGCAAGGCCAGCCATCGCCGAAGCTGCGCGTGCACCGCGGCGAGCGGAGCGCCCATTTCGCGCGCCGAGCGAAATAGATTCGCAATCAACTGATCCAGCGCCAGCGCCGAAGAAAGCGGCGCCTCCGGCTTGCTCTTGCGGATGTACACGCCGCTCCCGCGCCGGAACGCCACCCAGCGGTCCCGCTCGAGTTGCCGGTACGCGGCGCTGATCGTGTTCGGGTGCAGATGAAACCGCCGCGCCAGCTCCCGCGTGCTCGGCAGGCGCTGCCCCGGCTTCAAATCGTCGCACAGGATGCCCAACACGATTTGCGTCACGATCTGCTCGCGAATCGGCACTTCGCTGTTGCGTGCAAACCAGAATCGCATGGCGCCCTATCGTAAGCTCTCTCGCGCGCCGGGAACAGCCTCCCGCCACGCCCGCCGTGGAAGTTGCAGTCCGCGCTTTCCCGGCCTTGTGTGTCGCCGTGTCAACCGCTTCGCCATTGCCTTTGTGGCGGCTGCGTTTTTGCACCGTGGCCTCCTCGGCAAACCGGCGGACGCCGGCGGCAGGTTTTTAGGGGGTCGGAGCTTTCGCGTCGTCTTGCCCTGAGCGGAGCCGAAGGGTTGCGTCCCGACGCTGTTTGTCGGGAAGCTCCGACATATACAGACGGCGCGCAGTGCGGGTTGTGCATTCCGGACGACTCTGCGGAACGCCTTCCTATGCGCTGGTTCACCCGCAGCAAGTAGTCTTCCGGCCGCGTGGGGCTCGCGCTATCGGAATGCCTCGAGGAATCCGCGAAGCGCCGAAACGCACTCTGCCGCCTTGTCGATGTAGATCTCGTGCCCCGCGCCATCGATTTGCACGAGTTCGGATTGCAGCAGGGCTGCGGCAATACTCTCCTGCTCCTCGACTGTGGTCGCGGCGCTTCGCGTCGGCGCGAGCAGCAGGACCGGCACTTTCACCTCCGGCAGCAGCGGCGTGATGTCAGTCGTCGAAATCACCTTGCTGTAGCCGACAAGCGACGCGGTGCGTGCCCTGCCGAATTGCCGGATCGCCCACTCGACTTGCGCGGGGTCCGTGCTCGGAAAAGTTCCGGGACGCGACAGCAGCGTCCGCGCCCAGCCCTCCGAGCCCAATTCCTCGAGCGCGCTCTGCCACGACGCGCGGCCGAAAGCGAAAAGCTTCTGCCCCGCTGCGCCGATTGTCTTTGGCGTTGCGCACAGCGTCACCGACCGCAGCCGCGCCCCAGTGGACTCAGGCCGCTTCGCCGCATATCCGACTGCGAGCATCCCGCCCGTCGATTCGCCGAGCAGGTGGACGCTCTCCAGCTTGAGCGCGTCGCAAAAGCCGGAAAGATCGCGCACGAGATTCTCGAACGTCCACGGGTAGCTCGGCCCCGGATCGCCCGAGCCGCCGTGTCCGCGCAGGTCGCGACGGATCACGCGGTAGTCGCCCGCCAGCATCGGCACCCAGTGCCGCCAGAACTGCGAGTTGCGCCCGAATCCGTGCTGGATGACGATCGTCTGCCGCGGCTTCCACGGAGCAGTGAAGTCGTCGTCCTCGTAGTACGTGACGTACCCGTTGATCGTGATTTCAGGCATCTCTTTCGTTTTCGTAGCGGCCGCCTTCAGGTGGGCGCATTGGTTCTTTCTGCTCGTCTATCTCATTCGGTGTCGTCGCGCCCGGCCGGCCGATCTTCGGGTTGGCCTCGCCCCTTCTTCGCTGTCATCCCGAGCGAGTCCGCCAGTTTCTTGGCGGACGACGAGGGATCTGCTTTTGTCTTCGTAGCGGCCGCCTTTAGGCGGGCGGACTTGTCTTTGTGCCACAGGCATTCTTGCCCGTGCTCTCGTAACGCCGCCTACCGCAACGTGGAAGGGCGGGGTTTAAACCCCGCCAAGAACAAGACGGCGCAACGCGACCACTCTTGCGCAGCTTCACCCGCAGCAAGTGCGCCTTTTGCACCCGCCGTGGCGGGTATTCCTCTGCCCAGCACGCGCCCGAAACCAAAACCCCTATGGCTTCGGCGCTGCTGGCGCCGTCGCAGGAACGGTTTTCGGAGGAAGGTCGTCGAAAATTGCGCGCTTAAAAAACTTCCACTTGCCGTCCTCGCGCTTCAACACGTCCTCGTAATGCCCTGCGCCCTCGACGACCGACTTGCAGTCCGTCGTGCCGATCGTCTCCCAGTAGGCCTGGTCCGTCGCCGTGTCTCCATTGATCTGGAGCGTCAGGTTGGTCACCACGTGCATGAACCTGTGCACGCCTGCGGGAAGAGGACACGGCGAAGGAGTCGCCGACGCCGGCGGCGGCGCGCCGATCCGCGAATGGGTGAAGAAATCTGTGATCGCCGCGGGACCAACGCGGTTCGTGGCTCCGCCTTGCATCACCAGCACGCCGTCCTTGGCAAAGAGCGCGCCATATGCCACCCAATCGTTCGAGTCCAGCGCCCTCGGATAGTCGCCCATCAGGAGCTGCTCGATCGCCTGACGATCCTCAATCTTCTGCATCCGTGCGGCTGCCGGCCCCATGGTCATCGCCTGCCCGCCGTGGTGGGCTTGCCCGCCGGGGCTGGCTTGACCAAACGCGCTCCCCGCCGTCGCCCCCGTGACAACGCTCATCACCGCCACCGCCGCCAGCCTACCCGCTCGTCTCCCAGCCGATTCCCAGCTCATGATCTACCTCCTTCTCCTTGTTGATTTGCTGAGCACCCTTTTCCACTCGAAATGGTTTCGTCGGCCTTATTCGCTACTTCCCCAACCGCGAGCACAATATTCCAGAAAACCGTTCTCGCAAATGACATTCGAAAGGCGGGTAACCTGCGCTGGCGCAAGACGGCAAGAAACTGTCGATGAAGGGTTCAGATGAAAGGTTTCCAAACGAGACTGGGCGCGTCAAGAGCGTGCTCAAGCAAACCGGACAGTCAAACGCCCCTGTGCGCGTCGTCGCGGCGTCTGCTTGACTACGATTTGAACGTCCCGGCCCAGCCGCGTAAGACAGCGCAGCAGCCGCCTCTCCGAAATGCCGCGAAATTGTCCGCGCAACAACCTCGAAATCTTCGGCTGGGTAAGCCGCAGGATTTTCGCCGCCTGCTCTTGCGTCAGCTGCCGTTGCTCGATGATTTCGGCGATCTTCGTCACAATCTGCGCCTTCACCAGCATGTCTTCGCTGTCGGCTAAGCCCAGATCTGCATATACATTCCCGCTGCTTTTCTCGACGGGAATCTCGCGCTGCATCACCCGTTTCCTTTTCATTTTCCCGAGCGTATACCCATATCGGCATATGTGCAACGGTCACACAGGAAGCCCTCTCCCCGCCCGCGAACTTGAGGCTGAAAACATTGTCACGCCAGGGCAAACCACCGCACTCACCGCGGCGCAAAGATTTCGCTTCCATCGGTGCGAGTTTCTGGCTACGGTTTCGGGGCTAGGGGGCTTCCCGAGGCGGTTAGGGTGAAAAATGGTTTCCGAAGACGATGAAATTCAGGAAGTAAGGGCCGGAGACGAGCGGCGCGGCAAAAGGCCCATCGACATCGCTGCGAGAAGGCGGAGACTCGTCCTACAGCGGAAGTTCAAGGAGGCGTTGGAAAGCAACGACGTGGAACTGTTCAAGGAAACGATTATCAACGACCTCGGGTGGATGCGCGGGACACCCGAGTACGAACGTGCGCTGAAGGTTTGGTACTCCCACCACGGCCGCTCTTGAAATCGCGCCGCGCGAATGCGGCGACTCTCGCTTCTTGTTCTTCTTCCGGCAAAGTCGCGAGATGCTTCTCCGCCAATGCGGTCAACTCGTCGGCCGCTTTCTTGAGGCTTAACTTCTTCTTCGCTTTTGCCACTTGGTTCCCTTGTACCAATACGCGCGATTACGGGAGAACGCGAGATTAGCAGCAACCGACCGACCGGCGCAATAGACCCAATGCAATCCTGTGCTTCAATTGCCCCTGCTAGTGACCAGTCACCAGCCACTGCTCACAAAAGTCCACACGAGCGCACGCTTGCAATGCGACTCCCGTGTACTAAGATGGTCGCGTGAAGACCATGTGGAGTTGCGGCGGACGAAGCGGCCGGCGAGCCGCCGCGCTGGACGTTCGCCTCAGATCGTATCCCGGCCACGAGCCGCTTCACGAACAGGAGAAATGCGATGGCAAAATATGGCAAAGCCGCGGGCAAGAGTGTGGCGAGCGCTCTGCGCCGGGAAAAGGCCGGGAAACTTCGTTCGGGCAAAGCAGGCAAGGGAGGCAAGGTGACCAGCCGCGCGCAGGCCATCGCCATCGGACTTTCGGAGGCGCGCAAGAGAGGCGCCAAGGTCCCGAAGAAGAAATCCTAGCGCGATCCGGCTTCGGCGCCTCAAATCTACTCGACACACCTTGCCAGGTAAGATTGCGCGTAAGTCATAGAAAACAAACGATTGGTGTACGTTCAAAGTGTCACACTTTTCAAGGGTCGCGAATCACGGAATTTGGCCGCGATTTTCGAGTTTCAAATTTCAAGTTTCCGATTTCAAATTTCGAGTCCGTCGGCCGCGCGCCGGCATCTAGCTCTTCAGGAGGAATGATATGAAATTGAACGAGTACATCACGCTGGGACGTACCGGCTTGCGCGTCAGCCCGCTCTGCCTCGGAGCCATGGGTTTTGGGACCGGATGGGGCTGGGGCGCCGACGAAAAACAATCCTTCGAAATGCTGGACCTCTATGTAAAGGACGGCGGCAACTTTATTGACACTGCCAACGGCTATCAGATGGGCCAGAGCGAGCAGATCGTCGGCAAGTTTGTCGGCGAGCGGAAGCTGCGCGACCAGGCTGTGATCGCCACGAAATTCACGTTCGGCACACAGCCGGGCAATCCAAACGCCGGCGGCAACGGCCGCAAGAACATCTACGCCGCGCTCGAGGCCTCGCTCCGCCGTCTGAATACCGATTACATTGACCTCTATTACTTGCACTCGTGGGACATGATCACGCCCGTCGAAGAAGTTGTTTCGACGCTGACCGATCTCGTCCGCGAAGGAAAAATCCGCTACTACGGTTTGTCGGACACTCCGGCGTGGTATTTCACGCGCGCGCAAACGCTCGCCGAAATGGGAGGCTTCGAGCGCTGCGCCACATTGCAACTGGAATACTCGCTCTCCGAGCGCAATATCGAGCGCGAGCACATTCCCGCCGCGCAGGAACTCGGCATCGGTCTCTGCCCCTGGAGCCCACTCGCCGGCGGTCTGCTAACCGGCAAATACAAACGGGAAGCGGGCGGCGGAAGCGGCGACGGCCGTCTGACCATGCCGAATCCAATCTTCAATAAATTTACGGATCACAACTGGCGCGTCCACGACGTGCTGATGGACGTTGCGAAGAAAATTGGCAAGTCGCCTGCGCAAGTCGCCATCAACTGGCTCGTCACGCAGCCGGGCGTCACGTCCGTGATTCTCGGCGCGACCAAGACGGCGCAGCTCGCGGACAATCTCGGCTCGCTCGATTTCTCGATTCCCGCCGATCAGCGCAAGCGGCTTACCGATGTTGGCGCGCCCGAGGCCGTCCATCCCTACAACTTCTACCAGCCGGGTATTCAGGCTCGCGTCAGCGGAGGCACCTCGGTGAAGGAATGGCGCCGCGGCTACCTCTACGAAGGCGCGGTCGCACCGCCACCGGAAAAGAAGGCCAGCGCCACGTAGCGCTAACCGAGCGGGGCCGGAATTTTTCGCTCGCTCTCTACAGACGGAAGCTGATCGGCATTGCGCAGCTCGGGAAACATCCAGGCCCACAGCGCCGTGACGATGATCGCGCCTGCACCGCCGACGATGACAGCTGGCACCATGCCGAGCCATGCGGCCGTCGCGCCGGACTCGAACCCGCCGAGTTCGTTCGAAGTGCCGATGAAGATCATGTCCACCGCGTTGACGCGCCCGCGCATTTCATTCGGCGTCGCAAGCTGAATCAGGACGCCGCGAACCACGACGCTCACCATGTCCGTCGCGCCGACCAACACCAGCGCGATCATGGACAGCACGATGCTGTGCGAAATGCCGAAGAGAATCGTGGACACGCCGAATCCGACGACGCACCACAGCATCTTCACGCCGATTCGCCTTCGCATCGGCCGGTGAGCGAGCATCAGCGCCATCGCCGTGGCGCCGATTGCGGGAGCGCACCGCAATAGCCCAAGTCCCCACGGACCGGTCTTCAGAATGTCGCTCGCGAACGCCGGCAGCAGCCAGACCGCTCCGCCGAGCAACACGGCGAACATATCGAGGGATATGGATCCGAGGACGAGCTTCTCCTGCCAGATGTAATGCATTCCGGCGAGAACCGTTTTCCAGCTGAAAGCCTCGCGCGGCCGCGGCCTGAATTGCGGTTTCACGCCCAACATCGAAATGGCCGCAGCAGCGGCAGTGATCATCGCCCCGGCGTACACAGCAACCGGCCCCCGGAAGATCGCGTAGATCAGCCCGCCCGCCGCCGGTCCCAAGATTGTTGCGGTCTGCATGATCGTCGCGCCCCATGCGAAGGCGCTACTAAAGTGTTCTTCGGGCACCAGCAGCGGCAGAATCGCGCGACTCGCGGGCGCGTTGAACGAACGCACGATTCCGACGAGCACGCTCACGACGTAGATGGGATACACGGTGTGCGCTCCCCGAATCGTGATTGCGAACAGCAGGCCCGAGCAGGCCGCGAATGCCGCGTAGCCGATCGTGAGAACTTTGCGGCGGTCGTAGCGATCCGCGGCGTGGCCCGAGACGAGAAAGAGAAGGATGCCGGGGAGAAATTGCGCGAGGCCCACGAAACCGAGATCCAGCGGGCGCTTCGTGATCTCGTAAACCTGCCAACCGATTGCGACGGCTTGCATCTCCGTCGCGAGGACGATGCAGAATCGCGCGACCTGGTAAAGCGTGAAAGCGGAATAGGTGAACGCAACGCGCCCGGCGAGCGTGGGGTTCCCTGGAGCAGACATGGACAACTACTCTGCCACAAAATTGCGAATCGGACGAGAACCCCGGCCGAGCGGATCAGCCGGCGGCTTTGGTTCCGAGTACGGCGTCGAAGAAAACTCCGAGCAGGTGGCTCATGTCCTGTTCGGTGAGGGTCGCTTGATCGACAAGATGTTCGAGCAACAGGGCATTGGCCAGCGCGGCGAGTCCCGTTGCGGCCGCCGTGCTCGATATGGGCAGCGTTCGTCCGGTGATTTTGCCGAGGCGCTGAAGGAGGCTGGCGCCGGAGCGGCGGATACGCCGCTGCCGGGCGCGCAACCGCGCGTGCGCTTCCGGATGGCGGATAGCGAAAAGCTTGAACTCCAGCGAGAGGAGGCCGAGCCGGCGATCCTGGGTGATGTGCGCGTAGTGCTCGCGGAGCGCGCGCAGGCGCTTCGCCGGGCTTTCCCGTTGCGCGAGCAGCGATTCCACTTCCGAGAGGCGCCGGCTCACCCAATGCTCGAGCAGCGCGAAGAAAATGTCTTCCTTGCTCTCGAAGTTCGCGTAAAAGGCGCCGCGCGTGTAGCCGGCGAGCGAAGCGATGTCCTCGAGGCGTGCTGCTTCGAACCCATCGCGCGCGAAGATGTTTTCCGAAGCCGCGAGAAGCCTCCGCCGGGTCGCCGCCGTGCGGACCTGTTGCTTGGATCTGGCGGGCGCGCTTGGCCGTCGCGACGGAACGTCCGCGCGGAAGGACCGAGCGCGGCTCACGCGAGCACCGCCCTGCGATCTTTACAACATACATACATGAATGTATATTATTAGAGCCCACTCCTGAATACAATAGGAATTCATGGCAACCGCGACAGCAGTCATCCTCGATCACAGCGCCTGGCGCCCGCGCTACAACCCCTGGCTGGTTGCGTTCACGGTGACGCTTGCGACGTTCATGGAGGTGCTCGACACCTCCATCGCCAACATCGCACTGCCGCACATCGCGGGAACCTTTGGCGCGAGCGTGAACGAAGCCACATGGGTGCTGACCAGCTACCTGGTGTCGAACGGCATCGTGCTGCCGGTGAGCGCGTGGCTGGCGACGCGATACGGGCGAAAGCGCTACTACATGTCGTGCGTGATGCTGTTCGCGGGAAGCAGCTTTTTGTGCGGTCTCGCTCCGACACTCGGGCTGCTTGTTTTCTTTCGGATCCTTCAGGGAATCGGTGGCGGCGGCCTGCAGCCGAGCGAACAATCGATTCTGGCAGACACGTTTCTCCCCTCGCAACGGGGAATGGCATTTTCGATGTACGCGATGGCGGTGGTGCTGGCGCCGGCCATCGGCCCCACGATCGGCGGTTGGATCACGGACAACTACAATTGGCGCTGGATCTTTTACATCAACGTGCCCATCAGCCTGATTTCGCTCTATATGACGCAGCGCTTCGTCGAGGATCCGCCGTATTTGCGGCAGGAACAGATCAAGGCGAAAAAGGGGACGATTGACTACACGGGACTGGGGCTAGTGGCCCTGGGCGTGGGAACGCTGCAGATGGTGCTCGACAAGGGACAAGAGCTCGATTGGTTCGCTTCGCACTTCGTCTTGGGCGGGACGATCCTCGCCTCCGTCATTTTGATGGTGTGGGTATGGTGGGAATGGAGGCACCCCCATCCCATCGTCGAGTTGAGGCTTTTGAAGCGGCGCAATTTGGCCACGGCGATGTTTTCGATGCTGATGCTTGGGTCGGTTTTGTATGGCACGACGGTGCTGCTGCCGGAGTTTCTTCAGACTCTGATGGGATACTCCGCACAGCAAGCGGGCGAGTGCATGGCGCTCGGCGGTTTTCTGATGATGCTCACCATGCCGATTTCCGGCGCGTTGAGCGGGAAAATGGATCCGCGATACTTATTGGTGGTCGGATACGCCGCGACGTCGCTGGGGCTCTATCACATGGCGACGCACTTGAGTCTTGGAATGGATTTCGGGACGGCGGCGATGCTGCGCACCTACCAAGTGGCCGGGCTGGCGTTCATTTTCATCCCATCGAATGTGCTTTGCTACGCGGGAATACCTCGCGAGAAAAACAATCAGGTTGCGAGCATGATGAATTTCGTGCGGAACATCGGTGGAAGCGCGGGGATTGCGATTGTAAGCACGATGGTGACGCGGGCCACACAACGGCGGCAGAACTATCTTGCGGCGAACATGCAAAACGGGAATCCGAGATTTCGCGAGATGGTCGAAGGGATCGCCGCGACGCTGCGTGGCCAGGGCGTGAGCGCGGCGGACGCGACTCACCAGGCCTATGGCCGACTCGCAATGATGATGCAGCAGCAGGCGTCCGCGCTGGCATTCCGGGATGTGGTCGCGATTCTCGCCGTGGTAGTGGCGTGCCTGATTCCGCTGGCGTTCATCATGCAGAAGCAGGCACGTGCCGCGCAGGGCGAAGCTCCCCCGCCGCATTAGGCCTTTCGGCAGGCGTGGCGGGTGCAGAGATTTCGAAGGGCCGGCGCTTCGCACTTTCCGCGACGGTTACTTCTTCAGCGCGGCCTGCCAGTTGAGTACCACCCTGAAAGGCGCCGCGCCTTGTTTCGTCGGAGCCAAGTAGAGAAGACGCGTGCCATCTGGCGTCACGTCCCACTGGTATCCCCTAATAATCTCGGCATGCGGCGGCGTCTGGAAAAGAGCTTTGGGGACTCCTGCCCGGAGCACCGGGTTCGTTGCAATCTCGACAGCCATCAGCCTCCCGTCGGGAGCGAGGTAGTACAACTCTTTCCCGTCCCGGCGCCACCGCGGTTGGCTGCCTCCATTGGCGGAAATCAGCCACTTTCCTCCGGCGTCCGCAGCAGTCCCGGACGAGCCCGGCGAGAATGTCCGAAGATAGATCTCATTGTGGCCGGATTCGTCAGAGACGTAGGCGACCCAGTGCCCGTCAGGAGAAAACTGACCAGCGTAGTTGTTGAACTCCGTGCGCAGGAAGGGGAATGGTTTCTTATCACCCTCGAGGGGAAGCACCCATAAGTCTTCCCTTGCTGTTTTCGTGTCCGACGCCGTGTAGAGCAAGAAGCGTCCGTCGCGCGACCAGCTCGTGGGCCGCTTGTTCTCGCTCGACTTCAGCAGAAGCTCCTCATCTTTTACGCCGCTCGCCAGCTTCATATAAAGATCGTATACGCCGCTGCGGTTGGAATCGAAGACGATTCGCTTGCCGTCCGGAGACCAAATGGGATCAATGTCAAAGGACGGACCAAAGGTGAACCGGGTGCTCGCGCCCCGCGAGAGATCGAGCAGCCAGAGAGTCTCATTGAACCCTATGGAATCGCGTCGACTGACGGCGGCTTGCGTTCCATCCGGAGAAAGGGACAGCGCGGTAGTGTAGTCCGGTTCCCCGACCGTACCGAGCGCCTTCCCTTGCCGGTCGAACCAAGTGACCTGAGAGGTTGCACCACTGCCGCCTGTCCTGTAAGCCAGAACGCCGTTGGTCGAAGCTGAGAAGAAGCCGAAGTCTATGAAGAATCCAACCTGTTCAGCCACCGTGGCCGGCTCGCCCACCAGTTCCATCCGGTGGATGTCGAATGGCTGCGCCATGAGCGTCCCGTCGCGCATGAAGAGCAACTGCCCCGTGCCAGGGTCGGAAGACGGCACGAAGGCCGTCCCGTAGGTAGTCGCCAGGAGCCGCTTCGAATCCTGTTCCTCGGGCTTGGCGTCGAGCGAGCCAATGTAGACGCCGCTGTTCTCAGGCTTGATCGAAGTGCGCAGGTAGATGAAGTGCCGCCCGTCGGGAAGGAATGAAGGAAAGACGTGCTGGATTTCCCCGCGGGACGAATCGAGGGTAGTGAGCGGTGACGCGGACCCGCCGCCGGCGGACACCCGCGCGAGTCCTCCGGGCGCTTGCCCGAGGATGATTACGCCATCACTGTTCCAGGAACCGCCCACTTCCAACGCACGTAAATCGCACACGGTTTGCGGCGGGCCGCCCGAGATATCGACTTTCTTGAGTTTTCCGCCGGCGTCAAACGCGATGTACCGGCTATCGGGAGACCAGATAAATGGAGGGAATTGGGGAGATTCCGAGCCGGGCAGGGGCCGCGCCTCGAGCGAGCCCAGCGGGCGGACCCACAGGCGATAAATGTTGTCAGCACCGGCTGCAAAAAACGCCAACTGGCGTCCGTCAGGGGACAGCGAGAACACGCCGTTGGGTGGCAGGGTCGTCTTCTCCGGCACCGGGATTTCGAAGCGAATTGCTTCCGCAGCCGGAGCGGTCGACCGTTCGCGGAAGTGAACGAAGGAGACTCCCGAAAACGCCAGGAGAAACACCGCCGCCGCGCCCCACGCAAACCAGGGTCGCCGCAATGCGGACGCCCCGACCGAAGCGTCCTGCGGCGCGCCGGAGAGAACTTCTTCGAGCGCGATGCGTGCATCGCCAATGTCGCGCAGCCGCTGCTTCGGGTCCTTCTGTAAGCAACGGCGCAAAAGCACGCGGACGTGTGGCGGGGTTGCAGCGGAAAGCCGGGACCAATCAGGCTCCGCGCGAATCACCGCGGCCAGCGTGTCCGTCACCGTCTCGCCCTGAAACGCCATCTTGCCCGTCAGCATTTCGTAGAGCACGCAGCCGAACGCCCAGATGTCGGCGCGACGATCCACCGCCTTGCCTTTCGCCTGCTCGGGCGACATGTACGCCGCCGTGCCCAACAGAACCCCCGCCATCGTCGCCATCCGGCTCATCGTAGGCGAATTGGCGATGTCGATCGATGCCGCGTCGCCCTCGATGGCTTTTGCCAAGCCGAAGTCGAGAACCTTTACTGCGTCGTCGCTCGTCACCTTCACGTTCGCGGGTTTCAGGTCCCGATGTACGATCCCGCGTTCGTGCGCGTATTCGAGCGCTTCGGCAATCTGCTTCGCGATGCGCAGAGCCTCATCGATCGGAATCGGGCCGGAACGAATGCGATCCGCCAGCGTTGGCCCTTCGACCAACTCCATGACGAGCGCATGAGTGGCGCCGGAATCTTCGAGTCCGTAGATCGAAGCGATATTGGGGTGATTCAGCGACGCAAGAACCTTCGCTTCGCGCTGGAATCGCGCCATGCGCTCGGCATCGCGCGCAAAAGCGTCTGGGAGGACTTTCAGCGCCACATCGCGCCCGAGCTTCGAATCCCGCGCGCGGTAGACTTCACCCATTCCGCCGGCGCCAATGGGTGAGACGATTTCATATGGGCCGAGCTTAATCCCCGTGCTCAACATGAGATCCCTCGCTGCGCTCGGGATTTCGCCTGGCGGCTCGGACGCCGCCAAGACGGCTCAACTTCGTAGGGGCCCAGCCGGGAACCATTTGCAAGCGGCATGAGTGGCGGGATTATACAGTCGATTGGCCGAGAATTCTGCTTCTGAGATAGAAGCGGGATGAGGATAATGGGTGCCGCGGATTCTGTTTTGGCTGGAAAGAAGGCGGACGCGCCTCCGGACTGCATTCGAGACGAGGCACTGCGCGTGCCAGCAGAGGATTCATGGCGGAAGTCACCACGCTTTTCTGGGACAACGGCGGCGTCATACTGACGAACGGGTGGGACCGCGAGTCGCGCCAGAAGGCGGTCGAGAAATTCCACCTCGACCCGGCTGATTTCGAGGACCGCCACGAGCTGATGCTCAACGCTTTCGAATGCGGCCAGGCGACGCTCGACGAATATGTCAAGCGGACGGTCTTCTACCGGACGCGGCCGTTCACGCCGGAAGAGTTCAAGCAGTTTATGTTCGACCAGTCGCAGCCGATTCCGGAAACGCTCGAATTTCTGGAACAGATCGCGGGGGCGCGGCAGTACCACCTCGCGGCACTCAACAACGAGTCGCTCGAGATCAACGCGTACCGCATCCGGAGATTTCATCTGCGCGATTACTTCGAGGCGTTTTTCAGCTCGTGCTATCTGGGTGTGCGCAAGCCGGAGCGCGGAATCTACAGCCTGGTGCTCAAGATCACGCAGCGCGATCCCGCGGAGTGCGTCCTGATCGACGACCGGGGCCTGAATCTGGAATGCGCGCGCGAAATGGGGATGGGCACGATTCACTATCGGGACGTCGAACAGCTTCGGAGCGATCTGGCGAAATTGGGAGTCACGGCGAAGGTGTGAAGGAGTCCGAGTGACCACATGCCGCGATAACGGCTGCGCAGAGGTACGCGCTCCGCGCGCCACTTTTAGTGGCGGAGTTCCCTCGGCTGCGCTCGGGACAAGTTCCACCCCGCCCTTCCACACAAGCGAGTGCGTGCGGACTGCCATGAGCACGCTGAAGGACGAAGAGCAGATTCCTCGCACCGATCCTCGCCGGATCGGGCTCGGAATGACAGACTTCTCGGAGGAGACGCGATGGAACTGGGAATGATTGGACTTGGGAAGATGGGCGGCTTCATGGTGGAGCGTCTGGTGCGCGGAGGCCATCGCGTGGTGGGGCTCGACCGGGACGCTGCGGCGGTCGGGCGCGTGGTGGAAAAGGGCGCCGCGGGAGCCGACTCGATCGAGAAACTGATCGCGCAGCTGAAGCCGCCGCGCGCGATCTGGCTGATGGTGCCGGCGGGTGCGCCCGTGGATCAGACGATCGACCTGCTCACTCCGCATCTTGCGGCGGGCGACACGATCATCGACGGCGGGAATTCGTATTACAGAGATTCGATCCGGCGCGCGGCGGCGCTCGCGCAGAAGAAGATGAACTTCGTTGATTCCGGGACGAGCGGCGGTATCTGGGGCCTGACCGAAGGCTACAGCTTGATGATCGGCGGCGACGCGGAGGTGGTGAAGCGGCTCTCGCCGATTTTTCAGACGCTCGCGCCGGGGCCGGACAAAGGCTGGGGACGAATGGGACCGGCGGGCTCGGGGCATTTCGTGAAGATGGTTCACAACGGAATTGAGTACGCGATCATGCAGGCGTACGCGGAGGGGCTCGATCTGCTGCGGCACAAGGAGGAGTTCAAGCTCGACCTGCTGCAAATCTCGAAGGTATGGCAAGTCGGAAGCGTGATCCGCTCATGGCTGCTCGATCTGACGGTGGACGGGCTGACAAAAAATCCGACGCTGGATGGGATCGGCGCGTACGTGAAGGATTCGGGCGAGGGCCGGTGGACCGCGATCGAGGGTATCGAGCTGGGCGTGCCGCTGCCGACGCTCACTGCGGCGCTGGATGTCCGCTTCCGCTCGCAGGATACGGAGCCGTTCGCGAACAAGCTCCTCGCGATGATGCGCAACGAGTTCGGCGGACACGCCGTGCAGAAAACCAAGTAGGAGCGTCTTGAGTCTCGCTCTACCCGTAGGGGCGGGTTTGAAACTCGCCCCTACAGCCCTTAATAGATCCCATGGAAATGGACACGCGAGTATTTCCCGATCTCGAGGCGCTGAGCCGCGGCGCGCTCGACGAACTGCTGCGGACGATGGGCGACGCCGTCAGGGAACGCGGGCGCTTTACCATCGCACTCGCCGGCGGCCGCACACCGGCGAAGCTGTACGAGCTGTGGGTGCAGGCGGAGGCCCGCGGTGCGCGCACGCCCTGGGATTCCGTGCACCTCTTCTGGGGCGATGAACGCTTCGTGCCGCACGACGATCTGCTGAGCAACTACCGGATGGCGCGGGAAGCGCTCATCGCGCACGTGCCGATTCCGGCGGCCAACGTGCATCCGATGCCGGGGTCGAAGCAATTCGCGACGCCGGAGGAAGCGGCCGAGGCGTACGAATCCGATTTGCGGAAGTTTTTCGGCTCCGCCGCGCCCGTTTTCGATTTGCAACTCCTTGGCCTAGGCGTCGAGGGGCATACGGCTTCGCTCTTTCCCGGCTCTCCGGCGCTGGAGGAGAAAAAACGGTGGGTTGCGGCGGTCGAGGCGCCGGCCAAACCATCGCAGCGCCTGACGCTGACGCCGGTCGTCCTCAACCAAGGGCGCAACACCTTCTTCCTCGTGTCCGGACGAGACAAGAAGGAGATTATTGGCGCTCTCCGGAGCGAACCCGATTCGAGGCCGAGTCAATATCCAGCCGGGAGAATCAAGCCCGCAGGGCGAGTGACGTGGTTCCTCGATGAGGCTGCGCGGGGTTGACACGCCAGCACTTGCGCGAAACTTTGCCGTGCTCTGAAGCGTCTAAACAGCTTGCTACTGGTCCGGGGCAGACGACGCTCCGAACAGCAGCCGATAGAAACTCAGGCGTGTGAAAGAACGGGGTATCATAAACCCGAGACCAACCGGGCCCGCGCTGAGCTGACGCCACGCAGTATCACCGGCTGCCGATTTGGCACAGATTCCTCAAGGGAAAACTAGGGACACGACGATCCATGAATAGGAAGCATATTCGGCTATCGATCCTGCTCGGAGCTCTCGGCAGTGTCGTTGCCATCGGCGGCTGCACGACCAAGACGGTGCACACCGCGCCGAATTTCACGGTACCGGTGACGGTCGCGAAGGCTCAGTTGAAGACCGTTCCAATCAACCTGACGGCGATCGGCTCGGCGGATGCGTTTACCACGGTTTCCATCAAGGCCCAGGTGAACGCGGTGTTGGAAGAAGTGCATATCAAGGAAGGGCAGTTCGTGAAGAAGGGTGACCTGCTCTTCACACTCGATGCGCGGCCTTTCGAGGCGGCGCTCGCGCAGGCGCAGGGCAGCCTCGCGCGTGACAAGGCGCAAGCGGAGCTGAATGAGGTGCAGGCTCGCCGGTACGAGCAGCTCTACAAGGCGGGCGTCGCTCCCAAGGAGCAGTTCGACCAGATGCAGGCCAACGCGGACGCGCAGCAAGCGGCCGTCCGTTCGGACGAGGCGGCGCTGCAATCCGCGCAGCTTCAATTGGACTACTGCAAGATTTACGCGCCGACCGACGGACGCACGGGCGCGCTCCAGGTGTATCCGGGAAATATCGTGAAGCAGAACGACGTGCCGATTTTGATCGTCATCAACCAGATTTCTCCCATTTTTGTGGACTTCTCGGTCCCGGAGCAGTATTTCGCGCCCGTTGAAAAATTCATGGCGAAAGGGCAACTCCGAGTGGAAGCGACGCCGTACGGAGAGACAAATCCGGAAACGGGCGCTCTGACATTCGTGGACAACACGGTCGACAACACGACGGGAACGATCAAGCTCAAGGCGCGATTCGACAATTCGGATCACCGCCTGTGGCCCGGCCAGTTTTCCACCGTCCTGCTGCGCTTGGCGCAGGACGAGGACGCAACGGTCGTCCCTTCGCAGGCCGTGCAGACCGGGACGCGCGGAGATTTCATATACGTCGTGAAGTCCGACTCGACCGTCGAGCAGCGGCCGGTGAAGGTTGCGCGCACGCTGGAGGGAGATTCCGTGATTTCGAGCGGAATTCAGCCGGGTGAAACGGTTGTCACCGACGGCCAGCTCCGGCTGTTCCCCGGCATCAAGGTGGAAGTCTTGAGCTCGGGTTCCGGGAGCTAGAGATTCTTCGATGACCATCGCCGAACCATTTATTCGACGTCCCATCATGACCACCCTGGTCATGACGGCGATTCTTCTCTTCGGCATCCTGGGCTATCGCTCGCTCGCGGTGAGCGACCTTCCCAATGTTGACTTCCCAACGATTCAGGTATCGGCCAATTTGCCCGGAGCGAATCCGGATACGATGGCGGCGGCCGTCGCCACGCCGATGGAAAAGCAGTTCTCGACGATCGCCGGCATCGATTCGATGACCTCGACGAGCACGCTGGGGAGCACGAACGTCACGCTCCAATTCGATCTGAGCCGCAACATCGACGGCGCCGCGCAAGACGTGCAGGCGGCCATCTCGCGCGTGGCGGGCCAGCTTCCGCCCAACATGCCGAGCCCGCCGACTTTTCAAAAAGTGAATCCTGCGGACCAGCCTGTTTATTTCATGGCGCTGAGCTCGAGCACGGTGCCCCTCTACATCGTGGATCAATACGCGGAGACGCTGCTCGGCCAGCGGATTTCGATGGTGAAGGGCGTGGCGCAGGTGCAGGTATTCGGCGCGCAAAAATATGCCGTGCGGATTCAGCTCGACCCGCGGTCGCTGGCGGCGCGGCAGATTGGCATCGACGAGGTAACGACGGCGGTCCAGAACGCGAACGTCAACCTGCCGACAGGCACGCTGTACGGCGCGCACCAGGCCTTCACGGTGCAGGCCAATGGCCAGCTCACGCGGGCCTCGCTCTACCGCCCGCTGATCGTCGCCTACCGGAACGGCTCGCCGGTTCGCCTGGATGAGCTGGGGAACGTGATCGATAGCGTGCAGAGCGACAAGATCTCGAATTTTTACAACGATGAGCACGCCGTGATTCTGGCAATCCAGCGCCAGCCCGGGACGAACACCGTCGAGGTCGTGGAAGGGGTGAGGCGCATCCTGCCGCAGTTTCAGGCGATCCTCCCGCCTTCGATCACGATGACGGAAATCTACGATCGATCGGCCTTGATTCAAGAGTCCGTGAACGGTGTGAAGTCCACGCTGTTTCTCGCTGTTTGCCTGGTGATTCTCGTGATTTTCCTTTTCTTGCGGAATCTTTCGGCTACGGTGATCCCGAGCATCGCGCTACCGATGTCGATTGTCGGAACGTTTTCCGCGATGTACTTGCTCAACTACACGCTGGACAACCTGTCGCTGATGGCGCTGACGCTCTCGGTCGGTTTCGTGGTGGACGACGCGATCGTGATGCTGGAAAACATCGTGCGCCACATGGAGATGGGCGAGGGAGCGATGGAAGCGGCGCTGAAAGGCTCCAAGGAGATCGGTTTCACGATCGTTTCGATGACGCTTTCGCTCGCGGCCGTGTTCATCCCCGTGCTGTTCATGGGAGGGATCATCGGGCGGCTGCTGCACGAGTTTGCTGTGGTCATCATGATGGCGGTGCTCGTATCCGGGTTCGTTTCGCTGACGCTTACGCCCATGTTGTGCAGCCGCTTCATTCAGCCCCAGCACAATCGGAAACACGGCGGGGTTTACATGGCGCTCGAGCGGTTCTTCGAGCGCCTGCTGAGACGATACGACGTATCGCTGCAATGGGCGCTGCGGCATCGAGCCTTCGTAATGGCGGTCGCCGGAATCATTCTTCTCGTGACAGGCTGGCAATTCGTGACCATCCCCAAGGGTTTTCTTCCGGAGGTGGACGCTTCCAACCTGAACGGCTATACGCTGGCGGCACAGGGAATTTCGTTCGATGCGATGAAGGAACATCAGGACGCGCTGAATAAAATTCTGATGGCCGATCCCAACCGGAAGGGCTTTTTTTCCAGCCTTGGCACCGTGGGCGGCAGCAGCAACTCGGGCTTCGTCTTCATGCATCTCTTGGCTCCTTCCGAGCGGCCTGAAGTACCCAGTCCGACGATGCTGCGGCTCGAACATCAATACGGCGGAGTCCCTGTGGTGGGAAGCGCTCTGCGCGCGGCGGCGCCCCTTTTCATGCACCACCCGGACATCAACGAGGTGCTGCAAGAGCTCCGGATGAAGCTCGGGTCGATTCCCGGCATCTCGGTGTACCTCAGGAACCCTCCCCCGATTCAGATCGGCGGCCAGGTGACGAACAGCCCCTATCAGGTGACGCTCCAAAGCCCAGACACCGAGGAACTGTACCGCCAGGCCACGGACTTCGAGAGGAAGATGGAGGCGCTGCCGACGCTTCAGGATGTGACCAGCGATTTGCAAATCAAGAATCCGCAGGTCAACGTCAACATCGATCGGGACAAGGCATCTGCCCTCGGCGTGACGGCCGCGCAGGTGGAGGATGCGCTCTACACGGCCTACGGACAGAGACAGATTTCCACGATCTACGCTCCGAACGACGAATACTGGGTCGTGATGGAACTCGCGGACCAGTATCAGAGGGATCCCACCGCTCTCTCTTTGCTCTACGTCCGGTCGAGTACGGGCAACCTGATCCCGCTGAGCGCTGTGGCGAGCCTCGGCACGAGCCTGGGCCCCCTGAGCGTAAATCACCTCGGCCAGCTTCCCGCCGTGACGATTTCGTTTAACCTCAAGCCGGGCAAAGTGATCGGCGAAGCGGTGACCGAAGTGAACGATCTCGCGCGATCCCTGCCGGCGACGATCACGACTCAATTCCAGGGAAACGCGCAGGCGTTCGAGTCGTCCCTGACGGGTCTCGGGATCCTACTGCTGATCGCGATTCTGGTGATCTACCTTGTGCTCGGCATTCTGTACGAGAGCTTCATTCATCCGATCACAATTCTTTCCGGCCTGCCATCGGCTGCATTCGGCGCGCTGCTGACGCTGCAAATTTTCGGGTACGGTCTCGATCTCTATGGCTTCGTGGGCGTGATCATGCTGATCGGCATCGTGAAGAAGAATGCCATCATGATGGTGGACTTCGCGATCGCGCGCGAGCGCGAAGGGCACACGACGGCCGCCGAAGCGGTTTATCAAGGTTGTCTGGTTCGCTTCCGTCCGATCATGATGACCACGATGGCCGCGCTGATGGGCACGCTGCCGATCGCGCTCGGCACCGGCTCGGGAGCGGCTTCGCGCCGGCCGCTGGGGCTGGCGGTTGTTGGCGGGCTGGTTTTCTCCCAGCTCGTGACGCTCTTCCTTACGCCAGTGTTTTACACGTACATGGATTCGTTCCAAAGCTGGATGGAGCGCCGTTTCGGGAAGATCGCCGGAATGGGAAAGCCTCGCCTCGCCGACACATCCGCTTCGGCGGATTGAGCACCGCCAACTCAAGGCTGTACCCGCCCGCTTTGGTCCTGCTGTTTTCGCTTGTACAACTGGACAGCGAAGAGCCTGTCTCTGCGTACCATTGACCCCTCGCCGCGGCATGCCTAGCATCTCTCTGGACGCATCGAGGCGTTCCGGAACCCGGGAGTCGCCGACTACCGGCTTCCGCTTCAACTCAGCGGAGATGCAAACAGGATGCCCTTTACGCAAGACCTGCCCCGAGACATACGAATGAGAAGCAAGCGGCGCGGCCCCCGCATGAACTCGCGCGTTCCCGTTACGATTGAATGGATGGGCGGCGCCGGCCCGTTGAATTTTGAACCGGGATTCACGCGCGTGGTGAACACGTACGGCTGCCTGCTCGTGAGTCCAAGAGAGATCAATCTGCGGGAGCGAGTGCGGGTCACGAATCTCGCGACGCGGGAATCGGCGAATGGAGTGGTCGTTTGGAAGGGCACGCAACGGTCCGACGGCTGGGACCTTGGCGTGGAACTCCACGCGGCAGACCTGAATTTCTGGGGTGTGGACCTATGAAGATCAATTCCTTGAAGATTCCGCCAAAAAGACCCTATGCGACGCCGGTGAAACCCGGCGCCACTCCGGCAAGCCCGATTGCAACGCAGGTGAAATCACCCGCGCACACAGCGCCTGCGAAGCTGGCGATTGCGAACCGGGAGCGAAAGCTGGGCCAGCGAGTGCTGCTGCGAGTCCGCGCGAGCATTCAGGTGGTCTTGCAGGGCAAGCCGACGATTCTGGACGCAGCCACGCTGAGCGTGACTCCGCAGGGAGCGCTCGTGGTGACCAACCGGAGTCTTCCCGCCGACACTCATCTCGTGCTCGAGCATGGAGGCACGAAGCAGCGCGTCGATTGCAAGGTGGCGCGTCCGCCCCGGGAAACGGCCGAAGGTTTTCATACACCGCTCGAATTCGACGCGCCCGCGCCCGGCTTCTGGAAGATCGATTTCCCGCCGACCGACTGGCGCCCTGACGACGTGTGACCCGGCGTTTGCCGGTTACGTCAAAGTTCGCGGCTCGAGAACATTAAAATTCTTGACTGGCCCCGCGCGCGGTGCCACTCTCGAAAAACCCCTTCCAAAAGCATTTCAGTTACGCCAGACCACAGGCTCATCAGGAGGACATCATGTCAGGGAGAGAACGCCGTACTTCGCCCCGGAAGGTGTGCGCGGTCCCGCTGCGCTATCGGTTGGTATCGAACGGCCACAACGCCCAGGCCGCAGAGATTGCGGAGAGCCAGCCGGCAGGAACGCCCAAAGGATCCGCGTATGCAGCCACGCTCGAGGGCGAGGTCCTCAATTTATCGGAGCGCGGAGTCTATTTCACGTCGCGCGAAAAGGTGAATGTGGGCGAGCCCCTCGAGCTGTATTTCACGCTTCCGCGCGAGCTGACCGGGCGAAGCCCCGAACAGGTCCGGTGCAGCGCGAGAGTGGTTCACGTGGATGAGCCCACCGATTCGCGAGGCATGAGGGGAATCGGCGCGACCGTGGAGCGATTCGAGCCGGTCGTAGCGCCGCGCAACTGGGGCAATTAGAGCCGATCCAGATTATTTGCGCGATGCGTGACCGCACAACGATTGCAACTTTTATTGCAGCTTGGCGTATTCGGCTTTGGCTTGCTTGAGGATGGGGATGTCGGGGTCGGCGTCTTTCCACAGCGCGAGGAAATCCTGATACGCCGTGCGGGCCTTGGCCATGTCGCCCGCGAGCGCGTACGCGCGGCCGAGGCCAAGATGCGGGAGAACGTGGTCGGCTTGATAGGGATGGTCGAGCATTTTCTGGAATTCAGCAGCGGCCTCTGCACCCTGGTGCGCGGCAAGGTACGCCTGGCCACGAAGGTAGACGGCCATCATATCGACGTTCGGAATCAGCTCGTAGGATGACGTAGCGCTCAAGTCCTCGATCGCATCCTGCGGTTTCCCCTGATGCACGGCCAGAGCAGCTCGAATCGCCGGCAGGTAGTAGGATTGGACGACCGTGGCCTGTGGGAGGCGTTGATTTAAATCAGCCGCCAGCTTCTGCGCCTCGGCTGAATCACCCGCAAGCGCGAGAGCAAGTCCTGCGCGCCCAGGCGCCTGCCAGTTTGCGGACAGTTGACTTGCCTTCATCGCAGCGCTTCTCGCTTCCGTTGGGTTTCCTATCAGAGCCTCGAACAGTGCGAAATATGACTCGTCGTCTGCTGCATCTTCCTTCCTATTCGCCTGCATTTCCGATGCAGTAAGACGCTGAACTACGTCCCGCAAACGAGACAATTGGCCCTGATCCTCGGCCAGCCAGATGTCGATCGTAGGGTCAAACCTGCGCGCCAAGGCCTCGTTCGCCGCCATCCCGGCTTGATCGTTCTGCGCGTGGGCGATATACCACAAGAGTTCTGCGAAAAAGGGAGAATCCAAGTGGATGGCGCGAGCCTGCTGGATCGTGGCCCGCGCTTCATCGAAGCGTCCCAATCGGGCGTAGTTCGCGGCAACGAATCGATAGGTAAGAGGGGTCGGATCGAGCCGCAGGCCTTCACGGGCTGCGGCAAGCGCTTCATCCAGGCGGCCTGCGAGACGATAAGATGCCTCAAGCGCAAAGTAAGCCGGCTGGTCCCGCGGAAGGAGCTTCGTCCACTGTTCTGCGATCTGGGCTGCCTTGTCCTCGTCTCCCGTGACGAAAGCATTGTAGTTGCTGGAAATCGAGAACTTCTCTCGTTCGCTCGCGCGGTCGCGCAGGTCATATCCCTTCGTCAGGTTTTCGACCGCCAGACCATTCTGGTCGGTGAAGAGGTAAGCTATTCCCAGGGTCGAGTACGCTTGGGCGAAGGTCGGATCAAGGCTTGCGGCACGCTGCAAGAACGAAATCGCTGACGGCGCGTCGCCGTTCACAAGCGCTTGGGAGCCCAGACCCCAGGCCTGCAAGGCTTCCAGCGAGGGCGTCGTGACCTGATCGAGCGGAGCGTCGAACTTTTCGAGGGAGGCGCGGGATTCACCGAGCTTCGAGCGCAACTCGGAGTCGGCGTTTCCGAGCGCAGCGAGAACCTTTTCTTTCCCGTCCGCCGTGACTTGCTTCTCGGCGAGCGTTTCGCCGGTCCGGCAATTCACGGCATTGAGGCCGATGACATACTGATTGCCGAGCGTTGCGATCGACCCTTCAATTGCTGTTGTCGCGTTCACGCGCTGGCAGACCTCGCGCGCCAAGTCTTGCGTCAGCTTGGTATCAGGCGACTTCTCCATCAGGCGCAATGCCTGACTGATTTGATCGTCGGAGACGATTTGCAGGAACGGCGTCTCTTCGAGTTGTGCGGACAGGCCTTGCCGAAGGGTCCCGTCGAACACCGGGTCGCCCGTCGTGTTCGTGAAATCCGCGACAACGATGGAATCTTTATCGGTCAGCACGGGAGCGCGATGGAAATAGAAGTAGCCTCCCGCTGCGAGCGCCAGAACAACCAGGGCGGCGACCACGACGATCAGCGAGCGCTTACCCTGCTTCGATTGTTGTGACGCGGTGTGCGGAGAGAGAGCCTTCGCCGCAATTTCAGCGCTTCTCGGGATGACATCCTGAACGGCAGTGGCACGCGCCACCGAGCGGCTGGAATCCGTGTCGCGCTGCAAGCGTTTCAAGTCGGTGCGAATGTCCGCAGCGTGCTGATAGCGCAGATTGCGATCCTTCTCGAGTGCTTTGTTGATGATCTCTTCGAGCTTGGGTGGAACTTCGGGATTCAGCCGCACCGGTGCAGCTGGCTCCCGGTTGAGAATGGCCTCGAAGATGATGCCGCTCATGTCGCCGCGAAACGGCCTGGTACCGGTTGCCATTTCGTAGAGCACGGCGCCAAAGCTGAAGAGATCGGTACGCGCGTCCAATTCCTGGCCTCGGACTTGTTCGGGCGACATGTAGGCCACCGTGCCGACGGCCGTGCCAGGGCTGGTCAATTCCGGTTCATCGATGGTGGGCCGCTGGGAAAACGAGGCCACGCCGGGACTGGCCGGTCCGGAGACAGCTTTCGCGAGGCCGAAATCGAGGATTTTTGCGTGCCCGCCGCGCGTGATGAAAATATTGGCGGGCTTGATATCGCGGTGGATGATTCCTTTCGCGTGGGCCGCCTCGAGCGCGCTCGCGATCTGCATGCCCCATTCAAGGAGCAATTCGACCGGCACTGGCTTGCCTTCGATGCGGTGCTTGAGCGTGGAGCCGTCGAGAAACTCCATCACGATGAACGGATGGCCATCCTGCTCGCCAATGTCGTAGATCGTGCAGATATTTGGGTGATTGAGCGCGGAAGCTGCTTCCGCCTCGCGGCGGAACCGCTCGAAGCCCCGCGCGTTTCCCGGAGCCTCGGCGGAGATGAATTTCAGGGCAACAAAGCGGTGCAGGCGCGTGTCTTCGGCCTTGCAGACGACTCCCATTCCCCCGCCGCCGAGGTGTTCGACGACGCGGTAATGCGAGACGGTGCTGCCGACACGAGTTTGAGAATCAGCCACGTGCGCAGCATAGTAAGGTGGCTGCATGGCCAAGTCAACGCGGCTTGGTTGCCCTAGGCGAGGTATCCCACTCGAAGTTTACTTGGCTCCTGCGTGCGGCTGGACGGTGAACGTGGTTTTCGCGGTGGTGGTGTTGTTGAAGCGGTCGGCGACCTGGACGGCAAGCGTATGCTCGCCGGGGGGAAGCCCGGGAAGTTCCATATAGTAGCTTTCCCTGGGCGCGTCGGAGAGCAAGCCGATCGGAAAGATCGTCTGCCATTCTCCCGCATCGATGCTGTACTGCGCGAGAGCGATCGCACCGGAAGCGCTCACCGCGTCGAAGGAAGCCTTCGTGTTGAGCAGACCCGAACCCGCGCGCAGATTCTCGATACGCGGCGGCGTGTTCGCGACCTCCCAGCGATCGCTCTCGCGCTCTCCCCACAGCGCCTGATCGGCCGGGTTTGAAGGAGAATCGGACGCCACGATTTTCAGGTAGTAGGCGCCGTCCGGCATCGACGCCGTATCCCAGGAATAAGACTTCTGCGTCAGCTTATCCTTCAGCAAGCGCCAATTCTGCTCGCCCTCGCCGCGAAAGTAGATCGTGAACAGAAGATCGTCGTCGTTGTCGTCGTGCGCGCTCCAGAGCACGCTCTGATAGCCTTTGTCTTCGAACCCTTGAGGCGGGACCTCGATTTTGGAAACGTTCGTGGAGACGTCCGCGCCGAACATCGTAGCGGACAAATTGCCGCCGGGACGGCGGGGCATGCGAAGTTGCGCGGGCGTTGCGTTTCCAGGAGTTGCCGGCTGCGCCGGAAAGCCCGCCACGCGAATTCCCGGATCCTGCACCACGACGTCGTCGACGACCGGCGCGACGTTCTTCGGCTGATACGCGAGGCTGACCCACGAGATGCTCGGCGCTGCGCCCTGGTCCGTCTCAAGGAAGACTGCTTTCCATTGCACGAATCGCGCCGGGGGACAATCTGCCGGCGCTCCCGCGGCATCTTTGTACGGTCCGGCCCAGGGGCTCCAGTTGTCCTCCGGGCTCGAGGTGTTGCCGGAGCGGACGTAAAACGCAACTTTGCCCTGCGCCCCGCCGTTGTCGCCCCACCACGTCAGCCGGCCCCAATGGGAAAAAATCTTTGCGTCGAACGCATCGGACTCAAAAGTTCCGTTCGGCTCGTATCCGGGGCCGAGCGTGAAGATTTTTCCGGGATTGGCGGTGGCGACGAAGACCTTGCCGCCGGGTCCGGCGAGCACGCTGGTCACCTGCGCGGAGGCCGTGTTCGCGACGCTCGCGTAGATGTTGTCGCCTTCGAGTTCGATCAGCGATCCATTGTTACCCGTGCCCAGCAGAAGTTTTCCGGTGGGCGCAAGCCCCATGGAAAGCACGAGATCCTCGCGCGAGGTCCAGAGCGTTTCGGGCGAACCGTCCGGAGCGATCCGGACGACGTCTGCGCCACCCGTTGCCGGAAATACGGGAAACGGGGAAGGCGTGGCGATCTGGGCCGCCATGGATTGTGACTGCAAAATTGCGGCGTTTGTGGACGGGGCCGAAGACATGATCGCCGGAGGCGCTGCACCGGGGAGCACCGGCGGGGCTCCCGGCCGGCGAGCTTTTTCTCCGATGGAAGCGGCGTAGATATTTCCGTCCGGGGCAGCGACGAGCGAAGTCACTTCCGCCTTGTTCGTTTCGTAAAGGACGAATGGCGTACCGGCCTCGGGAACGGCCTTTGGTGCCTTGCGCACGATGGCGATGCGGAGAATGAGCCCGTCCGGCTCCGTGCCGACCAGCAGATTGCCCTTGGAATCAAACGCGAGCGATCGCGCGTGGCGCTCGCGGCTCTGGTAGAACAGTTGGCCCTTTCCGTCGGGCGTCACCACGAAGATTTCGCCCGTGTCGCCGGTGGCGACGAAGAGGGCGCCCTGCGGATCCACGGCCATCGCCCAGATGTATTTTGTCTTGGGCTCGAAGAAGACGCTTTTCTTGCCGTCGGGCGTCACCTGATAGACCTTGCCGTCCGGAGACGTGGCGACGTAGAGATTGTCCGCGGCGTCGAATGCGATCGCCTGTGCGGCGAGCTCGGCGGATTCGAACACGGTAGTAGGTTTGCCCGCGTCGTCGAAGCGAAGGACTTTGGAATCGGAGCCGCCGGCGGCATACAGCCGCCCGCGTGAATCGAGGCGCAGCGCCCAGACATACGCAAGACTGGGATCTGAAAACGAGTCAAACTTCGGAGCGGGGCGGAGCTTGCCGTCGCTGCGGATGGCCACTCCCTTGGCCGTGCCTTTCTCGAATTCGGAGAAATCGGTTTGCTTCCAGTAGCGCGTATGTTCGGCGCGGGCGGCGGGAACCAGGATTGCGACTGCCAGCAGGCACACCAAAATTCTTGGCCGCTTCATCACTCGGAATTCCCCCCTCTGGAATCGTGCGTCACTTCACCGTAATCGTCAGCATGTGCTGGCCCGCAATCACCTGGTGCATCTCGACCGACCATTCACCGGCCGTGGATTGCAGGAGCAGCCTGGCGTTCCCGGGATTCTGCCGCTGGTCGAGCACGCTGATCGCCGACATGGGCACGTTGGGCATCTCCTTGTCCTCGACGAGCATGGTCGGCGTGGACTGGAGAAGGACGGCGTAGAGACGGTCGTTGTGGCGCTCGCGATTGATCAATTGGATCAGCTCTTCGAGGCCGGGCAGCTGTCCCTGCGAGGTTGCCGCCAGGGATTGCACGTTGCGGTTCAGGTAGGCGGCATCGCTGATCATGAGCTGGAGCGTTCCGCGGCCCGTTTGCGCGGGTATCGTCACCGGAATTTCCTGGATGAAGGGCGCGCCGCGATACGGCCGGAGCAGGACTTTCACGGCGACGGTTTCACCGGGGCGCACCGAGCTGCGCTCGATCCACGCATTGTCGATGGTGGCGCCGCGCCGCTCCGCCAGGGATTTTATGGTCAGGTCGATTCGCTCGATTTGCGGGAGCTCGTAGGGGTTCGCGTAGATGCGCGCGAAATCGGTCATGACCTCGGTGGCCACGAAGAACGCGGCCGGGGTCTGCTGGTCGGTCGGAGCGAAGAGATCCTCAAGTTTTACCGGCGTGTGCCCCTTCAGCTGGATCGCTCCGTCCATTTGCAGCGTAAAACCCTCGCCGTAGGCAGGGCTGCCGACAATGCCGTTGTATGCGGCGGCGGCGACGAGCGTGGGCGTCAGTTGCGCGCTCTCGATCACTTCGAAGTGGTATTGCTTCTTCTCGGCCGGCGTATCGAGCGTGACGTCCACAGGAATCATCGGCGGCCCCGCGCCCAGCGTGCCCATCACGGCCGTCTGGCGATCCTGCGTCAGCGTGCCGATTGTGCCGCCCGTGGAAATGATTTTAGTCGAGGAGGCCGCGGACGCGAGCGTCATCAAAACGTGCGCGCGGGAGAGCGGCATCGCGACGGTGCCGAATCCGAAGATCGGATGGCCGCAGGCGAGGATGCGGTTGCCCACGACGGTCGTCACCGTGCAGCCCGAACTGATCGAAAGATCGCCGCGGACGAGATCGATGCCCACCATGTCGCCTGGCTGGAGTTTCGCGTCGTCAGGCGAGGGCGCGGCCGTGCCGCCGGCCATCGCCGTCATGCCCCAGGCGGAGAAATCCTTGCCGAAGCGCGCGAGCGTTTCGGGATAAAGCCCGGCGGCGATGAGCGGCGTCTCGATGGGGACGAGAAATTGTCCCCCGCCCGCTGCCGTGCGCTGCGCGAATTCCTCAGGCACCGGCACGCGCGACGACGCGCTGGCGATTGCCGGCGCGGACGCTGCGGAGCCCTGTTCGATTTCGAGCATGTCGGCGATGGGAGTGACGCCGCCGATCGCCTCTCGCGTGAACGTGCCGAGCTTCAGCGCGAGCGCGCCTACCAGCTTGCCGTCGATATACACCGGGCTGCCGCTCATTCCCGCGACCACACCCGTTTGCTGCACTTTGTCGCCGAGGAGCCGTACCAGGATGACGTCCAGCTTCGGACCGACGGCGTTGTGCAGAACGCCGATGACCTCGAGATCGATTTTTTCGACTTTGTCGCCTTCGAAAATCGTGTAGGCGACGCCCTTCATGCCGGGCTGTATTTCGCTGACGGGAAGGATCGCGGGGTTGTCCGTCGCGTGGAACGGCCAGAAACCGGCGAGCAGGACCATTGCCAGGAGGGGCATGCACAGCATTCGCAGCGCGAGGCGCATAAGAACACCATGATACGCGCCGGAACGGCAGTAGGCAAATTGCGGCGAGCCTCGCTAGTCTCTCAGTTTCTGAGCAGCGCGATAACCAGGAGTTTCACGGCTTCGGAAGCGCCAAGACTGAGTCCCATCGCGAAACTGTCATCGTGCATGTTTTGCCATGCAAGGAAAGACGCTGACGAGACGCACTAATGCAGACTTTCTAAGAATGTCCAGAAATCCTTATCGTTGCGGTACGGCAAAAACGAATCGTCTTTAGTGGGATCCGGTAGGGCTTCACCAGGTATCGTGTTCGCTTTACGCGCAAAAGCCTGCTGCAAATGAGTTCGGGCATCCGCGAGCTTTTTCTCCTGAGCGTCTGCACAAGCTAGATTGTAGTAATACATGGGGTAATCGGGGTCTCTCGCGATTGCTGATTCGAAGAGACTCCGTGCTTTCGAGGCATCGCCAGAAATCCCGTACGCCATCCCTGCTTGGTCAGTAGCCACACGCCTCATCGTTTGTTGGCTCTTATCATCTTTGAGCTTTGTGAGCGACTGTTCGAAAATCGGAGCTGCCGCCTTGTACATTTGATCTCGATAAAGGATTTGTCCGTAAAGGAACACATCATTGAACTGAGGGGTATAGCCGGGATCGAAATGATAGCTCTGGAAAATCTTCTTGAGATCAGAATCTTCAGGATTGATAGGAGTCTCAGAATACAATTCGAGATCACCGCAGATGTCGCCCGTTGCCACAAAGCCACGCATGCTGTAAAGCGACTTGCCATCACGGCCTTGAGCCGTGTACGTAACCAACTCTACGGGTGGGCCATTTGAAGTTGCAATTTCCGATGCTGCAAGAATCTTTAAACTGGGATTGCTCCTCTTTAGCGGCTCAACCACGCCGTCCCGGCATTTCGCCCCTGTGAGGGATGTCTGGCCAGAGACTATAAACAAGAAACCTAAAAACGTAATCTTCCCTGACTCATCCCTACCACGAATGCCGATTTCTTGACCATTAGGCTTAGCGGAGGATTGAACAATCTTGAATCCGTCGGCGTGCCATTGCAGTTGACCTTGATGAGCGGGCAAGGCGAGTTTGAAAGTCGTGTCATTCGCAAGAGTCTGTCCACTACCAGAGACGGCGGCTGTAAACAGTAAGGCGATAGAAGCGAAGACTTTGTTCATGAGGCGGGTGGCGCACACTTTCCGCCGTTGGTTCTTCATGCGGTTAACCGACAACGCGGCCAGATAATACCACTTCGCCAGTTCCTCTCGAAGTTCATTCCACGCCGGCAAATGCGCGGCATCCCGCCGCCTCCGTCCCACCATGGGCCGTCACTGCTTGCCGAGGCGGACCTCGAAAAACATCAGCGGCTTGTTCGCCGGGAGAGTGGTCGCATCGGGCATGTAGAGACTCGCAGCCTCGGCGAGCGACATGTCGCCATCGAGATTGAAGAACAAGAAGCCGTGAATCGTCGCCATGGGCGGCACGATGTCGGCGTCCAGCGAGAGCGGTTTCAGGACGTCCACCAGCTTATCCACTTTGTGGTCCGTGGTCGGCGGCAGTCCGATCGGGAAACGGCGCGATTGCGGAGCCGACGGGCCGTGGGGATGTGCGACCGCGTCCGCAACTTCTCCGACCGGGATCCAATCGAGGTCCTGGTGGCGGCCGCTCTCGAAATGCACTTCGAGCTGAATCGTATCGAGCTTGATGCGAATCGGCTGGCTCGTCTCGTTGCGCAGGGAAACCTCCACGGGCAGAATCCCGACGGGCAGGGGATTGGCCTTGCCGAACTTGTTTTTCGCGCGCGCGGCATCCGTGTACGGATCGGCCGAAACGCTCATGCCTTCATGGTGGTCCTCCGGCAAGGACGCGTTGGAATGCGAAGGAGAGTTGGCTTGCGCGAAAGCGCCTGCGCATGCAAGGAGCGCAGCGCAGAAGAGTGGAAGTATGCGCGTCATTAGCTTGTCATGAGGGCTTGTCACGGGCTTGTTGTCGGATGCCACGAAAGAACGCGGCGTTGTGCGCGATTCACGGCCGCCACTATAGCGCGGATTTACGGTTTGGAAATACGCTCGAATTGTACCGGACGCTCGCGCCGCCGCCGCGATGGCCACATTCCTCTTGACACAGCAATCCCTGCGTGCAAACTTCCCCCGCATCGACGGTCGGCGGATGACAGGGGGGATTCTATGA
This sequence comes from Candidatus Acidiferrales bacterium, assembly GCA_035604415.1. Classification (GTDB taxonomy): domain Bacteria; phylum Acidobacteriota; class Terriglobia; order Acidiferrales; family UBA7541; genus Palsa-295. The sequence goes on from DATNIN010000049.1 coordinate 121,944, forward strand.
AGAGCCGAAGAGAATTTCTTCAGATTGGCGTGACGGCGCTCGCTCTGCCCATCGCGGCGAGAGGCGCGTTTGCCTCATCGGCTGTGCTTGGCGAGCCTGCGACCACGCCTCTCTATAAGGTGGTCTTCGACGAACGGTTCGCTGCGAGCGTTGCGTTCTCGCGAGAAGCGGGCAGGCTCGGCGCGCCGGTCCACGGGATCAAGGGCGACATCACCGATCTGTGGTTCCACGATCTGTACGCGCGCTGGAAGCAGCGACCGGCGGCGATCGCGGGGCTGACGGGGCACGGAGCGATTTTCTGTTTGGAGAGGCTCGCGTGGGATCAGGGGATGCGCGTGGTGTTCCGGGGGGAGCACAAGCATCTCGCCGGCGGGCAAATAGAGCACGCGCTATCGGGGCCGGAGAGCATGGTGCGGCGTGCGGCGGCGCTGGAGACGAGCGGGGCGGAGTGGGCGAGCCTGATGGCGAATGTGGTGACGCGATGCCCTGCCGGGCGAAGTGAGGTTTTCACGACGACGGTATCCGCGCCCGCAGCCAGACACGCGACCGACTCCGAGGATTTGATTTCCTGGGTGATCGCCCCAGTGCAGCGCGCGTAAAGCGTTCGCTTTCCTCGAGCGCTCAAACCGAGAGAAGAGATAGGAGCATGGGATGAAAGTTCCGCCAGGTGTAAGTGCGAAAGATTTTGCCGAGGCTCTCAAGCAGTTTGAAGAAGCTGTCGGCAAGGAGTGGGTGTTCACGAGCGATGAGGACGTGGCGCTCTATCGCGACGCGTACTCGCCCTTCTTCGGCGAACCGGAAGAACGCGTCGCGTCGGCGGCCGTCGCACCGGACAGCGTGGAGCAGGTACAGAAAGTCGTAAAGATCGCGAACGCCTACAAGATTCCCATCTACCCCGTTTCGACAGGCAAGAACCTCGGCTACGGCGGCTCGGCGCCGGCGTACTCGGGCAGCGTGGTGCTCGACCTGAAGCGCATGAACAGGATTTTGGAGGTGAATGAGAAGAGCGCGTACGCGCTGGTTGAGCCGGGCGTCAGCTACTTCGATCTATACCGGTACATACAGGAGAAGGGGCTGAAGCTGTGGATCGATGTTCCGGATCCCGGCTGGGGGAGCCCGATCGGCAACTCTCTCGACCGAGGCGGCGGGTACCTGATGGCGCAGTTCCGGAACCATTTCGACTCGCACTGCGGGATGGAGGTGGTGCTGGCGAATGGAGAGATCATCCGGACGGGCATGGGCGCGATGCCCGGAGCGAAGACGTGGCAGGAGTACAAATCGGGCTTCGGGCCGTGGGTGGACGGGATCTTCTCGCAGTCGAACTTTGGAGTAGTGACGAAGATGGGATTCTGGCTGATGCCGGAGCCGGACGCGTATCTATCTGGGACGGTGATGGTGCCGAGGCACGACGACCTGATTCCTCTCGTCGATATTCTGAATTACATCGAAAACACGCGCGTCACGAACGGCATGCCCGATCTCGGCAGCACTCTGCTTGGCATACCGATGATTTCGGAAATCGACCTGTGGAATTCAGGCGGCGGCCCGGCTCCCGATCAGGAGCTGGCGGCGCTGCTGGCGAAGCCCGGCGCAGAAGCCTCGCCGGAGGTGCAGGATTACGCGTTGAGGAAAGGCATCAGCTTTTGGAACTGCAAGCTGAGCTTCTACGGGCCCCCCAAGGCGAACGAAGCAAACTGGGAATTTGCGAAGGAGAAATTCTCCGTCATTCCAGGAGTGAAGTTCGTACAAAACGAATCGTACAAGCTCCCGCTGACTGCCGAGCAGCGCGAGAAGGTCCACAAGCCGCAGTTCGGCATTCCCAGCCTGGTGATGTTCTCGATCGGCGCGCGGACGCCCGTCAATCCGAATCCGACGAACGGCCACATCTGGTTTTCGCCGATCATTCCCCGCACAGGCGAAGCGATCTTCGAAGCGAATCGCGTGTTCGCCGAAGCCGCCAAGGAATTCGGCTTGCCTATCCTCTCCTTTAGCCTCCCGTCGTGTTATTGGGAAAGAGCTTTTATCTACATCTTTGCTTTCCCGGTGACGCACGATGTCGAAACGAACAAGAAGAACCGGGCGGCTTTCCAGAAGTTGGTTCAGAGGGCGTCCGAACATGGCTGGGGAGAATACCGCACCGCCCCGGCATTTCAGGACGCCATCATGAACACCTATGCCTACAACAATCACTCGTTGCTGCGATTTCACGAGGTGTTGAAGGATGCGGTGGATCCGAATGGAATCCTTTCCGCGGGCCGGTATGGAATCTGGCCCAAGCATCTGAGGGAGAAGAAGGCATGATCAAAATCGGGATGCGTCTGGCGATCGTCTGTGTTTGTCTCTTCGCGGCGCGAGCGGCCGCAGCGCAAGAGCAGCGGATACCTTCTTCGTGGACTACGGCGACCGTTTCGGGCCAGGGCCAGCCGCGAGGCTACGTCGAATACCAGAAGTTTTGCTCGATGTGCCATGGCGAAGGGGTTGGAAAACCGGGCACGCTGGCGCTTCAGGCAAAGTACAAGGGCGCGCTTCCCGCGCTGCTGGATAAGCGCACGGATCTGACGCCCGGGCTGATCAAACTGTACGTCCGCAACGGGATTACCGTGATGCCCACTTTCCGGAAGACGGAAATCAACGACGCGGACCTGGACGCGATCGCAGCCTACCTCACGCGCAATAATAAGCCATAGCCATCGTGCGCCCCGCGCGTTTCGTTCACGCTAAGCTATAATCCCGCTTTTGCGCGCAAGGCGGCGCGCCTTGCCTTCTCATGTACTTTTTCTATCGCATCCTCACGGCGGTGGGCATGCTCGTGGTGGCGCCGTACTACGCGCTGCGCGGGTGGCGGCGCGGCGAGCCTTCGAGCGCCCTGCGCGAGCGCTTCGGCAGCGTGCCTCCGGAAATCGCCAGCCGCGCGACTGCTTCCCGGTCGGCGGAGGTTCCGGCGCCCGGCGCGATCTGGATTCACGCCGTCTCTGTGGGAGAGGTGCTCGCCGCGAAGCCGCTCGCCGAGGGTCTGAAGCATCGCTTTCCCGACCGCGCGGTGTTCGTCTCCACCACCACCGAGACCGGGCAGCGCCTCGCGCGGCAGCGGCTGCAATCGGTTGACGGCATATTCTACTTTCCTTTGGACTGGGCCGTGGCGGTGCGCCGCGCTCTGCGCGCGATCCATCCGGCGCTCGTGATCGTGATGGAAACGGAGATCTGGCCGAATTTCCTGCGTGAAGCGCGGCGACTGGGCGTGCCCGTCATTTTTGCGAACGCGCGCATTTCGGAAAAATCGTTCTCGCGCTACAAGCGCTGGAAATTCCTGGTCGGCGAGTTTTTCGCGCGCGTTCTGCGGGATGCGGAGCGTTTCCTCGCCCAGACGCCCGAGGACGCCGCGCGCTTGCGCGAAATGGGCGCTTCCGAAGAACGCGTCGAAGTAGCCGGCAACCTCAAATACGATGGCGAGCCACCGGCCGTTGGGCGGCTCGGCGAGTGGCTGCAAGATCAGATCCGCCGGCAGGAACGCTGGCCGGTCGTCGTGGCCGGCAGCGTGGTGGCCGAGGAGGAAGAGGCTGTGCTCGCCGCGTACGACGTGGTGCAGCGGCGATGGCGCCGCGCGCTGCTGGTGCTGGCGCCGCGCAAGCCGGACCGATTCGAAGCCGCGGCGAGCATCGCTGCGGCCGCCGGCTGGACCGTGGTCCGGCGAAGCCGCCTCGACTTCGCGGCGGCGCTCGACGAAAATGCGGACGTGCTGGTGCTCGATTCGATCGGCGAACTCGCGGGACTCTATTCGCTGGCGGATGGCGTCTTTGTCGGCGGCTCGCTGGTTCCGGCGGGCGGGCACAACATTCTAGAGCCGGCGTGGTTTTCGAAGCCGCCCGTCTTCGGCCCGTCGATGGAGAATTTCCGGGAGATGGCCGCGCAGTTTCTGGCGGCGAAGGCCGGAGTCCAAGTGAACAGCGGAAGCCAGCTTGGCAAAGTGTGGGTGCAGCTGATCGAAGACAACAGCCTCCGCGAGCGCATGGGCAGCGCGGCGCGAGCGCTTTCCGAGCGCAACCGCGGCGCCACCGGTCGTTCGCTCGACCGCATCGCCGGTGTGCTCGGCGGAGAGAGGCGTCCGGCGTGACGCTCAAGGAATCGCTTCTTTGGCCGCTGGCGCTGCCCTATGGAGCGGCCGCGCATCTCCGCGCCCGCTTGTACCGCACCGGCATCCTGAAGCAGCAGCGGCTCGACGGCGTCGTGATCAGCGTTGGCAATCTCACTACCGGCGGGACTGGCAAGACGCCGATGGTCCTTTGGATCGCGGAACGCCTGCTTTCGGAAGGGAAGAGCACGGGCATTCTCACGCGCGGCTATCGTGGTCAAGAATCCGCCGCCGGCTCGACGAGCGATGAAGTGCGGCTCATGCAGGCGCGGCTCGGCGATCGCGTCGCATTCGGCGTGGGTGCGGGCCGCTTTTCGCATGGACGCGAACTTGCCGCACGCGGCGTGAAATGGTTTGTCCTCGACGATGGTTTCCAGCATCTCCAACTGGCGCGCGACGCGGATATTGTGCTGATCGACGCGACGAATCCCTTCGGCGGCGGCCATTTGCTTCCGGCGGGACGTTTGCGCGAGCCGCGATCGGCGCTGGCCCGCGCGGACCTCATCGTCATCACGCGCAGCGACCACGCTCCGGCCGTCGAAGCCGCCGTCCGGCGCGACTCCGATGCGCCGATTTTCTACGCGCGCACCCAGATTGATTCGGTTCGCGCGTGGCGCGGCGAATATCCCGGAGCGGAAGACGCAGGCGCGCGTTCGCGGAAATTGTTCGCCTTCTGCGGCATCGGCAACCCGTCCGCGTTTCTCGCCGACCTGCGCGACTGGGGCTTTCAAATCGCCGGCCACGCGTTTTTCCCGGATCATCATCGCTACACTCCGCAGGACATCCGCGCGATCGAAGGCGAGGCTCGCAACGCGGGCGCGAGCTCTCTCATCTGCACCGAAAAGGACATTGTCAATCTCTCGGGTGATCTCCGGCGGTCGATGGACCTGCACTACTGCCTCATTTCTCTGCGCATCGATCGTGAGAGCGAATTCTGGAGCGCGATCGTGAAAGCCGCGCAGTCCCGCGGGCGGTCCGCGCAATGAGCCTGCCGGCGAGGCCCTTCGGATCGTTCGCGCGGATTCCGGTTCGGTTACCGCTTTGGGCGCCGCTGTGATACTTTTCCGCGCGGCATACAAGACCTGATGGATACGCGCGACAAAATTCTTTCCCGGGGAGGCCTCCACGAAGTGCTCGAAGAGCACCGCCATGCGGGACGCAGGATCGTATTCGCCAGCGGAGTGTTCGATCTTTTGCACGCCGGGCACGTCCGCTATTTGACGGCGGCGCGCGCGGAAGGAGACCTCCTCGTCGTGGGGATCCATGCCGATGCGAGCGCGAGGAAGCTGAAAGGCGAGGGGCGGCCGGTCCTCACCGAGCGCGCGCGGGCGGCGCTCGTGGCCGCGCTTGCCGCTGTGGACTACGCCGTGATTTTCGATGGGGTCGATGTGAAGCCGCTGCTCCGCGAATTCCAGCCCGATGTGCATGCCGTACGCGCCGGCGACTCTCGGGATTCGGTCCCGGAAACGGAGTTGGAAGCGCTTCTCGGCATTCACGTCGCCATCGTCGGCGATGGCAAGGAACATTCGACGCACGAAATTCTGGAGCGCGTGCGCCGGGGCCAAAGCGACCTATGAGTCCGCCGAAAAACTTCTGGAGGCGGTGGCGAGTGCGCACGGGCTATCCCATCGCGGTGATTTATTGGCTGCTCGCCGCGCCGACGTTCCGCTCGATCGTGATCGGCGGCGTCATCACGGCTTTCGGATTGCTGGTCCGCGGGGCTGCTTCGGGCCATCTGCGGAAAGATCAGGAGCTTGCGACCACCGGACCCTACGCGAGCACGCGGAACCCGCTCTATCTGGGCAGCGCGTTTCTCGCCGCGGGGTTCATCATCGCGGGGCATTCGTGGTGGGCCGGCCTGCTGGTCGGCGCGTATTTCGCGGTTTTCTATTACGCGGTGATTCGCGACGAAGAAGCGAATCTCCGCCAGCGCTTCGGCGCGGCATTCGATGAGTACGCGGCGCGCGTGCCGGTGTTCTTTCCCGGATTCAGGGACACGAGCCGCGAGCCGTCCTCGCCGCCGGCCCCGCCGGCGGAAGTATTTTCGTGGGCGCAGTATCGAAGGAACCGCGAATATCAGGCGCTGATTGGAACGATTGCGGGTTTGGGAGTCGTGTGGCTGCGGATGTGGCTGCGGGCGCGCTTCGGTTACTGACTTGAGCTATTGCAGGCGATAGATGGCGTGCATCACGCGCTGAAACTGCGGCCTGTAGATCAGATCGAACGCGCGTTCTTTGCCGGGAAACATTTCCAGCGCCACGCGCCGGGTCGCGGCGATCATCCCCGAAGCTTCTTCGGCGGAGAGGCCGCCGGCCGCGATCTCTTCCAGCGTGAGGCGAACCAGAATGCGAAGCCGCCGGATGCGACGGCTCTCTTCGTCGATCTGTTCCTGCGTGGGTGCCGACGCGGCGCTGTCTTGGATTGTTTCCATGATAGTTTCGACGCCTGCATCATCATGCATCCGGCCCGCGGCGCGCGCAATAGTACTCGGACGGGGGCGAGCGTTTGCAAATAGGTCCACCTGCTTTCACGCGCGGCCGAAAGAATCACTGCTCGGCGTAGGCGTGCACGGAGAGGCTATTCCCGTCTGTGATTGCGGTGACGGCGCCATCGCGATCGGTGCGCAGCAGCCGCACGCCGTCATGCTCGTAGCGTTCGACGATATTTTCCGATGGATGGCCGAACGGGTTAGATTCGCCGACCGAAATCGCGGCCACGCGCGGCGCGACGGCTGCGACGAATGCTTCTGTTGAAGACGTCTTGCTTCCGTGATGTGGCACCTTCAGGAAATCAGCCGCCAGCGGCGCCTGTTCTCCGGTGAGCTTTTCCTCGCCGTGGCGCTCGATATCCCCCGCGAGCAAGAAGCGCACGTGGCCGTCGGAAAGCCGAAGGACGAGCGAATCGTCGTTCGCAGTCTCACCAAGAGGTCCGGTGTCCGGCGGCCATAGCACGTCGCCGCGGACTCCCTGCCAGTCGAATTCGGCGCCCTGCGCCTGGCGGACGATGGGAATGCCGCGCGAGCGCGCTTCTGCCATCAGGCCCTTGAACGCGGGAGTCTCTTCGTCGCGGCCGATCCACAATTCGCCCACTCGAAAATTTTCAAGCACGGCGTGCAAGCCGTCGAGATGATCGTGATGCGCATGCGTGAGCGCAACCACGTCGATCCGCTTCAATCCGCGTGACCACAGGTACGGCGACACAACTTCCTCGCCCACGTCCGTGCCGGACCGGTATCCGCCGACCCACTCCGAGCCGGGCAGGCCCCCGCCGTCGATCAGCATCGTGCGGCCGTCGGGAAACGCAGCAAATATCGAGTCGCCCTGTCCCACATCGAGCACGCTCACCTCAAGCCTGCCGCGCTGCGTGTCCGGACGAAACGGATGCGAGGCCACAAGAAGCGTGAGCCCCACTAGAACGACAGCGGAGATCCACTCCACCGGGGCAATGGGAGGCGGCATCTGGCGCCGCGCCGCGCGATTCATCCGCTTCGCCGTAGCCGCGCGCGCCGCGGCCGCAAGCACAAATATCGTAGCCAGGAACGCAGCCACGAGCCAAATGGGCGGCCCCGGGATGCGGTACGAAGTGTGCGGCAGGCCGCTGAACCATGTCACGGTCGCGAGCAGGAGCCGTGCGCAGAAGCCGAGGGCTTTCGCCAGCACGACCGCGAGGCGCGTCCAGATAAACGTAACCACGAGCGTCAGAAATCCCAGCGGCACGATCAGGCCCGTCAGAATCACCGCGGGAATATTGCTGAGCGGCCCCGCGAGGCTCACGCGATGAAAATCCTGCGCCAGCAGCGGCATCATTCCCCACTGAATCACCAGCGATAGCAGCACGATATCCCACAGGCGCAGCCCTGCGCGAACGGGTAGGGCCAACAACGCATCCGCACGTGCGGCGAGGCGTCGCGGCAGGCGTGATTCGAGCCATCGGGCGGCGGCGCGCAGTTCGATTCGAAATTGCGCGACTTTCGGTGCGTGCACCACGTCGCGAGTGACGTCGCCAAGATGCTGCAACCCCGCACGATAGGGCGCGCTCGTGCGCTCCATCCACGGCAGGGCCAGGCCCGCAATCACGCCCGCGGCCAGGAAGGAAAGCTGAAAGCTCGAATCCGCGAGAGAGGACGGTCTCCATACCAGAATCGCGAGAGCCGCGAGCGCAACCGTGTTCAGCAAATCGACGCGCCGGAAAAGCGGCCGCGCGCACAAGTAGAACGCCGCCATCAGCGCGGCGCGCAGAATGGGTGGCCGGTCCTGCACCACGCCGACGTAGGCGGCGAGCGCGCAGAGTGTCACAAGGCTCGTGACGCCAATAGGGAATCGCAATCGGCGGCAGAACCAGAAGAGAAACACCACCAGCGCGCCCACGTGCAGGCCCGCCACGACGAGGACGTGGTACGCGGCCGTCTTCTGAAATGCCGTGACGACTTCCGAGTCAACGAAGCTCCGGTCGCCGAGCAGCATGGCGCGCAACACAGCCGCGCGCTCGGGCTGATTCGGGAAAAGGGCGTCGAGGCGGGCCAGCAGATTGCCGCGCGCGCGCGAGCCGCTGCGAGAGCGTCGGCTTCGGGCGTTCGACGAGTTGCAACAATTCGCCGCTGCGCAACGAGCCCGCCAGGTCGACTTTCTGGCGCGCGAGATAGCCGCGCAGATCGAACGCGCCGGGATCGAGAAAATTGCGCGGTGGCCGCGCCCGCAGAAGCGCTTCGACGCGATCGCCCGCGCGCAGGTCGTGCGGCGCCATGGCCGCATTTGCTTCGCCGTACAAGTTCACGCGCAGGCCGCCGCTGACGGGCAGACTTCCGCCGGCAGTTTGCACTTCTTCGAGGTCGATCTGGTAGCGATGCCCCCAGGGAAGCGCCATCGGGTCTTCGCGCAGCCGCCCTCGCCAGCGGAGCGGTTCGCTCGTGTCCAGGCGTCCCGCGGCGATGAGTGTGGAAACGTGATTCGATGGCGTGGCCGCGCGCTCGACGCCGATGGCCACCGCGCCGGTGGCGACCCACGAAAGCAACGCGAGAATCCAGGCTGCGGAAGCGCGCTTACGCCACACGAGAACGCCCGACAGCAAAATTCCCGCAACGGCCGCTGCGACATACAACCGGAGCGATGCAGGCCATCGGCTGGAGATTCCGACGCCCGCGGCAAACGCCGCCACAATCCACAGCGCCGGCATTTTCACGGGCGCCGGCGGAGACGTGCCACCGCCTCCATGTGAAATGTCTGAGGAAATAGGTCGAAGAGGTGCATGTCCGAAATTTCGTAGCCTGCCTTAAGGAGCGCGGCGAGATCGCGCGCGAGTGTCGGCGGCTCGCAAGAAACGTAGGTAATCCGCGCAGGTGCGATCCGTGCGAGGTGCTTGATCGCGGTGGGTGTGAGCCCGACTCGCGGAGGATCGGCCACGACGAGATCGGGCGTTTCCCTGCAGTTCTGAAGGAACTGCTCGACGTCCGCGGTATGCACTTCGATAGACCGGCCGCTGCGCGCGGCCCGTCCCGACGTATTTGTTTCCAGATCGCGCGCGGCCGCAGGATTCGACTCGACAGCGACGACGCGCGCGAATTGCGCCGCGAGAGGCACTGAAAACAGCCCGACTCCAGCGAAGAGGTCGAGCACGAGCCGTCCGACCTCTTCGTTTCCGGCAACTTCGCGGACCAGATCGCCAGCGAGAAAGCGGTTCACTTGAAAGAACGAGAAGTGGCCCACGCGATACGCGTTGCCGGCCGCTTCGCATTCGACGAAACCCGGGCCATCGAGCTTCATGCGCTCGCGGCCCGGATCGTGGAAGAGCAAGCTTTCAATCGCCGGCAGAATTCCGCGAAACGTTTTGGCGAGTTCTTCGGAGTGAGAGGGGAGGCCGGCGAATGTCGCCGTCAGGAGCAGCTTCGAGTCATTCGCGCCCGCGAAGGCCTCGATCTCGCGCAACTCGCGTGGAAGCTGTCCCGCCGCGAGCGCGCCGCGCAAGGCGAGCAGAGTTTTCAGGAGCAGCGGCGAAAGAATCGCGCAATCATCAACCGCGCAGAGCGCCGTGGAACTCGCGCGAAAGTATCCGATGCCGAGTGCGGCACCATCCTCTTCACTGAGCGGGCGAATCTTCCATTGCGCGCGATTGCGATAGCCCCACGGCGGTGAGGCGTGCGCGACGATTTCTCCCAGCCATTCGATTCGCCCGAGCCGCCGGAGCGTCTCGCGCAGGATTTCGGTCTTGTACTTGAGCTGCGCGTCGTAGGGGATGTGCTGGTAATCGCAGCCGCCGCAGACTCCGAAATGCGGGCATCGCGCTGAGGCGCGCTCGGGCGAAGGCTCGAGCACCCGCTCCACACGCGCGCGCACGAACTTCTTTTTTTGTTCCACCGCAGCAGCGGAAACGCGCTCCGCCGGGAGCACGAAGGGTATAAAGACCGTCGAGCCGTCGTGATGCGCCAGGCCCTCCCCGCCGTAGATCAGTTTTTCGATTGTGAGTTCCATCATAGTCGCCGAATTGGGCCCCTGAGATGTGTCGATTAGAACGCGCAGCTTTCCTGTGTTTTCAGCGAGTTAACGACGATTCTAATCGCCGCTGTGTCGATTAGGATCTTCAAGGGCTTTGTCATTTTGCCTCGCATCCTGTCCGGCTCTTCATACCTCATTTCCACGCTATCACACGATGCAAATCGACACGGCTTTGTCGATTAGCGGAAACGATAGCAGGATGAGGAGTTAGACGAGACCAATCATGACGTAAAAGATGCGATTTAGACAGCGATTGAACGCAGCGTCAATCACGGAAAGTACGTACGCCGGACTATGGCCTCACGTGAGATAGAAAAGGCTCAGCCGCGGCAGATCGAACTGTTCGAACAACCTTTTCTGCGTGTACTGCCGCTCGAGCTGCGCCAGTTGTTCCGGTGACATCTTGCGGCGATAAGGCGCGAGCGAGCGGTCCATTTCGCGGCGGATTGCAAGGAGCGCCTCTTCGTCCGCGTCGGCCGAAAGCGCCGCGGTGAGTTTTTCTTCGAAGATGGTGAGCCGCCGCTCGAGATCTTCGAGGTCCAGCGCGCCCGGCGAATCGAGCAGCGCCTGAGTTTCTTCGATCCGCTTCGCCGTTTCCTCCAAACGCGTGGCCATCGCCGCGCGGGCTGTGCGGTGCTTTTCTGCCGCCGCGCGCAGGCGCTCCGCGTTGCGCGCGAGATACTTCTTCAATTCGTCGCGGGAGAATGGCTCGGCGGCGGGCCGCGAGGACTTCACCTCCGGGCCGGTGCCCGCGGCGGCTTCCTGCGCTTCGGCGGCGGCGTCGAGAACGGCGTCCACGCAGTAGGCGAGGCTTTTCAACTGGCGGCCGCCGGCCGCGCGCCGCGAGCGCCCCCAACTCTCAAACGCGCGATCGATTCCTTTCAACACGGCAGGGAGCGGGATGCCTGCTTTCTGCCACGTCTCGACAATCGCCCAATCGAGCGGTGAAACGAGCAGATGCGCGCCGCGCTTGCGCCAGAAATGCTCCTCGATTTCCGTGAAGTAATTGAAGTAGTTAAAGGGTTCCATGGTCGCTATCGCAGAGCTGGCGGTGCTGCGGCCGAAAAGACTCGACTACGTGCTGCGATAGAATCAGCGCAAAGGTGGCACGCTTCGCGTGCCCTTTTTTGGCGGGGCTTAAGCCCCGCCCTTCCACGTCGAATCGCGCGGCGGGGCTTCCCGACACAAGACGTCGGGACGCACAAATCGCGGAAACCCCGCCCTTCCACCTCGAATCGCACTGCTCGGCGCTTGAGACTTGCGCGGGTGAGACAGCGCAAAAGGAAGGCGCTGCGCGCCAGCTTAAAATGTCGTGGCTAAAGCCACGACCCACAAAGCTCTCTCGGCGCTCACACAGACCCTGACGCCCCTTTTGCCGGCCCGGCGTTTATGTCGGGGCTGAAGAGCCTATCTGAGAACATCAACTTCGCGGCTTCAGCGGCTAACGCCGTGTTGATGTGACGACGCTTACGGCGGGGTTAAAACCCCGCCCTTCCGAAATACTGGCATTCTCACACGCTCTGAAGCCCTGACCCCCTAAACAGCAGTGCCGCACGATTCAGGGAGCGTTACTTCTTTTTCCGCGTGCCAGTCCCATCGTCGGGCTGATTTCGTTCCCAGATGATGCGCAGGCCTTCGAGGGTCAGAAACTGGTCGATCGTTTCGATGTGGCGGGACGCGCTGCCGATCAGCGGCGCCTGGCCACCGGTGGCGATCACTTTCGTCTTGGCGCCCATCACTTTTTTCATGCGGTCGAGAATTCCATCGACGAGGTCGGTGTAGCCGTAGAAAAGGCCCGCCTGCATCGACGCGGCGGTATTCGTGCCAATGATTTTTCCCGGGTCCTTGATCTCGACGCGAAACAGGCGGGCCGCGCGCGCGAACAGGGCGTCCGCCGAAATGCCGATTCCCGGCGCGAGCACGCCGCCCAGGTACTCACCCCGCGCCGAGACCGCGTCGAAGTTGATCGCCGTGCCGAAATCCACGACAATGCACGGCCCGCCGTATTTCTCGAACGCCGCCACGCTGTTGACGATCCGGTCCGCGCCCACTTCCTGCGGATTGTCGTAGTGCACCGGCATGCCCGTCTTGATTCCCGGCTCGACAAACAGCGCTTTGTGCCCGAAATAGGTTTCCGCCATTCCCGCGAGCGTCGCGTTGAGGGGCGGCACGACCGAGCTGATGATCACGCCGCCGATCTCGCGCGGATCGAGTCCCGCGAGCGTAAAAAGATTGCGCGTGAGGATGCCGTACTCATCGATGGTCTGATCGCGCGCGGTGGTCAGCCGCCAGTTGGCGACGAGCGTTTTTTCACGGAATACGCCGAGAACGGTGTTCGTGTTGCCCGCATCGAGGGCCAGAAGCATCAGGAGACCTCCGCGACGTCGCCGGAGAGCACCGGTACGGTGCCGCGTCCGTCGTCGCGCGCCACGCGCAGCACGCCGCTCGGCTCGAGGCCGGCCGTCACGCCGGTGAAACTCTCCGTGGCTGTGGTGATCCGCACGCGCTTTCCCTCGAAATAGCTCGAGACCTGGGCGAAGCGGCGCAAAATCGGGCGCGCGCCCTCGGCGAGAAACTGATTGTAGTAGCGGTCGAGGTAGCGCAGCAACCGGATCAGCAGTTCGAGGCGGGAATGGAATTTCCCGGTTTCCATCCGCAGCGAAGTTGCGATGTCCGCGAGCGCCTCCGGCATCTTCGTCTGGTTGACGTTCATGCCGATGCCGACGACGGCGTGGTGGACGCGGTCCGGCTCCGCGTGCATTTCCGTGAGGATGCCGCAACATTTCCGGCCGCCGATCATCACGTCATTCGGCCAGCGGATGTCGGGCTGCGTGTCGAGATCCTCGGCGACGGCATCGCGCGCGGCCAGTCCGGCGATCAGAGTGAGGAGCGGAGCATGCGCCGGGGCGATAGGAGGCCTCAACAGGACGCTGCAATAGATTCCGGAGGATTTCTCCGAGGTCCACGAGCGGCCCGCGCGCCCGCGGCCCGCGGTCTGCTCCTCGGCGAGCACCACGGCGCCGTGCGGCTCGCCCGTTTCCCCGAGGCGCATGGCGACCGCATTCGTGGAATCTATTTTGAAGAAGTGATAGATGCGCCGCGCGAAGGGCGTGCCGTAGAGGCGATGGCTGAGCATCTGCGGGATCAGTATGTCCGGCATGCGCTCGATGTGATAGCCGCTATGCGCATGGCCCTTCACGCGCACGCCGACCGCGCGGAGCTTCTCGATCCAGCGCCAGACCTGCTGGCGCGTCACGCCAATCTCTTTGGCGATTTTCGCGCCGCTGATGACGATCGTCGAGTTTTCGGCGAGCAGAGTCAGCAGCGCGTCGATGCGCCGGTCGGTGGTGCCGGGGAGCTTTGCCAGTCGCTTGGTGGCCATCTTCGGGAGCAGGAAGAATACTCGACGCGCCAGCCGCGGACAAGCTGGAGGAAGCGCTATTCCAGCTGCTTCAGGCGATCCTCAAGCTTTTTGTGTTCGAGCTGGCGCTCGGCGAGAGTGGTTTTCAGATCCTCGACGATCTTGGCGGGAGCCTTGCTGGTGAAGTTGTCGTCGCCGAGGCGCTTGTGTTTTGACTCGATATCTTTCGCGAGGCGGTCGATTTCTTTCTTCAGGCGCGCGATTTCGGCGGGCTTATCGACCGTTTCGCCGTACGCGATGCGCAGATCGAATTGAGATGTCGAGCGGATGGCCGCACCTTCGGGATCGAGGTGCGCGGCTGAGATGTGCAGTGCCGAGAGCGTTGCCAGGCGCAGGAGCGGGTCGAGATTGTCCTCGACGAGTTTGCGCACGGCCGGATTCCCGGTCGAAAATTCGGCGGCAACCTTGCGCTTGGGATCGAGCTTCATTTCCGCGCGGATGTTGCGAGCCGCGATGACGATCTCCTGGAGCGTGGACATGGCTTCGTCGGAGGCCGCGTCCGTCCATCGGGGGTGCGGCTCCGGAAAGTGATCGAGAGCGATCGACCGCGATGCGGAAGGCTGCGGCAGGCGGTGCCAGAGCTCCTCGGTAAGGAAAGGCATCACGGGATGCAGCAGGCGCAGCGCCGCATCGAGCGCGGCGAAAATATTGCGCCACGCGGCGAGCGCCACTTCGCGGTCGCTTGACGTGAGCTGCGGCTTCACCCACTCGATGTACCAGTCGCAGAAATCGCCCCAGAAGAATTGGTAAATCGTCTGGCAGGCCTCGTGAAAGCGGAAATTCTCGAGCGCGTAGTTGACGTGAGCCGTCACCGAAGCGAGCCGCGAGAAGATCCAGCGGTGCGCGAGCGCGCCTTCGCCCTTAACCGGATACGGCGCTTTGGCGCGAATTTCGGGCGCGGCGAGCTCTTCGAGCGTGAGGCCGCTCGCTTCGACTTTTTCGAGATTGACGAAAAGGAAGCGCGCGGCATTCCAGATTTTGTTGGCGAAGGCGCGGGCGCCCAGGATGCGATCCTCGCTGAGGATGATGTCCGTGCCGGGAGCGGCCATGCTGGCGAGCATGTAGCGGAGCGCGTCCGTGCCGTATTGCTGCGTCAATTGCAGCGGATCGACGCCGGTGCCCTTGGTCTTCGACATCTTCGCGCCTTCCGACGTGCGCACGAGCGAATGCAGGTAGAGGCGGCGGAAGGGAACTCGGTGGCTTGCGTCCGTGCCCTTGGTCAGGTGAAGCCCCATCATGATCATGCGCGAATCCCAGAAGAACAGAATGTCGTAGCCGCTGATGAGCAGGCTCGTGGGATAGAACGTGCGCATGTCGTCCGTATCGTCGGGCCAGCCGAGCGTGGAGAAGGGCCAGAGCGCGGAGCTGAACCATGTGTCGAGGACGTCCGTATCCTGCGTCAGCTTTGCGCCCCCGCACTTCGGGCATTTTGTGGGGACGCCGGCGGCGCGCGCGTGGCCTTCGACGATTTCGACGCGCGAATCGAGCGCGGGCACCATCTCCTTGCAATTCGCGCAGTGCCAGATGGGAATGCGATGGCCCCACCAAAGCTGCCGCGAGATGCACCAGTCGCGGATGTTGTCGAGCCACTGGAGCAGGATCGTCTTCTGATTGTCGGGAACGACCTCGATGATCGCGCCGCGGACCACTTCCTTCGCGGGCTCGGCGAGCGGCTTCATTTTCATGAACCACTGCGTCGAAATGCGCGGCTCGACTTCCGATTTGCAGCGGTCGCAGACGCCGACGGCGTGGGTGATGTCCTCGATACGGTCGAGCAGGCCGAGCGATTCGAGATCGCTCACGACGCGCTTGCGCGCCTCGAAGCGGTCGAGCCCCGCGTATGTTCCGGCGGCCTCGCTCATGTGGCCGTCGTTGGTCATCACGTCGATCTGGGGAAGGTCGTGGCGCTTGCCGATCTCGAAATCGTTCGGATCGTGTGCCGGAGTGATTTTCACGACGCCAGTGCCGAATTCGCGGTCCACGTAGGAATCCGCGATGACGGGGATTTCGCGATTCATCAGCGGCAGCGTCACGGTCTTGCCAACGAATCGCTGATAGCGCTCGTCCTCCGGATGGACGGCGACGGCGGTATCGCCGAGCATCGTCTCGGGGCGCGTGGTGGCAACGACGAGATGTTCCTGCGAGCCGCCAAGCGGATAGCGCAGGTGCCAAAGTTTTCCGGGCCGCTCCGCATGGACGACTTCGAGATCGCTGATGGCGGTCTGGCAGCGCGGGCACCAATTGACCATGTAGCGCCCGCGGTAGATCAGGCCCTCGCGGTAGAGACGCAGAAACGCTTCGAGGACCGCGCGATAGAGTTTCGGCTCGAGCGTGAAATGTTCGCGCGTCCAATCGCACGAGGCGCCCAGGCGGATCATCTGATCCTTGATCACACCGCCGCTTTCCGCCTTCCACTGCCAGACGCGCCGCTCGAACTCCTCGCGGCCCAGATCCTGGCGGCGGATGTTTTGCGCGGCAAGCTGGCGCTCGACGACGAACTGCGTGGCGATTCCGGCGTGGTCCATTCCGGGCAGCCAGAGGGTGCGGTGGCCCTGCATGCGGTGCCAGCGGACGAGCATATCGATCTGCGTGTGTTCGAGCAGGTGGCCGATGTGGATCGAGCCGGTCACATTCGGCGGCGGCAGGGCAATCGAAAATGCGGGACCGTCGCCGGAGTTTTCGGCGCGGAAGAGCTTTTCTTCGAACCAGGCCTTGGCCCAGCGCTCTTCGATCTCCTGCGGCTCGTAAGCCTTGGGAATTTCCCGGGGCATGGATTCCTTATGTTCGTGAATTTCGTGCTGACGTGAAACATTCAATATAAGCGGCGGGCGCTGGAGGCGTCAAATGGGAGGAGCGGGCTTTGTTTCAGTGTGACCGCAGGAAGAGAGATCCCTCGGCTCCCGATGGTCGCTCGGGATGACGACCCTTGCCGTGTCGTCACTTTTCTTTTTTCGCGAGCTCGCTTTGGAGGAGGTTTTCGACGAGCGGCTTGAGCACGCCCTGCGAAAGCAGGTCGTGAAGCCGCGGTTCGAGTTTCTCGAGGACTTTCCGTACCACGGCATCGATGGTTTCGGAGTTTACGGCGTCCGTATCACGCGCGTCCGGATGGAAGTCAGCGGGAGGCGTCAGGAACGGGATCTCGGCCAGCGCGTCGCGGTTGAGCGGCGGCGCGGTCGGGATGCGCTCGTTCCACTCGCTCGACGAAGAGTCATGCGATGGCACAGGTGTCTCGTCTTGCGCCAGAGGCTCAACGTCAATCGGATGTTCCGCAACGGGCTCTTCGAGAACGGGGTCCCCGGATGCGGGCGCGAAGAATGAATGCAGCGGAGAAACCTCTTGCGGACGCGTGCCGTACTCAGAAGGCGAGTGCACGGCCGGCTCGTCGTCCACCAGAAGCGGCTCGGGAGTGACGCGGACGGCGGGAGACTCGACGAGATCCGGATCCTTGAGAGCGACAGGCGGCGCGGCGTCTGTCGGGTCGAGTTCCAAGCCTTGATCAGGATGGGAGGCGGCGATTGCGACCGGCTCATGCCATGTGTCCAGGACTGGTTCAAAGACCGGTGGAGCCGGAGCAAACCAGGATTCAGCTGGAGCGCTTGCCACAGGCTCTTCCGGGACCGGCGGCTCATCATGAGCCAAACGCGCGAGCGGCGCCGGTGCTTCAGGCGCTTCCTCGACCGGCACGACGGTCGCTTCAGCGGGAGGCGCGGCGATCTCAGCGGCCTCCGCGACCTGCGCGGAAATGATAGCGGGCTCCTCGGCAGGGAGAGGCTCTATCGGCCGCCACGAAGTGGCATTCAGCGCGTCATCCGTATATCCCGATTGAGTTGGCGCAAGAGCGTCCATCCAGTGCGGAGCGTTGGATGTAAAACTTGTCTCGGATTTCACTTCAGGCGCGACCACAGGCGCTGCCGGAAGTTTCGGCCCGGCTTGCTTTTCCACGGGCGGCAGGCTCGCGGCGAGCGTCTCCACAAATGCCGGCGGAGCGGTCACCACCGCCGCAGACACGGGCGCCTGATCCTGCACGGTCGGTTCGGCAACTTCTATGGCTTCGGGAATTGAGACCTTCCTCGGAGGATAATCGCGCTCCGAAGGAAACGTGGTTGCGTCCAAATCGTCGAGCGACGCCAACGCGGGCCGGTTGGCGGCTTCGGCCGGAACTTCAAAGTCCATGGCGTTGCGCCGCCAGTCCTTCGTGGTCGATGCGCCGTTGAAGTCATGGTCGTCGGCATCTTCGATTTCGCTAATCGGCGCCTTGGGCTCGTCCGCAGTACCGATCCGGTCGTTATCCAGAGTGCGCTTGCCTTTGCCGAATCCGTACACCAAGGCGGCTTCCTCGGGGCTCGGCTCCGGAAACTCGGGCAGAGGCTTGGGTTCGGCGCGGGCTGAAATTTCAAGCTGCGGCACCGGCTCCGGCGGGAGAACTTCCTTGGCTTCCCGCGCCTTGGCAAGCTCCGCGGCAACCTTGGGATTCTTTTCGAGCGCCGACATGACCATCGCGATGAGCGGGTCGGGCGGAACGAAGGGTTTCTTCAGGACTCCGTCGGCGCCCACGCGCCGCGCTTCTTTTTCGTCCAGAGGGTCGAATGCGCCCACCAGGAGAATTACGGGGATGTGCGAAAATCGCTCGTCTTTCTTTACGAATTCGCAGACTTCATAGCCATTGCGAACCGGCATGAAAATATCGGCGAGGACCAGATCCGGATTCACGTCGGGCATGCGCCGCACGGCCGCTTCGCCGTTGCCGACGGAGACGACCTGGATACCGCGCTCTTCAAGCGACAGCGCGACCATCCTCTGGATATTGGCGTTGTCGTCGGCGACCAGAATCTTGGGCACTGGGATCCCCTGGAGGCACGTCCACACGGTTGCGCGCCTGCCTTCTGCCTACACCTATTGCAGCACTACCGAGCGGGAGCGTCAACGAAGTCAAGGTACAGGGGTGCTACAGTTGTTAGCAGGGGGTAAACAGCAGATTTACCAGGGCACTACTTTTCGCAAGCCCTTCTTTTTCTTGCTTGTGGATTCGGTCTTTGGGTCACTCTTGGGGGCCGACGGTTGCGAGCCAGCCTGGGAATCGGCGCTGGGGGAGGTCGGCGGAGTTTGGGACGCGGCAACAGCGTTGGACGGGACTGCATCGGAGGATGATGGCGTCGATGCGGTGGAGACCTCCGTCGTGGCATCGGCCGCTGGCGCGGTGCTGGGCGGGGTCGACGAAGCATCTGCGGTTGTGCCGGGAGTGGCGTCTGCCGATGGCTCGATGGTCTGAACGCCTGTGCTCGTCGCCGGCGCATCGCTGGTTCCCCCAACCGTTTCGGTGTCGACCGGCGCAGCGTCGCCGCCTGTCGCGATTCCAGCGGCCGCCACGGTAAATGAGGGCCCGGCTGCGCCCTGATTCAGGACCTCCGTCGCGGAAACCAGATCGTCCGGCGGGTTCAGGTTGGGTTGACCGGTACGAGCCGCGGCATAAACGTCGGGACTGGACTTGATCATCCCCATCGGAAACTTCATCAGCACGTTCTCGTGATGATGCTTCACGTACTCCTGCTGCTGTCGCATGCGAGCGAGAGCCCCGGGGTCGGCCGCCGGGATGGGCATGCCCATCGACGTGAGCCGCGACTTGGCGCCCCCGGCGAGCTCGGACAGGGGATAGTCCCGCAAGATCCGGTCGTAACATTTGGCCGCAAGGTCGGCCCAATGGTTCTTGTCGTCCTCGTTCTTCGACACCTGCTTGGCGCGCGTGTAGATTTCGCCGAGCATCCAGAGCGCGTCGTCGCTCTGACTGTAGAGCGGATACCGGCCGGACACTTCCACGAGGCGTGCCGCCGAAGCGCGATAGTCCTTCTTCAAGTAGTAAAACCGCGCGATCCGATATTCGCCGTCGGCCAGCATTTCCTGGACGTTGCGCAGATTCTGTTCCGCCTGGGGCAGTAGCGGACTCTGAGGATACTTCAATAGAAACGTCCTGAACTCATCCTCGGCCGCCTGAGCATGGCTATTGTCGCGATCCGGCTTTTCCATCATCCGATAGTGCGCCATGCCGACCTGCATCTGCGCGTAGGCAGCCTCATCGAGGAAGGGGAAAAAGACGATGAAGTTCTTGTATTCCTCGACCGCCTGAGTGAGGCCGGACGTGCCGCCCTCCTTGTAGAAGGAGTCCGCAACCGCGAGCTTCGCCTTGGCGAGGTATTCGCTATCCGGGTAGGTGTTGACCAGGGTTTGCAGATCGAGACGCGCTTCCGTGAACTTGGAGTGCTTGATGGAAACCATCGCGCGTTCGTAGAGCACCTTGTCGGGCTCGGCCGACTCCGCCGTGTCCCCTTTTTTCTTTTGGGCGGACTGCGGCTTCACCTTCGTGATCTTGGGCTTCTTCTGTGCGTAGGCGCCGGCAGAGAGAGTGCCGGTGAGCGACAGAGCCAGAGCGGCCATCACGAGGCGGCGATTTTTCATGAGTGCTCGAAACATTGCACGTTTTCTCAAACCCGCTGGCTCAAGGCCTCGGCCGCGAGTTTGCGCATCTGTCGCGCCGCCGCTGCCGGATCGGGCGTGTGGAAGATCGAGGTACCTGCGACGAACGTGTTTACTCCGGCCTGGGCCAACTCCGCTGCGTTTCCGGCATCGACGCCCCCGTCGACTTCGATCCGGAAGCCGCCATTATAGCGTGCGCGCAACTGATTCAGTTGCCGGATTTTTTCGATGGCCCCGGGGATGAATTTTTGCCCTCCAAAGCCCGGATTCACGGACATCACGAGCACCGTATCCAACTTGTCGAGCACCTCGGCGAGCGTTGCGACCGGCGTCGCAGGGTTGATGGCGGCGCCCGCTTCCGCCCCGAGCTCCCGGATCATCGACAGGGCGCGGTCCAGATGCACCGTCGCCTCCTGGTGGATCAGAACCCGGGCGGAACCCGCGCGGATGAACTCTTCGATGTAGTCTTCGGGACGTTCGATCATGAGATGCACGTCCAGCGGCAGCCGGGTTGCCTTGCGCAGCGACGCGACAACCGGGATTCCGATGGAGATGTTGGGCACGAAATGGCCGTCCATGACGTCCACGTGAATCACATCCGCGCCGCCCTGCTCGACGGCGCGAATCTCCTCGCCCAGCCGGGAGAAGTCCGCGGCGAGAATGGATGGCGCGATCTCGATTCTTGCGTATGCCATGTCGGTCTGGTGGATTCTAGCACAGCCGGGAACGCGGAAAATGGCGCCAGGGGCTACTCGGCGATCTGTAATTCGATCGTGGTGCTGGCGTCCACGCGCTGGCCGCGCGGGGGCGTCTGCCCGGCCACGGTGCCCGAGGATAAGCCGGAAACCGGCGCGGGTGTGAGCTTCGAAACCTTCAGTCCGGCGGCGCCCAATCGCGCTTGCGCCTCGCCGGCCGGAAGACCGGCAAGCTCCGGCATCACGAATGCCGAAGGCCGCGGCCCCAGCGCGACGAGAAGGTTCACGTGAGGGCTCGTGATGTCCGTTGTACCGGGCGCGGGATCCTGCTGGGCGACGGTGTCCGGCACGCTGCCGGGAAGGTACACGCTTGACACCTCGCCCAACTGCATCGCGCCACGCAGGAGTTCGACCTGCGCCGCCCGCACGCTTCGGTTATTGAGCTGGGGGATCGTCGCCTTTTGAGGGCCAAGGCTGAGTACCACGTGCGCGTATTGACCCGTCTTCACGCGCATGTTGGGAGGCGGGCTTTGGCGCACGACGGTGTCCACGGGAAGGCTGCTGTAGATCCGGTCTTCGACCTTCATTCCCACGCGGCGCCCTTGCAGAATTTGCTGCGCCTGAACGGCGCTCTTGCCCACGACATCGGGAATCGCCACTTCGCGGCCCTGAATCGCGAAACGCATCGCCGTCAGAGCGCTCAGAAAGGCGACCGAGGAAAGGATGAACAGTAGGAGAGCCATCCGGAAGATCCACTCCAGGCGTTCCCGCAGCGTCATGCGCTCATCCCTCCCACAACGAGCCTAGCACGACTCGCCGAACGCGAACGGCCGGCGCGACTAAAAACTAAAGCGTGCGGCGATCTGAATGATGCGCGGACCGAAAGTGTTTGTGATCCGGCCAAAATTGGTGGTGTCGAGGATTTGAGTGGACGGGTTTGTGAACTCCGCGTGGTTGAGCATGTTGAAGAAATCCCCGCGAATTTCCACTTTCAACCTTTCGGTGATTGCCGTCGTTTTGGACAGGGAAAGATCCATATTCACGAGCCCCGGTCCGCGGAGCGAGTTTCTTCGGAACGTGCCGTAGGTGCGTAGCGAGGGGCAAAGCACCGCCTGCGCGTCTGACGGAAACGTGCCGGGGGGTTCCAACGCAAGCTCGCTGCAGTTTCCCACAACGTCGGGACTCTGATTATTCGTGAAATTAGTAGGATCAAACCAGAAGTTTCCGGCCGCCCTCGGGTTGAGCATGGCGATCGGACCGACTACGTTTGCGTTCACGGTAAGACCGTCGCCGGCCCCGCTCGGTCCTTCGTTGAATGAACCGGTGTCGCCGGGGATGTTGGCGAAGACGTTCAATGGGAAGCCTGTTCTCCAGGTGAAGATGGGGAAGAGGCTCCAGCCTTGCGTCAGTCGCTTGGGGGCTGACTTCCACGCTCGATCGAAGGGAAGGTCCCACCCGCCGCTGAACGTGATCCGATGGCGCACGTCCAGGTCGCTCGACGCGCGAAGGAGCGTGGGATCGTACGAGGGCACGAGCTGGCTCCTCTGGCGGAAGCCGGACCCGTTATCGATGTTGTGGGCGTACGTATAGCCGAGCGTGAAGTAAATGCTCCCGGCGGGAGTATTTCCCATCTGCTTCGTCACACTTGCCGTCAGCGAGTTATAACTCGCGTTCACAATGTTCCTGAATTCCTGGACGGCTCCGAAGCTGCACGTGGCGTCTGAAGACACGCCGGATGTGCTGTTGCCCGAGGAATCCACGCAGGAGCTGTTGCCAGCCGTGAGATTGAGAACATGATCCGTGGTTCCGAGGACGAACGGGTTTACGTCTTGCAGCGTTGTCAGCCCGTGCGAGCTGCTCCCCAGATAGTTCACTTCAAGAGCGAGTGTGGGCGCAAGTTCACGCTGCACGCTGAGGTTGTATTGATACGTATAGGGAGTTCTCAGGTGCGGATCGACGAAGAAAAGCTGCGATCCAAAAGGCAGCGACCCGGCCTGGTTGAAATAAGCAGATCCTGAAAGCTGCGGCACCGACGGGAACGTGTTCACGTTGCAGCTGGAACCGAACGGATCCGAGAAAAAGGTGATCACCTGGGTGGACTCATTGGAAGCAGTGCATGGGTTTCCGGTGAGGGATGTAGGAAAGAAAAAGTTTGCGAGACTGAAGAACGGCGGCTGGCCGTTAAACTGGAAATTGTCCTCGGCCTTGAGGATGTCGTAGAAGACACCGAATCCACCGCGAACGCTCGTCTTGCCGTGGCCGTCGGGATTCCAGGCGAATCCGATACGCGGCGCCCAGTCGTTGCGGTCCGGGAAATTGGCGCCGCTCGGAGCGCCCTTGTCCCCCGGGAAAACCAGACCGACAGGTGCGTTGGGAAACCTGGAGGACTGAGCGCCGGGAACGACGGAAAACGTGCGGCCCAGGGTATCCGACTTCGGGCTGTTGTACTCGTAACGGATTCCCAGGGTTAGTGTGAAGCGATTGGTTGCACGCCATTCGTCCTCGAAGAACGCGGATGTGGACTTGGAGCGAATGTTCGAAGGAGCGGCCGAGGCCTGCACGAAATCGCTCGCCGCGCCGAGGAGGAAGTCGGCAAATCCGTTGCCCGAGATGGTGCCGTCGAAGTCGTACAGACCGTTGGTGATGAAGTCGAAAATCTGGTTGTTCTGGTACCCGGAGACGCCAACGCCCATCTTCCAATTGTGCTTTCGGTGAATCCACGTAAACGTGTCGGACAGGCCAAAGGTGTTGTTCACGAGAGTCGAAGGACCGCCGAACGTATAGCCGATCGTCGTTGACTCGCCGTTTACGCCGACCAGCGGCGGACCGGTGGGATTGTCGGGCGTCAGATTCACGAAGCCCAGCGACTTAGCGGTGTTCTGCTGATTCGGTCCTTGCGGACTGCCCTGAACCTCGAAGTATCGCTGTGTGCTGAATCGAAGCTCGTTGAGCATGTCGGGTGAGAAGGTGCGCGTGTAGGCCACGTTTGCGAAATACGTGTTGACCTTGGTCGTGACGGAAAAGCCGGGCACGTCCGCCCATGGCAGGATGTCCGACAGGGTACCAAAGGGGACGAGGGTCGGATTGCGCTGACCTCCAAGCGTCGCTGTAAGCTGATCCTTGGGCGTGATCTGGAAGTCGAACCGCATCGTCAGTTCGTTGCGATTGTCCGTCGCGGAACTCTTCGGCGTCAGAACTCCGGTGGGCGAGACCGGCATAAGCCCCTTAGTGATGTAACTTACGGAGACTGGATTGAGCGCCTGCGGGTTCAGAAAGCCAGCCGGCTTGCTCGAGTCCTGAAAAAACGGGTTCGCCGCCAGGAACGAGACGACTGCTGGATCGGATGAGAAATCGCAGCCCTGCGCCGGGTTGGAAATGCAGGCCGTCTGCGCAGTAGTGAGCACGGACACCTGCGAGCCGACAGGCGTCGCGAGATCCGATAGCTTCTGGCCCTGATAGCCAACGAAGAAGAAAAAGCGATCTTTCCCGCTGATCAGGTGCGGAATTGTGATCGGTCCGCCAAGGCTGCCGCCGTATTGATTGCGTCGAAGCGTATCCCGCGGTAGCCCGTTGATCTTGTTGAAGAAAGAGTTCGAATTCAGGTCGCCGTTGCGGAGATAGTCGTACGCGCTGCCATGCCACTGGTTGGTGCCGGACTTGGTGACCTCGCTGATGATTCCGCCGCCGTTGCGGCCGTATTCCGCCGAGTAATTGCTCTCCAAAATCCGGAACTCGGCGATCGTGTCGGGGTTGGGATTGAACACCACGCCGTTATTGAGGAGATTGTTGTTCAGGCTGCCGTCGAGCAAGAACGTCACCGAGTCGGTGCGGCCGCCCGAGATGCTGAAGGTTCCCGCGCCCGTGTTGTCGGGATTTGATTCCGTGACGCCGGGCTGTAGCTTGGCCAGATCGAGCACGTTGCGCCCGTTCAACGGCGCTTGCTGAATCGCCGCGCCAACCACAGTGCCGCCCACCGTGGGATTCACGGTTTCCACTTGCGGAGTCTTCGCTTCTACCGTGACCGTCTCGCTCGTTGCTCCGAGGGTCAAGGTCATGTCGATTCGCAGGGACTGATTGATCTGCAGTTCTTGCTCGCTCATGACGATTTTATTGAAGCCCTCACGCTCGGCTTCCACGCGATAGCGCCCGATGGGGAGATTGAGCACTTCGAAGGTTCCGTCGCCTCGCGTGACGGTGGTGCTGCTGATGAGCGTGGCGGCATTCGTGACCGTCACTTTGGCGTCCGGTACTACCGCGCCTTGTTGGTCGTATACGGTGCCGATTACCCGGCCCGTCGCCGCCTGGCCTTGTGCTGACTTACTGGAAAGAAGGAAAAATCCGAAAACACATACGGCCACGAAAACCAGGAGAGTTCTTTGCATCGACGCACCCCCAGGACCCAGTGAAACAGCGCGACAGCTTCGCCCGGCATTCGGAGTTGGATCGGTGGCTCCGAATTACGGGAGCATCTTCTCATACAATTATCCAACGAATACCCAACGAATCGCAACGTACTGGAACCGCCAATTTGGCATTCTCCAGGTCGCTAGATCCCCTGGAGTATCGCGGCGAAAAATCCGTCCGTATGCTGAATGGGGGGCGACGTTCGGAAATAGCCGTCGTTTGCGAATAACGATTCCACATTCACCGCTGGCGCCAGATGCGGCTGAAGGGCCTGCGCGAGTTCGCTCGCCGGAGCGCGGCGAATTCCCGCCGCACTCTCCAACACCTCCGCCACGACCTCTTCGTTTTCCTCGGGCTCGAACGAGCAGGTGGAATAGACGATCCTGCCGCCCGGCGCAAGCTGCGCGATGGCCGTTTGCAGCAAGCCGCGCTGAAGTTGATGGAAATCGGCGAGCTGTTCCGCGCGAAGCCGCCAGCGAATCTCGGGATGGCGCGCGAGAGTGCCCGTGCCGGAGCAAGGCGCATCGACGAGAATCCGGTCGAATTGATTGCGAAAAGGGAGCGGCTGCGCCGCGTCGAGCACGACGAGATGCACGCTCGGCAGACCGAGCCGCTTGAACTGCGCCTGCATGGCGCGGACGCGATGGAAATGTCGATCCGCGGCGATCACGACGCCTGTGCTTCCGGCCGCGCGGACGAGCGTCGGCGTCTTCCCTCCGGGCGCAGCGCAAAGATCGAGGACGCGATCTCCTTCGCAAACGCCGAGCAACAGCGGCACCGCCTGCGACGCTTCGTCCTGAATCGAAATCCTCCCGCCGCGGAACGCCTGCGTGCGCGCGACGCTTCCGCCGCTCGCGAAGAGCGCGGTCTTGAGCAGAACTCCCGATTCGACCTTCAGGCCGGCTTTCTCAAGTTCAGCGACGATCTCATCGCGACGATCCGCGTCATTCAGAGCGCAGCTCAGCCGGGGCGTTTGATTGTTGGCTTCGAGCAGAGCAATCGTTTGCGCCTCGCCCAGGCGCGCAAGCCATCGCTCGACCATCCACGCAGGGTGCGAATGCAGGATTCCGAGCCGTTCGGCCGGGTCGATTTCCAGCGGGAGAAGCCTTTCCGCAGGCGAACTCGCTTCGTCGGCGATCCGGCGCAGGACGGCGTTGACGAGCGCGGCCGCCGAGGCTTTTCGCGCTCGTTTTACGATCTCGACCGATTCGTGCACGGCCGCGCGCGGCGGAATCTTCTTCAGGAATCGAAGCTGGTAAGCCCCCATGCGCAACGCAAGAGTCACGGGAAGGTCGAGTCGCTCGACCGGTTTTTTCAGGTGCCGCTCCAGGAGGAAATCCAGGAGGCGCCGCCAGCGAAGGACGCCCATCGTGAGCTCGGTCGCAAGCGCCGCATCCGCGGTTTTGACGTTTGCGCCGAGTTCGCCGTGCAGCAGGTCGCTCGCGTACGCGCCTTCGGCTTCGACGCGCCGCAAAACCTCGAACGCGATTTGTCTTGAGATGGAAACGGCCATGGCGCGACTCTACCTGCCGAAACGCTCGCCCGGCACGATGCGCGCCCCGTTCATGAACTCGCCGTCAGTGACGCGGTTACGGCCTTCGAGTTGAACCTGTTCAACTCGCAAGACGGTGCCGCCGCCGCAGATCACTAGCAGCCCGTCTTCTTGGGTCGGCAGCACCATGCCGGGTGTGCCGCCCGCCGAGATTGGCTTGAGCGGCTTGCCCCAAATCTGACAGTTTTTCCCGCGAAAGGTCGTAAACGCTCCGGGCCAGGGATTGAATCCACGGATGCGGTTGTAGATCGCGTTCGCGTCGAGCGACCAGTTGATGCGCCCGTCTTCTTTTTTGAGTGGGGGAGCGAAGGAAGCCTGCGAATTGTCCTGCGGGAAGGGCGTGATTTCTCCGCGATCGAGCTTGCGCAGCGTTTCAACGATCAGCGGCGCGCCTGCGTCTGCCAGGCGGGATGCGAGCGCGGGCGCCGTCTCATCGGGCGCGATGTCGGTTTCGTATTTCAGCAGCATGGGGCCGGTATCGAGCCCCGCGTCGATGCGCATCGTGGTGAGGCCCGTGCGCTTTTCGCCATTGGCGATGGCCCAGTTGATTGGGGCCGCGCCGCGATACTTCGGCAGAAGCGAGGCGTGGAGGTTAATCCAGCCGAGCCGCGGAATCTCAAGCAAACGCGGCGGAACAATCTGTCCGTAGGCGATGATGGCGACCGCATCCGGGGCGAGGCGCTTGAAATACTCGAACGCTGCCTCCGATCGGATCTTTTCCGGCTGATAGACGTCAATTCCTGCCGCGACGGCGGCGGACTTCACCGGCGACTCCGCGGTTTCCTGGCCGCGGCCGCGCGGGCGGTCCGGTTGCGTGACGACTCCAGCGACCTGGAAATCCGGCTGCGCGATCAGCTGCCGCAGCGCGGGAACGGCAAAAGCAGGCGTGCCGCAGAAGACGATTCGCAGCGGCACGATCGGCCTACCACTCGCCGGCTTTTTTCAGCTTGCGAATTTTCCGCTTGATCATGTCCCGCTTGAGCATGCTGAGGTGCGTGATGAAGAGGATTCCATTGAGGTGATCGATCTCGTGGCAGAAAGCGCGGGCCAGCAATTTTTCGCCGCGCATCTCGTATTCCTTGCCCGAGGCATCCTGTGCGCGGACGGTGACGAACTGCGGCCGCGCCACGTGCCCGCGGAAGCCGGGGATCGAAAGGCATCCCTCCTCTTCGCGCTGCTCTCCCTCGGCGTGAATGATTTCGGGATTCGCGCAGACGATCCTGGCTTCCGGAGTTTTCCCGTTGCTCACGTCGATGACCGCGAGCCGCACGCTGATTCCGATCTGCGGCGCCGCGAGTCCCACGCCATTCGCCGCGTACATCGACTCGAACATGTCGGCGACCAGCGTTTGCAATTCGGCGCCGAATTTGTCCACCGGCTTTCCGAGAGTCTCGAGCACCGGGTCGCCGTATTTTACGATCGGATGAATCATCGTGCCTGTACTCCGGGAGAATCCTAGAAATTATCCAATTGCTGCTGGTATCCGTCGAAATTCTTCCGCGTCTCGCCCAGCGAGTCGCCGCCGAATTTCTCCAGCAGCGCCCCGGCTAGCGTGAGCGCCACCATGGCCTCGCCCGCGACGCCTCCTGCTGGCACGACGCACACATCCGAGCGCTCGTAGGCTGCCTTGACCGTTTCCTTGGTGTTCAGGTCAGCCGTGAGCAGGGCGCGGCGAAGCGTCGAGATCGGCTTCAAGTATCCCCGCACCACGACGTCCTGCCCGTTTGTGATTCCGCCCTCGAGTCCCCCGGCGCGATTCGACGAGCGATCGAAGCGTTTTCGAGACGCGTCATACCGGATTTCGTCCTGCACTTCCGAGCCGTAGCTTCCCGCATTCGCCACACCGGCGCCGATCTCGACGGCTTTCACGGCCTGGATCGACATCACGGCGCGCGCGAGTGTTGCGTCCAGCTTCTCATCCCACTGGGCATGACTTCCGAGGCCGGGCGGAATTCCGCGTGCGACAACCTCGAAAATTCCGCCGACGGAATCGCCGGCGCGCAGAACGTAGTCCACCTCGGCGACCATCCGCCCTTCCACGTCGCGATCGACGCAGCGCAGGGGCGATTCGAGATTTTCGCAGATTGCCGTGATTTCTTCCCAGGTCACCGCGCGCTCGACCCGCGCATGGCCCACGGCGATCGTATGGCTCAGGACCGTAGCTCCGAACTCGCGCAGCAGAAGCTTGGCAAGCGCGCCCGCCGCCACACGGGCCGCCGTCTCGCGCGCCGACGCGCGTTCGAGGACGTACCGCGCATCGTGAAAATTGAACTTCTGTGCGCCCGCGAGATCTGCGTGCCCGGGGCGCGGCGCCGTCAGGCGGCGCTGCGCGTCTTCGGCTCCTTCGGAGTCTTCGACCGGCAGCGCGTGCTCCCAGTTTTTCCAGTCGCGATTCTCGAGGCGCAGCGCGATGGGGGCGCCGATGGTCTTCCCGTGGCGCACCCCGGCGAGGATGTCGGCCTGATCTTTTTCGATTCGCTGGCGCCCGCCTCGGCCGTATCCCAATTGCCGGCGGTGCAGCTCGCGCCCGATGAAATCAAGGTCCACGGGGACGCCGGCGGGCAGGCCGGAAATCCAGGCGATGAGGGCCTGGCCGTGAGACTCTCCGGCAGTGACGAATCGCAGCATCTTCGGTAGCGTCTTTCCTTAGGGAGTAGACCAAAGATTCTACCGGACGCGCAGTTGCCCGTAAAGGCCGCGCGGCTGGCGGCCCGCACATTCACGGCGGTTCGCTGCGCCCGGTTGTTTGCTTGACGCGCTGCGCAGCGGACGTTACGCTCTCGAAGACGCGGCCGAAACCCCACAGCCGCTTCGCATACGATGCCCGAACCCACTGAGACTACGTCACTCTCAACGCTCATCGGGGACGCGCTCAAGCGGCAGGTCTTTGCCGTCCAAGATTACTCATTGATGTCCCTCCAGGGGCTCGTGAATGTCTTCACACCGCCGCAGTACTGGGGAGACACGATCAACCAGATGAATCTGATCGGCGTCAACTCGCTTCCAATTGTTGCGCTCGCATCGCTGTTCATCGGAGGCGTCCTCGTATTGCAGACTTCGTCGCAATTTCTGCGTTTCGGGGAGACGGCATTGACGGGAGACGTTGTTTCGCTTGCGCTCGTCCGCGAGCTCGGCCCGTTGATCACCGCGCTGCTGGTGGCGGGACGCAACGCGAGTGGAATTGCTTCGGAGCTTGGGTCGATGGTTGTGACCGAACAGGTGGACGCGATGCGCGCGCTCGGTACCGACCCGCTCCGAAAGCTCGTCACGCCTCGCATCATTGCCATGGTGACGATGCTCCCTCTGCTCGTGGCCGTCTCGGACCTGGTGGGCCTGTTCGGAGGATTCATCGTCGCCTCGTTTTCCTTGCGACTCGGGGCCGTGCAGTTCTGGACGCGTGCGATTGACGCGCTCGAGTTCGGCGACCTTGTTCAAGGCCTCACGAAGCCGCTCATTTTCGCGCTTATCATCGCAACGGTCGGGTGCTACCAGGGACTGCGCGTGAAGGGCGGCACGCAGGGCGTCGGCCGGGCGACGACCTCGGCCGTTGTCGTTTCCTCCATACTCGTTCTTGTGGCGGATTTCTTCCTTGCCAAGCTGCTGCTGTATATGTTCCGCAAGTAGCGAGCCGCGCCCGGACAAAGCAAGCCGTGGCTGCGAAACGCGCGCGTTTCCATCTATAATCGCGGCATGATGCGCCCGACCCACTCGGCCCCCACCGAGCAGATGACCACGATCGTCCCGGGCGAACCCCTCATCACGTTCAAAGACGTCCGCGTCGGTTTCGACGAGGGCGATGTCCTGCGCGGGATTTCTTTCGAAGTATGGCCGGGCGAGACGAAAGTGCTGCTCGGCGAGAGCGGCTCCGGGAAATCGGTCCTCATGAAAATGGCGGCCGGACTGATGCGCCCCGACGCGGGGCACATCTGGGTGATGGGCCAGGACCTCTCCGAGCTGCCCGAGCGGGAACTGCTCGACTTCCGGCGCCACATCGGCTTCGTGTTCCAGGAAGGCGCGCTTTTTGATTCTCTAACGGTTGAGGAAAACGTCGCGTTTCGCCTGGTGGAAGAAAACATGGACGACGCGGAGATCGAAACTCGCGTGCGAGAAGTGCTGCGGTTTGTCGAGATGGAGGAGGCCATCGAGAAGTTTCCGGCGGAGCTCTCCGGTGGCATGCGGAGACGCGTCTCGATCGCGCGCGCGCTGGCCAGCCGCCCGGCGCTCATCTTTTACGACTCGCCCACCGCAGGGCTTGACCCCGTGACGTCGCAGACAATCATCACCTTGATCCTCCGCCGTCGCGACCTGCAAGGAGTGACTTCTCTCCTCGCCACGCATCGCGTTCAAGATGCGTTCGGCCTCGCGAATTTCCGGCTGGATGAGGCGAGTGGCCGAGTGGTTCCTCTTGGCGCCGATGAACGAGCCAGTGTGCCACCTACGAACGTTCTGGTCCTGCGCGAAGGGAAGGTCTATTTTGAAGGCACGACCGAAGACGTGCTGCATTCGTCCGATACGTATTTGAAGGAGTTTCTTGTTTCCGCAGAGTAACGGAAATCGCGGAGGAGGAGCGCAATGGCGCAACGAAGGCAACTGAAGTGGGCGGAACTCCGGGTGGGTCTGTTCGTGCTCGCGGGGCTGGCGCTGATCGCGGTCGGGGTCTTCTATGTCACCGGCGCCCGATTCCTGGGTCCGAAATACCGGCTATACACGTATTTGCCCGAGGTTGAGGGGTTGGGGAGTGGAGCGCCGGTGGAGCTGGACGGGGTGCAGGTCGGCAACGTCCAGTCGATCGGGCTCACGCCGCACGCGCCCGACCGGTTGCACAACATCACGCTCGTCCTGCGGATCGACAAAAAGTTTCAAGACCAGATCCGGACCGATTCCGATGCGAGGCTCGTCACCCAAGGCTTGCTCGGCGACCGGTACGTGACGATCAAGCGCGGCTTGACCGGCGCGGTGATCCCGCCCAACGGCACGGTTCCGGGAGCGGAGGAAGCGGCGATGAAGCAAGTGGTCGAGCGCGGCGCCGACCTGATGCAAAACCTGGGCGTTCTGACCGACGACATCCGGGACGTCATCACGCAGGTCCAGAAAGGCAAGGGGACGATCGGCAGGCTCATGAACGACGCTACCCTGTACAACCACCTCAACGACGCGGCCACAAAACTGGATGCGATGACATCGTCCATCCAGGAAGGGCAGGGAACGGTCGGGAAGCTGGTGACATCGGATGACCTGTACAAGAAGGTGGACTCGGCAGCCGGAAGCGCGGAAAACGTCCTAGCAGCCGTGCGCGACCAGAAGGGCACGATGGGAAAGCTGATTTACGATCCGAGCGTGTACGAGAACGTGAAAGGATTCGCCGAGAAGGGCAATGCGCTGATGGCAGACGTGCGCGAAGGGAAGGGCACGCTCGGAAAGCTCGCCACGGACGACACTCTCTACACCAATATGCGCGACATGTCGGCGAGTGTCCGCGACGCCACCGCGAAGCTGGATTCCAACCAGGGCACGATGGGAAAGTTCTTCACCGATCCGGCCTTCTACGACAACATGACGGGGCTTTCGGGCGACCTCCGGCTGCTGATCAACGACTTCCGGCAGAACCCGAAGAAGTTCCTGCACATCAAGATCGGCTTGTTTTAGTGGATGGCCACAGAGACATAGGGGCGCAAAGAGAAGCAAGTTTTAGGAGAACATCAGCGCGAGTGCTGTCGCGTATCTTTTAGTATTCTACTTTGTAGTTTTCGCATCGGTTCCGGTTCTCTCTGTGACTTAGTGTCTCGGTGGCTATTCGTTTTCGGCGATCGAGAATTCGATGGCGATTTCGCGGATGCGGCGCAGGTCGAGTTTGCCGGTGCCGAGGTGGGGCAGCTCCTCGACAAAGAAGAACTGGTTCGGGCGCGGCGTCCACAAGTTCGGGAGGTCCGCCTGCGACAACCTCTCGATCACCGCTTTCAATTCTTCGGGCGCAAGAAGATGCAGGACGACGAGCCGCTCGCCCTTCTTCGGGTCAGGCACGCCCGTGACGACGAATTTCTGGTCCGTCACTCCCGCAATCTCGTGCAACTGCTCCTCGACCTTGATGTGCGGCACCATCTCGCCGCCGATCTTGCTGAACCGGCTGAGCCGGTCGGTAATCGTCAGGAAACCGTCTTCATCCTCGGCTGCGATATCGCCCGTGACGTACCAGCCGTCCTCGAGCACCTCCGCTGTCTTCTCGGGCTTCAGAAGGTAGCCGCGCATCACGTTGGGTCCGCGCACGAGCAGAAGGCCCGGCGTGCCGGTCGGAACCGCCTCGCGCGTATCGGGATCGACGATGCGCACGCTGATGCCCGGAAGCGGATGCCCGATCGAGCCGCGTTTCCCGCCGACCTGACGGAAACCGGGCGCGCGAAAGTCCCGCGTGTTCACGGCCACGGCGGGCGCGCATTCAGTCGCGCCATAGCCTTCGAGCGGACGTATGCCGAAGCGGTCCTCGAAGGCCAGCGCGAGGCGCTCCGGCAATTTTTCCGCGCCGACGAGCACGAACTTCAAGCTGCCGAAATCCTCGGGCGAGCAGCGCCGCATGTACGCTTGCAAGAACGTCGGCGTCGCCGTCAGAAACGTCAGCCGGTAATCGCGCACGAGTTCGCTCACGGCGGCTAGATCGAGCGGGCTCGGATGGTACACCGCGCCGACACCGAGCACTGCCGGCAGCCACAGCGTCACCGTGAAGCCGAAGGAATGGAAGAAGGGCAGGACTCCGAGCAGGCCGTCCGTCTTGTCGAACATGAAGGTCTGGCCCATCTGCTCGATGTTCGAAGCGATGTTGTAGTGGGTGAGCATCACGCCCTTCGGCTCGCCAGTGCTGCCGCTCGAGAAAATAATCGTGGCGAGATCGTCGAGCGATTTCGTTTTCCCGCCGCTCACCGCGCGCTCCAGCGCCCAACCCGGCAGAAACCACAACGCGAGCGCCATGATCCTCTCGCCGAGGCGGGGCCTCGCCGCGGCTTCTTCGAGCAGGATCGTCTTTCCGGGAACTTTCAGCGGAATTCGGTCGAGCAGCAACCTGGTTGTGATCACCGTCTCGATCTTGCACTGCTCCGCGCAGGAGGCCAGCGACTCGTCCGAGGCAGTGTAGTTCAGATTCACCGCCACTTTCCCCGACAGCGTCGCGGCAAAGTTCACAAGCACGCCCGGCACCGATGGCGGCAGCAGAATGCCGACCATTTCCTGTGCCGCCCACGCGCCGCGCAGCCTCCGCGCGAGAAAGATTGCGCTCAGCAGCGCGCTGCCCCACTTCATCCGCGGGCGCCGCTTGTCTCCCATGGCGAAGCGGTACGGATGCCGGTGCGCCGTGCGAACGAACGACTGGTGAAGCGTGCGCAAACGGCTCTTGCGATGGCGGTAGGCCTCGGTTTGCAGCTCCCGCACCGCCCGGCGAACTTCCTGCGGCGAAGCCGTCGGCGGCATCGGCTTGCCAAAGCTCACCGTCACGGGGTACGGAATCGAGCGCGGCATTTTCCACACGAAGCGCCCGCGCTCGAAGCTGAAGATGCTGCCCCACACGCCGTCAAGGTTCACTGGAACGATCGGCGCGTCCACTCCTTTCATGATCCTTTCGAAGCCGCGCCGGAACGGTAGCATCTGGCCGATGCGCGTGATCTGGCCCTCGGCAAAGATGCAGACTACCTCGCCGGAGCGGATGGCCTCGCTCGCTGCACGCAGCGAGTGCAGCGTCTCGCGCGGGCGCTGTTCGGACGAGATTGGAATCGCGCGAATGATTTTCGCGAACGGCTTCACGTACGGGAGGTCGTAGATGCCTTTGTAGATCAGGAAGCGGACCGGCCGGTCGGTGGAAGCGATCAGCAGAAGTCCATCGACGAACGACATGTGATTCGCCACGAAGAGCGCGCCGCCCGTCGCAGGAATGTTCTCGCGGCCTTCGACGCGGATTCGATAGATCGAATGCGTCGCCGCCCAGAGCACGAACCGCACAAGCGAATCCGGCAGCAGGTAGATCGAATATACCGTCGTGACAAGGGTCAGGACGGCGCCATCCAGGAACATCGCACCGGGCGTTTGGTGCAGCACGTTTGAGGACAGGTAGTAAGCGCCGGATGCGGCGAAGATTCCGATGAACGAAAGCAAATTCGCCGCCGCGATTACGCCGCCCTTTTGCTCTGGTTTTGGACGATGCTGGATCAGAGCGCCGAGCGGCACTGCAAACAGTCCGCCGAAGAATCCGAGCAGCGCGAGGTGCACGCCCACTGTCCACAGGGAGTGGCCGGGACTGTAGAGCAGGGCGCTGAAAACCGTCATGCCCACCGCGCCGAGCGGTATGAGCCCGTACTCGATTTTTCCGCCGGAAAGATATCCCGCCGCGATGCTGCCCAACCCTATTCCGATTGCCAGAGCAGCTTGGAGATAGGTGGTGTGCCGGTCGTCGATGTGAAGCACGTCGTGGCCGTAGATAATGCTCACCAGTTGCAGCAGCGCGGCGAGAAAGAAGAGATACGTGTTGCCAAGGACGGCCCATCCGAGCACGCGGTCCCCGCGAACGATCTTCATCTGCTCGAAGAAATCGCCGAAGGGATTCTTCCGGTAGCGCTTCGCCGGATTGGCTGAAGGCACGCGCGAAATTCCGAGACTCGAACCGAGACCCACGAACGTACAGGCCAGCAGCAGAAAACCGGCAATCACCTCGCGGCCCGCATACTGCTGCGCCAGAAATCCGGCTGCCATTACCCCCACGATACTCGCGGCAAAGGTCCCGAACTCGATGATCCCGTTGCCCCAGGAAAGTCTGGCTTCCGGCAGCAGTTCGGGCAGCAAGCCGTACTTGGACGGGCCGAAGAGCGCGCCTTCCGCGCTGATCAGAAAGACTCCTGCGCACTCCATCGGCAGGTTCCGCAGTGCAAGTGCAGCGATGAAGAATGCCATCACGGCGATTTCGAGCAGCTTTGTGCCGATGGTCACGCTGCGCTTGCTGTATCGGTCGGCGAAGTAGCCGCCGGTCATCGAGAAGAGGATGAAGGGCAGTGCGAAGAGCGCACCCACGATTGGGACGAGCGTGTCCCGCCGCGCCTGCGGCAGATTCATGCCGATCACGATGTAGGTGACGAGGAATTTCAGGCCGTTGTCGTTGAACCCGGTTTGAAACTGCGTGACGATCAGGCTCCAGAAACCGCGGCGCCAGCCAGGCTTGCTTGCCGCGTCGTTGATCGCAAGTTCGGTCATGGCTGAGCGCGTTTCGGAGGCAGACGTGAACCCGAATCTAGTGCTGAGTGTATCGCAAGCCGGCCGTCAAAGCGTGGGCTAGGCGAGGACGCGAAGAGAAGGTTTTGCCGGCGCTGCCGCAACCGTCACCGAGGCGGGCAGCGGAGTCTCGCGCTTGTGGTACTTCGTCGCGATGTAATCGTTCACGAGCGCCTGAAACGCGGCGGAAAGCTCGTCGTAGGTGCCTTCGAGCGTGGTGAACTTCTGGCCGTCGATGTAAACGGGGCAGCGCGGCGCTTCGCCGGTGCCCGGCAGGCTGATCCCGATGTTCGAAGCCTTCGATTCGCCGGGGCCGTTGACGATGCACCCCATCACCGCAAGCTTCAGCTCTTCGACGCCTTCGTAGTGCCGCTTCCATTCGGGCATCTTGTCGCGGATGTAATCCTGGATGCTTTCGGCGAGCTCTTGAAACGTCGAGCTGGTAGTGCGGCCGCAGCCGGGGCAGGCCGTCACGCTCGGCGCGAACGTGCGCAGGCCAAGCGATTGCAGCAGCTCGCACGCCGCATAGACTTCCTCGCGGCGGTCGCCGCCCGGACGCGGCGTAAGCGAAACGCGAATCGTATCGCCGATGCCCTCGCCCAGCAGGATGCCCATCGACGCCGAGGACCACACAAGCCCCTTCGCGCCCATGCCCGCTTCGGTCAAGCCCAGATGCAGCGGCTGGTCGGTCTTCTTCGCGAGGTCGCGATAGATTTCGAGCAGGTCGCGCGGGCGCGAAACTTTGCAGGAGATGATGATCTGGTCCTTGCGCAGTCCGCATTCGAGCGCAAGTTCGGTGGATTCAAGCGCGGATAGCACCATGCACTCGTTGACGATCTCTTCGGACGTCTTGCCGAGGTCCTTGTCCGTGTTCTCCTGCATCCTGCGCATGACGAGCTCTTGATTGAGCGAGCCGCCGTTCACGCCGATGCGCACGGGCCTGCCGTTGTCGCGCGCCACCTTGCAGATCGTGGAAAACTGTTCATCGCGCCGCTGGCCGTGGCCCACGTTGCCGGGATTGATGCGATATTTGTCGAGATCGCGCGCGCAATCGGGGTACTTCGTCAGCAGGACGTGGCCGTTGTAATGAAAGTCCCCGATTACCGGGACGTCGCAGCCCGCATCGAGCAGGCGCTTCTTGATTTCCGGCACGGCCGCGGCCGCTTCCGGCACATTGACTGTGACGCGGACAAGCTCCGAGCCCGCCTGCGCGAGTTCGAGGCACTGCTGCGTGGTCGAGGCAACATCGGCCGTATCCGTGTTGGTCATCGACTGCACCACCACGGGCGCGCCGCCGCCCACCTGAATCTTGCCCACTTTCACGCCGACCGTCTTGTGCCGTGGCTGCGACATTGCAACCTCATTGTAGCGAATCAGCGCGTTCGGGCGCTAGTCGCGAGACGTGCCAGGTGTCTTTCGGAATTCAGATGAGCCAATCTCATCAAGACGAACCAGTAGCCTAAGGAATTACATCCGAAAGAGCGACTTGGGAAACTAGAATTCTACGCGATGGACGACGTTCGAAGTCTTGCCATTTCTGACGGGCGGCACGATGGTGGCCATCTTGCGGATCATGGCGAGGACGAGCCTCTTGTCGTCATCCGACAGGCTGGCGGAATATTTCTTGATTTCCGCGAGGAAGCGAATTTCTTCTTCCGAAAGCTCGCCCAGCATTTTGCGCGTCTCGCGGTCCTGAGGCGTGTCTGTGCCGGGGAAAAAGTCCGCCAGGCTGATTTCCATCGCTTCGGCGATTTTCGCAAGCGTCTCGAGCGACGGAACCGTGTGGCCGTTCTCAACGCGGGAGAGGTAGCAGCGCAAAAGCCCGGTGCGGCGTTCGATATCGCCTTGCGAGAGGCCGCGGTCGCTCCGGTAGGTCCGGATGACCTCGCCGATATTTACCTTGGGTTTTTCCTTGGGCATCGTATCGTTTCCTACAACAGGCGGTATCTTACGAGTTACCCTCGCGGACGTGCAAGAAGAATCTCGGGGTATGTTCCTGACAAGAACACCCGCCCGAAGCTAATTTGTGGAGTTGGACGCCGGCGCCGTGACGTCGTGTTCCGTCTTGAATTCGAGCAGCGTCTCGCTCGGGATGCGCACCTGATCGCCGTGCGTCATCACCTGCACGGCCGTGCCTGCCCCGGCACCCACCGCGCCTCCAATGACGGCGCCTTTGCCGCCCCCTGCAACGGCCCCGATGATGGTGCCGAGGACGGCTCCGCCACCGATGCGCTCCGCGCTCTGCGTGCCGCGACCCTTGCCCGCGACATCATAGGTGGTTGAGTCCACCGGCACGACGTTTCCGTTGATCCGGACTCCAGTCAGTTCGAGTGTCAATTGCGCGCTGCCGGAAATTTTCCCGGCTTCTTTTGCTTGTGCCAGCTTGCCGTATACATCGGCGCCCTTCGGCGCGACCACCGTGTTGCCAACGACGAGTCCGCTCTCCAGGCTTGCGTGAAATTTGTCGCCGATCCTGTTCTGGGAGGAATCCACGCTGTCGATCATGCGCACCAGCAGCGAAGTGCCCGCAGGAATCGTGACCACCTGCGTCGTGGGCGTGGTCTGTGGCGCCACGGAACTCGGCGCCATCGCGGCTGGAGCAGCCGGGGCAGCGGGCATCGCGCTTGTCGCAGGCGCCGCAACGCTCGATGCATCCGCCGAATCGCTGAAGCCGATGTTCAGCACGTCCCTGGTCGCGAACACCTGCTCTTTGCCATCCACCTGAAACCTGATATTCATCGGCGAACCGCCCAAAAACTTTCCCTGCACGATCTGGCCGGTTTTTAGCTCGAGCGTGTCGCCCAGTGCTACTCCAGTTAGCGCGGCCCCGGCGATTGTCGCTCCCGCGATCGTGAGCCCAAGAAGTCTCAGGATTCGTACTCTTGCAAGCATATTCATAGTCCCCCAGGTTCCTCGAAATGATCAAGATTGTGGAATAGAATTTCCAGTGTTCCGCCGCGGCTGGGGTACGGACGCTTCTCACTCATGATACCGCAAACCGCGCGTTTCAACAGCTATCGCGAACACACGTTTTTTGGGCGGTCGTCAGATTGGTGGGTTGAAGTGCTAATTCAAGAATCTAGAGGGCAGACTCTGGTACGGGATTCGAGTGCGGCCGCTTGTCTGCCTGTTTGCCCGCGCGCTTGTTCGTGTATAGGGCTTCGTCGGCACGCTTCATCAGCTCTTCGGCGGTTTCACCGGGCTTGTAGTCTGTCCACCCGCGCGAGAAGCGGCAGGGGATTCGTGTACCGTCATATTCAAGCTCGAGTCCTTCGAGGCGGCTGAGCACGTGCTTCACTTCGTCCGCGCGACATTCTGGGAGGAGCACCATGAACTCGTCGCCTCCAAGCCGCACGGCCAGATCCGAACCGCGGATCGCCTTCTGCAGGCGTTCGGAAAATCCCTTGAGGACCAAGTCGCCCGCCGGGTGGCCAAGTTTGTCGTTGATCTGCTTCAATCCGTCGAGATCGATCAGCAGCACGGTCAATGGCCGTTCATGGCGGACGGCTCGGCTGATCTCTTCCGCCAGGCGCTGTTCGCCGGAGCGCCGGTTGTAAAGCCCCGTCAATTGGTCCAATGCGGCCAGCTTATAGACTTCGTTCGTGAGGCTCTGAACTTTGGCGAGCGATTGGATCTGATCCGCCATCTGATTCCGCATGCGAATGATCATCGTCTGCTGATAGACGACGTAGACGCTGAATACCAGCACGATGCCAACGAGCGCCCGCACGGCTTGATTCAAATAGAATGAATAGGACTCCTGCTCGATGCTCAAGATAGCTGGGAACGAAAACGACGCTACGGCGATGGTCAGCAGAAGCAAAACAAGCACGGTCGAGGACCACAGCCACCATTGTCGCCGGTCCAGCCGCCGCATGTTTTCGCGGAACGCTTCTGGACGCACATTTATAGCGTCTTGAGAGGAATTCGTTTCGGCCATTTAAGCTGCCCGCAAGCTTTGCCTAGATACTCTTAGTACCCCCGTTCGCGGCTAAACTCTATAGGTATGTTCCGCAGAGGTTCCAATCTCGTTAGCTCCCTATTCGCGCCGAGACGTTAGAATTTGAGCAAGACCTGAAGCGCGAGCGTCGCCACACTCCGACCCCCACCACGGGGTCGGCGATACTACCTGATAACTTCTACGCCGTCTTCATTCTGCTTTGCCGTCTTAGCGGTTTCAGCCAGCACTGTGCCGTTTTGACTCACGCCCATAGTCTGCTTGGGACATAGAGGGCCTACTTCAAGCCCGAGGAGATTCAATGATGAAATGTGGAAAGTTGGGGGGCCTATTACTTACCGTACTTGCTGCCCTTGCAGTTTCTGCGACAAGTATTTCCGTTTGGAGTGGGGTGCAAGGTTTCGCGCTCCAAGGTGGTCATCCGCATCCGGGCGTGACGTTCGTAGCGCAGGGCGGACATCCGCATCCGGGCGTGACGTTTGTAGCGCAGGGCGGGCATCCGCACCCCGGCGTGACGTTCGTAGCGCAGGGCGGGCATCCGCATCCGGGCGTAGCGTTTGCCTCCTGAGTCAGCCCATCCGCGCCTAACTGCGTCGTAAATATCATCCCGCTTAGGGACCCTCCCTAGGCGGTTAGTACTAGTGACAACGGGGGGGAGAAAGTTTAACTTTCTCCCCGTGTCCTCGCGGGCTTTTCTGCTAAGATTTACCGTTCTCTTACGAGGTGAGAATTGTTGCTGACTCTGGCGATATGGTGGGCGTGCATTGTGGCGGAAGCGCTGGTAGTGTTCCGGGCTTTCCCGGGCAATCTCCTGCGACGCTATCCCTTTTTCTACACGTATGCCACCAGCGTTCTGATTTGCGACGTTTTGCTATTCGCGATGTACGAGCTCAGCCCGGCATCGTATGCCACGTGGTGTTGGCGCGCTGAGTTTCTGAATATCCTCCTCGGATGCGGAATTATCCTGGAAATTTTCAAGCACGTTCTCTCTCCATACCCGGGCGCCGAGCGGATTGCGAGGTTCGCGGGCCTGACCCTGTTTGCGGCAATCTTCTGCTTTGGGGTTTTCTATCCCATGGTGCCGGGGGCTTTGAACGTCCAATTCGCGATCGGGCAACTCGAGCGATACGTTGCGCTGGAGAGAAATCTTCTGGTAGCTCAGGCCATCTTGTTCTTCGCAGTGTTAGCGATCATATCGTACTACCGGACCGTGATGGGTAAGAACGCCAAAGGCATGATCCTCGGCTACGGCATCTGGCTTGGTGCGAGCGTCATGACATTGGCGCTGCGGTTCTATATAGGCCGCCGATTCACCCATGCATGGAACGTGATTCAACCGCTCGCCTATTTTACGTCTCTCGTAATTTGGGCCGTGTCCTTGTGGTCGTATGAACCGAGTCCGGCGTTCGACGCCCCCGCGCCGCTCGAAATGGACCATGAGGCGGTGGTGGCGACGACGCGGAGCGCAATGGAAGCGATGCGCTCACACATTTCCAAGGTGGCAAGCGCGTGATCCAACTGATTCTAATTCTGGCCTTTGGAGCGCTGTGTCTCTCCTCGCTCTATTTCCTCGCGCGACGCACGCCGCGCGCCGAAGGTGGCTCCGGGCCATTGGTTGAGGCACGGCAGGCACTCCAGGCTCTGCGATCCGGCCTGCTGCCGCCTGAGCTGATCGCACGAATTTTTGCGCGGGCGGACCTGGAATACGTCCTTTCCGAGGTTCCGGAGAACGTTCGCCCGCTGTTCATGGAGGAGCGGAAGAAAATCGCTCTCTCGTGGGTGAATCAGGTCCGCCGGCAGATTCTATTACTCAGGCGTTTCTACCTTGGTTCCGCGCGGTCCTATGCTCGGCTGAGTTTCAGGACGGAAATCGCGCTCGCGTTGGATTTCGCGGCCCTGCTCTTTGCGTGCCGCGCTCTTCAAGTTGCTTTGTATGTTCGCGGGCCTTTTGCTGTCCCCGGGATGGTCGAAACGACGGCTGCCGTGGCGGCGAGGGTCTGCAAAGTATATGAGGAGTCGCTTGCTTTTCTCAGCCCGGCGCAGCTCGGAGCGCTGGCCGATCGTTCGGCCGGCGCGGCGCGACTATAAGGATCAATCGTGAATTCGATGCCAAGACGAATGGATGTGCAGCAGGCGGCTGAAGACCTGCGCCGGCGCACGCTTTCAGAAATTCCGCGTTCGCTCGACCGTTTGATCTATCTGGCGTCCATGCGGGATTACAACACGGGCCTCTATTACCACGATGGCCTAGCGTCCCGCTTCACCCAGGAAGTGGCCTGCGAGGCGCTGGCCGATTGCCATCGAGAGGCGTTCCGCGATCTCGTGGGAAGCCCGCTGCGGGGCTTGGTGTGCCAGATGGAAGGGTACATGGATTCGACGCACACGAGCCCTGGTGAATTCTTGACGGCGTGGAAGAAGTTGGAGCCCTACCGCGTGGCCGTTCCGGTGGAAACCGATCCGCTCTCTGCGGAATT
Source organism: Candidatus Acidiferrales bacterium (assembly GCA_035604415.1). Classification (GTDB taxonomy): domain Bacteria; phylum Acidobacteriota; class Terriglobia; order Acidiferrales; family UBA7541; genus Palsa-295. The sequence goes on from DATNIN010000049.1 coordinate 164,773, forward strand.
CCTCTTTTCGAGCTTCAAGATCGCTTTGGCAATCTTGGAGGCCCGTCTCCGTCCTGCTCCTGCGGCACCAGACGCATAGCTATTCCCGTCACCTGCCCCACAATTTCCGCCTCCGAGGGATAGGCGAACTGCCGAATTGTGCAGCCTGAGAGCGGATGTGGAACCAGTGTGAGCTGGGATCCGCGCACCTCGCACCACGAGCAGGCGTAACCGTCCCGCAGTTCAATGAAGTAGATCGGCCGATCGAACTCGGTCCGCCACTCGGATGCCTGCATGCGGCTGGGGTGGTTGTCGATCTGAACGAAAGATCCGGGACGCAAAAGCGGAAACATCGTGTAATCGTCAACCCCTATATAGCCGTACTGGCAATGGCGCACATCGAGCTTTTGAATCAATGCAATAGGGATCTCCCCCCAGACCTCGACCATCCGCGATATCAGGCTCGTGGTTTCCAAGTTGAAGCTTTTGTCGAAACGCACCGGGAAAGTAATGGACTTTTCAGGGTCGGGCGATTCAAATGAGGTCAGGTGCGTGTTTTGCAGGGGCAATGCAAGCTGGTAGCGAGATGTAGCTCCCAAATCGATGCCAAATACGGCGAGAAGATCATTAAACTTAGTGCGGTAGATGACGCTCAGGCTGTAGAGCTTGTAGATACTCGGGATGGAGTTCTTGTTCTCGAGCTGGGTCAGCCAGGCATTCGAGATGTAAAACTCTTCGTTCTGGCGGTCTTCGGCGATGGTGCGGCTAAATTCCTCTACTTCTCGTGTGGTCACGCCGAGCCGATTTCGAAGTTCTCGGAGCTGCTCCCCTGGACGCATGGTTGGCCTTGTTGGGCTGTTTCAGATTGGAACTGCTCTCGATTGTCTGCAACAGAAAGTAGAGTAAAGCCTTCCGGCTCGCGAAGCAACCGGTTTGACACCGTCGTGTGCCCAACCGTCGCTCGCGAGAGCACTAGTACCCCGCGTAGCACGGATGACTCGTACTTACCGTTCTTTAGCGAGCGGATCTTCAGCGGCGAAGCCCCTGACACGCGAAAAGCGCTCGGAGAGAGGATGATATCGTTGTGGGATAGAAGGGACCGATTCTAGTACCAGGTTGCTTGCAATTGGAAGCAATCATGGGATGCCCCCCTAAAACATGGTCCGACAATTGGAAATTAAGATGTTTAGGCGAAAAACCTCAAATGGGGCACTCGGCAGCCGATTAACCCAGGTGCCGCGCGCCAAGCCGGATTCAGTCGAGCCGGTGGTCCGGGTCGTTTTAGGCCGAATCGGGTCCGTTTGGGCGTTGGTTACTCTTAGATAAACTTGGCGTTTGAGCCGTCAAGCTGCGCGGTTGTTCCTCGGGCGCCAGCCAGGCGGCGAACGGCGTTTCCGCTTTCGTACCACGCAAGATTGCGGGAGTGGTGCGGAGCGTGCGTTTGTGCGACGCTTGACTCAAGTGCAGGGGGGCGATCATGGTCGATCCGGCCGGCTCTCCAACCGATTCTGGCAAGCCATTCCGGGAGCGGCGTGCGGTTCCGCGCTTCAGCCTCATCGCTGCGGCCGAAATCATCGAGCCCGTCAGCGGCGTCCGCATTTCGGGGCGCGTCTCTGAAGTCAGCCGCAGAGGCTGTTACATCGACCTTCTCAACACGCTCCCAACGCAGACCTTGATTCAGGTCCGCATCATGCGCGATCTAGGAACGTTCGAGACGCCTGGCAAGATCATCTACACGCAGGAAGGCATGGGAATGGGTGTGGGCTTTTTTGACACGCTTCCCGATCAACTGAAAATCCTCGATTCTTGGATCGGTGAACTGAACGACTCGGAGGTTTAGTTTCACGCCTCCGCACTTCCGGCGAGATCGCCCGCCTCAGATTCCCATCAAAGAAAAGTTGCGCGGCGCCGCTATTGCGATGTCGTTACGAGTTCTTCCAATTTGGAGGGGGATCGCCAATCGGCCAAAATCCCGGAGATGGTTGCGTAAATTCGACGGCAACCTGCGACAAGCCCGCGTGGGGCGACCCGATATACGCGACTCTCCCTTCACGCTCATCCCAGTTCTTCGGGTTCATCATGACTAGCTTCTGCCGCAGCGCTACCTTCGTTGCCATCATCACAAGCGCACCATGAGCGCTCACCGTGATCGTGAAGGTCTCTTCTTGGAAGGGCCGTTGATCGGGAGATTCGCCGCAAACCACAACCGGCAAATCCAACAGCACGCGCTCGCTTCGTCTTCGTGCAGTTTGCACCACAATCACTCGCCCTCCCTTGTGGACGCTTTCCAGTATGGCCCAAACGCCGCGGCCCCTCCCCCCAAAACCTGCTGACGCAACAGGAGAGTAAATGCCCCCCCCCGCAAAGCCGTCTGTGAGCCGTTCTGCATGTCCCGGCAGTCCCAAGGCGGGTTGCGGAGCGCCCGACTTGACGATAGACTAGAACTGTGACAAGACAGATGTCCATGCGCGCGTCGAACAAATCGCGATTGAGAAGTGTCCATGCGTCGGAGCCTGCGGGTGCCGCGGACGGTCGCAGGCGCGGGATTGTCCGATGGATGCGGGCTCACCGCGCGCCGATCCGCGGCGACGAGCTAGCAAGGCGCTTCCGTGTGAGCCGGCAATGCTTGGTGCAGGATGTGGCAATCCTTCGAGCAAGCGGCGAGGAGATTGAGGCCACGCCGCGAGGTTATCGCCTGCCCAAAGTCCAGAACCCCGCACATCGCGCGATCCTTGCTTGCCGGCATGCGCCCGAGCGTACCGAAGAGGAACTCGACATTCTTGTCGATCACGGCGTGAAGATTCTCGATGTAATCGTCGAGCATCCCCTCTATGGCGAACTCCGCGGCTCGCTCATGATCGAGTCCCGGGCGGACGTGCAGGACTTTCTGAAACACGTGAAGACTTCACATGCGTCGCTCCTCTCTTCGCTCACTGGCGGAGTGCATCTGCACACCGTGGAAGCTTCACGGCCGGAATTGATTGCCCGCGCGAAAGCGAAGCTGCGCGCGCGGGGATTTCTCCTTAAGTAGCGGCGGGGCGCGGAGACTTGGGATGAGCGCGACACGGGAACAACGACTCGAGCAAGCCCTCTTTCGGGGCGGCGCGCTCACGTTCGCCAACGCGGCCTATCTCCAGGCCGTTTGCGCGCTGACGGAAACTCTCCTGCAATCTGATCTGGCATCGGGTGATTTGACTGCAAAGGCCCTTGGATTGAATGACCGAAATACCTCGGCGAGCGTCATCGCCCGCCAGGGAGGCGTGGCTGCGGGCCTGGAGGAATTCGCCTTATTGTTGCGCGGCCGCGGCGTCGATGTCGTGCTCGAGAAAAATGATGGCGACGTCGTGCGGCCCGGGGAGACGCTGCTTCAGGCCGAAGGCAAGGAATCCGAACTCCTCGGCCTCGAACGCGTGGGGCTCAATCTTCTCCAAAGAATGAGCGGAATCGCGACAACGGCGCGCTGCCTGCAAGAACGCGTGCGCCAGCGCAACTCTGCAACCCGGATTGTGGGGACGCGGAAGACGCCTTGGGGATTGCTCGATAAGCGCGCGCTGCACCTCGGAGGCGTTGGCACGCATCGATTGGGTCTCGGCGACGCGATCCTGATTAAGAACAATCATCTTGCGCGTCTGGCTGCCCGCGAAGAGGACGCCGTGCCGCTCGCGATCGAGAAAGCCTGGAAGTTTCGCGCAGAGTCCGAATTCATCGAAATCGAAGTACGCGGCGAGGCGGCAGCGCGCGCGGCGGCGCGAGCCTTTCGTCGCCTTCAGGAGGTGGCGTCCGAGCAATATCCTTGCCTGCTGATGCTCGACAATATGACGCCCGCAGAGATCGGCGCGATTCTCGAGATGCTCCACCGGGAGAATCTGTGGGATCACGCGCTGATCGAAGCCAGCGGCGGCATTTCGGAATCAAATGTTGAGGGGTACGCAGCATGCGGCGTGGACGCCGTCTCGATCGGCGCGCTCACGCATTCGGCTCGCGCACTCGATTTGTGTCAGAGGATTTCATAGCCCTATAGGCGAAAAGGGGAATCATCATGTCCAGCGCAGTCGCACAACTTGGCTTTGAGGCGCGTTACACGCTTCCCGTAATCGAAACCGTGGCGGACACGGCGGAAGAGATCCGGCGAAAGCAGGAGCGCGTCCGCGCGCTTTGCACTGAGCGCAATGCCGTCCTGCTCGCGCACCATTACCAGCGTCCGGAGGTCCAGGAGGTCGCTGACGCCGTGGCGGATTCGCTGAAGCTGTCGCAGGCCGCGGCGAAGACGAACGCCGACGTGATCGTTTTCTGCGGCGTGCACTTCATGGCGGAAACTGCCGCGATTCTGCTGCCGGACAAGACCGTTCTGCTGCCGGACTTGCGCGCGGGATGTTCGCTGGCCGCGTCGATCACGCCGGAAGAGCTCCTGGAGTGGAAAGCAAAGCTCCCCGACGCCGTGGTGGTCGCGTACATCAACACCTCTGCTGCGGTGAAGGCATTGAGCGACTATTGCTGCACGTCGGCGAACGCCGCAAAAGTGGTCCGAGCGATTCCCGCCGACCGCGCCATTCTGTTTCTTCCGGACAAGTTCCTCGCAGAAGTCGTCGCTCGGCAGACCGGCCGGAAAAACATCATCGCGTATCCCGGCTACTGTCACGTCCACAAGACGATCCGTCCCGAGCAGGTGGTCGAGATTCTCGCCGAACATCCTGATATCGAGTTGCTTCTGCACCCCGAGTGCGGTTGCGTGAGTTCCTGCATGGCAAAAGCGATGGACGGCACGCTGCCGCAGGACCGCACGTTCTTCCTATCAACTGAAGGCATGCTCCGGCACATCGGCGAATCGTCGGCCGCGGAATTCGCCGTGGGGACCGAGCTCGGGATCATGCACCAATTGAACAAGAAGTTCCCGGACAAGACCTTCTATCCGGTGAATCCCAATGCTACGTGCGCGTTCATGAAGACCATCACGCTCGACAAGATCATTCGCTCGCTTGAGACGATGACGCCTCAGATTCGCGTGCCCGAAGAGATCGCGCGCAAGGCGAAGCGGGCGATCGACCGCATGCTCGAGCTCGCGTGAGAATTAGCCGAACATGCTGAAAATCGGACTTCTCGGCGTCGGCGCCATCGGCCGCACCATCGCCACGGCTATCGATCAGAAACAACTGGAAGCGGAATTGGTCGCGGTCTCGGATCAGGACCGCGCGGCAGCCGAAGCGCTTTCCTCGGATCTTTCGAGCCACCCGCCTGTGGTTTCAATCGAAGAGATGATCGAGCGATGCGATCTTGCCGTCGAAGCGGCGAGCCAGGCGGCTCTCGCGGAATTTGTCCCGAAGGCGCTTGCGCGCGGGCGGGACATGCTGATCATGAGCGTGGGAGGCCTGCTTGGCCGGGAAGAGTGGTTCCGCGAGGCCGAGAAAAAAGGCTGCCGGATCTACGTTCCATCAGGAGCAATCGCAGGGCTTGATGGAATCAAGTCCGCTTCGATCGGGCGCATCGAATCGGCGGAGTTGACGAGCCGCAAGCCGGTCGCGGCGCTACGCGGATCGAAATACGTCGTCGATCACGGCATAGAGCTTGAAAATCTGAAGGCGGACACCGTGATATTCGAAGGCCGCGCCGAGGAAGCCGCACACGCTTTTCCCGCCACCTCCAACGTAGCCGCCTCGCTGCGCCTCGCGGTCGATCCGTCGGCGCCAGTGCGCGTCCGGATCGTTGCCGTGCCGGGCGGAAACGAAAACGTTCACGAGATTCGCGTGCAGGGCGAATTCGGCAGGCTCTCCGTGAAAGTCGAGAATGTTCCTTCGAAATCCAATCCGCGCACTTCGCAGCTCGCCGCGTTTTCCGCCATCGCCACGCTGAAAAATCTTACGCGCTCGTTGCGAGTGGGAACTTAGCTCGGATAGAAGGTTTGGTGTCGATGCATCCTGCGGGCACCAAGCAGTAGCCGCTGGTCGGCCCCCTGCCTGCGATTCGCCGTGGAACGATGGGAAAGCTGCTGGTGCCGGAGGAGGGAGTCGAACCCACACGGCCTTGCGACCAACGGATTTTGAGTCCGCGTAGAATCTCCCCGAAGTCTCTCAGTTTCAAGCACCTGCGTAGTACTTTGGTTCCATTGTGGTATCAACTGTGACAATTCAGACTGCGGGTGCAGTCAGGAGCATCTCGATGGACTCGCAGGGCAATTTGGCGGTGATGCCGAAACCCAAAAAGCCGCGCAAGCAGTCTGTGCGCGTTCGTGGACAAGGTTCGCTGTTCAGGCGCGGCGACATGTTTTGGATGGAATTGAATTGGCGAGGCACGCGTTATCGGCGTTCGCTCGAAACGACGGACCGCGAGACGGCGCTCATCAAGCTGGATTCCGAAGTCGCGGCGATCCGCGCCGGAGAACTGCCCAAGAAGTTCGACCCCATCACAGTTCAATCGATGTTCGATTCTTGGATGCTCAAGGTCGAGACGGACTGTAAGCAGCGGACTCAGGAAGACTACCGGAGCCGATGGGAGCAACATCTCAAGCAGAGCTTCGGCGGACTGACTGCGACGCAAGTTAACCGCGACAAGGTCGTTGCATATCTCAATCGTCGGATGAAGGAAGGCGCGGGATTGTGCGCTCGCAACCGCGAACAGCGTGTCTTGATGATGCTGTTCGGTCACAACAAATCGAAAATTCCTGCCGACCGCTTCCCGGAGTTCCCGAAGATGCAGTCCGAAAAGTCCCACGTCCGCAAGGGACGCTTGAGCAAAGAAGATTACGACACGTTACGCAAGCGGCTCGATGACCCGAAACTATTTTGGCTCAGGGCTTTCGTGACGCTCACATTCACGTATGGTTTTAGGCGGTCTGAACTGATCGGCGCGAAGGTCGGTTACTTCAATCCAAAGGCATCGACGCTCACGCTGCCTGCATTCACGACAAAGAACAAGATGGAGCGCATCGTGGACATCAATCCAGACGGCGAAATCCATAACATGCTCGTAAGGCTTGCGGAAGGTCGTGACGCGGACGCCGCGTTGTTCACACGGAACGGAAGACCCGTCAAAGACTATCGCGGGGAGTGGGCGCGGCAGACGAAGGACATCAAGGGCGGCAGTGGCAAGGGCGGCGCGGTCACACTCCACGATCTGCGGCGGTCGGCCATCACGAATATGAGCGAGAAAGGCGTGACGGCGGCACAGGCGGGAACTCATCTCACCCCTGATGTGTTTGCGCGGTACATCTCGCGGGACTTGAACGAGCGTCGCAACACGGCTAAGATCATCGAAGGCTAGGCCGGAGTGGCGGAATTGGCAGACGCGCACGACTCAAAATCGTGTGGCCGTAAGGCCGTGTCGGTTCGACCCCGACCTTCGGCACCAAAGACACACGATAAATCTTGACAATCCCTACTAGGGTGGTACTATACCCATCAGGAAATGGCACGATGGCATTAACAGAGGCTTGTGGTTCGAAGCCGACGGGATGACCATCCCCATGCTGTAAGTACCATTGGCTAAAGTAGATGCGGGTAACTTAGAGTGGCAGTGATGCCGACCGCAGTAGGATAAGCCAAGGTAGTCCTTCCCGCCGAAAATTCGGGTGCGGACATTCCAGATCATTTGGAGTGTGCGTACCCATGTCCCACAAAAGAGCTTCGTCAGCTATTGCAACGCCCGCAGTCCCGTCGGTTGAACCCTTGCTCGTCACGACGGCACACGCCGCCGAGTTGCTGTCAATTTCCACTTGGGAAGTGCGTCGCCTTGTCCGGCGAGGTGTGCTGGCACACAAGCAACTGTCGAAGACGAATTGGCTGATTCCCATGCGAAGCGTCCGTGCGTTCGCCGACGTGTCCGCGAATGGTCGTGCAGCGTGATCCTTGCCTTTCAGTAGTTCCCCGATTCATCCCCGCCGTCAGGCCACAAAAGTGACTATTCCTTTCATAGTTAGGAGCCGCAAATGAAGCTAAAACAAAACTGCCTCAAATTCAATCCGAGCGATATGGCTCAGTTGAAAGTGATCGCCGCTTCAAAAGGTCTCAGCATGGCTGCGTTCGTGAGGTTTCTGATCGCGCGCGAGGTGCGCCGGGCAGCCAAACAGGCCGCGTCGGCGAAGTAAGCAGAAGCAGCAAGCGTCCCGCTCGCCAGCAGTGACTCACCCGGACTCTGAGTGCCGGGTTCGATCAGCAGGAAAGTAGGAAGGTGACATATGTTAGGAACCGTCTCGTTTTACAACAGAGCGCGTGGCTGGGGATTTTGCGTCCCTGATGACCGCACCCAACCCGATGCATTCGTTCACGTAAAACATCTCCCCCTAGACCATCGCTTTCTAAATGAGGGCGACCGAATCTCGTTTGAGCCCGGCTCCGTATGCAAAGGGCGGCCCGAGGCTCTCAAAATCCAAATCATCGACGAAGCGTCCACCGGCGCGTCGGGCTCAGGGGGCGTCCGATGAGCGCGCCCAGCCGGACAAAAGATGAACGCTACGAACTAAAGCGACTCGCGGCACGAGCGCGCGGGCTGTACCGGTCGGAGAAACAGGCTCTTGCGTGGCTTGCGGACGTGCAGACTATGCAGAATGGGGTCTGCCGCAAGGCCCTCAAAAGCGGCGAAGATTTAGGATATCACCGCAAATCTATTCAACGGGGGATTCACGGCAAGAGACGGAACGGGAAAATCGAATACCCGGGTTTGCTCGCTCGCGGAATCGTGTCGGTGTCAGAGTACGTGAATGGCGGACGTGCTCCGGGGGGCAGTGGGTTGACGCCCGCCTACGTTATCAATCGAGACGCGCTCCTGACATACATTCCCGACGTTGAAGATGACCCACCGACGACACCGATGAAGGTGGACACATACGTGGACACACCAGCAAAGAAGGTGGACACATACGTGGACCTAATGCCAACAAGTTCTCTTAGGTCTTCTCCTAACAAATCAAGTTTGCGTCACCCCGTCGCCGCCGCGACTTCGAATCAAGGCGACTCACCCGCGCGCCAACGAAACGACTCCCTGCACGACACCGCGACGCAGCAACACCCCCATGCTGTTCGTCCAAAGCCAGCAGCACCCGCAGGGAACCTTCCATCCAACCAATTGGAAGGAAGGCAGGACGGATTCGTAAACGATTCTGCTTTGGACGAACAGCGTGATGAATCAGAACCAATCTGTGCGCAAGCCAAGAGACGCATGCGGCAGTCGTACGCCATTGCTAAAGCAACCCAATTCCGCGACCTACCCACATTTGTGCGGCAGACCGTCGCAACGGTTCGTCAGAAATGCCGCCTTGAATGGGACTATTACAGAACCCACGACGAAGACGGCACCGTGCTTGGTGAAGGTGATTATCGGCTGTCTGTCTTTCCTTCGCCGAAAGCGGACAGCCAACTCGAACTCGCCAAGCAACTCCTGACGTACACGCCATCCCAACTTGTGAACGCATGGAAGAAATTCGTGAATCGACCCCTAGGTTTTGATGGACTGGAATTCCCTTGGCGCAATTTCTTTCTTGAGTTTGACGACTATGTTGAAGC
>DATNIN010000050.1:0-5571 GCA_035604415.1 Candidatus Acidiferrales bacterium
GGTCGACTTCCTCTGCCGCGACTCGATTCTTGCGGCGCCGATCGTCCTCGACCTCGTGTTGTTCCTCGATCTCGCGAAGCGCGCCGGGATGCGCGGCATCCAGGAGTGGCTCAGCTTCTATTTCAAATCCCCGATGTGCGCGCCCGAGCTTTACCCGGAGCACGATCTTTTCATCCAGCTCATGAAGCTCAAGAACACGTTGCGCTGGATGATGGGCGAAGAGCTCATTACTCACCTCGGCGCCGAATACTACGACTGATTCGCCGCCCCGCGCGGCTAGCCCATCTCACGCAGTACGGCGCCCAGAAAGTGGACGAGCCGTAACTCCTCGTACAGTCCCGGCTGCTTCTTCGGGTCCACGTGCGAGAACGCCGTCGTGATCAGAACTTCACGCAACTGGCTGTCCGGCACTTCCCTTTCAAGCCACCGACTCTCCGCCGGAGGTATCACGTTGTCGTCCGCCCCGTGCAAGATGAATACGGGCACGCGCAGGTCGCTAATCTGGCCATGAGGAGAGAGCGCCGCCAGCTCGGCTCGGTCTGCCTGAATCGCGCCTAAAATCCGCTCGCGCACCACGTCGATACGGCGCGCGAGCAACGCCTCCATCGTCGCCCGGCTGGCCGGGCTGAGTTGAGCGAGCGCCTGCTCAGCCTTGTCCGGCTGCTCCCAGAGCCAATCGCGGAGCGCTTCATGCGCGGCGGACAGGTCTGCCGCCGGGAAAAACTGGTCGAGATGGGCGTAGACGAAAACCGATGCCCCATAATCGTGAGCGGGAAAAGGAATCGAGCGTCCATCCGGCAACTCTTCCTCACTCGTGGCCAGAAAACGGGACACGCGCGCGAGATCGTCGTACGCGCCCATCAGGACAAGAGCGCGCATGTGCGACGCGTAGGTCGGATTTCGCGCGGCGAGCAGCGAAAGCCCTCCTGCGAAACTCACACCCGTCACCATCACGCGGCGGCCGCCCAATCGCTGGTCAAACCAGGCCGCCGATTCGCCAATCGTCACGATCGACGCGTCATCCACGTGATAATCGGCAAGCGCATCCAGTTGCGGCGTCAGCACCGCGAATCCGCTCTCGGCAACCGCGTGGCAGAAGTTCATCAGCCGCGGCTCGTCGATTCCCAGGTGGTGAATGCCGTGCACGGCCATCAGTCCGGCAGGGTGCGCGATGCCAATCGGCAGGTAGAGGCGCCCGCGCACGGCCCCGTTGGGAGTCGGAATGCTGACTTCCTCGGTGCGCACGAGGTAGCTTTCATAGCGCAGCAGGGGGCCATCGGATTTCGGATCGACGAAGTGGGTCAGGAGCGCGTAGCTTCGCAGGTCATACCGCAGGCGGTTGAATGCAAGCCCGGCAACGAGCAGAGCCAACAACCAGATAATCCAGGATGCTCGAAGCCTTCGCGGGCGTGTTGAACGCGGCGAAAACGCAGGTTCCGCGCCGGACTGGGCCACGCCGGTAGCCATCGAAGTCTGCGCAGTCTATCACTGAGTGATGAGTTTCAGGAAATGCTGGTGGACAAACGTGTCGTCCGTCAATTCGGGATGGAATGTCGAGGCAAGGATGCGCCCCTCCTGCACGAGCACGGGATGGCCCGCGTCCTCCGCCAGCACTTCGATTCCCTTGCCCACGGATTCGATAATGGGCGCGCGGATGAACACCATCTCCAGCGGCTCTTTGCGGAGTTTCGTTTTGCCGACGCGAACGTCGCTCGCGAGCTGGCGGCCGTAGCCGTTGCGCAAGATCGAAATATCGAGCAGGCCGAGCGACGCCTGGGCGGGCCCGTGCACCTCGCGCGCCAGCAGGATGGCGCCCGCGCACGTGCCGAAAAACGCGCCGCCGTTCGCGGCGAACTGTTTCAGCTCCTCGAAAAGGCCCTCTTCGGTCAGAACTTTCAAATGCGTGCTGCTCTCGCCGCCCGGAAGGATAATCCCGTTGAGTCCGGCGAGGCCGCCGGGCAACCGCACGAACGAGTGCCCGACGCCGAGGCGGTCAAGCATCCGGGCGTGAGCTTCGTAATCACCTTGAATCGCGAGAATGCCAATCTTGATTTCACTAGCCACTAGTCACTCGCCACTAACCACTGTCCGTCGTCACCAACCGCGAGTTTGCAGCAAATCCTTTTCCTCGAGTTGGCGGACGTCGAGTCCCTTCATCGCCTCGCCGAGCTCTTCGGACGCTTCGAGCACGATCTTCGCGTCCCTGAAATGCGTGGTGGCCTTCACGATGGCGCGCGCACGCTGCGCTGGGTCGCTCGACTTGAAAATGCCCGAGCCGACGAACACCGCCTCGGCCCCCAGCTGCATCACGAGCGCCGCATCGGCAGGAGTCGCAATTCCGCCCTCCGAGAAATTCGGCACCGGCAGCTTTCCATTCTTCGCCACCCACGCGACCAATTCAAACGGTGCGCCCAGCTCCTTCGCTTCGTGCACCAGCTCTTCTTCGCCCAGCGTGGTGAGCTTCTTCATCGTCCCCACGATCGCGCGCATGTGGCGCACCGCCTCGACGATGTTGCCCGAGCCGGCTTCGCCCTTCGTCCGGATCATGGCCGCGCCTTCAGCGATGCGCCGCAGCGCTTCGCCGAGATTCCGCGCGCCGCAAACGAACGGCACCTTGTAGCCATGCTTCCATACGTGGTGCTCCTCGTCGGCCGGAGTGAGCACTTCGCTCTCGTCAATGAAATCCACCTCGAGCGCCTCCAGCACCTGCGCTTCGGCAAAATGGCCGATGCGGACCTTGGCCATCACCGGAATCGAAACGGTGTCCATGATTTCGCGGATCACGCGCGGCGCGGCCATGCGCGCCACTCCGCCCTCCTTGCGAATGTCGGATGGAACGCGCTCCAGCGCCATCACGGCGCAAGCGCCGGCGTCCTCCGCAATCTTGGCCTGCTCGGCGTTCGTGACGTCCATGATGACGCCGCCCTTGAGCATTTCCGCCAGCCCGACCTTCACGCGCCACAGATTGTTGTTCATCAGATCCATCGTCTCTTCCCCTTTTCCATTCGGTTTCACGAAGATTGCTCCGAGCGCCGAGTCACCTCGACGAAGCGGCCTTTGCCACGGGCCAGCAGCGTACCGGAAGCGTCGCGAATCTCGCCCTGCCGGATTCTGTTGCGTCCGTTTCGTTCCACTTCCCAACCCTCCACGATTAGATCCCCGCCGACCGGAACGGGTTTGATATATTCGACCGTCAACTCCGCCGTGACCGCGTAATCGTGCTGGAAGCGGCTCACTTTCGCCATCACCTCGTCGAGAAGCGTGGCGACGATCCCTCCGTGGACGAAACCGCCGCCGCCTTCGTATTCGGCGCCCAGGCGAAACATGCCCCGAATTCGCTTCGCGGCATCGTCCTGCTCGAACGTGAGCTGCATGCCGCGAGCATTCGCTCCGCCGCAGCCGAAACAATTGTTTTCGGGATTCGGCTTCAGCAGCATCGCTAAATCAGCGCCACGCGGGCGCGAAACTCATCCCGCACGCCTCGCTGCCTCTTCCGAAGCTCGGCCTTCAACAGATCGCAGAGCGTTTCGATGCCGCGCGCGATGCGCTTTTCATCGACGGCCGTGAAGCCAAACCGAAGCGTATTCGGCTGCGGATTCTGTGAATAGAAATATCGCCCCGGCAGAAACAGCACGCCGCGTTCGCGTGCATGGATCAGCAATTCGCCGGCGTCGAATCCTGCCGGTAGCGTCACCCACAGCGACATTCCGCCTTCCGTGTGGGTCCATGAAGTCTCCTCGGGCATGTGCTTCTGCAAGGCTTCTTCCATCGCTTCCAGGCGGCTGCGATAGACCTTCTTCATCTTCGCGAGGTGCCGCGTGAAATACCCTCGGCGCATGAATTCCGCCATGGCGGCTTGCGACAGCTGATCCGTGTGCAAGTCGGTTGATTGCTTCAGCAGGCGCAACCGTTCGATCGCGCTCTCGGCACCGATGCACCAGCCGACGCGAAGGCCCGGAAATGCCGTCTTTGAAAAACTATCGATCTGGATCACGTTGCCGAGAGTGTCCAGGGTTTTGAGCGACGGCACTGCATTGCCGCGCAATCGCAGCCGCGCGTAAATCGCGTCTTCGATCACGGGCACCTGATGGTGCGCGGCGAGTTCCAAAAGCCGCCTGCGCTCCGAAACGGGCAGAACCGTACCCGTCGGATTGTGAAAATCCGGCGTGATGAGAAGGAATTTGACCCGATTCTGTAGCAGGACCGTTTCGAGCGCATCCACATCGAGACCCACACGGTTCGAGCGCGACGAGTCTGCCTGCACCGGTACCGAGAGGACGCGAACACGTGCTCCCGCAAGAATGGCGATGGCTCCCGGATAGCCCGGGTTCTCCAGCGCCACGGCATCGCCGGGGCGCAGAAACGCCTTGCACACAAGATCGATCGCCTGCTGGCAGCCATCCGTGATGAGCAGCTGCTCGGGTCGGACGTTCGTGCCTTCGCTGCGAAACAGATCGATCAGCTCGCGCTTCAGCAGCTCGTAACCGTCCGTCGAGCCGAGTTGCAGTATGTGGCGGCCTTCGCCACCCAAAACGGCGTTCGCGCATCGGCGGAAATCCTCAACCGGGAAAAACTCCCCCGAGGGCCTCGCAACCGTGAAGGCGATTGCTCCGGGCGGCACGTCCGGCATCATGCGGCTCAGGCTTTCCTCCCCGCGCTCGTCGGCAAACAGCGCTTCCCACGGCATCGCGCCGCCATTTCCGTTCGAACGCGGCGGAGGCGAGAACTGCTTCACAGGCGTTCCGCAGATGAACGTGCCGCGCCCCACGTGACCTTGGATGAGTCCTTCCGATTCGAGCTCCGCATAAGCGTTTGCGACCGTCGTGCGGTGCACGCCGAGCTGTCCGGCGAGCTCGCGGCTTGCTGGGATGCGGTCGCCGGTGCGGAGCTCGCCGGAGTGAACGAGCGCGCGCAATTGATCGCGCAGCTGCACATACAGCGGAATGTGGCTCTCAGGCTGAAGGTGTAGTGGCAGCATTGGCTCCCTCCTACAGGCCAATATAGAGTACATCTACGGGCCGTAAAGAGCCAAATTGGACGCAGTAGATCCTTCGAAGTGGTGGCAATTTTGGCGTCTTAAACGCCACTGAATGGCGTCTAAACGCTGACAAAATGCCGTTATTCGCTGAAGAGTTTTGACTGTGCTTCGAGCACCGCGCGGATGTCCCGGGTGGCTCGCGGAGAGCGTCGCGCCACCCCTACAACACCCAGCACCTTCATCTCGCTCAGGGCCGACCGCGGAATGAACATGTGCAGCACATTGCCGTGCAGGTCAGGCGGCGTGAGCCGCACGCCCGTGTCGAGCAAATCCAGGAGGTTGTTCGCGACGATCCCTTCCATCGCGTCCTCGTCGCGGAACCGCAGGCGCACCCACAGGCCGTCCAGTTTCGGGCGGCTTAGAAACGTCTTCCGCTCCGGCTCGAAGGGATCCTTGAATTCGCGCACGAAGTAGACGGACTTCACGTCTGCCAGTGGCATCGACTTTTGCTCGCCGTCCAAGGTCAGCAAATCGATCATCTCGGCGGATCCGAGCGTCGCCGGGTTAAGGTAGCCCTTGACGGCAGAGCAGTT
>DATNIN010000051.1:0-25292 GCA_035604415.1 Candidatus Acidiferrales bacterium
TGAGCTTCGATACGGAATTTCTTGCCTTATTGAAAAAACACGGCGTGGAATTTGACCCGAAATTCGTCTTCGGCTAGGTGTCGCACCTACGGCGCTTCTCATTCCTCGTCTAGCTAGCCCAGCCCTTACGGGCTGGGCTAATGTCTGACGCGCCTACGGCGCTATTCCGGAGTGAGGAGGTTCGATTTTGGCAGGCCGACCGAACACGCTTAGCGCTTCATCTAACAGACTACTACGGTGCGGGATGCCAAGCGGTGCGTCTCCTAATCAGATTCTTGCTGGGCTAGTCTGTCGTGAGGATCAAATGTCACCCAGCCGCTCCCTGCCTCTCTTTTGACCTCTGCAATGAACTGGCTAATTGATCGTTTGTGTGGGTCGTTTGGGATTTCAAGGCTTATCTCGACGGTATCAAATTCATGGAAACAATGATCGTCCGAGGTGGCGTCTCCCTCGGTGGAGAAGAAAGTCTCGGGCACGCGAACTTGATGTGCAATGAATAGGCCGTCCTGCAAGAAGGCATCTCTGAGGGCTTTCGTCGTCGCCTCAACTGTTAGTCTGTCAGGATTGGAGAAGACCACCTCCGCCCAGTTCTTGTAGTTACCAGCGTCGCGGTAGAGATAGTTGAATTTGATGTTGTCCATTTGCTCGCACTCCAGTCTGGGTTAGGTACCGAGGAATATTCTATCGTTGTGATAGCGGAGAAACTCTACATTCGGAGCAAATCGCCTAGGGAGGGATATAGGGGCACCCTCGTACCGTTGCAAGAATTCCCGAACAGCAATACCGGCTGGGCCCTTTTTCACTCTAGGAGACAATTTGACTTTCAAGTCCGGCGTGACTGTTAGCAGGCCGCAGTCGAAAGCCCGGTCGTGCAAGGCATTTAGGCACAGCCCATTCCGCGGATTGATTCTATTCTTCGCGTCCACGGACCATGGAACGATGTGGCTCGCGGTTAGCAATTGCGCTACCGACAGTCCCGTAATGCAACATCGCGTGTCATAGGCTGCGAGGACAGCGGCCCGAAAAAACGCTTGGTTTATCCGCACGCGAACAACCACTTCGCGCGTCGCTCCTTCAGGGAAATCGCTGGTTTCTTCAACGAACTCAGACGCACGGCCCGTCGTTTGTTCCAGGAGACGTTCGCTTTCAAACGCTAGTTTCTCCCAGTCATTGTTGAATTCGTTCCAGATTTCCACCTCCGCTTGCGCGCCATGTCCGGCGCCCGCGATATTTCGCTTCCTCAACGCCGGGTCGAGTCGCGCAAAGTTGGCGAGTTTCCATGACACGGCCGAGGGCGTGCGGCCGATTGCTTTTGCTAGCTCGATTACCAGCGGATTGCGCATATGAATGCGCCCGAAAGGTATCTTGCAGTAGAGATTGAAGGCGACGATGAGTTCTTCGCGAGTCCAATTACGACGTGGCATAGCGGCGCTTCGATTAATAGTACGGCACGTGCGTACTATCGGACAAACGGTACGCTCGGTTAGCCGAGAAATATGTTCTGGTTGTGCCAGCTGAGAAAATCAGCCGTGGGACGCAGCCCGGTCGCATCGGGCACGACGATCTGCTTCCCGTGGACGGAATAGTATTCATGCCCATTCTTGAATTCTTCCTTGATTCGGCGGCTGACCTCGATGCGATACTCAGGCGTCACCGTGACATAGCCACGGTCAAAGAGTGTGTGCACGTCCTGACGGAACAAGATTCCATTCGTAACCGCGTGCGGCCCGCCATCGGAGTAGGGTTTGATGTGTGCAGCTTCGAGGACATGCAAAACCGGCGAGCCAGTGAATGCGCAGCGCCTCTTGTAGGCATCGGCGACCAGCACGCGAAAGGACCCTTGGCCGAGCCTGGGCAACACGAACTGCGGCGTACCAAAGCGCGGGCCTGCTTGCATAATTTCAGCCGGGAGAGCGCTCGCGCCCTTGTAAGACTTCAGGCGATCCTCAACCTGTTGCCATATCCAGAGACCTCTTTCATCGGTCGTGTCGTACCTTTTCCCTTGAACGATGTTCGGAGGCCAATCGGAGGTAGGAATCCATTCATCCTCAGGAAAGAAGAAGGGTGACTGAAGAAGGATGCAGCCGATCTCGTAGTCTTCGAACTGAGTTGGCGCACCCTTGCGGTAGCGCGCAAGCCTTGCCCGCATTTCTCTCTCAGTCTGAGCGCCATTCTTGGTTGTAAACGCACTCCAGGCGAAGCTGACTGGAAGGATGGTGAAATGGCTGAAGAATCCGCCGCCTACGATGTAGTTCTTTGGGCTGTGCAATTTGAATAGGAAGGGTTCTCCGGGTTGGAGGGCGCGGAACTGTCGGCCCCCGCTCGGCTGCCAGAAATTCACTTCCTCAATGGGTCCACTCCCAGAGAGCTGCGCGAACCAGTCGTCGTCAGTAATCCCTATGTAGAAGCGCACGAATCGCTACCCGGGAGGATACTACCCCAGAAGCTCCCCTTCTGTGTCCTAACGCAGCCGATCCCTTCCGGCCGCGGCGGCGTGCCGCGGGACCGCGCGCCACGGCGGGTGCAAAGGGCAGTACATGCTGTGAGAAAGGCAGCGCAAAGGAACGCGCTAGGCGCGGTCGTATTGCTAGATTCAGCGCTTCACGCGTCACTCCTCCCCGAACCAAAAGTCCACAGGAGCAGCTTGACAAAACCGGTCCCTCTTTGTGCTAGCGTAAATTGGGGCGTTCTTTTCGCCCCGGAGAGGACGAGACATATGAGCCGAACGATGGCTGGAAATGAATCGCGCCTTGTGTCTTGCTTCTTCCTGGCCCCCACGAGTCACTCGGCACTCCCGAAGCCTCGGGGCACAAATCACTGCAAACAGGTCGACACACCTCGCCACATGGCGTGCAGCCTAACCCATTCAAAACAAAGGATCGGCGTCACGTCAGGGTGTCACACTTTTCGAGGTCGCTTGCGTGTCACTCGCCACTCGTCACTAGCCACTCGCCACTGCCCTCTAATCGGTACACTGAAGATTAGAAATCGGCCCATGTCCCTGAAAAGGCAGCGGATGATTTTTTCTAATCGGTACAATTCCGGGGGGACGAATGCGAACTGCAAAGGCGCCCGCCATCAACCGGCGCGGCAGGCCCGCCTGGAAGGCGGCCGCTACATAGTCAAGGGCTGCGGACTACGCCGCCGTGAGCGCCAGCTCCTTCGGCTCCTCGAGCGTCGCAGACGGCCAGCTCTTCAGTTCCGGCATGCAGTGCTTCACGAAACATTTGATATTGCGCACGGCCTCTTCGTTCGGCATGCCGCCGAAATTGAAGTTCGGCATGATTCCCTGCATGTCGATCAGGTCTTTCATCTTGGAAAACTTTTCAAGCACTTGCTGAGGCGTTCCCCAGGCCATGAGCTGGATGTAGTCCTCGACGGCCTTGTCGGCTCCGATCTCATTCATGTACTTGCTGAGATCGGCGTACCGCTCGTAGCTCTTAATCTTCTCGAAGTGCTTCCCCATGATCTCGTAGTGATCGAGCGCCTCGCGATAATTGCGCTCGAGGTACTTGCGAGCCAGCTCTTCGGCGCGGTCCGCACTCTCATCGACGAATACAAACCCGGAGCAAAACGGCTTCGGCGGCTCCGTGTTGGGATGAAACTCTCGCCAGTGCTTGTGATACGTCTCGAAGTCCTTCGTCACTAGGTCCCAGGCCTTCTGGAGGATTACCAGCATGCCGAGGCCGAGCTTGGCCACTACCGGCACAGAATCAGCCGACGCCGCAGCAGCGAACGACCGGCCTTTGAACGACTTGAATGGCCGCGGCCGGATTTCGCGCCGCGGCTGCTTCACGGTGTTGCCGCCCTCCATGTAGCCGGTCTCGAGCGCGTCCAGGATGAGGCTGGTGTACTCGTCGAAGCGATTTCTGCCCTCGTTTTGATCGATGCGCAGCCCTTCGAATTCCCGCCTCGCCAGCCCGCGGCCCACGCCGAGGATATAGCGGCCGCCCGAATAGTGATCGAGCAGGACGATCTGTTCCGCCAGGCGCATGGGGTCGTGCCACGGCACCACGATCACCATCGATCCGAGCTTGATGCGCTTCGTCTTCCCGGCGATGTAGGAGAGCAGCTGCAGAACATCGGGGCTGATTGAATAGTTGTCGAAGTGATGCTCGGTGGCCCACACCGATTCGAAGCCCAGAGACTCGGCCGCCTCGCAGTTCCCAAGTTCCTCGCGCATGAATTGCGTGTCGGAGATATCGCTCAAATGCTGGAAGCCTGTCCCGTATCCTACATGCATGGCCTCTGTCTCCCTCGATGGCCTCGCGCTCGTCGAGAATCAGGCGCGGTGCATTCCCTTGGATTCCCCAGTGGCCGAAATATATCAGATTCGCGCTCCTAGCACTATGCCAGCCACTCTCGCAGCAGGAGCGTTTTCGATGAGCGCGCTTCCCGCGCCCGGGCCTGATTACCGTTCCCAGGCGCTGTTGCTTGAATCCCCTTATCACGGGATAAAGAACGTGGTATGTTCGGCGCTGCATTGTAACCTTCCTCTGCGCGCCACACGGAAAACGGGCCCTGGGATCATCGACTTCCTGGTTCAGCACCAAGAAATGGCCGTTTGACGGAGAAGAACTCATGCGAATCTTGCTCTACAACCCCGACAATGGGGTGACACACAATTTCATGCCGCATCTTTGGATGTTTCTCCTCCAAGCTTTGACTCCCTCTGGCCACGAAGTACTACTGATCGATGGCAACGCGCAGCCCATGGATGAAGCCGGCATCGCGCAATTCGTGCGGGAACAAAACATCGGACTGGTCGGGATCGGAGCAATGACCCGGATGATAGCCAAGGCATACAGGGTCGCGGACGCTGTCCGTGCAACGGGCGTCCCGGTCGTGATGGGCGGACCTCACGTTACTGAGATGGCCGACGAGGCCCTAGGTCGAGACGGCGGCCCGCGCCATGCCGACGCCGTGGCCCTCGGTGAAGCGGATGAAACCTGGCCGACGATCGTCGAAGATGCCGCGCGGGGACAGCTTAAGGATGTCTACGCTCCGGTCGATGACGCCGGCAAGGAACGCAAACCCAGTCTCCAATCGTATCCGCCAATCCCGTGGGACACGATCGACCTCCACCAGTTTAATTTGATTCCAAAGATGGCGACGCGCCTGCTCCAACGTCTCGGAGCCGGCTGGGGCACATTTCGCATCATTCCCATGGAGTCGGGGCGCGGGTGCCCCTATGGCTGCGAGTTCTGCACGGTCACCGGCTTTTTCGGCGACTCGATCCGGTTTCGCACCAACAAAAGTGTCGTGGATGAATTGTTGCTGTTGAAAGCCCGCGCGCGGAGCGAGGGCGGCCAGATTGCCGTGTTCTTCATCGACGACAACTTCGCCATCAACGTCAAGCGGACGAAATCTTTGTTGCGGGACATCATCGCCGCCGGCGCGCAGGTGCACTGGGTTGCGCAGATCAGCGCCAATCTGTTGCGCGACGAGGAACTCGTTGACCTCATCGCGGCATCGGGCGGCAAGTGGGTTTTCATCGGCATGGAGTCCATCGATCCAGCCAACCTTGCCGACGTGAAGAAGGGATTCAACAAGCCGGGTGAATATGCGGCCGTGCTTGAGAGGCTCGCCCAGCGCAACGTGTATGCGATCACTTCGTTCATCTTCGGCATGGATAACGACACGCCCGGGGTCGCGGAGCGGACGCTTAAGGAGATTCGCACCTGGCCCCCCGGGTTGCCAATCTTTGGTCTGCTCACACCCTTGCCGGCGACTCCTCTCTACAAGAGGCTGGAGGCCGCGGGGAGATTGACCCGACCGAAACATTGGCAAGAGTTCATACCTTTTGAAATGGCCCACACGCCGCTGAAGATGACGATCGCCGAAGCTCACGCCGAAGTGAAGTACGGCTGGGCTCATTCCTACAGCCCGGAGGCATTGGAAGGAGCCGTGAACGCGCTCGCTCACAAGCCGCTCGGCTATCGCATCAACATCTTCATTGCACGCATGTGTTTTCGCGGAATCTACTTCCCTCAAATGGGCCGCTTCGCTTGGCTGAAGTTGATTTCCCAAAATCGCCGCACAATCTTTGGCCTCGTTAGGGAGGGGTTCGCAACCTGGCGAAGGCGCCCCGCATCAACCGCGCAGACTGCCGCCATCTCCGTTCCGGTGGCCGGCACGCAGCAGGCGGATCGTGGTTTGCCAGCTTCTCAAGTAGCGGGGCGTTCCTTTGATGACTGAACCCTCTTGGCCTAGCCTGATGGGTCGTTCCTGTCTTTGGATTGCAGATCGCGGCTGAGGCAATCTCGACAGAGACAACCACCGGGCTCGGTCGGCATGGGCCGCACGGGCAATTCAGCGCACCAACAGTTGCCTTCCGGGAAGCAAGACATCGGAGAATTGCATCGAGCGCAGCGGGTTTCCACGAGTCTGATTATTGCTCGCAAGAGCTCCAAGTCAAGGCGTCTCGGATGGTGCTGACTGCGTGCTTCTGGGGATATGCACTATCGCCCTTTGAAATGAACGACGCCGGTGTACAATCCCCCGCTCGGGACGCAAGTCGCGAATTCCGGCCCAGTGCAAATGTCTGAAAACGGACAATATTTCGTTGCGGTCATCGGCGGAGCCATCTCGGGCTCCGTCGCAGCAGAAATCCTCGCCGATCACGGCATCCGCGTGGCCGTGATTGAGCAGAACAAGCGTCCCTACGGAAAGATCGAAGATGGTTTGCCGCGCTGGCATGTGGAGCAGCGCAAACAGGAGTACGGCCGGATTGACGCTCGCATGAAGAAGCCCGGCGTCTATTTTGTTCCCTCAACGAAGCTCGGCCGGGATCTGGACTTTCAGGACTTCTGCCGCAACTGGGGCTTCTCCGCTGTCATCCTGGCCAACGGCGCCTGGCGCGACCGGGACCTGGGCGTCCCCGGAGCGGCGGAGTTCGTTGACAAGGGCCTCGTTTACCAGAACCCTTTCATCTACTGGTACAACCACAAGAACGAAAAGAGTTACGACGGCCCGCGCTACGAGACCCCGGACCAGGCACTCGTCGTCGGCGGGGGGCTGGCCTCGATCGACGTGGTGAAAGTTCTACAGCTTGAGAACTACGAGCGGGCGCTGAAAGCGCGCGGCGTTCAAACCAATATGCACGAACTGGAAAAAGGAATCCCGGCGGCCTGCAAAGCCCACGGAATCGATCCGCAAAGCCTGGGCGTCAAGGGATGCCTGCTGATCTATCGCCGCCGCGAGCAGGACATGCCGCTCGCTCAGCCCCCGGAAAACGCAACGCCGGAACAAGTGGCGAAAACCGAACAGGTTCGGCAGAAAATGCTCCGCCTCGCGCGAGACAGGTATCTGTTCCGGGTTCAGGACCGCAGGCTGACCACAGGATTGATCGTGGAAAACGGGCGCCTCGCGGGCTTGCGAGTGGCGGAAACCAAGATCGAGGGGCGGAAGGCGGAGCCGATCCCGGGCTCAGAGCAGGAACTCCGGGCGCCGCTGGTGATCTCCTCGATCGGGTCCGTGCCAGAAATTCTTCCGGGCGTCGCGATGAAGGGCGAGTATTACACGTTCACTGACGAAGATTTGCCACGCTACACAGGCACCGATCGTGTCTTCGGCGTAGGCAACGTCGTCACCGGACAAGGGAACATCCGAGTCTCGCTCGTCCACAGCCAGAAGGTGACCAACCATCTCATTGAACACTACATGGGCATTGGCGATGGCCACCGAAATCTCTCTGGCATTCATGCCCCCGCCGAAGCTCGCGCGGCGAAACGTGCCAAGGCGGTTGCGGACGGCGTGCGAAACCTCCCTGCTCTCTCGCCTGCCGAGGTTGCTGCTCTGGAGAAGCGTATCCGTGGACTCCAGGAGCGAGCGGGCTTCATGTCCGACTACGACTCCTGGCTCGCGAAGGTAACTCCAGCTGACCTCGAGTAAGTCCTAACCTTGCAGTGGCGTTATTCCGTCGGTGGGTGCATCTGCTGCATCATCTGCATGGGATTGAAGGGCACCGGGGTGCCGACGATCTTGTCTTTCGCGTCGGTAATCACTTTGGTCAGCACCATGGTGGAATCCTTCCCCTGGTGCTTCACGACTCCGAAGGGATTGACCTTGGTGCTTACCCATGTGTCGCCCGAACCATCCTTCATCCGGTAGTGCTCGCAGGCAAAAGTGCCAGCCGGCACCGTGACCGACTCGCTGCCGACATCCTCCGCCGTGCTACGGATATCCGACGCCACACTCTGATTATTCATGCGGCTGGTCATCTGCGAGGTCATCTCCATCGGGGGCCGGCCCGGCATCTGCATGATCGTGCGCGACGTAATCGTAGAGTCGCCTGCGGTGGTCAGCATCTTCATCACCATCGGGCCCGGGCCCATGCCGGTTGTGGTCCATTCCATCCAATAGGCGTCCTTGCCGTTGACGGATTCTTTCCCGACGATCGCATACTCAATGTTGGTCTTGCGGCCGTCCGAGGTCGTAATCTCGTACGCCGCTCCCGAACCCACTACCGGACTGAAGACACCGTGAGGGATGGGCGACTGGCGCATTCCCATACCCATCTGCGCACTCGCCGCCACTGCCAGCACAGCCAGGAAAAATGTACAAGCAACCGCGATCTTCAAGTTTTTCATGATCTCCTCTGCCTTCCGAAAAATTCAGAGCTGGGATCCGGGCAATTCTAACGCAACCGAACAATCGAACGCTTGCGAATCCGCTTTCTCTTAATTCAACTCCCGATAGCTGATCAGTTGGATGCCCCGTTCCACGATGGCGCGCCTCGTTTCCGGCGCGAGGAGACCGTCCAGTTCCACTTGGCGCTCCATCCGCAATCGCGAGCCGGTAGCCGCGAGTTCCCCATCCAAAACTCCGGGATGCACCATGATTTCCGTTCGTCCGTCGGGAACCGTGTCTATCAAGCGACACAAAGCCGCCGTGCCAAGCCTTCCTGTCATCGCTAGCCCGAGGAAGTGATCCGGCGAGTGCAGTTCATACTTCCGCGAGATCGCACGGAAAAGCGGTGCCACGGCGCGCACGGCAGCAGCACCCGGTAACTGGCTCGACGAACCCGGCGCTCCGCCTCGCGTGGTTCGCCACGAATCTCGAAGATTCTCCACGGGGTTGCGCACACGCGTGATCCCACACTCGCGCGCCACTCGCCCCAGCGCGCCCATGATCCGTGGATGCACATGAGTGTGCTTGTGTGTGTCAAGATGGGTCGGCTCGATTCCCGCGCCCCGGATTTTTTCAATCTGGGCTCGCAGTTCCCTCTCGATTTCCATCGTCCGCACCATTCCTGAGCTGACCCTCCACACGAGCGCCGCGAGGGACCGAGGCAAGCGACCGTCGCGCTCCGCAAGTGTGGGAATTTCTTCGGCCGGGGCGACCGCGAGCCCTCCCGTGAGTACGAGGTGGCATCCGACTCCCAACTTTGGATTTGCTTTGGCCCGCTCGACGGCGTCTTCAAATGCCGGCCCGTTGGCCATGAGCGTCGTGCTCGTCAAGATGCCATCGCGGTGCGCGCGGATGATTCCCTCGTTCACACCTCGCGTGAAACCGAAGTCATCGGCATTGATGATCAATTGCTTCATTGTGGCCGGAAAATCTTCAGGCAGGGAGAAATAGTATCACGTCAAAGTAATTCCGCACTGAGCCGCGCCAAGGCAATTTTCTCGCCAACTTTCATTCGCGCGGAACAAAAATTGTGAATGCTTGGTAAAAGTTTTCAACAGTTCTGTTGAAAACCATGTGGAAAAGGCTCTCGCGCAAATCAAAACTGCACGCCAGCACGAGGCTTAATCCTCTTTGCACAAATTCTGTGCAGGTGGCGTCTCTAGGAAACTATTTCAGCCGGCTCTTCGCGTCGGCAGTTCGTTCTTCTGGGGATGGGAAACGTAAAGAGAAAAAGTCTGGAGCGGGGCAGCGCCGCGAAAAAATTCCCTAGTACCAGTGCGGCGGCGGCTCGAGCGCGATCGGGATCGTCTCTTCGTCCTTGTCGACGTCGTACCACTTGCCGTAGGTGTGCCAGCCTGTGGCAATCACTTGAATCAGAATCTTGCCTTGCGGAATTTCCGGAACCTTCACCGAGCCATCCAGATTCGTCTTGAAATTCAATTCCGCCAGCTTTTCGTGACGCAAGAAGCCGCCCGACATGTAATACCGGACGTAGACGCTGGCATTCGAGACGGGCTTGTCGTTGGCGGTGACCCGTATCCGCAGCTTCGTGGTCCCGGGCTCTGAGGACTTATGTTCCTTTTTCTCCGTCGGGCCTGGTTGATCCTGCGGAGCAGCCTGCGTGGCGTCAGATGTTCCGGGTTGGCTCGAGCTGCTCGTCTGGGCCAAGGTGACTGTCACCCAGAGCAAGCCCGCAGCCAGCGCGGCCGCCGACTTGCGCGACGTAGAAAAGTAGCGCGAAGATCTCTCAAACCTCATAACGCTCTTCTTTTACTCCAATCGGGAGTGCCCCTCAAGCCCGGAAGACGTCGTAGCGCCTGTCCAACGAGCATCGTAACCGTTTTGCGTGCCGTTCTGTCACTTGCTCGGCCGCCGGAGAGACTCGGAAATCCAGGACAGATACTCGCGTGAGCCTGCTGCAATCGGCAACGCGATGATTTCGGGCACCTCGTAGCTGTGCAGCCGCCGGACGGCGCGTTGTACCGCCGTGAAACACCTCCGCGACGTTTTGAGGGCGACGAGGCATTCGTGCGCGGACTCGATTTTGCCCTTCCAACGGTAAATCGACTGCACCGGAGCCTGAAAAACATTGGCGCACGCCACAAGCCTCTGCTCGACCAGCGCTCGTCCTATACGCCGCGCCTCCTTCGCCGACCCGCACGTGACCAGTACCACGATCTTGTCCGTCATCTGCCGCCTTTACTCTTGGGACGCTCGTTCGAGCGATTTCCCCGTGCGCACCGCTTGCGCGACAAGATACAATAGCCGCGCGTGACGAGCCAAGCGATCCATTTCGGCACCTCCGGCTGGCGCGGAATCATCGCCGACGACTTTACGTTCCCGGGCGTGCGTCGCGCGGCCACCGCGATCGCCGGCCACGCCTGTGCGCGGAAGAAGTCTCCGACGCTGCTCATCGGTTACGACACGCGGTTTTTCTCTCCGGAGTTCGCCCTTGCCGCGGCATCTGTCCTGCGATCCGAAGGCTGCCGCGTGCTTCTGTGTCCCCAGGCGACGCCCACTCCGGCCATCGCCCACGCCATTCTTCATGGAAAGCTGGACGGCGGCGTCAACTTCACGGCGAGCCACAATCCCGCGCCCTACAACGGCCTGAAATTTTCGGGACCAGACGCCGGGCCTGCGCTCCCCGAGATTACCCGCGACATCGAGAAGCGGGCCGCGGCGCTCAAGGACGGCCCGGCACAGCATCACGAGATCGAGAACGATTTTCAGAGCATCGATCCGCGCGAGCCGTATTTCGAGCAACTCCGGAGGATGATTCGCTTCGACGTCCTCCGCAAGGCGAAGGGCAGTTTCGTCTGCGACGCCGTTCACGGCTGCGGCGCGGGCTGGCTCGACCGCATTCTCACCGAGAGCGGCATCCAAGTGACGTCGATTCGCGCCGAGCGCGACGTGCTCTTCGAGGGCACCGGCCCCGATCCTTCGGAAGAAAATCTGAAGGCGCTAGAGAAGGCGGTGACGGAGAAGAAGGCGCTCGCGGGCCTGGCGACCGACGGCGACGCCGACCGCTTCGGCATCGTCGATCGCGACGGCTCGTTCGTCTCGCCCAATCACATCCTCGGGCTCGTCTTCGACTACCTGCTTGAGACGCGCGGATACAAGCTCGGCGCTTCGCGAAGCGTTGCGACCACGCATCTCATCGACGCGGTCGCTCAGCTGCATGGCGTGCAAGTCTACGAGACGCCTGTCGGGTTCAAGTACGTCGGCCCATTCCTCCGCGAGGATAAGATCGCGCTCGGGGGCGAAGAAAGCTCCGGGATGACGATCCGCGGACATCTCCCGGAGAAGGATGGAATTCTGGCGTGCCTGATCGTTGCCGAAATGATCGCGGCGCGCCAGGCGTCGCTCGCCGATCAGCTTCGCGATCTCTTCCGACGCGTCGGCCGAGAGTTTTGGCCCGTCCGCGTGAATTTGCATCTTTCCGAAGACGCCCAGGCGAAGCTGCCGAAGCGCCTGCGCGCGAACTTCAAGGATTTTGCCGGGCACCGCGTCGCTCGCACGGATCGCACCGATGGCGTGAAACTGATTCTGGACGACGGCACGTGGCTCCTGATGCGCCCGTCGGGCACGGAGCCGGTGGTGCGGATTTACACGGAAGCCGCCACACCCGCCGCATCGCAAAAGCTCGCCGACGAGGCGCGCGCCTGGATTACGCAATGAACGCACGTTCATCGACGGAACGGCCAACGAGCTTCTCCGATCAATTGCGCGAATTCCTGCGCCGGAACGCCAACTGGTTCCTGGCGGCGGGCCTGGCGCTGCTTTTGCTTCAGGATGTTTTCGGCACGCACGGACTGATCGCCATGCGCCGCGCGCAACAGGAAGCCGCGCACGTCCAGCAACAGATCGACCAGATCAACGAAGAAAACCGCCAGCTACAGGAGCGCGTGAAAGCGCTGAAGACCGATCCTCAAACCATCGAACGGATTGCGCGCGAGGAAATGGGCCTGGCCCGGCCGGGCGAATATATTTTCAAAATTCCGCCCCGGCCCGGAGATTCCTCGAGCACGGATTCGCATCCCGCTGACCCATCGAAGAAACCTTAGCTTTCTGGTGCCGGGCGCAACATCCGCCGAAAACGCGCGAGGATCTCGGTGCCACGCCCCTTCAAACGCGTCCGCGCGACTGCCAGCAACACCATCGCGGTGAAAATCACAGCCAAGCCCGCGGACGCCACGGGGATTGTCTCCGCGCGCTTCGTCATGATCGAAAAACTTCCATAGACGAATTCGATGTGCACCCAATAAACGAGCAACGAGGCCCGGCCCAGCAGTATGATCGGGCTGAAGCCCTTCTGGCCAAATCCCCAACGGCACCACGCGTACGCGGCCCAGGCGATCACCAGCAGTACTCCCACCCGCGCGAGAAAGAAGTTCGGGCTCGTGTGCCAGTAGTCGTACACGGCGTAAAGCTGCGCGGGCCGGGCATCCAGCCTCGAGGAAAGAAAGAAGATCCCGGCTCCCGCCGCACCGGAAAACGCCATCGCGCGGCCCGGATTTTTCGCCGCCCGCTCGCTGAACAGCAGAAAACCTGTCGCCAGTCCCGCGAATGCGAACGCCGTCCATGGGAAAAGCGGGAAGAGCCACACTTGCGGCACGTTGAATGTGTGAACGCCGTTGATGTACGACTCGAGGTACCACGGCAACCATCGCGGTCGCCACGTTGTCCAGAGCGGCGGCGTGAGGAGCGCGACGGCCAGCGCAGCGCCTGCGGCAAGGATCGTGTTCCCGGTCCGGCCCTGCGCCATCCGGCAGAGGATCCCCATCAGCACGAGTGAAAGGCCGATCGTGTTCAGGATGTCCACGCGCAGCAGGTCGGTCCACGGCGCGCGCTGATAGCCGAGGGCAAACTCCTGCACGCGAAACAACAGCCCGAGGCCGAAGATCTCCGCCCCGCGGCGAATCGTCGTTTTCGCGATGTCTCCCGGCGCAACTCCCTTGCGGCGCATCCGGTCCGTGAGCAACGCGCAAGAAACACCAGCGAGGAATAGAAATAGTGGGGCGGGCAGTGTGCCGCCGAGCTGCGACCAGCCAAAGAACGACGTGTGCCGCGCCGGCCCGCCCAGCCACGAATCGTAGCAGTGCGTCTGGAACATCACCACGCAGGCAAGCCCGCGCATCCAGTCGATGTATGCGAGACGCTGTTTTCCTGATTCGGTCATTGCGATGTTGAATCACAGAATCGCCGACGATGAAAGTCAAATCAAGTTTTTGTCGGCGCACGCGTGCTTGGTTCAGTAAACTCGTGGCGTGGCGGCGAACTCGAAATCTTGGCAGATGAGCGTTCCGGCGGCTTTTGCCGTCTGGGCGATCGTCCTCGCCGCTGCCGTGCTCGAAGGTGTTCGCCACGGCTTGAACGGGCGGCCGTTCGTGATCGCGCTCGGAGTCGCCGCGGCTCTTTTCGCGTTCGAGTTGCTTTTGGCCGCGCCGCGCGTTCTTGCCGGCGCACGCAGACTGTTTGGCGGGCGTGGCGGAATTCTTGCGCCGATCGTTCCCCTCTTTGCCGCTCTGATCTACGGGTCCGTTGTAACCGGCAATTGGAAGATGATGCTTGCAGGTGCGGCGTACGCCGTTGTCCCCGCGCTTCTCCTCGCCAGCAGTGCGGGAAAGCCGCCCGGCACGTGGGAAGACTACGCCGCCTTAGTGGCGCTCTGGCTTCCGGTCGAATTCCGCTGGATGTACCGACTCTTCCCTTACCCGGCGTCGCTGACGCACACGCTGACGATCCTGATGGCGCTCTCGACCGGCGTCGCGGCGTTTGTGCTGGTTCGCAGGCTCGACGGGGTCGGCTACGCGATTGAATGGCGGCGCGGCTTCGGCGCGAATTTCGCGCTTCACTTCGCGATCTACGCCGCCATCGCGATTCCCCTCGGAATCAAGATTGGCTTCATCGCGTTCGATCCCTCCTTTTCGCGGATGCGGGTGTCGTTTCCGTTGGAGGCGCTCGGCATCCTGCTGTTCACGGCATGGCCCGAGGAATTCTTGTTTCGCGGTTTGCTGCAGAATCTGCTCTCGCGCACGTTCAAGAATGAGTGGGCGGGATTGATCGCGGCCTCCGGGATCTTCGGGCTTTCGCACATCCTTCACGCGCCATATCCGAACTGGAAGTACGTGCTGCTCGCCACAATCGCGGGATTGTTCTACGGCCACGTGTGGATGAAGACGCGCTCGCTCGTGCCCGGCACGCTCGTCCACGCCCTCGTGGACGTCTCCTGGCACGTGCTATTTCGCTGAGTCGAACGGGCGGGATTCCGCCAAATTCACTTCCGCCGGGGCTTGCGCTCCGCGAGCATCCGACCCAGCACCGCAGCCGCCGTCACGCCCACCATCGCAATCAGGCACAGCAGCGCCGCACGTTCAATGGGCATGCCCTGCTGGTACGCGCGAAAAAAGAAGAAGCCTACGGTGCCGTCCACCAGTACGAGCAGGATGATCATCCGGGGATTCACTTCACGATACCCGCCAGCGGGCTGGAAGCAGTCGCGTAGAGCTTTTTCTCGATTCGCCCGGCGAGGAACGCCTTCCGTCCGGCTTCGACGGCGGCGCGCATCGCTTCCGCCATCAGCACGGCGTCCTGCGCGCCCGCAATGGCGGTGTTCATCAGCACTCCGTCCGAGCCCAGCTCCATCGCGATTGCGGCATCCGACGCGGTGCCAACGCCGGCGTCCACAATCAGTGGAACCTCCGTGATCCGTTCGCGCAGGATGCGCAGATTAGCCAGATTCTGAATGCCCATGCCGGAGCCGATGGGAGCGCCGAGCGGCATCACGGCGGAAGCGCCGGCGTCGATCAGCTTGCGCGCGACGATCAAATCGTCGGTCGTGTACGGCAGCACGACGAAACCTTCCTTGACTAGCGTTTTGGTCGCCTGGATAAGCTGCTCGGTGTCGGGAAAAAGCGTCTGCTCGTCGCCGATGACTTCAAGTTTTACCCACTCCGAAAGCCCGACTTCGCGTCCGAGCCGGGCCGCGCGGACTGCTTCTTCCGCCGAGTAGCATCCCGCCGTGTTAGGCAGAATAAAAATCTTCTCGCGGTCGATGTAGTCCAGCAGCGATTCCTTCGTGCGGTCGGTCAAATTCACTCGACGGACGGCGACCGTGACCATGTCCGCGCCCGAGGCTGCGTGCGCGCGAGCCATCTCCTGAAAGCTGCGATATTTTCCCGTGCCTACGATCAGGCGCGAGCGAAACGCGCGCCCCGCGATTACCAGTTGATCTGTCATCGGAACCTCTCCAAGTCTATTCTATCGCGCGGGACTTCCAATCTGCTACGCAGCCGGTTGCGGCCGCGGCTCTTCGACATCCGCATAAAGCCGCGCAATCGTATCCCGGTAGTGCTCCTCGATCACGCGCCGCTTCAACTTCAGCGTGTACGTCACCTGGCCGTTCGAATACGAGAAGTCCTGGTCCAACACCGCGAAGCGCTTCGGCTTCTCATATTGCGCCAGCGACGACGTGAGCCGTTCTATCTCGCCCGACAAAAGATCGCGCACCCACGGATCAGACGTCATCTGCGCGGGCGTCGTCAACTCTCGCCCTGCCTGGCGCGCCTTCGCCTCGATCTCGCTAAATTCCGGCACGATCAGAACGGACACGAACTTCCGCCTGTCGCCCACGACCATCGCATTCGAGATGTACGGCGAAGTCTTCAGCAGATTCTCTATCGGCGCCGGCGCAACGAATTTTCCCCCGGCCGTCTTCAGCAGCTCCTTCTTCCGGTCGGTGATTACGAGATAGCCGTCCTCATCCAGCCGCCCGATGTCGCCGGTGCTGAACCATCCATCGGGTGTGAGCACTTCGCGCGTTTCGTTCGGCTTGTTGTAATAGCCCTGCATCACGCATGGCCCCTTCACGAGTATTTCGCCGTCCTCCGCGATGCGCACCTGCACGTCCGGGATCGTCCGGCCGACCGTGCCCACCTTATTCGCTTTCGGCGAATTGAAAGTGACGACCGGCGACGTTTCCGTAAGCCCGTAGCCCTGATACACCCGCAAGCCGACGCTCCAGAAAAATTCCGCCAATTCCGGAGCGAGCGGCGCGCCACCCGAGCTGAACGTTTTGATTCTGCCACCGACGCCGGCGCGCACTTTCGAATAGACCAGCCGGTTCGCGATGTGCCACCGCAGCTTCACGCCGATGGATGCGTTCTTGCCGTGTGCCCGCCACGGCATCGCTTCCGCCGCCACTCGAAGCGCCCAATCGAAAATATTTCGCTTGAGCCCCGTCGCCTTGTGGCCCGTTTCGATAATGTTGGCGTAGGTCTTCTCGTAGAAGCGCGGGACCGCTGCCATCGTGGTGGGCCGAACTTCGAGCAGGGCTTGCGCCACGGTCTCCATGTGCTCGACGTACGCGACCGGAACGCCCCGGAGAATGTATCCGTAGTCGATCGTGCGCTCGTACACGTGCGCGAGCGGCAGGAGCGACAGCCCGAGATCGGACGGCGTCATTTCGAAATCCTGGCTGAAGTCGAACGCGTTGGAGCTGAGATTCGCGTGACTCAGCATCACGCCCTTCGGTTCACCCGTCGTGCCTGACGTGTAGATGATCGTGGCGAGCTGGTTCGCGGTCACCTCCGCGGCGCGCTTCCTGTATTGGGCGACGTCGGCGTCGCCCGCTGCCGCAATCAATGCTTCATAGCGCAGGATGTCGCCGCGCAGGTCTGCCGGAGGAGCTACGGAAATCACGTTCTCGAGCTCCGGCAGGTGTTCACGACACTCGGCGATTCTGCGCGCCTGGTCTTCGCCGGACGTGAAGATGATTCGTGCGCCCGAATCCTTCAAGATGTACGTCAGCCGCTCCGGCGATTCACGGAAATAGACCGGCACCGTCACCGCGCCCAGCCCTTGAACGGCCAAATCAGCGATGTGCCACTCGGGGCAGTTCGGCGCAAACACTCCCACGCGATCTCCGGACCGGATGCCGAGCTCGGCGAGCGCCTTCGCGAACCCCGCCACTCGCCGCAGCATTTCCGCCGCCGAAATGGATTTCCAGCCGCCAGCGGTGCGATACATCTGCGCGCGCGGATTCGCGAAACGGTCCACGGCGTCGAGAAAGCATTTCGGAATCGAGAGGTATTCCGTAGCCATCGACGCCACTCTAGCCCATTGCGCGCGCACCGCGCAATGCGATGCTGCTCTCCCCAGCGCGGGAACTGCTGTGGACCCGACACGCTTGACAACAAAGCGACCGGCGGTAGAATGCCGCTCACTGGATTCAGAAATCGAAGCTTTCCTTTGCATCTTCACGGAGGACATATGCGCGTGCTCATGACAGTTCTCACAGTTGCGGTATCAGTTTTCGCCGTCACAGCTGCGGCCAAAGCCCAACAAGCACAGACATCGGACGCGGAATACATCGCCCAGGCTCTTTCGGCTGCTCCTCCGACCGTCGCCAAAGGCGCGGCGGTGGTTCGCATGGGAGACGACGGGAGCATGACCACGGTTCGCCCCGGGAAGAACGGGTTCACATGCATGGTCATGGGCACCGACAGGATGTGCAACGACGCCAACAGCATGGAATTTTTCCATGCCATGCTGAAACACGCGCCGCCGCCGAACAAGGTCGGGATGTCGTACATGCTCGCGGGCGACAAGGGCGCAAGCAACACGGACCCGTTCGCCACCAGCAAGACCGCGGACAATCATTGGATCGTCACCGGCCCACACATCATGATTCTCGGTCCGCCGGCCAAAGCGCTCGGTTACACGGAAGCGAAAGACCCCGATCCGACGAAGCCGTATATGATGTGGGCCGGCACACCCTACGAACACGCCATGATTCCGGTCGGTCCCGCGAAGTCGGCGGCGAAGACGCAATAGGGATCGCGAGTCTGGCAGGGATCGCGGCAGACGATTCACTCGCCCAGCCAACTCATTGAACCTCGTGAAACCCGCGCCCCGGTGCGATAAGATGCGCGCAGGGGTTTTTCGTGGGAAAGCTCGCCACAGAAGACGCGGCCGGTTATCAGCCGGTTCGCGCACCGCGCGGCACAGCCATCTCCTGCAAGGGCTGGCAGCAGGAAGCGGCGCTGCGGATGCTGATGAACAACCTCGATCCCGAGGTAGCCGAAAAACCGGAAGAGCTGATCGTCTATGGCGGCCGCGGCAAAGCGGCGCGCAACTGGAAATGCTTTCACGCCATCGTCGCTTCTCTTCGGTCTCTTGAAAACGACGAAACGCTCCTCGTGCAATCCGGCAAGCCCGTAGGCGTTTTCCGCACGCACTCCTACGCTCCGCGCGTCCTGATCGCGAATTCCAACCTCGTCGGCCACTGGAACGACTGGAAGCACTTCGACGATCTCGACCGCGCGGGCCTGATGATGTACGGCCAGATGACCGCCGGAAGCTGGATCTACATCGGCACGCAAGGAATCTTGCAGGGCACCTACGAAACATTCGCCGCTGCCGGACGCAAACATTTTCAGGGCGATCTGGCGGGAAAGCTGATCGCGAGCGGCGGCATGGGCGGCATGGGCGGCGCGCAACCGCTCGCCGCGACTCTCAACGGCGCCGCGTTTCTGGGAATCGACGTCGATCCGGAGCGCATCAAGCGCCGCGTCAAGACCGGCTATTGCGACGTGATGGTGAACGACCTCGACGAAGCACTGCGCATCCTGAAGAACGCCGTGCGCAAGCGCGAAGCCACGTCGGTCGGCCTCGTCGGCAATTGCGCGGACGTGATTCCCGAGCTCGCTCGCCGCGGAGTTGTCCCCGATCTGCTCACCGATCAGACCAGCGCGCACGATCCGGTCGGAGGCTACATCCCGCAAGGACTCGACGTCGCGCGGGCCGCCGAACTTCGCAAGGCCGATCCCGAGCAATACCGCAGGCGCGCGCTTGAATCGATCGGCAAGCACGTGGAGGGCATGCTCTCGCTCCAAAAGCTCGGCGCCGTCACCTTCGATTACGGCAACAACATCCGCACCTTCGCCTTCGAGCAGGGCGTGAAAGATGCCTACGATTTTCCCGGCTTCGTGCCCGCATACATTCGCCCGCTCTTTTGCGAAGGCCGCGGGCCGTTCCGCTGGGCCGCGCTCTCCGGCGAAGCGTCGGACATTCATCGCACCGACGAGCTCGTCCTCGAAATGTTTCCGCACAACGAAATCCTCTGCCGCTGGATCAAGCTCGCTCAGAAGCGCGTCCGATTTCAGGGATTGCCGTCGCGCATCTGCTGGCTGGGCTACGGCGAACGCGACAAATTCGGCCTCGCCCTCAACGACCTCGTCGCGCGCGGTGAATTGAAGGCGCCGATTGTCATCGGCCGCGATCATCTCGACTGTGGCTCCGTCGCGTCTCCTTACCGCGAGACGGAAAAGATGCGCGACGGCTCGGACGCTGTCGCCGATTGGCCGCTGCTCAATGCCCTGCTCAACACGGCGAGCGGCGCGAGCTGGGTCTCGATCCACAATGGCGGCGGTGTGGGAATCGGCTACTCCCAGCACGCAGGGCAGGTCCTCGTCGCCGACGGGACGAAAGAAATGGC
The DNA here is from genome assembly GCA_035604415.1 of Candidatus Acidiferrales bacterium. Classification (GTDB taxonomy): domain Bacteria; phylum Acidobacteriota; class Terriglobia; order Acidiferrales; family UBA7541; genus Palsa-295. The sequence goes on from DATNIN010000051.1 coordinate 20,129, forward strand.
CGCGCGCATCGAGCGCGTGCTGACAAATGATCCCGGCATGGGCGTCGCGCGCCACGTGGACGCGGGCTACCCCGAAGCCATCGACTTCGCGCGCAAATCCGGAATCAAGATTCCCTTCCCCGGCGAGACACCGTGAGTGGCGGTGGAAATCTCGCCCTGCACGACAAGCCGCTGCCGACAGTAGTTTTCCGCGCCTTGACACGCTAGTATCGAGGCCACCCTCGTGCCGGACTGGCTCATTACCGGCTGTTCGGAGTTGCTCACGCTGCGCGGCTCTGTGCCGCGTCGCGGCCGAGCCCTCGCGGAGCTGGGCCTCGTTCACGATGGCGCGCTGCTCGTCCACGGCGACCGCATCGCGGCAATCGGCCCGCGGCGGCGCCTTGAACGCCTCCGCGAATCGCGCCGCGCTGAAAAGCTGGACCTCGGCGGCCGCGTGGTTCTGCCGGGCTTCGTCGATTCGCACACGCATCTGATTTTTCCCGCAAGCCGCGCCGGCGAATACGAACAGCGGATCTCCGGAAAAACGTACGAAGAAATCGCGCGCAACGGCGGCGGAATTCACTCCACCGTCGACAGCCTTCGGCGGGCCTCCCCGAAGACGCTGCGCGACTACGCCAGAATCCATCTCCGCCAGTTCGCCGCGCATGGAACTACGACGCTCGAAGCCAAGAGCGGCTACGGCCTCGATTGGAAGAGCGAGCTGAAGATTCTCAATGTCCTTTACGAGCTGCATCAGCTACAACCGCTCGATATCGCCCTGACGTTTCTCGGCGCGCACGTGGTGCCGCCGGAATTTCGCCGGCGTCCGGACGCGTTTGTGGATCTGCTGGTCAAGAGCTGGATTCCAACCGTCGCGACCGCGGGCCTCGCCGAATTCTGCGACGTCTTCTGCGACCGCGGTGCGTTCACCGTGGCGCAAGCGCGCCGGATTCTTCTTGCCGCCCGCGCGTGTGGACTCGTGCCGCGCATCCACGCCGAGCAGCTCACTCACACCGGCGCCGCGCGTCTCGCGATTGAGGTTCAGGCGGCGAGCGCCGATCATCTCGAGAAAATTGACCGCAGCGACATTCGCGCTCTCTCGCTCTCCGGCGTCGTCTGCACGCTTCTGCCGGGCTGCTCGTTCCATCTCGGGCTTGCCAAGTACGCTCCCGCGCGCCAGTTGATCGACTCGGGCGCCATCGTCGCGCTCGCCACGGACTTCAATCCCGGCACGAGCCCTACGCTCAGCATGCCGATGATTCTGTCGCTCGCCTGCACGCAGATGCGCATGACTCCGGCCGAAGCCATCGCCGCAGCGACGATCAATCCCGCGTATTCGCTTCGCCAGCACGACCGCGTCGGTTCGCTCGAGGTTGGCAAGTATGCGGACCTCGCGGCGTTTGACGTGGCCGGCTACCGCGAAATTCCGTATTATTTTGGCGTGAACCTCTGTAGCCTGACCATGAAGCGCGGTGTCGTCATCCACTCGAAGAAGCGCTAGCCCATGAAGCAACTCGTTGAATGTGTTCCCAACTTTTCCGAGGGGCGCAGCGCGGCCAAGATCGATGCCATCGTTGCCGCGATGCGCGAGGTCCCCGGCGTGTACGTGCTTGGGCGCGAAAGCGACGCGGACCACAACCGCAGCGTGATCACGATCGCCGGTGAGCCGGACGCCGTCCGCGAAGCAGCCGTGCGCGGGGTCGGGAAGGCCGCCGAATTGATCGACCTGACGCGGCAGACGGGCGCGCACCCGCGCATCGGCGCGACGGACGTGGTCCCGTTCATCCCGATCGAAGGCGTTACGATCGACGACTGCGTGGCCCTGGCAAAGCAAGCCGGGCGCGAAATCTGGGAGCGCTATCGCGTTCCCGTCTATTTCTATGAGGCGGCCGCGCAACGGCCCGAGCGCGCGAACCTCGAAAACATTCGCAAGGGCCAGTTCGAGGGTCTCCGCGAAGAAATATTGCGCAATCCCGGCCGCGCTCCCGATATTGGCGAGCCGCGCCTGCATCCCACTGCCGGTGCCACGGTCGTCGGCGCGCGGAAATTTCTGATCGCCTACAACATCAACCTCACCACGTCCGATATCGAGATCGCGAAGCGCATTGCGAAGACGATTCGTTTCTCGAGCGGCGGCTTGCCGTGCGTCAAGGCCATGGGCGTGGACCTGCGCGCCCGCAACCTCGCCCAGGTTTCCATGAACCTGACCGACTTCGAGCGAACGCCGATCCATCAGGTGTTCGAGACGGTCAAACGCGAGGCCGAACACCACGGTGTCGGAATCGCGGGCAGCGAGATCGTCGGTCTCATCCCGCGGCGCGCCATTGAAATGACCGCAGACTTCTACCTGAAGATCGAGAACTTTTCTCCTGCCCAGGTGTTAGAGAATCGTCTGGAAGAATCGCTCCGCGGCGCGGACGCCCAGAGCCCGGCGACACTCGCCGCGCTCGCCCAGCCGTTTATCGATGCTGTCGCGAAGCCCACGCCCGCACCGGGAGGAGGCTGCGTCGCGGCGCTCGCAGGCGCGCTCGCCGCTGCACTTGGACACATGGTGGCGGGAATTTCGGCCAGGAAGAAATCTCTTGCCGCGCACGCGCATGCGCTGTCCGAATTGGCGGAGGAGCTTCAGATCGCGTCGAAGACTCTGGCCGAAGGCATCGACCGCGACGCGGCGTCCTACGAATCCGTGCTCGCCGCGCACAGGCTGTCCCGCGAGACACCGCCGGAGCGGCAGCGCCGCGACGAAGCAATTCAGCAGGCGTTTCGGTCCGCGGTCGAAGTGCCGCTCGAAATCGCGCGCAAAGCGGCGGAAGTATTCGACAAGCTCGGGCAACTGGAGCCCATGGCCGGAGCGTCTATGCTCTCAGATGTTCGCGTCGGTCGGATGATGGCCGCCACCGCCGTTCGCGGCGCTCTCGAAAACGTAGCCACCAATCTCGAATCCGTCACCGACGCAGCCTTCGCCGGCCGGGCGCGCTCTGAGGCGCTATCGCTTACGTCACGGATTGTTGAGAGTCCCATGGCGGCCAGCCGATAAAGTAGCTTTAAGTGTCCTGAGGGGAAGAAAACGTGAGACAGCCAATTCGTCGTTTTGTCGGGACTAGCCTTCTGACGGCCGGGCTTTTGGTTTGTGCCCTCGCCGTCGCTCCGCAACGCGCCTCTGCCGGGTCGCTGAGCACATCCATCATCGGAATGTTTCCGAAGCAGGTGGGCGAGTTCGCGTACGCCGACCTGAAATCGGCGCGAAAATATGCCTGGTTTCCACAGCTCCGCGACCAGCTTCTGCCGAGCCGCTTCCGCGATTTCGAGAAATTCCTCGCTTCTGCGGGCGTCGATCCGGATACGCAAGTGGACGAACTCGCCTGGGGCGCGATCAAGAACTCGAAGGAAGGCGGCGAGCAAGTAGTGGGCGTGGCGCTCGGCGCATTCAACCCGTCGTCGAGTGAAGACCGCTTCAAGCAGCAGAAGCTTCCCATGTTCGACGTTCACGGCTACCACCTCTACGCGTTCGGCAGCGGCCTCGCCGCGGGCGACATCTTATTCACGTTCATCGACTCGAATACGGCGGCCTTCGGCCATCGCGCCGCTCTCGAGAAGCTGATCGACGTTCGCACGGGCGTTGCGGAAAGCATGCTGACCAACGACCAGCTTTTCCCGCTGATCAACGAAGCCAATGGCACCGGAATCATCTGGGGCGTGCTCGACCAGAGCTATGCCCACCTCGCCATGCAGGAATTGATTCCCGAGGCGGGCCAGTTTCCTCAAGCTGCCACGATCATCAGTCGAATACATGCGATGACGATCAGTGTCGAAGCGGATAGCGGGATCGATGCGCACTTCCAGGCGGTTTGCAATTCAACGGATGACGCGAATCTGCTCGCCGCGGGCATGCAGGCCGCGCTCATGATGCGGCGTTACCAGGAGTCTCAAGAGCACCCCGATCTCGCCGGCGCGCTCGATCAGGTTCGCGTCTCGCCCAGCGGCGACCGCCTGAAAGTGGAAGCCCCGGTGAGCCAAGACCAGCTGCTCTCGCTGATTCGCACGCGCGCTTTTGCCGTGCCTATGTAGGGATTGCCGCTCTTCGTTGCTGAAGCGGGTGCTTCCAACGCGGTGTGGCGTCAAGCCTTCGCGCCCGTGCCGGCAAACTTGACGAGCGACACGCAGAAGCGCCCGTCGCGTATCTCGCACTGCACGCGGGCCGCCAGGGTGCCTTCGAGCCGTTTGCCGATTTGCTCCGCGGACTTCACGGACGGCACCGCTCCTCCCGAAGACTCGATCGTGATCTCGACGCGGTCGGAAAATCCCGTTACGCCAAACTCCAGGGCCGATGACATCGCGAGCACGCCGCCCGTGCCGCCTGTCGCAAGAAATGTCTCGCGGCACGCCTCGACGGCGGCAGCAAAGACATCCTCCTGCATCCTTTCGGAAAGTTCGGCGCGCCGCGCGGCGTAAGCGGCGATTGCACCGGCTCCAGCGATTAATCGGGGATCATTATCGAGCGTGCATTTGACCGGCGCGCCTCGCGCGGCAAGCGCCGCTTGGGCGGGATCAGTGTTCTTCCGCATCGGCCACTCGCACGTCGCACGCCTCGCGGCAGTCCGGGCAATAATACAGCCCGTCAACGCAGAGGCGGATGTGCACTTGCGACTGGCAGAAGCAGCAATACTTCTCGCACGTGCATTTCGATTCCGGCTTGTCGCATTGCGAACAGACGGTGGTCACTGTGGCCGTCCTTGCGCTCGGAGCCGCTTCGCCTTCGCTCCATCGTAGGCCGCATCCGCACGCCCGGCAAGCTGCCCGGCCCGCGCGTTTGCCTGAGCATGTCCGGCCGAGAGGAGGATCTCGCGGCGCACGGTGGTCCCTGCCGACGCGCCGCGATGGTCGCCAATTTCTCCGCGGAATGAAATCGCCCGTGCGCTCTTAGCGTTTCTCGTTTCGTGCCTTCTCAACGGGCACGACCCGTTGCGACGGCATGGGCGGAGCGACTTCGGCAGTGGCACCTGCCGTCGCCGGGAAAGAGAGCTCGCGTCCATCCGAGATAGCAGCGGCGGCTTCGGTCATGGGATCGGGCACAGGAGAATCCATCGGTACCAGCGCCCCTTCCGCTTCCTTCAGAAACGTCAGCCCCATCTCCCCGCCCTTCCAGTCAATCGAGATCACGTCTCCTAGCGCCACCTGCTCCGTC
>DATNIN010000052.1:0-11933 GCA_035604415.1 Candidatus Acidiferrales bacterium
ACAGTTCTCGGGCGCCAACATGATGGAGCGCCACTGCGGGCTTGGGCCGTACGTTCCCGCCAGCAGTACGGCCAAGAGACCGTGATCTTCAAGTCGGTTCGAAATACGACTGATCTTCTGTTCGACTCGGGCCGAACTGAAATATGGCCGGGCTTTATGCTTGGGATGGTGGCGGCAGCGTATGAGCGAAGCCATGGGCGCGGCAAGTTGACCTTCGAGCACGCGTTCAGTCTATCGGTACGGGAGGAGCGAGGCACCACGTACCGTGCTGGAAGGCAACGACCGTGGCAAAGTTGGGTTCAAAATCGGGTTCAATTAGCGCCCGCTGCGTCGAATAAGCCAACCGGCGCTGCCTCAGGCCGAACAAAGAATCCATAGCATAGGTATGGATGTGGAAATTCGTAATCAGCAGGTCTCCGGTTCAAGCCCGGAGGGTGGCTCCATAACAAAATCAATCACTTAGACGCCCGCCTCAAGCGGGCTTCTGTATTTTTGTCAGCAGTTTTGTCAGCAACCTGGTTTCGGTCCGGCATGGAGAGCACGCGCGGCGTCTTCGGCTCGCCGCGGAAGAGTCGTTCCATCTTCTCGGCGGAGTCGCGGTCGCTGCCCTCGAAGAGATGCCCGTACGTGTCCATGGTCAGCTTGATCGAGGAGTGGCCCAAGCGCTCCGAGATCTTTTTCGGGTGGACGCCTTCATGGATCAGGAGCGAGGCGTGGGTGTGGCGCAGATCGTACAGCCGCAGTTTCGGGAGGCCGTTCTCTTCGCAGATCTTCTGAAACCGGCGCAGGACGTTTCGCTCATCGAGCGGCGTCCCGATTTCGGAGGGGAATACCAGGCCGTTCTCTTTCCAGTTCTCTCCCGCCAGCGCGCGATTCTCCACGACCTGACGCCGCTGCTCGATCAGGAGATCCCGCACGAATTCGGGGAAGTCGATGGTGCGCCGGCTCTTGTCCGTCTTCGGAGGGCCGAACACGAATCGGGGCGCCTCCTCGCCTTTCTTGCGGCGCGTCCTTGAGAGCACCTGGTTCACAGTCAGGCGCTTCACGTCGAGATCCATGTCCTTCGAGCGGAGGCCGTACAGTTCCTCAGGCCTCAGGCCCGTCGTGATGTCCAACGCATAAAGGGCTTCCTGGCGGTCTCCCTGCGCGACCTCCAGGAACTCCCGCGCCTGATCAGGATTCAGGAAGCGCACCTTGGGGCCACCGGGGTTGACGGCCCGCTTCCGCTTCGCCGCCCGGAACCGCGCCGCGGCCGGATTGCGGTCGATGATCTCCCACTCGACGGCGAACTGCAGCGCGCGGCGGAGGACGGCTTGCGCATACTCCACGGTCCGGGCGCCTAAGCCGCGATCGCGGAGCGACTTGAGCCAGAGGTCCACGTCCCGCGGCTTCAATTCCGCGAGCGTGATCGCGCCGATGGCGGGGATGACATTCTCTTCGGCGTGATACCGGTAGTCCTGCCAGGTGCGCAGCGCCACGCCGCCTTCGGTCTTGTAGAATTCCAGAAAGCGCTTGAGGAAGTCGGCGAGCGAAGACTTGGCCTCGTCCGTGTGCAATCCCTTGCGGCGCTGCTCTACGAGTTTCTCGGCGCGCTCAATCGCCTCGTGCTTCGTCTTGCCCATCGCCGACCGGCGCTTCCCATCGGGGAAGAGATGCTTCGGCAGGTCGACCCGGAAATACACCTCATCGTTTCGTCGGACCTTGAACGCTCTCATGGCTCCCTCTCATTGTCCAGCATAACCGGATTTGTCAGCCAAAAATCAGCCGGTACGCACGGAAATGTCACGCCGCATTCGCCCGGCCGGCCCGATGCGAGTCCAACCAGGCGCGGAGGTCCTTCAGCGAAACACGTACCATGGGCCGCCGCCCGTTCCGGCCTCCGAAGCGGTATGTCGGCAGCGTGCCGTCGGTCAACAGGCGGTATGCGGTCGCGCGGCTCACACCGAGTTCACGCTGGACATCCGTCGCCTTCAGGAGGCGATCTTCCGCTGATGCGAGAGTCATGTCTGCTTCGTTCATATCTGCCACATCTCACTTTCGTTTCTGGCGTCGTGGGACGAAGGGCCTGAATCGATAAATTCGTTATAGAAGTCCTTCCACGATCTTCCGGGCATCGTCGGCAGTTTCCGCTGCCCAGACGCCAAGAATGGCGAGGTCGAATTTCTTGAGCGACAGTTGATTTTCCTTTCGGGCCGAGCGCTTGGCCGACTCCAAAGCTCGGCTCAGGGCCTTGGGCGCGTCCCACTTGAGCGTGATCCGTTCGTCGCTGCAATCGAAGCCGAGACGTTCGAGGCTCCCCTCGACCTCTTCGACCTCCTTGCGCAGCTTCCGAACTTTGGTGACCAGCTCCGTGGCGCCCCGTTCCTCCGCCAGCTTCGGTATCACCTCGTTCTCCACCCGGTGGTTGAGATCGCTATCCGATTCGAGTTCCGCTTGGGCACGTTCTTTCGCCTGAACAAGCATGCGCGCGAAGACGTCACGCTGCTTTTGGTTGAATGGTTGTATTTCCATGGTTGTTAGTTTGGATGTGCCCTTCGCCCCACAACATAAATCTGTCGCGGTACTACGCCGTAAACTTTCGCATTGCCAGCTCCGTTTCCGGGCTGGCCGCCCACCCGTCGGGGCACGACCGCCCCGACGGCACCCTCATTCCATCAGCACGCAGGCAACGTTGCCGTCGCCGCCCTGCTCGCGGTTCTGCCGGGAAACCTCTTTCACCATTGCGCCTAAGAAAGCTCCCATTGCCTGAACACGCTTCCGTTCGTCAGCCACTAGATCCTTTGCGCTCTTCTCCTTCACCCGAGCGCTCTCCACGATCTCCACCTGCGAAGGGTCTAGCTCCAGAACCACCCGGCCGTTGTCGGCATACCATTCGATGTACGGATACTGCACATAGGGATAGAAGGGATCGCCCGCTTGGATGTGCGCGCAGTAACGCCCGACAAACTCCTGCCGGCGCTTCTCCCGTTCGGCCTCACTGGTTCCCGCTTCGTCCCAGAAGAGCTCATTTTGGGCCATGAGTCTCTCTGCGATCGCATCGGTCCAGGGGCCAAGAGAAATGCCGGCGGTGATGTCGCCGACCGTGCCCCGCTGCACGCGAGCGAACCCGTCCATGTATGTTCCCGTCCCACCCTGGTACTTGTCCGACGGCTCGGCATTCGAGAGCCGGATCAGTTTTCCGCGGATGTCCTCGTGGAAATCGCCCGCAAGGTCGAAGACCACTTTGAGGTTCTGCCTGCCGTTCCGAAGGAACCGCATCCAGCCGGTCACTTTCCCCGGCACGCGGTTATCGAGTTCCCCGTCGATGAGATTGCTGTATGGTCGCCACGCCATGTTGCATTGCATGGTTGATTTATTTTCCGGGCCGACCTTTGTTCTGCCCCGGCGGGTGGGCGATATCTGCAAGATCTTTTTTTCGTAGCGCGTGCCGGAGCGCTTCTCCGGCAGGCCTCCGCTGCCGCTGAAGGCCGTGCTTGGCGAGAAAACGTCCCGCTTCCGCGAGGTCCGCGTTGCGCTGGGATTGCTGTGCGCTTTCGAGGAGCGCGGGCAGGTACGGCGCCACTTCCTCCACCATGGCCCCGTTGAGATCCGCATAGTCGCCGTGCAGCCACGGCCCTCCGTATTCAACCGACCGGCATTCCCCGCGCTTGTCGAACTGCGAGAGGAACCGGACCGTGTCCTCTCCCGATTCGAGGTACGTCTGGTAAAAGCCGCCCCGATTGTAGTGGGCGATGAAACTGCAATGCTGTATGAGATGCTCATAAAGCCGCTTCGTGAAATCCGCGAACCGCAACCCGCGCTTCAAAAACCGCACCCATGCCTTGAGCACGAGCTCTCTCTCGCGAGCCGACATGAACTCGCCGTCACTGAATGTGTACTGCATGCCTGTGTCGGCGCACCCGTGGCGAACGGCGCGCCGGCACGCGCTGCGAAACCGGCTTCAAGCCTTCGCCGATTCGGTCACCTCCGTGTTCTGTCGGGCGCTCCGTTTCCGGAGTGACGGCTGCGCGGCGGATTCACCCGCGTCCGTTCCGCGACCGCTCAATCGTTCGCGCATCTTTTCGCGCACGATGTTGAAAACGACTTCGGCCTTCTCAATCGGGCCGCTTTCGAAGAAACGCAGAATGCTGATCTCGTCTGCCATGGTCCCCTTCGTCATATGACTCCTCCTTAAGAGCCCGTTCCAAGATTCTCGCAAGCCGTTGATTCAACAACAGTTGTCGCAACGAAAGTGTTCTCACGACGCGAGCCTTCGGGAGAACAGGCTGTTGCGGCCGGCGCCGCATTCCGGCGAAGCGACTCCGGCAGTCCTTCGCGGCGGATCGCGTTAATCGTCGTACAGAGAACCCGGCCGTCGCGGTCGTCGATCGCACGCGCGAGCGTCCGCATCCGCGCATCCCGGTCCGCAACCACGAGCACCCCCGATAATGGAAATCCGGAGATGCCCCGCCGGTACCACGCGACCTTCGATCCCACGAAGTACCGCAGCCCTTCACGTCCGCGGTCATACTCGGCAGCGAAGGTGCGGTCCCCGACGCGGAAGACGGCGTCCGGCACCATCGGGAATTTCCAGCCTATGCCAGGTAGTTCCCAGGCTGCGAAGAAGAACGCAAGCCCGTCAGTCATCTCGGCCGCGATCCGGATATCGTTCACGCCCTCCATATGTTCCCTCTGCTTCGGCGGTTTCCGTTCGAGGGCGACCCCATCGAAGCCGTCCCGTTCGAGCGCGATCTTGCCCTTCCGGCCGAGTGCGAACACGGCCTCGCGCATCCGGTTCTCCTGGTGCTTCCGGAGGTACCCGGCACACGTCAGCGCGCGAAGCCGGCGGCGCGCCGCGCTCACGGACGCCGGCGCGAAGAAGCGGCGGCAGACCTGGCCGGTCGTCAGCCAACGCGCCGACCGCAACAGCTTCAGGAGTTCGATGCATCGGTTGGTCAGTCGCATAGTCCGGGCAGGCGCTCCGTTACGCCGCAGGTGAAGCACCGCACCATCCGCGGCATCGAACCGCAGATTGGGCATTCGCGCAGCAGGTGGCCGCGGTAGGTGAACTGGCAGCCGCATTTCCAGATCCCGACGAGCGAGATAGCCGCGCCGCAGTTGCCGCAGCGGATCTCGGGCGCGTATGCCGTCCTCCAGAACTTCAAGTTCCGGGCCATCCGTATGGTCCAACGTAAAACCCTGATCGGGATCGCCAGGAGCCACCAGAGAAACTCGACGAACAGATGCTTCACGCCTCACCTCCGCGCTTGCGCCGGTACGCACCGGCGAGTGTTGCGCCGAGATCTATCGTTTCCGTTGCCAGTGACCCCAGCCATTCGGCGTCGCGGGCCGCGACCCGCTGGTCATGCTCCTTCCGCGACAACCGCGCGCCGAACGTCGGGTCATGGCGCAGGGGATCGGTCATCGCTTGGAACTCATCGCCATGGGGCAGCACGAGTTCAGGCGTCCTCACCCGCAGCGCCTCCTGCGACCGGCTCTTGAACCAGAGGTATCCCACGCGGTCGGGCAGGTTCGCGATCTCGTCCTGAACCATGCCGCGCTCCTCATTAATAGAGTAGAAGCCGGGCTCTTCGAAAGGATGCGTCCGCGGCTTCGGCCGCCGTCCGGTCACCGGGAGCGCCGAGCGGAGGAACGCGCAGTCCGCCGGCTCCCCGCGCATCGCGAACGCCCACCGGATGTTGGTGTGGAGCACGCTCAAGGTCCGCGCATCCTGGAGGGCCGTCGTCATGTTCTGGCTTATCAGCATCAGGTGCGTGCCGAAGGACCGCGCCATCGTGAGGAGGTCCATCATGTGGTCGCGGAGATGTTGCGTTCCAAAGAGGTTCTGCGCCTCATCCGCCATCCAGAGGAAGGGAGTCCCATGGTTCCGCCGCGCGAAGGTGGCATGCGCCACGTCTGAGAGGACGAGCGCCTGCAAGAGTTGGCGGACGCTGCGGTTGATGTCGCGTCCGAAGCAGTTCACGATGACGATCTTGCCTTGGTCCTGCAGCGCCCGGAAATCGGGAGCGCTCGTTCCCGCGAGCACGAGCCGGACCGTCTCCGAAGAGAAGAGCGCCTCCATCCGGCGGGAGAGCGCCGCAACGGTTTGTCTCGGGAGATTCGGGAAGTGCTGCGTGAAGTACGCGGCCACCCCCGCGTTCTTGGAGCGTCCGACGAGCCGCGCCCTCAGGTGTTCGTCGCGCAGCAGATTGTCGAGCCACGTGATCGGCAGGTTGAACTCGGAGAGCAGGAGGATCGCGCGGCGTAAGAGAGCGCTCGCACCGAGGCTCACGCCGTCCGCGCCGGGGAGAAGTTCCAAAAGGAGATCCGTCCGGCTCCCCGCGAAGAAATCCGGGTCCGCACCGGGCCAGCGCGCGAAGATGTTGTACGGCGAGATCGGGTCGCGCGACGAGAAGTCGAGGAACACGATGCGGCGGCGCAGATCCCGCACCTTCGTCCGTTCGAGATCGGCGAGCCGGCCCCCGATGAGGTACAGGCACCCGTTCACGAGGTCAGCCTTCGGATCGAGGATGCCGAAGCCCGCCGCGCCGTCGAGCAGCGCCTTCTGCTTGTCGAGCACAAAGGTCGTCTTGCCGGACCCGCTCGCGCCGCTCACGAGCGCATGCGACCGCAGGAAATCATTGATCGGCATCCGGACGGCTTCGTCGGCTTCCGTGTTACCCATGACGAGCGTCGGCGCGGACGTGCCGGCCAGGTTCCTCACGAGGCGGCGGGCGCTATCACGAGTCGCATCCGTGCGGGTCGTCACGAGCCCATCGAGATACGCGGCGGTCCTCGCTTCGAGCTTCTCTCCGAAGAGCCGTTCACAGAGCCATCGCATCTAGTCATCTCCCTTCGGCAGGAGCGGCGTGCGCTCCGCGCCCGAACCGCCCCGGCGCCGTCCGGCGGCCGGCGGCCGGCTCTCGTGCCTCAGATATGCGACGACGCAGAGGATGCCGAGCACCACGAGCAATTGAAAGATGCCGACCGAGCGCACGATGGCGCCCATGAGGCCCGGCAGGTACGAGAGCGCAATAAGCCCGCCGATGAGCCACGCCACGGTTTCGATCAGTTTGTTGACCATCGCGTTCCCTCCTAACGCCCAGACAAGCTGAGATCCGCCACATCCCGCATCATGGAGAAACTCTTCAGCACCGCGCCCGATTTCGCGAAGTACTGCGTCCAGAACGCACGCAGGCTCTGCCAGTACGCAACGTCCTTGTCCGCCGCATGGGCACCATAGACGTACACATCGACGCTGCGAAGGTCCGCGATCTGATGCTGCCGCTCGACTGTCCGCAGGGCTGCTGCCACGGGAACCACCGCCGGCGTCTCGATATTCGGCGGCGGAGCCGAATGGCGCATGTCGGACAAGATCACGAGAGCCTTTCGCGCTGCCGGTGTTACCTTGAGAAGGTCCGCCGCGACGAGCACGAAACCAATCAGGTCCGTCTCGCGGTACCTCGGCGGCGTGGCGCGCAGGGTTCGGCGCACTTGGTCCGCGTATGCGCGCCGGGCTACGGCGATCCGGTCGATGAGTTCGAGAGGCCCGCGGTCCGCGGGAATCTGTCCTTCGAGGAGCATCAAGGGTCGGGAGAAGCTCTGGTCGGTGATGCCCGCGATCCGGAACCGCGTCGCGGCGGGCAGCATCCCTACGAGGCGCGCGGCGCTCTCGATATTTTTTTCGTGCTCAAAGTGGCCGTCATAACTGCGGGATGCGGACGTGAGGCTGAGATCGATACCGACCACCACATCGAGCGGTTGGGCGCTGAGCCCCGGCGTAAGGCATGCCGTCGCGAGGAGTGCGAGACCGAGTAGGGGGCCGACGTGCTTCGAGCTCCGCCGGGCCGCGCCCTTGATGAGCCCCAAATAAAAGTCGCGGGTGAACTCGTTCCCGAAGATCTCCGCCTCCCGCTTCAGAAATTCGACCCGGTGCAGCAGTCGGAGCATCTCGGCTTCGACGAGGTGCATTTGCTGCCGCAGGACCCCGAGGCCGTTCGGCGGCGGGACGCCAATCTTCCGCGCCCCGTAGATCCCGAGACCGGTCGCGAGTTCCATCGAGATCGCGAGCAATGCGAAAAAGAGGCGCAGCTTCCACGCGGCGTCGAGATAGAATTGGGCCGCGTCGTTAGTACCGGCCGGGAGTGATCCGTCGAGGGTCGCAGACGACACGGTGTTCCTGAGAAAGAGGATAAGGAGGTCGCCGCGCACGAGCGCCATGATGAGGAGCCCCGAGAGGCTCGCGACGAAGCTCAGAAGCGCCGCCGCGATCACCAGGCGTTCGCAGGCGCACCGTTCGAGCGCCTCGTCCGTGGCGTAGGCGCATACGACCGAGAGCGCCACCGCGATCGGCCACACTTCCCACCGGATGCCGAACGGCGTGAGGGCGAGATGCGCGAACGCGAAACCGGCGAGGCCGAGGATCGCCGCGATGACGACGTACCAGGTACGGGACCCCCGGCATGCCGCGTCGGGTTTCGGCGTCCGCTTGATCGCGTCCCGCAGTTCGTCGCGCTGTTCCGTGCGCAGCGCGAGCTCCGCCGAGAGGCTCGTGATCTCGGCCGTATTGATGTCCTGGCGGCGGTTCTTCTCAAGATCGCGGACCCGTTCCAGCCGGTCGATAGCCTGGTTCACGGCGGCATCGCCTAAGTCGAAGGCCACCGCCGCGGGATCGAACTGTCTCCTTAAAACCATACATCTACTCCTTCAATGACCATCGGCATCAAATATGCATGCGCGGCCGCCGGTTTACCTCGAAGCAATCACTTCCGGTCTTTCAGATCGCTCTTAAGCCTGCCGATCTCGATTATCGGAAGACACGCTGGCAGACATGTCAAAAACGTCAGAATTCGTAACATCGTACGACGGCGTCGGGTTGTACTGCTCGATCTCGATGTATTGCTTAATGCCACGAAGCGTAAAATACAGATGTCTCCGTTGACGACGGTGTTCGAATTCGCCGCGTCTTCGGTAAAGCGTGCGAACGCTCATGTTGAGGAGGGTCGCCGCTTCTTCAATGGGAACTGCCGGCGGTCGTTCAAGGTTCTGTCGTAGTTGAACCACTGCCGCAAGGGCCGCAGGGCGTGAATTCTCTTCAGAGCCGCGACCGCCGGCTGTACTCAGTCGAAGGCTGTTCAAGGACGTCGCACTGCTCATGTCAATCTACGCTCGGACCAGCAACGCCGTTAGGGTTGGCAGAGGCCTTTTCTCGCCGATATCTGCGCATATATGCCCGGAAATATTCTTTCCGTTCTTCGGCGGTCTTATGTTTCCAATCAGCAAGCCAGTACTTGTCGCCGGCGGCCTTCCAAATCCGTCGGTGTGCCCGTTTCCAGTTCGTGCTCGCCAATCGGGAATGTTGGTCGCAGTATTTTCGTTTGCGCCCGGTGACCGGCGCGGCGTGGCAGAAAATGCAAAGGCCCCTTTCCATGGCAACCTCGAAACCAGAAGCCACCCCCAGAGAGCGAAGACGGCTCACTGGAAACTGACAACGGATCTAAAGAAAGATGGAAAGGGGCCCTTCGCGGGACGCCGCTAGGCGCAGGCTACGGTGGTACTGTCCTAAACATTGTCATTACTAACCGGAAGCGACTATTCTTTCAAAGCAGCGGGCTGTTGTCAACCCGAATCATTCCTGTTAAAAGGAAAATCCAAAAGCAACTCGATTCGAGTCCGAATCGACGCGAGCAAATGCGATTCCGTCACTTCTGGCCGGCCCAACAGTAGATCGCGTCGTTTTCGCCGGAGCAAAACAGCCGCCAGCATTCTTCGAGTACTTGCGCAGCTCTCTGAATCTCCGACACGGTCGGATCATGCAGGCCATCTGATCGGTCTTGTGGAGAAGCGTCCCCACCTCCGTCGCCAGGCTCAGTATGATCATAGTCCAGGAAGAACGGAGTATAGGCCACGCCGGCGCCGTGCTTCGATTCATTCAAAATCCACTCCCATTTTGGCGCCGAGTCCGGAGGAACGAGTTTTATTCGGAACGCCCTCAACAGCGTGCCCTCGTCGGACACCGTAGGATTATAGTCCACGGCGTCGACCCAGACCCGCGAAAAATCCGAGGTTGGGCGGAACACCAAATGAACATCGTCCCTGAACCTCGCCCGATCCTGTGGGGCTAAGTCTTCAGCAAGGCGTTGCAAAACCTGAGACAACCTACCGCCGATTGCCTCATTCGCCTTAGCCATTGCCTCTCCAAACTCCCGTTCTTCCCCGCCATATTCGTATGTGTGATTCTCGGGGCTCACAAAAAGAGGTAGTGATTGCGAATAAGTGCGTCACATGAGCGTTGCCGACCTTTGCTCTTATCCTAGCAGGAGAACGATAACTTGGCAAGGAGGACGACACAACAGGAGGGACACACAACATATGTTTTCAGGTGGTGCGGACAGAGGCATGCGGTCCCGAATAACTAGGCCAGGAGCTTCTCTATTTCGTCTGTCAGCGACAAAAGCCTTCTTTCTAACGAACGTCGAGTGTCTTCGTCCATTCCTCGCCGGGCCTCGGCAACGGGGCGATCAAGGTACCGCCGTTGCTGGGGATCGACCTCGATCGCTTTTATGTAAAAGAGTAACATATCTGCTTTTCTGCCGAGCCGCTTGAAGGTATCTCCCAGCCTTCGATACTGCCACGCTTCCAGATGTTGTCGCTTGGCGGCGCGGGCGTATTGGAGCGCGCTCTTGAAATGTATTTGTGCATTCAAAATGTCCCCTTGTTGTAATAAAGTCTTCCCCAATTCTTGGTGACGATTTGCCAAACCGGCAGGATCGCCTTCCAGACGTAATTGAACTCCCAAACCGGCCTCATTGTACTCGGTGGCACTCGCAAACAGTGACTTCTTTCGTTCCGCGTCGCGTTCGAGGGAAGCGAGCTGCCGGTACAGGTTTCCGAGCTCGTCAAGAATCTCGGCTTCGGCTTTTCTGTTCTCACTCTGCCGGGCCAGTTCCAGTGCCTGCCGGTAGTGCTTCTCGGATTCATCAAGTCTATGAAGGCTCTTATAAACATGGGCTAGCACGCTCAGCCGGTCAGTCACGCCATAGATATCCGCTTTATTGGTCTTCTCGAAGGCCCGCAGATAGAGCTCAAGCGCAGGAAGCAGCCGATGGCTCTTCTCGTATGTCATACCGAGTCCCCTTAACGCACCCACGATCGCCGGATCACTCTTAAGCTCCTCGGCCAACTCCAGCGCTTCCTGACAACACCGAATCGCCGTCGGAAAATCGCGCTGCCCCAGCTCCCGGTGCGCAGTCGCAAGCGCACCCAAGCGCGCGGCGAGCACACCCTTATCATGCAGCTCACGGGCGATCTTAACCGCACCTTCCAGGTAACGAAACACTTCTGCCGCATCGGCTCCTTCGCGCTGAAGTGCCTGCCCTTTGCGGCCAAATATACGGCACCGCACGATCTTTGCCGCGGTATTCTGCTGACCTTCTAGTAGCTTAAGCGCATAATCGTAGTAATCGAGTTCCCCACCCCCGTAGTTTCCCTTCTTACGATTAATAAGCCCAAGTTCGGTGAGCGCCGCAGCCTCGCGAACAGTGTCCCCCGCGTGTTCAAAAAACTGCTCGGCCTGGGCGAGACAGCGTTCGGCCTCGTCGAGATTGCCGAGTTGCCTCGTAGCGTATCCAAGATAGAAACACACCTCCCCTTTGTACTTGGGGCTTACGCTCGCGAATTCTTCGAACTCCTGAAGTTGACGGCATAAGTACAAGAGAGTTTGCAACTTGTCCGTCCACTCAAACGAATCTGCGAGTCTGGAATCAAAGAGTGCCTGGGAAGCCGCCGTGGGATCCTTTGCCCGTAGAGCATGATAAAAGATCGTTTCGTATATTTCCAACGCGTTCTGGTCGCCACGGTATTCGCCAAGTTGCTGCGGAGCCTGTCGTTTATACCATTCGAGGGCGGTCCGGTGAAGACTCTCCTTGTTATCGATCCGGCTGTAAACGTACGGT
>DATNIN010000053.1:0-9795 GCA_035604415.1 Candidatus Acidiferrales bacterium
ACAGCTCTATGAATCTCTCGAAGGAAAAGTCGCGATCTATTACGGAGATACCAAACTCCACCACTCCGGTGGATAACTTCACAGGGGGGGGTGACATTTTCATCGGGCCATTAGGGTGACATTTTCACGTTGCTACAACAGTGGTTATTCGTGTAAAGAAAAGTCGTCCAAGGCGACGATCCGACTTCACCTGGGGACTTTCGACGTGTAATTGACGATGGTGCTGAGATTCGTGAGTATTGTCACGCGGTCTGGCAGGTCGAAGGCTACCTTGGTGACTGACGGCAAATTCTTCTTGCCGCTCGCAGGAGCGAGCGATTGATCAAATTCATATTCGTATGTCACAACCTCCGTGTAAGGGGTAACGGGCGGTTTCGGGAAGGTCCAGTGCCGGATATTGTCGATTGCGGAGTCCTTGAAGAGACGCACCGACCCGGCGCTATTCGTCGGCTTAGCATCGCTGACGTTTCCGTCCGCATCGATCGTGACGGTTAGGACCACCTTCCCCGTCACGTGCGCCGCCCGCGCGATTGGCGGATAGACCGGCGCTTCGATGTGCTTCGGGCAAAGCGCCTCCTGGGTTTGGCCGAGGCAGCTCCCAACAAACGACAAAAACAGACACGCGAGCCCCAGCGATTTCACGGTCCCTCCGCGTTTTGTGGTTTCGTTAATTGACCTAATCGCACTGCCGTTCGCCGCGCCAGATAGCTACGGCTCGTGAACTATGGTGTGCCGGGGGGAGGCGTCAGCGGCGCGGCGGAATCGGGCGGCGCGTTTTGCGCGGGCGATCCTGCGGGCGCAGGCGTGACGCTCTGCACCGGCGGTCCGTTTTGTCCCTGCGCAAGGGGCGCGGGCTTCAGCGTGAATGCGACGCCGCGCTGCGCGTTCTCGTCCACGGTGCGCTGCAAATCGAGCCGATTGACGTCGATTGCGTTTTCGCCGCCGTAGGACGTGACGTAGTGCAGCTTCGAATCCGCGAGCCAGTAGCTCGTGACACCGTAGCTCGTGCCGTCCTTGAAGTAGATCAGCGTGGGAGGCTCGGAGACGGCGACGCTGCTCTGCGTGCCGGAATCAGAAGACGGAGGATTCTGCCACGCGTAGGGGCCATAGATGCGAGACGTGTCGTCCTGCGAATCGGTCTGCCCTTCGTAGGCGCCGACCGGATAGTACATGTTGAGCCCATTGCCGTAGCCCGATCCCCAGCCATTTCCCCAGCCGAGGCCGTTGCAGCCCCAGTCCCAGAACGGATCGCAGCCGAAGCCGTTGCCAAATCCGTTGCCGAAGCCGCCGTTAAATCCGAAAAACCCGAACGGGCCGAAGAATCCGAATCCGGGACCGAAGCCTCCAAAGCCGCCGGGTCCAAAAATCGGGAAGCGGCCGCGGAAACGTCGCGGGCCGAAACCGGGAGGCCCGGGAAAGATCAGTGAGGGGCTCGTCGTAGAGGTGGAGAACGATCGGCCGGGAGAGGGCGACGTCATTACGCCCGTGGAATTTTGCCAGAGCGTGTGGCCCTGCCCTGAAAAGCTCATCACGCGGGCTTGGCCCGCCGCGGGCTGCCAATTGCCATTCGCGCCGGAAACAGGAAAGCCGAGCGTCACGCTCGAGCGCGGCGCAGCGGAACTCGAGGCGCCAGCAGTGCCCGGCTCGGCGAAGATCGCGAGGCCCGGCGGCACGCCGCTCGAAGAAAGCGTCGAGACGGATGATCCCAGCGAGGGCCGGGCGGAAGAGGTCGACGAAAAGCTGGTTGTGGCGGGCGCGCTCGCGCCGGTGCTGGTGGTGGTGTTAGTGGTCGAAACGGAAGGCGTCGTTAAATGGGCGGTCGAGCCGGCCTGAGTCGTGCTGGTTGGGTGCGAAGCGGGCGCCTGGTGCGAGCCGCCGGTGGAAACGTGTCCGCCGCCGAAGTGGCCGGTGCTCGGATGGCCGCCGCCGACGTGTTGCGCGAGCGCGCGCTGCGGCGCGAGAGCCAGTGAGGCCAGGGCGATAGCTGCGAGCAAAATTCGAGTCAGGGACGAAACGTGAGGCGCCGAACGCGTCATCATGGCACCCTCCGATGGTCGGGCGATAGTCCCTTCAGCAGAAGCCGTCAGGTCAGACGGGACGACCGGGCCAACTTTCTTCTATTCTACTACATTGGACGCTCTGCCATCGCGCCGGGTTGCAGGCGGAGCACCTAAGCGCGATTGATTTTGTCGAGTTCGAACGACGGCGGACTCGTCGAGGAATCAATTCTGACGATGAAGTCTTCGAAGAATCCCCTACGGCCCAATAACCCCGCGACTGACATCTGCTCTGAAAAACCAGCCATTGTCGTCAGTTGCTGCGATCCCACAAGGATCTTGATCTTGTGGAAGTAGATGGGAACGAGTTTTCCGCCGATCACGCCACCCAGTTCGGATCTAATTCCGTCCTCGAGACGGATACCAAGCGATCGGCAGAATCCAGCGTGAAACATACAAGAGTGCGCGCCGGAGTCTACCCAACACTCGATGAGCGTGGTTGGCGGCGAATGATGATAGATCAGACGCACATTAAGCAATGGTGCCCAATGGAAAGTTTCTTTCGGGAAAGCCGGATGTTGTGAACCGGGCCAGACTTTGCAGTTGTACCTCAAGCCTAGAGCACCAAGTCGTTCCAGCTATCGGGCACCTTGACTACGACAGGGTCGGATACACCATTCTCTTCTGATTTCTTGACTACTTCGTCGTAAGTCATCCCGTACGCGACGAGCCGCTCCTCATCTTCCGAGAAGGCCGCCCACCCGTTGCGAGGAGCGTTTCTCAGTGCCTTGATTCTGGATTCGGGACTCATGGAGAAAACCTCAAGTGCTTTCATCTTAACTTAGACGCCGTGTAGTCGCAGAGGGGTGCAGCGTATCTGCAAACAGAGGCGCGGTCAACGGCGTTTTCCTCCCGCATGCTAACCCTCATCTTTAGTATAGGATCGGATATACTGGCGCGCGATGGTGCCGTTCCTACATCTCGGGCCGCTCTTGATACCCACGTACGGGCTGATGATCGCGGTGGCCATGGTGGCCGCGTACTACGTGCTGCGCGCGGACATGGCGCGGCGCGGGATCGCTCCGAAAGATTCGTCGCTGGCGGAAATGTTCATCGCAGTTCCCTGCCTGGTGGGAATCGCGGGCGCGAAGATTTATCACGTGCTCGAAACGCCGCACGATTTTTTCGCCGATCCCGCGGGACAGCTTCTGAGCCGCTACGGGCTCGCGTGGTTCGGAGGGCTGATCGGGGGATTCGCGGCGTTCGTCTGGCTGGCGCGATGGAAGAAAATTCCGCTGCTCGACGCGTTCGACGCGGGCTCGCCGGCCGCGGCGCTCGGCTACGGCGTCGGGCGGATCGGATGCCTGCTCTCGGGCGACGGCGACTACGGCGTGCCGACTTCCCTACCCTGGGGAATGAGTTTTCCGAACGGACTCGTGCCGACCACCGAGCGCGTGCATCCGACGCCGATCTACGAATTGATCGTGGCGTGCGCCATCGCGTGGGTGCTCTGGCGGCTCGGCGCGCGGCGATTGACGGCTCGGCGCGGAGCGGTCGTGCAGCGGTCGGGCGTCGTGTTCGCGGCGTATCTGGTTCTGACGGGCGCCGCGAGATTTCTAGTCGAATTCATTCGCATCAATCCGCGGTCATTCTTCGGAATGACGAACGCGCAGGCGGCGAGCATCCTCACGATTTTGGCGGGTGTGGCGCTGTGGTGGTGGGTCGGGCGGAGAGCAGCGAGCGACTGATCGTCCCTCCGATAGGCGGGTCCGTAGGGGCGGGTTTGAAACCCGCCCCTACAATTGCAGATTATCTCCGGTCGAGCGAGGTGCAAAGGCAGCGCGCCGCCAAGCATGTGCGCCGGGAACGCCTGATCCCCCAGGCTCGACTAGCCGTCGACCTGGGAGCCCCTCCCGCTGCGCCCCTACGACACCTCGGTGATGTCACAGCGGGGAAGAAGCTTGGGCATGCGGATGCCGAGCACGCCGTCCGACAGGACGGCGATCGAGCGCGAAGGATCCACGTCGCTCGGCAATTCGAGAACGCAAACGGACTGCACGGCCGGGCGGTGGTTCGCAGCGCGGCGCGCGGAGCGATCGGGCGCGGCCGGGTGCGCAAGGATCACGAGCCAGCGCGATTCGATTCCCACGGAAACGCGCGCGCCGATGACATCGGGAAAACTCGCCAGCGCGTACACGCATTCGGCGGACTCGTCGACGTTCACCGGAAATCCCGGAAGAAGCTCGCGCTCGGCGTTGAGCCAGTCTTCCAGTTCCCCACCGGCGGACGATCCGCGGTCGAGAAAATTCTGGTGGGCGCGGCGCGCGACGCAATCGTAGGCCTCGAGCAGGCAGTCTGTGGGATCGCTCAGCGCGACGCATTCCCGCTGCGGGTACGGCGACGCGTGGCGCAGGCGTCTCGCCACCCGGCTCCCGCGAAGGACTTTCGAGCGGGAGGCCGCAGCCTCACGCCGAGGCAAGCGTGCCGCCCTTGCGGCGCGGCACGCCCACCGGCGACGGCGCGCGATTGGATGAACTCCTGGCCTCGGGGATGGCGTCGCGGACCCGCCGGAGCTCACCGGCGCCGAGAAGCATCTCCATTTCCGACTCGAGCATGTGCGCGTTGAGCGCGCGGTTGCCGAGGACTCGCGCGCCCTGCTCGATCACAGGAAGCCACAGGCAGCTTTCCGAGAGCGCCACGCCGACGATGAGAGTGCTTGCGCGCCGCATCACCAGGTCCGCGGCTTCGTAGCCGCGCCCGTCGGAAAGCGATTCCGCGGCGAGGACGACGTCGAACTGAAACGTCAGCAGCAGATTTTGCGCTTCGCGAAGCGTTTCGGCGTTTTGCGAACCCCAGCCCCGGGCCGCAATCCGCCTCAGAATCGCGCTGGTCGGACTCGCAAGCGTGCCGATCACCAGGATGCGCATGGCCGCAACGGGCATAGTGTCTCCTCACTTGGGGAGCCGGCGACTCAAGGTGTGCCGGAGCGGGGATGAACCGCCGTTCGCGAGGGCTTGCCGCGACGATCGAAGCCCTGTGCTCACCAAGCCAGAGTCGTCACGATCGACCACGCTCTCCGGGCGTCCCGTAAAGAGCCAGCTGTGTGCGACTCCGGCCAGGCAAGTGGTCCGCCCTGTGTTCCCCAAGAGGGCTTATCGGGAAACGGGCAGACGGACATTAGAGACAACTTTCCCTTCCAAACGTGAAGAAGGACTACACGTTCGGCGGGAATGATTCAATTCGGAACAATACCGCCTTTGTTTTTGCGGCGTTTGCTAAGAATCTCCGTACTTGTTGTGCCGCAGGAATACAGCAAAGCCCCTTGACACATCATTTACGGGAGAGTAAATTGCCGCAGATTCGCGGCGGGCTGACACCCCTCTCCCCTTGTCGGCACTGCGCGCCGCGTTCGAAACGCACATGAACTTTGATTGGAAAGAATTCGCCGGGAACGTAGCGGCGCGTGCGGGTGGTTTCATGGAACGCAGCGCAGAAAACGCCGTGGAAACCGCACTTCCTGAAGGCCCCCCGCGGCGCCAAAATCCAGCCGCTGAGCGCCATCCGTCCGCCCAATCGCTCGCAGGCCTGTTCACGACGCTTCGCGAGTTTCTCCTGACCCTGGACTCGGAAGGGATCATTCGGGAGCTCTGGAGCTCTAATCGGGCCCAATTGACTGAACTGGAAACCCGGTTACTTGGCCACTCTCTTAGGGGGGTGACGAGCGCCGAGACGTTTGAGTGGATGGCGGAGCTGATCAAGCTGGCGATCGAGTCAGGCGGCGTGAAGGAGAGCCAGTACCCGGCCGAGCTCGATGGCGAAAAGCATACGTTTTCGCTGTCCGTGATCCCGGTCGTTCACACGGCCGGCGGGCCGAAGGCGGTGCGAATCGTCGCGCGCGACGTCACGCAGCAAGTGCGGGATTTGGAGAAGCTGAAACAGAGCGAAGCCTTGCTCGCACAGGCGGAGGAACTCGCCGAGCTAGGCAGCTGGGACTACGACCTCGTGAACATGAAAGTCACGTGGTCGGCCCAGCTTGGGAGGCGGTTCGGACTGGGCGGAAACGGCGAGGCGGTGGACGCAGAGACCTTCTGGCAGTTCGTTCATCCGGACGACCGCGAGCGATCCCAGCGGAACTGCCAGGAACGAATCGCAGAGAGGCGCCCCTTCGAGCACGAAACCCGATTCCTTTTGCCGGGAGGACGAGTCCGGACGTTTCATACGCGGGCGAAGCCCGTCATGGACGCAGCGGGCCGCGTGGTCCGTCTGGTGGGAGTGTCCCAGGACATCACGGAGCGCAAGGAAGCCGAAAGAAGGCTGCGGGAAAGTGAATCTCTGCTCGCGCAGGCCGAACAGCTTGCGAACGTGGGAAGCTGGGAGCTCGACGTCGATAAGCAGAAATTGATTTGCTCGTCACACTTCTACCGGATGCTAGGTCTCAATCCTGAAGACGTGTCCATCGCGCACGATCGCGATCTTCAAATGATTCATCCGGAGGATCGCGAACGGGCGACCCGCGCGATCGAATCGCTGAGCGCCGGTGCACAGAGCTTCGAGAACCAGCTGCGATTCATCGTCGCCGACGGCACCGTGCGCACGTTTCACTCCCGCGCCGTAGCGGTAAGGGATGCCGCGGGGAGGCTCGTGAGGATCCGCGGGATGTCACAAGACGTCACGGAGCGGGCCGAGGCGGAGAATGGGCTTCGCGAAAGCCAGGCTTTCCTGACGCAAGCCGAAGAGCTTGCGAACGTGGGAAGCTGGCAGTTCGACGTCGACACACAAATGATCGCGTGGTCGGCGCAGTTGTACCGGATGCGCGGCCTCGAACCTACCGACGCGCCAATGTCTTTCGAGCAAGCCCTCGAGACGATTCATGCGGATGATCGCGAGCTGGCCCGGCACGACCTGGTGGCGCTAACCCCGGGTCGGGAACTCGACCATGAGTTGCGTTTTCTGACGGCCGACGGCAACGTGCGGATTCTTCACTCTCGCGCCGTGCTCGCCGGCCGTGATTCAAGAGGCGGCGCACGCGTTCAAGGAATGGCGCAGGACGTGACCGAGCGGCGCGAAGCGGAGAACAAGCTGCGCGCGAGCCAGGCGCTTCTCGCGCAGGCGGAAGAAATCGCGAATTTCGGAAGCTGGGAATTCGACGTCGCCACCAACAGGGTCACCCTATCCGAGCACCTGCGCCAGATGCACAGCCTCGGTCCGGATGACGAATGGAGCGTCGACTTCTACTGGGAAAGGATGCATCCGAAGGACCGCGACCGGGTGCGCGAACTTTCAAGCCGCGCCCTCGCCTCGGGCGAACCCTACTCGTACGTATCCAGGTACCTGCATCCCGATGGAGGAGTGCGCGTTCACTTCGTACAGGGAGTTCCAGTAATCCGATCGGAGGGAAAAGTCATGCGCTGGGTCGGCGTCCTGCAGGACATCACCGACCAGACGCGATCCGAGGAAGAATTGCGGCGGCTTACGCAGGAGCTGATGCGCGCGCGCGACGACGATCGCCGCCACATGGCGAGGGAGCTGCACGCCTCCGCGGGGCAGAGCCTGGCCGCGCTGAAAATGTCTCTGGGGCGCCTGGGAAGCGAGCTGCCGAGAAAAAGAGATCTGGCGCACGAGCTGCTGAATTCGGCGATCGAGCTGGCGGAAGGCGCGATCCGGGAAGTGCGCACGGTCTCCTACCTCATGCACCCTCCCCTGCTGGATGAGGCGGGGCTGGCGTCGGCGCTGCGGTGGTATGCCGATGGATTCGCGAAACGCAGCGGCATTCAAGTCCGCGTCGAGGTCCCGGAGGATTTCGGGCGCCATTCGCAGGAGATCGAGACCACGGTGTTCCGGATCGTGCAGGAAGCGCTGACGAACGTCCACCGGTATTCGGGCAGCCGGACAGCGAGGATTCGGCTGGCAGCCAAGAACGGGGAAATTCGCGCGGAGGTGCGGGACGAAGGGTGCGGTCTGCCACCGGCCAATCAGCTCCCGGGCTCGCGCGCGCCGCTTGGCGTCGGAATCGCGAGCATACGCGAGCGCGTCAAGCAGTTGAACGGCGTTTTCGAGATCGAGAGCGCGCCCGGGCGTGGGACAACGGTCCGAGTAACTCTGCCGGCGGCGGTGGAGAAGCCGGATGGCACCGCAGTCATGCACGAGATGAGCCGCGCGAAAGCGAAAGCAAGGGCGAAAGCCGGAAAGAGGGTGAAGCATGCAAGCCGCCCCTAAAGCGAGTGGGGCACCGGAAGTTCGAACGCCAGGTCCCAAGCCCTACCGGGTTCTCGTGGTGGACGATCACGCCGTCGTGCGCCGCGGCGTTAGCGCCCTATTGGCATCGCAGCCGGGGATCGAGGTGTGCGGGGAGGCGTCCACGGGCCTGGAAGCGATGGAGCACGTAAAGAAGAGCAAGCCGGACCTCGTGATTCTAGACCTCACCATGCCGGACATGAACGGCCTCGAAGCGGCGCGCGCCGTGAAGGATGCGTCGCCCGAAACCGAGGTGATCGTGCTCACGATGCACTTTTCGGACGAGCTTGCGCGCGAAGTGCTTCGCGCCGGAGCGATCGGCTACGTGCTGAAATCCGATGCGGATGCCGAGCTGCTCGCGGCCGTGGACAACGCGCGGCATCATCAGCTGTTTTTCACCAGCCAGCTCGCGCTCACGATGGCGCAGAATTTCGTCGGCGGCGCCGGCGAAGGCGGGGCCGAAGGAGGCGCCGGTTCCCCTCTCACGCCGCGCGAAATCGAAGTCGTGCAACTGCTGGCCGACGGGAAAAGCAACAAGGAAGTGGCGGCTGCGCTCAACGTCTCCACGCGGACGATCGAAAGCCACCGCAACCACATCATGACGAAGATGAAATTCGCGAGCTTCAGCGAACTCGTTCGCTTCGCCGTGCGGAGTAATCTGGTCGAGCCGTGATGCGGAACGCGGAGGAAATCCTTCGGCCGGCTGAATGCGCCGGCCTCAGGATAACGACGCTCATCGCGTCGTTACTTCTTAGCGGTTTTGCGTCGGCCGCGGCGCTTCACGGGCCGGTTCGCGGGAGGTTCGCCGACCAGCTCGGCGCTCCAGATCGAAGTGACGAACTTCTTCACTCCGTGGTTGTCGAAGTCGATCGTGGTGCGCTCGACGGTCGATTCGGTGACGGTGCCGAGACCGTACTGGTCGTGGCGGATGGTCTGACCCTCAGTCAGGACCTGCACGTTGCCTCCTTCGAATTTAGACGATCGGACGAAAAATCGTGACGGCTGGATTCGTTTAGAGGGCCACGACGTGCTCGGCCTGCAAGCCCTTGGGACCCTGCTTCACTTCGAACTCAACTGCCTGGCCTTCGTTGAGGGACTTGTACCCCTCGGACTGGATCGCCGAGAAGTGCACGAAGACGTCTTCCCCGGACTGTCGCTGGATGAACCCATAACCCTTTGCTGCATTGAACCACTTCACTGTACCTTGTTCGGTAGCCACGTCGACCGCTCCTAATCAATTCATAAAGCGACGGTTAGTCGCCTAGAAGGCTATTTGTTCCCCGCTGGGACCTGCCGCCATAAAAAAAGGCCGTCGGGCGGTTGCCAGACAGCCTCGATCATGGCGTCAAAAGGATCACAAGAGCAACAAACGCAGCGGCATCCTACCACAACCTTTTTCGCGAGACAAGATAGTCTGGGCGGGATGTCTTAGCCCAATAATTCTGTCACCCCTTAACGGCCCAGTGAAAATGTCACCCTATGAACCGGGAGACATTTCGCTTGAGCCAGAAAGAGTTGCAACGAGTGGCTGTGATTTCATCCTGCATCAAGGGAGACCTGGCGT
>DATNIN010000054.1:0-23471 GCA_035604415.1 Candidatus Acidiferrales bacterium
ACGCCAGGTCTCCCTTGATGCAGGATGAAATCACAGCCACTCGTTGCAACTCTTTCTGGCTCAAGCGAAATGTCTCCCGGTTCATAGGGTGACATTTTCACTGGGCCGTTAAGGGGTGACAGAATTATTGGGCTAAGACACTGCGTCCGCGTCTCTGTGGTTCACATCGTGCCGCCGGGGTATAATGGCCGGATGCGAGTGACGCAGAAATCGCAACGGATGCATGGCACGACGGTCCTGTGCGTGCGCAAGGACAACAAAGTCGTGCTCGCGGCCGACGGGCAGGTGACGCTCGGCGAAAGCGTAATCAAGCACAGCGCGAAAAAGACGCGCCGCCTCTACAATGACAAAATTGTCGCCGGGTTTGCGGGGAGCACGGCCGACGCGCTTTCGCTCTTCGGCCGCTTCGAAAACAAACTACAGGAGTTTCACGGCAATCTGGCGCGGAGCGCCGTGGAGCTGGCCAAGGAATGGCGCACGGACCGCTCGCTGCGCCATCTCGACGCGCTGCTGATCGTGGCGGACGCGAAGGGCACGTTCCTGCTTTCGGGAAACGGCGACGTGATCGAGCCGGACGACGGGATTTGCGCGATCGGCTCGGGCGGGCCTTACGCGCTGGCGGCGGCCCGGGCGCTCGCCAAGCACACCAAGTTGAGCGCGAAGGACATCGCGCAGGAAGCCATGCGCATCGCGAGCGAGATTTGTATCTTCACGAACGCGAATTTCAGCATCGAAGAACTATGAGCGGCAAGTCGGAGAAAGACATGGTGATCTATCTGTCCGGAGACCAGCAGGCGGCGGAGCCCGAGCCTTTGCCGTCTTTCGACGAGCTGACGCCGCGGGAAATCGTCGTCGAGCTCGACAAGTACATCGTAGGCCAGAACGCGGCGAAGAAGGCCGTGGCCATCGCCCTGCGCAACCGCGTCCGGCGCCAGAAGCTCCAGCCCGAACTGGCCGAGGAAATCCTCCCCAAGAATATTCTGATGATCGGGCCGACCGGCGTGGGCAAGACGGAAATCGCGCGGCGCCTGGCGCGTCTCGCGGGCTGCCCGTTCGTGAAGGTCGAGGCCTCGAAGTACACCGAAGTGGGCTACGTGGGCCGCGACGTCGAATCGATGGTGCGCGACCTGATCGAAACGGCGGTCGATATGGTGCGCGAAGAAAAGCTCGACGAGGTGGCGGAGCGCGCCGAGCAATCCGCCGAAGAGCGGCTGCTCGATCTGCTCCTGCCTGCCTCGCCCATGCCTGCGGATGCGGGCGCAGCGACTGAAGCCCAGCGCCGCGAGCAGGCGCAGCGGACGCGCGACAAGCTGCGCGTGCAGCTCCGGGAAGGAAAGCTCGACCAGCGCCTGGTGGAGGTAGAGGTCCGCGAGCGCTCCATGCCTTCGTTCGAGATCATCACGAACCAGGGCGTTGAGGAAATGGACATCAACGTCAAGGACATGCTCTCCGGCATGTTCGGCCAGCAAAAGAAGAAGCGGAAGATGACGGTGGCCGAGGCGTTCGATTACCTCATCCAGGAGGAGGAGAACCGGCTGATCGACATGGATCAGGTGACGCGGATCGCCGTGGACCGCGTCGAGCAGATGGGAATTCTCTTCATCGACGAAATCGACAAAATTGCCGGGCGCGAGAGCGGCCATGGGCCGGACGTCTCGCGCGAAGGCGTGCAGCGCGACATTCTGCCGATCGTCGAGGGCACGACAGTCAACACCCGCTACGGCATGGTCCGCACGGACCATATCCTGTTTATCGCCGCGGGGGCGTTCCACACAGCCAAGCCCTCGGACCTGATCCCGGAACTGCAAGGCCGCTTCCCGATTCGCGTCGAGCTCAGCTCGCTATCGGAGGCCGACTTCATCCGCATCCTGACGGAACCGAAGAACGCGCTGATCAAGCAGTACACGGCGCTGCTCGATACCGAAGGGCTCAAACTTTCCTTCAGCGAGGATGCCATCGCGTCGATTGCCCGCTTCGCCGCCACGGTCAACGAACAAACCGAAAATATCGGCGCGCGGCGGCTGCACACCATTCTCGAAAAAGTCCTCGAGGAGATTTCGTTCGAGGCGCCCGAGATGAAGAAGAAGACGGTCAAGTTGGACGCCGCTTACGTGCAGAAGCAGCTCGCGGACATCGTGAAGGATCAGGACCTGAGCCGCTACATCCTGTAGAGGGCGCGAAACTCGAAAATGGAGACCAGAAAATCGGAGCGTGCGCCAGCCACGCGCCCGGGAACCATATCGATTGCCTCGCCCACTTTCTGTTTTCTCATTTCCATTCTCCTGCTTTCAGCCGTCTTCGGCGGCTGCGCCTCCCCGGGCGATCCCTACGAGAGAAAGGCGCGCGTCTCGGAAGCCGTCACGGACCTTGCCGCCGCGCAGTCCGGAAACGACGTCGTCCTCACGTTCACCCTGCCGACGGAAACGGTGGACCACCGGCCGCTCGAACAGCCTCCCACAGTTGAGATCTACCGGAATTTTGCAGCGCCGCCCGCTTCCGGAGAATCGCGCCTCGTCGCAACGCAATCCACGCTTCTCGCGACGATTCCCTCGGCCATGGTCGATAGCTATGCCACGCAGGGCCGCATCCGCTATACCGATTCGATCCCTGCCACCGCTTTCGCTCCGAACGCGGCGCTGATGGCCTCTTACACCGTGCGGATGCGCGGCTCGGAGAACAAATCTTCCGCGGATTCGAACGCCGCCACTCTGCGCGTCTATCCCTTGCCCAATCCCATCGGTGACCTGAAGGCCGAGGTCACGCACCCGGCCATCGTGCTCACCTGGACTCCGTCGCAGACATCGCCGGCAGGAGCGGCGCCTCCCATCGCCGGTTACCGCGTCTATCGAGCGGAAGGGGAGCCGGCCGCGACGGGCGCCAGCCCCAATTTGAAATCCTCGCCCGCTCTCATCGGTGAGCCGGATGCAGCTTCCGCGTCATTCAGCGATTCAAACTTCGAGTTCGGCAAGACGTATGTTTACGTGATCCGCAGCGTCGTGCAGACGCCGGGCGGCCCGCTGCTATCGGGAGATTCGA
Organism: Candidatus Acidiferrales bacterium; assembly: GCA_035604415.1. Lineage (GTDB taxonomy): Bacteria > Acidobacteriota > Terriglobia > Acidiferrales > UBA7541 > Palsa-295. The sequence goes on from DATNIN010000054.1 coordinate 3,037, forward strand.
ATGCGCTCACGGTCGCGGCCAAAGACACGTTTCCGCCGACTGCTCCGCAGGGTCTGGTGGTTGTGCTGGTTCCAGCGCAGGGCGACGCGGCGGCGCATCTGGAGCTTTCCTGGGCGATCAGCCCTGAAACCGATATCGCCGGTTACAACGTCTATCGGAGTGAGCAGGTTGGCGTTCTGGGAACACGCGTGAACGCCGAGTCTTTGCTAACGCCTGCTTTTCGCGATATGAATAGCTTGCCCGGTCGCCGTTATTTCTACAGTGTCACTGCCGTTGACCGCTCGGGGAACGAGAGCACACCGAGCGCTGCTGTCTCCGGAGGCGTGCCGGCCGAAGGCCAGCCGGCACCATGACAGATACAGACGAAAAGCCGACCGAACACAACGAACGAGCCGAAGCGCAATCGTCTCGCCGGCCGTTGCGTACGGGCGTGTATACCGCCGCCCTGCTCGTGATCGTCATGTTTTCCGGGCTTGTCGTCGCCAATCGCTTCCCCTCGCTCGAGCGTTATGCGTTCGAGCGGAACGCCGCCTTCTACACTGTTTTCGTCCTCTTGATGCTGGTTCCCGTCATCTGGTTTTTGGACCGGCCCGTGCAGATGTTCGCCGCGGCTATGGTAGGATGGGTGCTCTTCGTGGGGGCCTATGATCTTGCGGGGACGTATTTCCGCAATTTGTTTCAGGTTTTGCGCACCCCCTTCGAAGCTCTGGTTGAAGGAGCCATCGTGTATGGACTATGCGCTGTGGGATCGTGGGTTGCCGGAATGATCTTGCACGCGCGGCGCCATCCGATCGTGCCGGTTCGAAAGGCTCCAATCGAAGCTGCCCGTCACACTCGATGAAACTCTGCCGTTTCCAACCACTCGAATTTGCCGCCAAGCATCCGGGCCAGACGGCGCGCGAAGCTCACGCGGATTCACGCGCCGGAATTCTCGAGGGCGGCGTGATCCGCGAAATTTCGGGCGAGCTCTGGGGCCCGCGAGAGCAGACCGGCCGCCAGTGGAAGGTGGAAGAGGTAAAGTTTCTGCCGCCATCGGCGCCAACGAAGATCGTCTGCGTCGGGCGAAACTATCACGAGCACATCTCCGAGATGGGTAGCACGACACCCAAAGAGCCGCTGATTTTCCTGAAGCCGCCCTCCTCCATCATTTCGCCGGAGGATTCGATTGTTCTTCCGCCGAGTTCGCATCGCGTGGACCACGAAGGCGAGGTCGCAGTCATCATCGGCCGCCGTTGCGCGCGTCTCGGCCCGAACGACGACGTGACGCCCTACATCGCCGGCTACACGTGCTTGAACGACGTAACCGCGCGCGATCTTCAAAAGGCCGACGTGCAGTTCACCCGCGGCAAGGGCTTCGACACCTTCTGCCCGTTCGGACCGGTGCTCGAGACCGAGCGCCCTTCGCCCGAAGCCGCCATCGAGACGTTCGTCAACGGCGTGCAGAAGCAATCTGGCCGCGTCAAGGAAATGATCTTTCCCATCGACCTCGTGTTCCGCTGGGTCACGCAGGTGATGACGCTCGAACCCGGCGATGTGATCACCACGGGCACGCCTTCCGGAGTCGGGCCGCTCGCGGCGGGCGATGTGGTCGAGGTCCGCGTGGGCGGCATCGGAACGCTTCGCAACAAAGTGGTCGCCTCATACCCATCCTAAAACTCCTCTTCTAATCTTGTGGCCGGCGGAAAAACCCCTGAAGCGAGTAGTGCCATGGAGGCTGGGAGCCCGCCACGCGATCGTGTTCATTAGGTGGGATTGCCCGCTTCCCAACTTGGCGCTGCACAGTAGATACTACGGCCGTGATCTCACCCACGGTCGCCGTCCTCGGCGAAATTGGATTGCCCGCTCCCGTCCGTGAATTGGCCTCGCGCCGCTGGGATGTGGTTGTAGTCGGAGCCGGGCACAACGGCCTTGCCTGCGCGGCGTACCTGGCGCGTGCGGGAAACCGCGTGCTGGTGCTGGAAAGCCGCATGCGAGTAGGCGGCGCCTGCACCATCGAGGAACCCTTCCCCGGCGTTCACATGTCCCCATGCGCGTACTTGGCCGGACTGCTGCATCCCCTGGTTGTTTCGGAGTTGAACCTACCCGAGCGCGGCTTTCAGTGGACCCCTGCGGTGAATGGATTGTTTGTCCCATTCCTCGATGGATCGAGCGTTCAGCTCTGGGACAGTGACGAGCGGTGCGAGGCGGAAATTCGCAACCTCGCTCCGGGGGACGTCGAAGGCTGGCGGGCGATGAGTGACGTGCTTCGCCGATTGCGCGATGCCTTGCGTCCGGCAGGTGACGGCGATCTATGGATCGGAGAGCCTCCCACGCGGGAACAGATTGAAGAGCGGCTCGGGAAAGATGAACAGGCAAGGCACGTGCTCTTCGACTGGTCGATGGCCGAGTTCGTTGAATACTACTTGCGTGACGAGCGGCTTCAGATTGGGTACCTCGGGCAGGGAGTGATTGGGACCAACGCCAGCCCATTCGACGCAGGAACCGCCAGCATCCGCTTCCATCATTCGTCGGGCCGGCTAGGTGGAATGCCCGGCATGTGGGGCTACGTGAAAGGCGGCATGGGCATGGTTTCGTTCTACTTTTGCGATGCCGCGCGGGACGCGGGAGCGGTGGTCGCCACCGGCGTCCCTGTCGCGCGAATCGTGCCTGCCGAAGGCATATTCCTCGAAGGCGGTGAGTTCATCGCGGCGCCCGTCGTGATCTCGAATGCCGACCCACGGCAGACGCTGCGGCTACTGGGCCCTGCGGCTAATCCCGCGTGGCGCAAGCGCGTGGAGCAGATTCCGATGGAAGGCTGCACCGTGAAGCTTAACGTGCTGCTCCGTGAGCTGCCCAACTTCACCGCGCGGCCCGGAACCGATCAGCCGCACCACTACGGACAAATCAACACGCCGCTCACGAAGGCTGAGTGGAAGACGGCGTTTGCCGCCGCGCGCCGCGGCGAATTGCCTCAGCATCTGTGGTGCGAGCTGTACTTCCAGAGTGTCCATGATCCGACCGTTGCCAACGCCGGGCAGCACACGATGAGCGTCTTTGCGCAGTACGTCCCATACAAGTTTTCGCGCGGCACGTGGGATCAGCGGCGGGACGAAGTCCGCCAGCTCGCGCTCAACTCCCTTGGCCGCTTCTGCTCCAACATCGACCGCGCCATCATCGATACGCAGGTGCTTGGCCCCCCGGATATCGAACGGAAGGTCGGACTCACCGGCGGTCACATTTTTCAGGGTGAGTGCCTGCCTCCATACATGTGGTCAAGCCGGCTTTCGACGCGCACGCCCATGGCGGGCGTCTACTTGTGCGGAGCATGCACGCATCCGGGAGGCAGCGTGATCGGCATCAATGGGCGCAATGCCGCAATGGCTGTTCTCAGCGATACCGCCTAGCTTCGCACTCACGCCTTGCTAAGGTATTCTGCGGGCACATGCCTGCTAAGCCCGCGCTCAAGCGCGAACTCGGACTGCGTGACGTCACGCTGTTTGCCGTCACCTGCGTCACCTCCGCACGATGGTGTCGCTTCTCGCAAGCTGACCCGCCACCTTGAAGCGAGGTTAATTGACCTGCGTCACGATTTACGACATGTCTTGAAGAATCACCGGGCTGCGTTACTATACCGTCGTTGAGAAACTTCCTTTCTGATTGGCACAATCTGCTTCCCGTGGCCGGGCTCGTCGTCCTGGCTGTGGCTGGAATATTCTTTTGGCTTCGGCGAAAGCCGGCGGACGCAAGCGAGATCGAGCGCGAGCGGCGCGCGTATCTGAATCGCGTCGGGCGCATCGTCGAAGGCCAGGTGCTCGAAATCGTGGAGCACGCCCGCGGCGCGGCCGCCGCCAAAACGGAAGCCAGAACCAACGGAGTCTTCTCCCGGAGCAATGACGGAGACTCTTCCTACGTCCCGCAGAGGCTTCTCTATTACACGTATGCAATTTCCGGAGTGACGTACGAAACCGCGCAGGACATTACCGGCCTCGAAGAGCGCCTACATCTGACGCGCGTCGCCTCGGGCCAGATCGCCAGCGTGAAATACGACCCGTCGAATCCGAGCAACTCGATCCTCCTCGCCGATGACTGGTCGGGTTTGCACTGACCCCGGCGTGCGGCGGTCGCCCGCGAAAGTTGCATAATGTGAAACGGGCAAGAAAGTGGCCTCAGGCTGGATTTTGCGGGGATTTTCGAGTAAAATCTCGCGGGTTTATTCATCGCCATCCTAGCACGGGGAAAAGGGGAAACTAGAAACATGAATATGAAGCGCACCGAATCGAAGTCGAAAACGCTCCTGGAATCGCTCGACACACTCATTGCAGAACACCATTTGCTCAAACATCCCTTCTATCAGGCGTGGACCGAGGGGAAACTTTCGAAGGAATCGCTCCAGCTTTATGCGGAGCAGTATTATCAACACGTCCGCGCATTTCCCGAGAATCTGAAGGAGCTCGCGCTTCGGGCCAGCGGCCCGTTGTCGGCGCTCGTGGAGGACAATCTCGCCGAGGAGCTCGACCCCGCGGGACCACACCCGATGCTTTGGCGCCAGTTCGCGCAATCGCTCGGTGTGAGCGACACCACGCTCGAGGATGCGCGCCCGCTTCCGGGGATCGCGGCACTGCTCGATACGTTCGACGAGCTGGCGTCGCAGGGAACTCTCGCGCAGGCGGTGGCTGCTTTCTACGCCTACGAAGCGCAGGTGCCGGAGATCGCCACTCAGAAGATTTCCGGGCTTCAACGCTTCTACGGCATCACGGAACCCCGCGCACTGGCCTACTTCGGCGTGCACGAGGAAGCCGACGTGCGCCACCGCGCTGCCTGGCGGGGCTGGCTCGCGAGCCAGAAGGACGCCGATGCGTTCGCGGTGCTCTGCGCCGCCGAGCGCACGCTGAAGGCGCTGTGGGGCGCGCTGGATGCCGTGTACCCGCAAGCAACAGCCGCCGCCGCCGCGAAGAATTAGGGGCCGGGACTGAGGTGATCGGTTCCGGGGGGAGGGTGCAGTTCATCTTCACGGGCTGCACCCTAGCCGTTCTCTCGCGCTCTTGAGGGTTCAGCTGCCGGACTTCTTGAACGTCTGCACGCCTTCGCGCCCGCCGACAATCACTTCTTGTGCGAATCCAAGGAATAGCCCGTGCTCGACCGCGCCAACGACGTGGTCGAGATGGTGCGCGATCTCCTTCGGTTTCTCGATGGGACCGAACGCGCAGTCCATGATGTAATTCCCGCTGTCCGTCACGTAAGGCTTCTTGTCCGAGTCCAGGCGCAGAGACGGATTTCCGCCGAGTTCCGTAAGCCTTCTGCCGGTGGCTTGCCAGCCGAATCGCACCACCTCGATTGGCACCGATACCAGCGAGCCGAGCCGCTCGACCAGCTTCGTTTCATCCGCGATGATCACCATGCGCTTGCTCGCCGCCGCGACGATCTTCTCGCGCAGCAGTGCCCCGCCATGTCCCTTGACCAGGTAGAGCGTGCCAAGCTCAACCTCGTCGGCGCCGTCAATCGTGAGATCGATTTGAGCGTGCTGGGCGAACGTCGTCAGCGGGAGCCTGAGGCTGTGTGCCTGGGTTTCCGTCTGCACCGATGTCGGAATGCCGGTGATCCGCAGGCCATCTTCCGCGATGCGCCGTCCAAGCGCGCTGACGAAAAACGCAGCGGTTGAACCGGTGCCGAGCCCGAGGACCATGCCGTCCTCGACCAGCTTCAAGGCTTCTTCCGCCGCGGCCTTCTTCCACTGATTTTGTTCACAGAGATTCACAGGTTTGATTTCCGTGCGATCCAGTGTGGCGATGATATCCGCTTGCCGGAGGCTTGCCAAGCGAGCGAACTCGCCGCCGGCGCGGCACAGGGCCCGATACTCATTTTACCTCGGGGAGTTTTCCGGCGGATTCCAGAATCTGCCGCGCCAGGTAATTCGTGACGCGCGCTTCGTCCCGCGCTTCGACCAGATACGCGGAGCGGAGAAGCTGTTCCTTGCGGGTGCGCAGCGCGTCGCGGATGGCCTGCTGCACCTGAATGTCGGAGAACTGGCGCTCCCCGGCGGCTTCCTTCGCGAGAAGCTTCAGGATGCGGTAGCCTCCCCCTTTGAAGGGAATCGGCTGAGTCACTTCTCCCACCTTCAATGACAGCACGGCCTTCTTCAGCGCCGGGTCGGATTGATTGAGCGCCGATTCCGGGACGAAGCCGAGATCTCCGCCGGTGGATGCGCTGGAGTCCTCGGAATAATCCGTGGCCAGCTCCGTGAAGTCGGCGCCCGCAGCGAGCTTTTGCACGAGCATCGCCGCCTTGCGTCCCGCTTCCGCTTCGTTGGTGGCCTTGTCGTTCTTGCGGTTGTGCACCGTGGGGTCGGCCCGCGGCGTGATCACGATCTGGGCGATGTGGTACTGCGGCTCGGTTACGTTGAATTGCGAGCGGTTCTTGTTGTAGAAGTCGGAGATGTCCTGATCGGTGATGGAGATTTTGGCGACCACTTCGCGGTTCAGCAGCTTCTGAATCGAGAGCTGGCGGCGAATGTCGCTCCTCAAGTCGTCCACGGTGAGCCCGGTGTCCTTTAGCTTCTTTTGAAACTCCTCTTCGGTATAGGGGCTCTTCGATTCGGTGAACTTGTCTTCGACCTCCGCGTCGCTCGCCACGAGGTTCATTTTGTTGGCGCGCTCGAGCAGAATCTCGCTGTTGATCAGTTCGTCGAGAATGCTCAGTTGAAGGGAGAGCGCCTCTTCCTGCGAAGGCGCGGGCGCTTCGGCGTTCACGCGCGAGTGGAAGATCTTCTCGACTTCCTCACGGAGGATTTCCTTGCCGTTCACCATGGCCCAGACGTCCGGGCTGGGCGCGACGCCTTTCCGGCAGGAGGCCGCGAGCGAGCAGGCGGCGAGCGCCGCGAGAATCAGGGCTTTTCGCTTCAACGAGGCTCCTTCCGACGAAAGACGCGCTTCAGGCAGCTTTCTTGACGCGGCCGACGCGGATGCACGCGGTGCAGACGCGCACCTGCTTCCGCACGCCGGCGATGACGGCCCGCACGCGCCGCAGATTGGGATTCCAGCGGCGCCGCGTCACGTTGTGGGCGTGGCTGATCGTATTGCCGTAGTGCGGCTTCTTGCCGCAGATTTCACAAACGAATGCCATGTTTGCGTGCTCCAGACTGGGAGGATTTTTGCAGAACGCGAAGCTTCATGCTACCAGAGAATCAGCCAAGCAGAAAGCGATTTGGGCGCTTGTTTGAAGCACAACTCGAGTGCTACCGCTGAATGGCAGGGGGCACGGGTGTTGGCGGTTGTAGAGAGCTTCGAGGAGGCAGAAAGCAACCGGCCGATGCCATGTTTCCATGGCATCGGCCAGCGCCTTGACGAACTAGAAGTCGAGCTTTACTGCAAACTGAACCTGGCGTGGAGTGCCCAAGCTGCTGGCAACTTGACCGAAGAAAACGGGGGGGCCCCCACCTAGGGCGCCGGCCGGCGTACCTAGGTTCAAGTGATTGATGACGTTGAAGAGCTCGGCCCGGAACTGTAGAGTCGTGCCCTCCGTGAGTTTCGTGTTCTTGATGACCGAGAAGTCAACACCGATGTAGCCCGGACCCGGAATACTGTTTCGCTTAACATTTCCCATATACCCGCCAGTTTGGGGTGCATAACAGGTCGGGTCGAACCACTGGATAACTCCGGGACTGCCCGGCACAGCCTTGTCAATGATGTGGTTGGGGCTGCACCCGGCTGCGCCGCTATAGTTCGGCCTCGATCCCGCCTGCGTCTGCAAGTTGGTGGGATCGCCGCCAAACGCGTTGTTCGTAATGTTGATGGGCAAACCGCTGTGGATTCCCGTAAGCGTGGAGAGCTGCCAGCCTTCGACAAGCCTATTCCCTTTGAACGGCAGGGAATAGAGCCCGTTGAAAGTCAGATTGTGGCGTTGGTCGAAGAGGCAGTTCCCGTAGTCGTATTTCTGATTGTAGGAATCCGTCAGAAGAGCAGCGAACGTCTCGAGGCTGGTGGCAAAGGAACCATCGTCGATACAGTGCGACCAGGTATAGTTCACCTGCCCGGCAAAGTTCCGCGCGAACTGGCGGTGGAGGCTGACCTGTAGGGAACTATAGCTCGAGGATGAGGTGGCCGCTTCCGTCACTAGCCCGCCGTACACTGGATTGATCCGCTGAAACGCAGGGTTTCCTGCCAGAAAGTTCGAGAAATCCACTCCCGTATTGGGGTTGGCGACTGTCGGCACGCCTGTGCAATTCGGAAACGAGTTGCACTTCGGAGGATTGATGTCGCGCTGCATCCACAGATGGCGCCCCAATGAACCGACATAGCCGATCGAAAAAACGGTGCCCGGCGCAATCTCGCGCTGTATGTTGAGGTTGTACTGCATATCGTAGGGCGAGCCGTGTGGCACCAGGTAATCGACCCCGGCAAACGAACCTGGCGCGGGAGCCGCGACACCGCAATATCCGGGGACAGTTGCGAACGCATCCGGGACACAGGGACCCGAACCGAAGCTGGCTACCAAATTAAAGCTGGCAGCGGGGGGGTTCGCGATAAACCCCGACTCGTAGATGCGAGCCGCCACGGGGTCATGGAAGACGCCGACACCTCCCCGGATCGAGGTCTTGTGATTGCTAAAGGGATCGTAGGCAAATCCGAACCGGGGCCCCCAGTTCGCCGTGTTGGGGTTGTTCAAGAAGACGTGCGTGACTGCTGGAAACAGAGTTGCAAAATTTCCGGGCACGTACGTCCCCGGCGTGACTGGCCCGATCGGCGGCAGGAATGAGCCCGTATAGGTAGTCAGGGGAACGCCACCGGGACCCCATCCCTTGGGATTGGTCGCGTAATCGTAGCGGATGCCGAAATTCAAGGTCAGCCGGCGCGTCACCTTCCAGTCATCCTGGATGTACGGCGCGACGTCGATCTCCCGGAAATACCGGGTGGAATTCCCAAACTTCGGCGGGGCGGCATACGCTTGAGCGATTATGCCCTGAAGAAAGTCCTGTAGGCCAAAGACAAAGTAATAGTTGTTACCGTTCGCGTACGCGGGCTGGATGTTATTTGTTTCAACCCGTGTCACGACACCGCCAACCTTGAAGCTGTGCGATCCATGGGTCCAGACGACGTCGTCGCCGCCGCTGAACTTGCTCTGAATGAGGGTATCGGGCCGATTGGGGTCCGGTCCAATAGGCGTAATTCCATTCAGGAAACTAGGGCCTATCGTGCCGTCCTCGCGGTTGCTGAACGGCTCCTGTGTCTTATACGCAGTCCTCACGAAGTCGAGTGGATCCGATGTCAGGCCGGCTTTCGTCCACTGGGCCGAGGTGAGGCCCAGCGGCACCCGGGAGTTTTCATTGTTGCGCGTGTAACCGAAGCGCAGCGAGTTGACCATGGTGGCCGACATGACGCGCTTTTCGGTGATGGTCACGAACTGGTTCCGCGTGAAGTCCTTCTCTGGGAAAATACCCAGCGCGTCCCGGGGATTGTCTTGCACGCGCGCGTCGTCGATCACGTACCGGCCGAACACCGAGTCCTTCGAAGAGAGCGTGTAGTCCACGCGCCCCAGGATGTAGTCCTCATTTACGATGAGGTTCGGCGTGGTGGCGATCGTATAGTAGCCCCCCAAGTCCGTGCCTCCACCGATCGCTCGGCAACCATTACAGAGACTGTACAGCGCCGCGATGTTCTCCATCCGCGTTAGTGCGGCCACTGCTGCGGCGCCGCCGGCAGCAACGGGAGCAACAGGTTCAATCGGGTTTGCACCCGTGTTGAAGCCTGACACAGGGGCCCACGTAGACCCCGGCGCGGCAAAGTCAGCGAGGCAAGTTGCCGACGACGAGTTCGTTATATTGGGCCCAAAAAAGCCCACCTTTGGCCCAGGAGGGCCGCAGGGCAGCTCTCCCTGAGCGACGTAGGGCATTGGAATAGCGCCGGGAATGGTCGATTCAAGGCCTTGCCGGAGTGCCTCGTAATTGGCGAAAAAGAACAACTTGTCCTTCTTGATGGGTCCACCGATGGCGCCGCCATACTGATTTCTCTTGAAGGGAGGCGGTGAGTTTAAGCCCGCAAACTGGTCGGAAATGTCGCGCGCGTCCAGGGCGCTATTGCGTATGAACTCGTATGCCCCGCCGTGCAGGTCATTGGTTCCGGACCGCGAGGCGGAGTTCACAACCGCGCCGTTGCCGCCGAACTGGGCGGTATAGGTATTGGTCAGCACCTGGAACTCGGCGATGGCTTCGACGCCGAGGGACGTAGCCGCGTACCCGGAGCCCGTACCGTGCTCCCAGAAGTCCCGAATGTCGGTGCCGTCCAGCAAGAACATCTGCCCCGTGGGCCTCATTCCGGAAACCGAGTAGTTATCCTGCATGCCGTAGAGCCGTCCGGTGACGAAGTTTAGAGCCGGCGGTACCACCGACACGCCCGGGGACAGCGTAAGAAGCTGCTCGAAATTCCGCCCGTTCAAGGGGAGGTCGCGCATTTGCTGCGGGGACACCAGGGTCGAAACTTCCGAGGTCTCCGTCTCGACTCGGGAAACCTGGGCCTCCACGTTGACGGTCTCCGTCACCTTTCCAACTGGAAGGGAGAAGTCGACGATAACCGCGCCGCCGACGCTCAGAGTGACGCCCTTGTTGATCACGGTCTGGAAGCCGGACAAGGTGGCTTGGACGTCGTACGTGCCGACGGCCAACTGGGAAATCCTGTACCGTCCCTGTTGGTCGGTCTTGGTCGATACCGCAGCGCTGGTCCCTATGTTGGTAGCCGTGACGCCGGCATCGACAAGCGCGCCACCAGAGGTATCCGTGGCGGTCCCTGAAATCTGGGCAGTTTCAGCTTGCCCGAAGGACACGGAGACGCAAACAAACAGGACCGCGAGGCAAACGACCAACGACAGGACAAACTTGTATGCTGTAGATCGATTCATCACCCACCCCCGTGAAATTATTTCAGTCGCCACCCAAACCCGTTCCCACAATTTCAGAGGTCGGTGAATGGCCCAACTGTGCGTTGAGCCGAGCACGGAATAACGGACCCACAACTCGCCACCCACTCCACCTCTGACTTATGTATGGTGCAAATATCACACCCCCCGCAGAGCTGTCAAGTAAAAAGATTTGATACTAAGGGGGTTAACCAGGTTAACCGGTTTCACGGGCGGTAATTGTCGAGATCGTGCACGTGGACTCAGCGCTTCTGGCGTCCCGCGTTTCGGCCAGATATGTGGAGCGGACAAGCTGTTTCTTGTGGGTGCGCAGGGCGTCGCGGATGGCCTGCTGCACCTGAATATCGGAGATGTTTGCGTGCTCCAGACTGGGAGAATTTTAGAAGAACGCGAATCTCCATGCTATCAGAGAATCCTTCGAGTACGAAGGGATTTGGCGCGTCGGAATGCTTCCCGGTGAAGGCAATTTTGAGCCTTATGAGCGGCTAAACGGTCGCTATAAAACAAAAAAGCCCCGTCCTTCCCGATTTTCGGAAAGGACGGGGCTGGTTAAGCTTTCCGCCTAGAAGACGAACTTCGCGCCAAACTGGATAACGCGCGGCGGGACCGACGTGCTGTTGATCACGCCGAAATTCGGGTTGTTGACCGCAGTGCTCAGCGGAGAGTTGAACTGAGTGTGGTTGAAGGCATTGTAGAACTCTGCCCGGAACTCCAGACGCGTACCTTCAGTGATGTTCGTCGTTTTGGCCAACGCCATATCGAAGTTGACTTGGTCGGGCCCCCTCATGACGCCCACACCGGAGTTACCATAGAGCGTTCCACAACCAAGAAATGCGGGATTCGCTCCAGTGCATGCAGCAGTGTAAGGTCCCGCAGCTAAACTTGGCGTACCTCCAATGAGCGGCTCGCTACCGGAAGCACTAAAGGCGGGAGTGATTGAGGGGCACCTCGGCGACACGATGGCGATGTAGCAACTGAGTCGCTGCTCGACACCGCCCGGCGTAGCAAATGGTACCGTCGATAGGCAGTTCCCCAAGGCATTGCACGCGCCTGGATTCGCCAATTCCGCTCGGGAAGTGCCCCCTGTTGTGGTGTATCCGTAGATCGTGCCGCCGGCAGGATCGGTGACGGAGAAAGGCTCGCCGGCCTGCATGGTGGTCACTCCGGATATTGTCCATCCTCCCAGCGCTTTACCAGCAAATCCGTTCCTATTCTTGTACGGCAGGTCGTAGCTATAAGCGACGGTAAACCGTTGCGGGCGATTGAATGCGGCCAGCCCGTATTGCTGGCGCCTCAATGCTGGATTGCCGCTGTTCATGCCGCCCGAAAGAATGTTGCCGACCTGGGCTACGGTTGCCGTCGTGAATGACTCCGCGGAATTGATATTCGTGATGAGCTTGCTCCAAGTGTAGCCCGCGTCGATCATGAGGCCGTGGGCGAATTGATGCCGGAGTTCGGCCTGCAAGCTGTTGTAGAGGTGATCCCCATCCGTTGCCGTGATCACATAGCCGGCGCCCGGATTGAAGCCAAGGTAGGGTGCGCGCTGCTGTTGGTTATAACTTACTGTCGTGCGCTGAGGACCCAAATTGGCTGTGACCCATTTCGCTCCGGGGTTGGCTGGATCGTTGAAGGGCAAGGAACTCGCCGCCACCTCTCCTGGCAAGCCCGCGGGCGTGTTCGGAGCCCCCGCTATGAGATAGTCCACGTTCGCCTGGTGGTTCCAATCGTATAGCCGAATACCGTGCGACCCGACGTACCCGACCGAAGCCACCCAACTGTGCGCGAATTCATATTGAAGGTCCAGATTGTATTGCTGGACGAGCGGAACGCTCATGTATTGCGAGTCTGAAGTCGCTCCAATCGCGGACGCTGGAGTGCCGGCAGGGCCCGGGATTGGATTCAAATTGCGCGGCAGCCAGCCGAGAGCAGGGCAGTTATTCGGTGGCCCGGTCGAGCAAGTAACAGTTGGCAAACCTTGGAAGGATATTGGCCAGGGACTTGACAGACTCTGGCCAGCAATTTGAGATGCGGGATACGGGTAATTGTACGGAGTGTTGCCCATCAACTCGTCGCCGAGCAGGTTGCCGTAGATCCGGTCGTGGAACCAGCCATAGCCAGCGCGCACCACAAACTTGCCGCTGCTGAGCGGCTGCCAGGCAAGACCGATGCGCGGAGAAAAAACGTCCCACGGAGAGCCATGTGGCGTGAGCGTCTTGTTGTTGTTGACGAATACGCCGGTGGCTCCGGTCGGCGACTGGAATCCATATAGCGCGGGTTTGTAATTGGACTGCACTACGAACCCCGCCAGAGTGCCCCCCGGGTTATTCAAGAAGAAGGAGCCCGTATTCACCTGGCTGGCCAGCCCCTGCCATACGTTTGTGAACAAACCCGTGTTGTCCGTGGGCAGCCCGTCGTATTCCCAGCGCACGCCGACATTCACAGTTAGACGTTTGGCGACCTTGACGTCATCCTGAAGAAAGCTGGAGTAGGAGTTGATCCGGAGCAAATGATAGTCGCCATTCGGCGGCTCACGGTCCGCAAAAACCGTGGTTAGGATCGAGCCAGGACCGCCATACAGGAAGTCGCCCATCGTGGGTATTACTAGAAAACCTCTGGCCCCTGCCGGCTGCACGAAGTTCCACTGATCGCGCTCGATTTCCACACCGGCGCGAATCGTTTGCTTCCCAAAGTTCCAGGAAATCTGGTCAGCGCCCTGGAATTGGTTGATGGCGTTTAAGTTGGCGGAATACGGATTTCCGCCAAAATCGAAGGCTCCCACATTGTAGTAGCCGGCAGATGGAATTCCGGCGATGCCGAACGCGGGGAGCTTAAGAACATCCGCATTGGTCCCAGCAGGGGGTGTAAAGCTGGAGCACGGCACGCCGTTCGCGATGCCTGGGGATATGCCCACGTCGCAGGCATTGAGGTTCCACGCGTCGGCATTTTGCGTCAGATTCCGCTGGAAGGATCCCCGAACTTCATTCACGAAGTTGTTGGTCAACACGGAGGTCAGTTTTAGGACCGCCTCATCCGTGGTGTAGTGTTCCGTCTCGGGCTGGCCCGTCATGCACGTACCGAAGCAGGTGAACTGCGCAATCCAGGGATCGTTGGAGTGAAAGTACCTTTCTGAAAACGTGTGCTTTTGCGAGATGACAAAGTCCGTGTTGACGAGGAATTGGTCCTCATTTGCGGTGGCGGGATTCTCGAGGTTGCTCAAGCATGGCGCCGCGCACGATGCTGGCGCGCCGGGGACGAAGAAGCCCTTGTTGAGCCCACCTTTCGGCCCCGGCGCCTGAAGGATCGCCAGAGCCACCGGGCCGATGTTAGAGCCATTTGCAGCGATCTTAGGGCCGAACCCGAAGCCGCTGCCCTGATTTTCCGCGCCGCCCACACCGTACACGCTCCCCAAGAACAGCGCGTAATTCTGCTGCGGAGTCCGACCACCGCTCGTATCGGTCAGGTGGCGCGGGTCCGCGGGATCGGCAGGGTCGTTGAGAACGGGTAAGTTGACGCCGGCGGAGTAGCCTTGCGGGACGACGCCGTTGACCTGCCGCGTCCCCTGATAGGAGCCGAAGAAAAAGACCTTGTCCTTCTTGATGGGGCCGCCAAACGTCCCGCCGAACTGGTTCTCCTTGAATGTTTGCGGCTTGTTGGGTTGGCCGAATTTCTTCTCGGTTATTTTGTTAAAAAAGTCGTTCCCGTTGAACATGTTATTGCGATTGAATTCCCATGCGTCGCCGTGAAAATTGTTCGTGCCGCCCTTCGTGACGACGTTGACGCTTGCGCCCGGATTGCGGCCGTACGACGCGTCGTACTGTGACGTTTGAATCTTGAACTCCTGAATCGAGTCCGGATTGGGAATGCCAATCGGAGAATAGTTGCCCGACTGCGCAGCGCCGCCACTGGCGTAGTTCGTAACCGATGCACCGTCCATCTGATAGTTGTTCTGGTCGGCGCTGGAACCGTTCACGTTGACATCCTGCGTCCCGTTCCCGAAGGCCGTGGCATTGGCGACGTTGGCAACCACGCCGGGAGAGAGGTCCACGATCTGAGTGTAGTTGCGCGAGCTGAGCGGCAGACTGTTCACCGTTTGCGATCCAACCAACGTCCCGACAGTGGCGTTCTCGGTATGGAGGGTCTCGGCCGTGGCCTCCACCGTTACTTGCTCGGATTGTGCGCCGACCTCCAGTTTTTGATTCAGCACCGGCGTTTCCGTGACGCTCACCGTGATGGACGGAACCTCGGACGTCTTGAACCCGGAGGCGGAAAACTTCACCGAGTAGATATCCGGCGGCAGCAGCGCGAACTTGTAGACGCCGGAGGAATCCGTCGTCGTGTTGCGCTCCTGGCCAGTGGATTTACTCGTCGCCGCGACGCTCGCTCCGACGATGACGCCGCCGGATGGATCGGTCACCGTGCCGGTCAGCGCGCCTGTTCCAGAGGTCTGCGCCAGGGCCGGAGAGACGCCAAGGAAAACGACCGCGAGGCAAACGACCAACGACAAACCAAACTTGTATGCTGTAGATTGATTCATCACCCACCCCCGTAAAGTTATTTCACTTGCCACCCAAACTCATTCCCAGAATTCCAAATGCCAGTCAATGGCTCGCCTGTGCGCCAAACAAGCGCCCGGAAAAACGGACCCACAACCCACCACCCACTCCATCTCTGATTCAGATATGGTGCAAATATCACGCGACTATAGAGCTGTCAAGTAAAGACTACGATACTAAGGGGGCCGATCAGGTTACTTAGTTTCACGGGCGGTAATGGCGACGTCGTATACGCGGATTCAGCGCTTCTGGCCGACGAGTCCGGCGATCGTGTCCATCAAGTCAAACTTCGTGAGAACTTCGAGATTGCCCGCTTCCATCTCCACGAAAACGGCCGGGCTTTCGTGACTCAGCAGGTGAGTGACGCGCTCGACCGGCGCGTTGGATGGCACCTGCGGAAGCGCCGCGCCCATCACCTCGCGGACGATCAGCTTGCGGAGATCCTTCCCTTGCAGCGCGAGATTCAGAATCTGGTCCTCGAAGATGGTGCCGACGGAGCGGTCGTCTTCAAACACGGGCAGCTGAGAAATGTCCTGCTGCTGCATCGTCTGGAGCGCTTGATATACGGTGCGATTTGGGCCCACAACGATCAGGTCGCGCGTCTTGCCATTCTGACGCTTCACTCGAATCACATCCGCGGCGGTGAGTGACACTTCGGTGTCCGCGTATCCCAGCTCGCGCATCCAGCTATCGTTGAAAACTTTGCTGAGATATCGGGTGCCGGAGTCGGGCAGAAACGCGACGATCAGATCGCCTTTCCGGCAATTCTTGGCCACGCGAAGCGCCGCCGAAATGCAACCGCCTCCCGAGCCGCCCGTGAAGATTCCCTCCCGCTTCGCGAGGCGCCGCGCCCAGAGGAAGCACTCCTCGTCGTTCACCTGCACGATGTCGTCCAGCACCGAGAAATCCATGTTTCCCGGCAGAATGTCCTCGCCGATTCCTTCCACCACGTAGGTGCGGGCCTTGCCGATGTTTCCGGTCTTCCAGTATTCGTAAAACAGCGAGCCGTGCGGGTCGACGCCGATAATCTTCACCTTCGCGTTCTGCTCTTTGAGATATCGTCCGACGCCGCTGGCCGTGCCGCCGGTGCCAAGGCCGCACACGAAATGCGTGATCTTTCCCTCGGTGTCCTTCCAGATTTCGGGGCCGGTCGTGCGGTAGTGCGCCTCGGGATTTGCCGGGTTTTCGTATTGATTTGGGTAGTACGCGTTGGGGATTTCTCGCGCCAGCTTCTTGGCCACGGAATAGTAGCTGCGCGGATCCTCCGGCTCGACCGCCGTAGGGCAGACGATCACCTCCGCGCCGAACGCTTTGAGCAGATCGATTTTCTCGCGCGACTGCTTGTCGGTGATCGTGAAAACGACCTTATAGCCCCTCACGGCCGCGACCAGCGCGAGTCCCACTCCCGTGTTGCCCGAGGTTCCTTCGACGATCGTCCCGCCGGGCCGCAGCAGGCCCTTGCGCTCGGCCTCGTCGATCATCCAGATGGCAATGCGGTCCTTCATCGAGCCGCCCGGATTGAGATAGTCGGCCTTCACGTAGATTTCGGCCGCCACATCCTTCGTGACGCGGTTCAGCCGAATGATGGGAGTGTGACCGATGGCATCGAGGATGTTGTTGCACTTCATGGGCGAGCGAGGCTCCTGAGAAATCGTCTGGTTCGAGTAGCTTAGAGACTTCCCGAAAATCTGTCCAGCGGCAGTTTCCGTGTGTCGCTCCGCCGGGCGTCGAGATGCGGTTCCCCGGGCGTGCTATGCTTTCCTGAGCGTGCCGCCGGTCCCACCAAAACCCGAATTCCTCTTCTACGACGGCCATTGCGCTCTGTGCCATCGCGCCGTGAAGTTTGTGTTGAAGCGCGACCGCTCGGGGAAGCTTTTTCGCTTTGCTCCCTTGCAAGGCCCCACATTCCAGTCACAGGTTCCGGCGGACCGGCGCACGGGCTTGCCCGACAGCATCGTGGTGCTTACTGAGGAAGGCGCGCTTCTCGTGCGCTCGGACGCATTCCTTCATATTTTGCGCCGGCTTGGCGGCAGCTGGAGGATCTCGGCGGGGGTACTCGCCGTCGTTCCGCGGCCGGCGCGTGATCTGGCCTACGACTTCATCGCGCGGATTCGCTACCGGGTTTTCGGCACGCGGCAAGACTCGTGCCCGATTGTGCCGCCCGACCTGCGCGCGCGTTTCGATCCTTGATTCACGGAAACAGTGGGGAGGAAAAAATGGAACGGCAAAACATCTCATCCGGGGCCCCCTGGGAGCCGATCATCGGATACTCGCGGGCGGTCCGCGTCGGCCCCTACGTCCACGTCTCGGGCACCACGGCCACTGGCCCGGACGGCAAGATCGTCGGTATGGGCGATCCCTACGCGCAGACGATCCAGGCGCTGCGGAACATCGAGTCGGCGCTCGAGAAAGCGGGGGCGCGCATGGCGGACGTCGTCCGCACGCGTATCTTCGTGACGAAGATCGCCGACTGGGAGAAGATCGGCCGCGCGCACGGCGAATTCTTCGGAAAGATCCGTCCGGCCACGGCGATGGTGGAGGTCAGCCGGCTGATCGCCCCGGAGATGCTGGTCGAAATCGAGGCCGAGGCGATTGTCTCGGAAGGATGAAGCAAGCGCCTTCGCAGCTGCGTCTTCGACGTTCCGCGCTAGGCAGATTGAAACCCGCCCGTGCAAAATTTACTCGCCCGCCGTTCGAACGCCTAGCCATGCCGCGCACAATCAGTAAGTTAGAGCCTTTTAGTTTGGAGTTTCTCGTGCCCATAGAGAGTCGTGACCGAAATCCTCTAAACGTGCGAGACCCGAATAACCCCCTACTACACGCGCGGGTCTCGCACGCCCACCCCTTCAAAATCTAGTTTTCATAAGCCCTGGGGAGATCTAGCTAGGAGGAAGCGTCGACGCTGGCGCGGATTTCCTGCCAGCGCTTGGGGCGTTTCTTTGCGTCGAGGACTTTCTTGCGAAGACGGATCGATTTCGGAGTGACCTCGACGTATTCGTCGTCGGCGATGAATTCGATGGCCTTTTCGAGCGTCATGTCGCGCGGCGGGATCAGCCGGATGGCTTCGTCGGCGGACGATGACCGCATATTCGTTTGCTTCTTTTCCTTCGTGATATTCACGTTCATGTCGTCTTCGCGCGAATTCTCGCCGACGATCATTCCTTCGTAAACTTCCACGCTTGGCCCGACGAACATTTCGCCGCGCTCCTGGATGCCCCAGATCGCGTAGGCGACCGAAACCCCCGCACGGTCGCACACGAGTGCTCCGGTAAGACGCATGGCCATGTCGCCGGCATATTCGGTCCAGCCCTCAAGCAGCGAATGAATCAGCGCGGTGCCGCGTGTATCCGTGAGCAACTGGCTGCGCAGCCCGATCAATCCGCGCGAGGGAATGCTGAACTCCATTCGCACCCGCCCCGAATGATGGTTCACCATCTTTTTCATCTCGCCGCGGCGGCTGCCGAGCGACTCCATCACGATGCCGATAAAGGATTCCGGGCAATCCACCACCAGCAACTCAAGTGGCTCAAGGCGGCGGCCGTTCTCGGTGCGCACCACGATTTCGGGTTTGCCGACCATCAGTTCGTATCCTTCGCGGCGCATCGTCTCGATTAGGATCGCGAGCTGCAATTCGCCGCGGCCGAGGACGCGGAATGCGTCGGTAGCTCCCGTGTCTTCCACGCGCAGAGAAACGTTCGTCAGCAGCTCTTTTTCGAGCCGCGCGCGCAAGTCTCGCGACGTGACGAATTGTCCTTCGCGGCCTGCGAACGGAGACGTATTGATCGTAAAGACCATCGCGAGCGTGGGTTCATCAATCAGGAGAGGCTCGAGCGGCGCGGGATTCGCGAGATCCGTAATGCTCTCGCCGATCTGAATGCCTTCGACGCCGGCGATGGCCACGATATCGCCCGCGGAAACCTGTTCGGCTTCGTCGCGGTCGAGGCCGCGAAACGTAAAAAGCTTCGTGATTTTCGTTGGCTGAATCGTCCCGTCGAGCCTCGAGATGGCCACTTCCGTTCCGCGCTTGAGAGTCCCGTTGAATACGCGGGCAATCGCCAGGCGTCCCAGAAAATCACTGTAATCGAGGTTGGTCACCTGGACTTGCAGTACGCCGTCTGGGTCGCCGGACGGCGGAGGAATAGAGGTGACGATCTGCTCGAAGAGCGGCTGGAGCGTGGTCGAATCATCGCCGATTTTGAGGTGCGCCACTCCGGTCTTCGCGTTCGTATAGATCACCGGGAAATCGAGCTGGTCTTCCGTGGCGTCGAGATCGATAAAGAGATCGTAGATTTCGTCGAGGACGGCCGCCGGCCGCGCGTCGGGCCGGTCAATCTTGTTGAGCACCATGATGGGCGGCAGCTTCGCGGCCAGCGCCTTTTGCAGGACGTAGCGCGTCTGCGGCAGCGGCCCTTCGCTCGCGTCCACCAGCACCAATACGCCGTCCACCATGCGCAGCGCGCGCTCGACCTCGCCGCCGAAATCGCTGTGGCCGGGCGTGTCCACGATGTTGATGTTCGTGCCGCGATATGTGATCGCCGTGTTCTTCGCTAGAATCGTGATGCCGCGCTCGCGCTCGAGCTCGTTCGAATCCATCACGCGCGTGACCACTTCCTGATTTTCGCGGAAAATTCCGCTCTGGCGCAGCATGGCGTCGACGAGCGTCGTCTTGCCATGGTCCACATGGGCGATGATGGCGATATTGCGGATCGGCGTCGTCATAAGTTTTTGCGGTGGCTCCGCGGCCAAACAGAAAGGGCCGCACGCGTACTCTTGCAGCCCCGATGTATTCCCAAGAAGGAGTTTCTGGAGCAACAAACGCACCACTAGTTTAGCACGCACGACTACGGGGCGTCACCTCGCTGTACTCGTCCACATGATTAGTGACACTCGGCTTTCTTTTGTTGAGATTTCCAGCGATGGAGGAATTCGAGCGGAGTGAGATAGCGGAGCGCCTGGTGAGGACGCACGGTGTTGTAGATATGTTCCCAGCGGCGAAGC
>DATNIN010000055.1:0-89836 GCA_035604415.1 Candidatus Acidiferrales bacterium
TGCGACTTGGCCTGCTGCTGCTGTTGGTGCTGCTGATCCTGCTGCGACTTGGCCTGCTGCTGTTGGTGCTGCTGATCCTGCTGCGACTTGGCCTGCTGCTGTTGTTGGTGCTGCTGATCCTGCTGGCCCTTGGCCTGTTCCTGCTGCTTTTCAGGCTTGGCCTGCTGCTCCTGTTTCGGAGCATTGGCGTCTTGTTCGTGTTGATCCTGCTGTGCGTACGTGGGAGCAAAGCCTCCGAGAAGAAGGAGCAGAAGTCCCGTACTGATAAGACCAATTCGTTTCATGATGTTGCCTCCATTACAGCGATTCAATGCGCCCCTCGCTCGTTGAGCCTGGCGCGGTTGCTGTTTTCGTTCCACAGGCTCTCCCGTCTGTGGTTCATTCCGAATTGCTTACGCCCCGACGTGCATCCGGGACAGCGAATGAAGGACTCCAAAGATATTGAGAAGCCACAAGACCACCGCAATCACAACGACCGCGTTCAAAATGGACTTGATCGTTCCCTGCATCGGTATGAAGCTGTTGACCAGCCAGAGCAGAACGCCCACTACGGCTAGGACAACCAATATTTGAAGCAAAGGCATGATCTGTTTACCTCCTTCTTTTCGTGAGCAAACACTTCGGCCCGATCGAGGTGTTGCGGCCATTTCAGCGCGTTAGTCCGAAAACTCTGTGTTTCCGTGGGCGGAGCGGGACGTATGAACTGAAGTTCAGGCGATCGTTGTAGCTTCGGTCGTTTGGTGCTTCCCCACGAGACACATTCTACGAGAGGCGCCGGACGATATCTGTCATGTTCGGGACACCTGCCTATTTGCATTGCATATTCAGCGCGAAGTGCTACGATAAAAATAGTCAGGGATTCCCAACATGGGCTCTGCCCCAACTCGCCTGAAATTCAACAAAAAGCCAATTTTCGATGCGCAGTTGTTTCTCGATTCCGCCGGCGTATCAAGAAGGATCGTTGAGTTTCCAAGAAAGGCGACCATCTTCGCTCAGGGTGATCCCGCCAAGACCGTTATGTACATTCAACAAGGCCGCGTGAAGTTATCGGTGGTCAACGGGGTTGGTAAAGAAGCGGTCGTAGCGGTTTTGGGCCCTGGCGACTTTTTCGGAGAGGGTTGTCTCGCGGCTCAACCCATCCGCATCGGGGCGGCGACGACGGCTACGCCGACTACGGTACTCGTCATAGACAAGAATGAGATGATTCGCGTCCTTCATTCCGAACACGAGTTCTCTGACCGTTTTATCTCTTACATGCTTACGCGGAACATCCGAGTTGAGGCGGACCTGGTCGATCAGCTGTTTAATTCTACTGAGAAACGGCTGGCTCGAGCTCTTCTGTTGCTCGCTCGATACGGAAAGGACGACAAGCCTCAAAGGGTTCTTCCCAAGGTGTCGCAGGAAACGCTGGCGGACACAATCGGGACGACGCGCTCCAGGGTTAATCTCTTCATGAATAAATTCAAGAAAATGGGCTTCATCAAGTACAACGGTGGTCTTCAAGTCAACAGCTCGCTTCTGAGCGTCGTCCTCCACGACTAATTGAAGCGCTCAGCCTCGGCTTCCCTTTGCGCTTTACATCCGGCGACTTGCCGCAGTAGCCTTCTCTCCGTTTTCGAACCTACGCGTCCTCACGCATAAGTTTTAGTGGTCTCGATTAGCGGCGCCGCAAGCTCACGCGTGTTCAGGATTTTAGTGTGCAAAGAAGGGGGCTCAGTTATGGGGAAAAACAACTCAGAACTCGAATTTGATCTCTTCACTGCGGAAGTGCGCGCCCTCGCGTCGAACGCGGTCCTTATCAAAGGGAAGGACGAAGCCGTTCTCGTCGATAACTGCCTGATACAGAGCGACGCACAGAAGCTCGTAGAGATGATCCGTTCCTCGGGAAGAGAACTCACGTCCGTGCTGATCACTCATGCCCACCCGGATCATTACTTCGGATTGGGCGCCATCCGGAAAGCGTTCCCGTCCGCCCGGATATATGCCCGGAGAGAAGTGATCGACGGCATGCGCGAATTTCGCGCGAAGGTCGTTCACTGGCAGGAGATGTATCGCGGCGAGCTCCCCGAAGAGCTGCCGCTTCCCGAACCTCTGACGGGCGACACCCTTCAGCTGGAGGGCCACGACATCACGTTCATCGACCTTTTCATGGTCGAAACGGTGCATGCGACCGCGTTCTATCTGCCCGCGCAAAAAGCGTTCATCGCCGGCGATCTGGTTTACGCGCAGGCGCAGCACTACATGTCGGATGTGAACAATCCCGACACCTGGATGGAAGCCCTGGATAAAGTTCGCAAGCTCGGGCCGATCGAAAAGCTGTTCCCCGGACACGGGCCCGTGGGCGGGGCCGAGCTACTCGATGCCAGCATTCAATGGATGCGCGATTACAAAGAGGTCGCGAAGCCGGGCGTCCGCTTCGTTGACATCGCGAAAGCGATGATGCAGCGCTACCCCAAACACGAGCTGGCCATCCTGCTCTGGGTGACGCGAGGCCCCGGATTCGGCCTTTGCGGCGCCGCCGAAGCGGGCGTCCCGGCGGGACTTATCTGAGTCTCCGTCAGCTCGAGGCAATGCGAAATAGCTTCTCCGAGTTCCCGTGCGTGATCTTTTCGTTGTCCGCTTCAGATAGCGGCGAAGAGTTCATGAAATTCGCCGCTTCCACCGACTCCTGATACGGATAGTCGATCGCGAACACAATATTGTCCGGCCCGAGTGCGTCGTTGCAGTACTTCAGCACTTTGTGATCGTTCATCCCGCTCGTCGTGATCACGAAGTTGTCCTTCACGTACTGGCTCGGTGTCTTCTTGAGCTTCCCGCTCCCGCGCGTATAGACCTTATACATATAGTCGATCCGGTAGAGCCAGAAAGGTACCGCTTCGCCCATGTGCCCCAGCACGATCTTTAGACTTGGAAACTGATCGAACACGCCGCTGACGATCAGCCTCATCGCGTGCAGCCCTGTTTCCATCTGGAAGCCCCATATCGCGCCAGCCAGATTCACGTCGCCGCGCGTCATGAACGAGCACGGGTCCGGCATGTTTCGCGGATGGATGTAGATCGCCGCGTTCGATGCAGTCGCCGCTTCGAAGATCGGCCAGTATTTATGGTCGTCCAGGTATTCGCCGTTGGTGTGCGAGTTCACGATCAGACCGTTCAGCTTGAGCTGATTCATCACACGGTCGATTTCCTTCGCGGCGCGCTTCGGATCCTGTGGAGCGAAGCTCGCCAGACCCGTGAAGCGCTTCGGATGCTTCTTGACGATCTCGGCCAGCCGGTCGTTCGCGGTGATCGCGATGCTGGTCGCCGTATCGGGATCGAACATCTGCACCCCCGGCGAAGTCAGCGACAGCAGGTGCATGTCGACGCCCGCCTCATCCATGATCTGAATGCGCTCACCCTCGAGGTCAAGCAGACGCCTCAACAGAGGCGGCGCGTTCGGCGCCGGATTCAGGAAACCCCTCCACATATCCAGATCCGGATTGGAGTAGGCGATCGGCGCGATCTTGCGAAATTCGTCCGCCTGCTCCGGGATGGAGAATGCCTCCTCCGTCGCGATCAGTTTGTACTTTCGGGCGGGCTGGGCCGCTGGCTCGGATGCCTTGGCGGCGGCTGCCGTTAGCGTTCCGGCGGACAGCATGGCGGAGGAGCTTTTCAAGAAATTTCTGCGGTTCATATTCATGACGCGTCTCCTTGCTGTGGAAGAATTGACCTGATTCTTTGTCCCGTGGCCCAAACATCGCGTCCCGTGTTCAGCGGACAAGTAACACGCCCGTGGCGCACATGTCAAACGCTTGCAAAGTCCGGCCATTCTGTGGACACTACCACGGGCGCGCGGCCCGTTGGCGTCAGCGGCTTGGCGCGGCAGACCGGAAACAAACTTTCCATCACGGGAATCATGTGGGAGGCCCTATTCGGAAAAAATCAAAGCAACCGAAGAAGTCATCGAACGGCGCGGCGATGAATCGGCGGAAATTCATGGGCACGCTCGCGGTAGCGGCGGGCACGACCGCCGTGGCGGGCAACCTTTCTCCCTTTGCGCCTTCGGCGAGCGCGGAAACCGTCCATTTCAATAACCCTCCCGGCCTCGGCGGCGCGGGTCCGTTCCGCACGGAATGCGACATCCGCGATTGCGACGTCGAGGGCGAGATTCCCTCCAACATCGACGGCGCTTTCTATCGCGTGGGCCCCGACTGGCAGTATCCCCCGATGGCCGGCAACATTCCCTTCGACGGCGAAGGCCACGTCAGCATGTTCCGCATCCAGAATGGCCACGTCGATTTCAAGAGCCGGTATCCCCGCACGCAGCGCTTCAAGGCGCAGGCCGCCGCGCGCAAGAGATTGTTCGGCATGTACCGCAACCCTTTCACCGACGATCCCAGCGTCAAAGGCGTCAGCCGCGGCACCGCCAACACGCACGTCGTTTATCACCATGGGCTGCTTTTCTCGTTGAAGGAAGATAGTCCTCCAGTGGCGATGAATCCTCTGACGCTCGACACCGTGGACGATTACTACACCTTTGGCGGCGGCCTGCACAGCCTGACGCACACGGCTCATCCGAAGTTCGACAACGCGACCGGCGAGATGATTTCCTACGGCTACGAAGCCAAGGGAATGGCCACGGACGACATCTATGTTTTCTCGGCGAACGGCAAGGGCAAGATCACATGGGAGGCGTGGATCAAGGTTCCCTACGTCGGGATGGTGCACGACTTCGCCGTTTCGCAGAAGTACATCGCGTTCCTCGTGATCCCGATGGCCACGAACGTCGAGCGGATGAAGCAGGGCCAGGTGCACTTCGCCTGGGATTCCACCCTGCCGACGTGGTTCGGCGTCCTCGAGCGTGGCGGCGACGGCAAGGACTGTCGCTGGTTCAAAGGGCCGGAGCGCTGCGCCACTCACGTCATGGGCGCATTTTCCGACGGAAACAAAATTTACGTGGACATGGACATGGCCCTCAAGAATCAGTTTCCGTTTTTCCCCAATCTTCACGGCGAGCCGTTCGATCCGAAGTCCGCTACGGGAACGCTGCACCGCCTCTCGGTCGATCTTTCGGACAAGACTCCGCGCGATTACAACATGGAGGAGCTCTACCCGCAGTCGGGCGCGCTGCCGCGTCAGGACGATCGCTACCAGACGATTCCCTATCGCTACGGTTTTATGCCCACGTCGGATCCGACCAAGCCGCTCAATCCGAAGCTTGGCAACATGATGTTCCGCCCGACCAATTCCTATACGAAGTTCGACCACGCCACGCGCAAGACTTCGGAGTTTTTCATTGGCGACGATTCGAGCTTGCAGGAATGCTGCTTCGTTCCGCGCAGCAAGGACGCGCCGGAAGGCGATGGCTATCTCGTCGGCGTCGCGAGCCGGCTGCTCGAGGGCGGACGCGCCGACCTCGTGGTCGTGGACACGCAGCACATGGAAGACGGTCCCATCGCGAAGGTGAGATTGCCGTTCCGCAGCTATAGCCAGGTGCACGGCTGGTGGGTGCCCAGCTACGCGTTGCCCAAAGCCTGATCCACTTCTGAAACTGCGCGCGTTGCACCTTATCGCAAAACGAATCCACAGTCCCGGGGGGGGAATCATGAGTCGAAAGAGAATTCTCGCAAGTTTGTTCGCGGCCGTGATCGTCTGTGCCATTGCCGGTCCGTCCGCAAACGCTCGGCCTGCCGCAAAGGCGGGCGACTGCGACGGCGCCTGCTTGAACGGCTTCGTCGATCAATATATGGCCGCCGTCGCCGCGCACGATCCCTCGAAGTTGCCGCTTTCGGCAAATGCCAGATACACCGAGAACAACGTCGAGATGAAGCTCGGCGAGGGTTTGTGGCAAACGTCCGATGGTTGGGGCTCGTACAAGGTTTACACGGACGATCCCGAAACAGGCCAGGTTGGGTTTCTAGGCGTCGCAAACGAAGATTCTCACCTGTCCTGTTTCGCGGCGCGCCTGAAAGTGGTCGGCAAGAAAGTCACCGAAATAGAGGTCATCGTCGCCCGTCCGGACCGCCCGGGGCCGGCCGGCTCTGGAAATTTGACGGGGGGTCCCGAGAACCTGAAAGACAAGCCTCTGTTCTCAGAGGTTGAACCCGCCGACCAGCGTGTTTCGCGCGCAAAGCTCATTCAGCTGGCCGATGGCTATTTCTCGACCATCCAGCAGAACACCGGCGAGATTAAGACTTCGTTCGATCCCGATTGCCAGCGCATGGAGAACGGCACCGTAACGGCCAACAATCCGAATGGCAATGGGGTCGCCAAGATGGGATGCGAGGCGCAGTTGAAGACGGGCCTTCTCGTGTTCGTCACCCGCTGCCGCGACCGCCGCTACGTTGTGGACGAGCAGAAACAGATGGTGTTCGCGGCAACATTTTTTGACCATGCGGGAAATGTCAGGGACTTCAAGCTTGTCGACGGCACCGAGCATAAAATGGGACCCCCGTTCGACCGTCCCTACACGTTCCTGATCTTCGAGCTTTTCAAGATCAAGAACGGCAAAATCCGCCAGATCGAAGCCGTTCTCGATACGGTCCCGTATTACATGCCGAGTCCCTGGGTGAAAGCTTCGAAGTAGTTCGCGAGATAACATGCGAATCCGTCAAAAAATTCTCCGCATCGCGGCGGTTCTGATCGTCGCTGCCTTCGCAGCTCAAATGGCGCGGGCGCAGAACACGCGGCCGCCCGCCGACTACGATCCCAACTTCAACTACGATTGCGATCGCGCTTGCCTCAACGGCTTGGTCGATCAATATCTCGCGGCGCTTGTCGCGCACGATCCTTCGCCTCTATCGCTCGCGCGCGACGTCAAGTACACCGAGAACGGCCAGCTACTGAAGATCGGAGACGGATTTTGGGGCACGGCCAGCGCT
Source organism: Candidatus Acidiferrales bacterium (assembly GCA_035604415.1). Taxonomy (GTDB): domain Bacteria; phylum Acidobacteriota; class Terriglobia; order Acidiferrales; family UBA7541; genus Palsa-295. The sequence goes on from DATNIN010000055.1 coordinate 6,861, forward strand.
GTTTCCGCTTACAAGATCTATGCCGACGACCCGCAAAACGGCCAGGTCCTGTTCATTGGGTTGATGCAAGAGAACGGCGCGCCTGTCATCTTTTGTGTGAGATTGAAGATCGAGCTTCACCGGATCACCGAAATCGAGAATGTCATCGCAAGGAAAGAGGCAGGGAGCATCGCTCGTCCGGAAAATCTCACTCAACCCAATCCCATCTTCGCGCAAGCCCTGGCACCCGCCGAACGCCGCTCTCGCGCGAACATGATTGCGATCGCCGACAGCTACTTCAACGCAATCGAGAAGGGCCACGCCTCCTACGTTCCTTTCGACAAGGATTGCAATCGCATCGAGTCCGGCATTCAAACCACCAATAATCCTCCGCAGAATTCCCAGGAAGGGTCGACAAGCGTGCTGGGCCTCGGTTGTGCCGACCAGATCAAGACGCGCAACTTCCAGCCGGACACCCTGATCCGCGATCGCCGTTTCCTGGTTGTCGATGAGGAGCGCGGCCTTGTGTTCGCCAGCACTTTCTTCGATCACGATGCCACGCTGCGCTCCTACACACTCGCCGACGGGCGAACCGTGAAACAAACGCGCACGGGTCCGTGGACTTGGGAGATCGCGGAACTATTCAAGATTCAGAACGGCAAGATCATGCGGATCGAAGCGCTGGTGAACACCGCCCCGTATGGAATGAAGTCCGGCTGGTAATCAGTGCGTTATCCGGAATCCGGCCCTCGTTGTGATCCGTTCATTTCGTGAAGCCAGTCCAGCGGCCAAAGGCCACCACGGCTATCCAAAGAACCAGTCCCAGGCCGCCGGCGAGCTTCGCGGCCAGCGGAATGCGCGACCCCTGATCCCATTTGGTGACGCCGCGATATGTGCGGAGCTCAAAGAATGCGGCGTTTATGCCGACCAGGAGCAACGACAGCATCTTCATTCGGAACGTGAGGTTGTGATAGTACTTCGTGGCGTTCGAGCTGAATAGCAGCGAGCCGGCGATCGCCGCGCAAACGAAACTTGTCCACGTCCAAGGCAGCACTTCATCGTGCAGCTCACTGACGCTGCGGTCGCGGTTCGCAATGTTGAGCAGCCGGAGATCGAGCATCGTGATTGAGCCGACCACCAGCACCGTGAAGAGAACGTGAATCGTCTCGATGGTGGGGAATAGCCACGTCGATTGGCGAATGTTGGACGCGACCGCCGTGTTTTCGAGCCACGCGCAGAATTCAGGGATAGCCATCGAGATCAAGTTCCTCTGCTGAAAGGTGGCGCCGCGGAAGCGGCTGAATCAAAAATACGCAATCCACCGCCCCGCCGTAACGATTCCAACCCACAGCAGCAGGGATGCCAATCCCGTCACTCTGGCTGCGGCCCTTCGTGTTTCCCAGTACGTGGCGTTTCGCTTGTTTTGGAGCTGAACCACAAGCGTAATCAAAATCACGACTGCGAGCATGACCATCTTTGCCCGAAAGTATGGGTTCAGCAGTTCGCGAGACGGCTCCCCAATAATCAAGATAGCGCCCGAGGTGGCGAGTACCACCAAGGTCCTCCACACCCACGGTACGAAACGGCCCACCATTTCCGAAATCGCCCGGCGCCGGCCCACCAGGCCTATCAGTCGTAGATCGAGCATCGCCATGGAAGACATCACTACAGCGACCGAGAGAATATGAACCGTCTGCACGGCGGGAATAATCCACAGGACAGTTTGTATCGTCATGCTGAAAGGAGTTCTGGAAAGCCAGTCGCAGAATGTTTCGGTCATCGTCCCGTGTTCGCCTCTCCCCACGCAGCAGAGACCGGAATAGTAATATGTCGCTGGCGCATCTGTCGAATGGATTGCTTGGAAATAGGAGGACGTTGACGTGAGAAGCGAACGTTCGTAAAGCGGCACCGCACAAAGGAACCTTTACTGTCGAATTGAGCAGGTCAGTTTGACGTCAGGACGTTCTCGCGTCACCGGGATTGGGACCAGATGGAATCTATCTGCGAGGAAAACAATCGCAATCCGGTCGATAAGAACGGACAGGCTTCGACCATCCTTCAAGTAAGACGGAAGGGCGCGCGGCTGCACTCGAAGCTTTGGCCTAGCGCTGCAGATGATGATCCAGATTGTCCATTCGATGCGCATCGTCTTCGACGCACTCGGATGACTCCTCGAGTGGGACGGTCGATGGCTTGATCACACGAGGAGCTTGCGTCCAGGGTGCGGTCAGCACGTTGGGGTCGTCCACGGTGATCTGATAGGCGAGATTCTCACCGGCTTTCCAGAAGCGTTCGGTGACGTGCATTGCCGACGTGTGGAAATATCCGCCCTCACCGAACCATGTATCCTCGACGAAGTTGGTCGAGTCAACCACAAAGGTATTTCCCTCCCAGTAGCCGATCGAATCTCCGTAGTAGGAAGGGTCCGCATCGGCGCGATGCGGCCGGCCGTCGGTAGGGATGATCCGATAGGGATCTCCGGACGCATCCTCGTAAAGGAAAATCGTTTCCGTCGGGAGTTGAATGATCTTGCGCGGTGAGCTGATGCGGGGCACGCCGGGTTTGCCGCAGTAAAAGACCTTGTCGAGCTTCGCTTCACGGTCCAGGAGATATTTCACCTTCGCCTGGAACTCCGGCTTGTAGGAAGGCGCCGGTGTGTACGGCAAAGCTCCTTCGACCGGAGTCTTGGCCGGCATGCGCCCGCTCTGATCAAGCTGCGCGTAGGTAACCGAGCCGTTCTCTACCTTCTTCAGCGCTCCGCCCGGCAAGGCAATCGAATAAGCCCAGTTTCCGCTCAGGTCGGGATGCCCGTCGATCGTGTGCGCTGGCTTTGTGACCGGCCCCGGCGCGCTGGCGCTCTGTTGAGCCGCTGCGGAGGCGGCCAGCACGATCGTCGCGGCGAAGATGCAAAGAAATCGGTGTCGCATATTCCTGGCCCTCCTTCGTCAGTGGGAATCGACTGCGTTCGGATTCACCATTTCGAACGAGTTTCCGTCCGCGAACGTGATCTTCTGAAGAAAGCCGTAAAACGATCCGTCGCGCGCGCGGTTTCCTTCCACCGTGACCGTCTGCCCGACCGCTTTCTTGAAGTCGCCGCTGTTCACGCCCACGCGCCTCAGCCACGAAGGTGGCGCGCTCTCGAACTTCCAATTCTCCACAGTGCCGTCGGCGTTCTTCGCCGCGATGAAAACGGCGATATGCGGATTTACCCAGTCCACTTCGGTCAGCGTCCCGGTCAGCACGAACTTCTTCGACATATCGAAGATCGACGAGGGAGAGTGGTGCGCCCACGCTGATCCCGCCGCGGCCATCATCGCGAGCAGAACTAGGACGCCGGAAGTTCTGTATCTCAAGAAGGGTCTCCTTTCCCGACTTTCCGCGGAGTGTATCACAGCCGAACCCACGGTCAATTCCGCACCCTGCTCGGCGCAATCGCATCGCGGTCCCCGAGGTGATCGTGGCTGGTCAGATCGGCCGACAAGCGTTACACTCGGCAACCGTCATGGCCCGCTCCCGCGCCATCACCGCCCGCCGCGAATTTCTGAAGTTTCTCGCAGCGAGCCCTTATGTCGCTGCGTTCGGCGGAATCGCCGCCTTCCTTCAGGATGGCGCCCTCGCCCAAACTACACAGCAAGATTCCGACGTCATCACCGACCCGGCCAAGGCTCTCGACGCGCTCGATTTCGAGGAGGCCGCTCACCGAAAGGTCCAGCCCGGCCACTGGGCTTACATGGCGAGCGGCGTCGACGACGACGCCACGCTCCGCGCCAATCGCGAAGGATTCAAGCACGTCGAGTTGCGCCCGCGCCGCCTGCGCGACGCCACGAAAGTCGATATGCGCGTCGAGCTGTTCGGCGCCACGTTCAGCAGCCCGATCTTCCTGTGCCCCGTCGGCGGTGAAAGATCTTTCTTCCCCGAAGGAGAACTGGCCGTCGCGCGCGCAGCCCAAGCGCGCGGCACGATGCAGATGCTCTCCACGATGACCTCGACCGGCCTCGAAGACGTGAATAAGGCCCTCGGCCGCCCGACTTGGTATCAGCTCTACGCGCCGAGTTCCTGGGACGCCTGCGAAAGTTTGCTGCGGCGCGTGGAAGCCGCTGGGTGTCCCGTGGTCGCTCTCACCGTCGACGTCAACACCGGCCGGAATAGCGAGACCTATCTCCGCACCCGCCCGAAGGACTTGCGCCAGTGCGCGGCCTGCCACCAGGGTGAGCCCGGCCGGTCCGTCGGCGAACATCCGATGTTCGACGGCATCAACATGACCGGCGTGACTCCAACGTACCCAGCCATGGACTGGGCCTTCGTCGATCGCCTCCGCAAATTCTGGAAGGGAAAGCTGATGATCAAGGGCATCGACACGCGCGAGGATGCGCGGCTATGCGTCGAGCACGGCATCGACGGGATTCTCGTGTCGAACCACGGCGGGCGCTCCACCGAAACTGGCCGCGCGACCATCGAGGCGCTGCCGGAAGTCGTGGCCGAAGTCGGCAATCGCATTCCCGTGTTCGTCGATGGCGGCGTTCGCCGCGGCACCGATGCTTTCAAGGCTCTCGCGCTTGGCGCGAAGGCCGTGGGGATCGGGCGTCCGTTCCTGTGGGGATTGGGAGCGTTTGGCCAGGCCGGGGTCGATCGCGTGCTCGAAATACTTCAGGGCGAACTCAAACTGGCGATGGGCAATTGCGGCACGCAGACCGTCGCCGAGATCACCCGCGCCTACGTCGCCACCCCCGACTGGAAAATCTAGCGCACGCGAAGGACGCGCGGAGTAGGCTGCGGCGCGTACATCTCCTCAACGAGGGCGGCGCGGCGCTCGAGGATCGCGCGCTGATTGAGAGACGCCTTGTCGGTGATTTCTCCGGCGTCGAGCGACGGCGGCTCATCAAGCAAAATGGCTCGCTCGACGCGATTCGAGTTGCCCGTCGCCTGCGCGGCAAGAGATTCGAGCAGCGACGTGAATTTCTTCACGACGGCCTCGTGCCGCAACACCTCGGCGGGTGCAGCACCGGCCGGCAAGTCTGACGCCAGCCGGCGGCACGCCTCGAGATTCGGCACGATCAGAATCCCCAGAAAATTGCGGTCGTGCCCGGCGATCACCACATCGATCATGTGGGGCGCGAACCAGTGGATGAGCTTGAGACGCAGAGGACCGACGTTCACAAAAGTCCCGGAGGCCAGCTTGAAATCCTCCGCGAAACGCCCGTCAAAGAACAGTCCCTTGTTAACGTCCTCCGGATCGACGAACCGAACCGCGTCGCCGAACTTGTAAAAACCTTCCTCGTCGAACGCCCTTTCTGTAAGCTCTGCTTCCTTCCAATAGCCCGGCGTTACATTCGGGCCTTTCACTCGAATTTCGAGCTTGTTCCCCGCGGGTACCAGTTTCGTCTCCACGCCCGGCATGGGAATCCCGATAACTCCGCTATGCTCCGAATCCCACGTGCATTGCAGCGCCATCGGTGATGTTTCGGTGGCGCCCAGGCCCGTCGCCATCATGATTCGTTCGCCGCACGCCTCCACCATCAGTTTTCGGTACCCGTCCCACAGCGCCTGCGATAATCCCGCTCCGGCGTAGAACATGAACTTCACGCGGCTGAAGAAATTCTCGCGCAGCCGCGCGTCGGTGCGAAAGTGCGCAAGCAGTTCGTCGTAGCCTCGCGGCATGTTGAAGTAGATGGTCGGCGCGATTTCGCGCAGGTTTTCGACCGTCGCGGCGATCCCGCCGGCCGTCGGCCTGCCGTCGTCGATGTAAAGCGTCCCGCCGTTGTAGAGCGTCATTCCGGTGTTGTGATTGCCGCCGGCCGTGTGGTTCCACGGCATCCAGTCAACCACCACCGGAGGCTCGTCGCCCATGAATGGAAATCCCTGCAAGATCATCTGCTGGTTGCTACAGATCATGCGGTGCGTGTTGATCACAGCCTTCGGCAGTCCGGTCGAGCCGGAGGAGAAGAGAAACTTCGCGATGTTGTCCGGAGCGATGGCCGCGTGCGCCGCTTCGACGGCCGATGTTGGAGGTGTGGCCGCGAGATCGTCGAATGCAATCGCCTTGCGGCCGGAAATCGCGCCCTCCGCGAACGCAACTTCGATCCCGGGATCAACCACGGCTTCGAGCGCGCGGCGATACTGCGCTCCATTCGCGACGTACACCATCCCGGGCGTCAGGATCTTCATGACGTGCTTCAGCTTCGCGAAATCGGTGGAGACCAGCGAATAGGCCGTGGCGATCGACGAAGTGGGAACTCCGACGTGCTGCCCGGCGAACATCAGCAAAAGATGCTCGAGATCGTTCTCCGAAAGTATCGCGACCGGTCGGTCCGCCGAGAGGCCGCGGTCGAGGAATGCCTGCCCGAGGCTGCGAACTTTCTTAAGCGCGTCCCCGTAGGTCAGGTAGCGCCACTTGCCGTCCGCGCCGCGCTTGGCGGCCAGAGCGCGATCCGGCGCCACGCGCGCCCAATGGAGCAGGCGCTCGGTGAGCACGCGCGGATACTCCCCGAGCGCCTCGTGCGCGCGGATGATAATCGCGCCGTCCTCACGCCGGTGCATCGACGCCTTCGACGTGCGCAGCTTCACCGGCCGCACCCGGTGCTTGGGGCTTGCCTTGGTTGTCGCGGGCGTTTTCGTCATCGAACGTCGCGGTGCCGGGGAAATCTTCAAGAAGTCTTCGCCTATCTTCGTGCGGCCGAGCCTTCGTACAGCCGGAACCACGCGCCTCCGCCGCGATGAATCACGCTGCCGACGTCCTCCTGAAAAATCATCAGCGGCTTGTCGGCGCTTCGCGGCACCTGGAAAGCGATCCAACCCTCCAGCGCGCTGCCGGGCGCCAGAGTCCCGCTCAGCCTGGGCTTCGGAGGTTCCGCGGGAGACGCAGCCTCATACTCGTTGCCGTCGGAGCCGGTGGCGGTGAACTGGCCTTCCTCAATTGTATAACGATAGTGCGACGGGGAAGTTCTTGCAGAGAATTCAAACCGAATTCGCGCCAAAAGGTATTCGAAGCCCGCGCCGGGCAGTTTGTTCGAAGAACTCGCGCCCTTCACTATTTCCCACGCTTTTTCGCCGCGCACCACTTGCAGCACCGTGATCTTCGCGTCGTAGAGTTCGTCACCGCCGAGGTATTGGTCCCCAAACCCGATGAGGTATATCAGAGGCACGCCAAGCGGCTGCGCGTGAGCGGCAGGAGACGTCTGGCCGCTTAGCGCGGGGACACACAACCACGCCGATAAAACGAGAATGGCCGCGCTACGCCGCATTCGGATGAGAGGTTCTTCCCTACACCCACTGATCGATCGAAACGCTCACACGATAGCTCATGTTCGCCACCATGTGATACGGATTCGTCTGGCCGCCGACGACGACAAAGTTGTACGATTCGGGGCGTTGGTAGTAGGGGACCATCTCGTCGTCGGGCGTCTCGGCTTTCGGAACCCAGCGACCTCCAAAGAGAGTGGTCCGGGCGTTCTTCGCGGAGATCTTCGTATTCTTCTGGAGCCAGTCGGCCAACTGTTCCTTCGTCTTGTAACCCAATTCGACCAATCCCTGCGCCACCAGCGGATCGCAAACGATGAGCGCTCCGAATAGCGGACCGAACGGAATAATATTGTAGCTGATCGCTTCGTGATACAGCGGGACCGGCCTCACCCCCAGACCGATGCCTCCCTGTCCCTGCGATATGCTGAAGCCGACGAACAGGCTCACCACATTTTCGGTGGCCTTGAATCCTTTTTGCACGTGCAGGGAAGTCCACGGGCTCGCCTGCTCGTTTTCCGGAATGATCAGGTTGTTGAAGTTGACGCCGTTGCCCAGCGTGCCCAGATACGTCTGCCCGGGAATTCCGGAATTGCTCAGGTTCTTCGAAAGCATCGTCCACGCGCGCCCGATCGCCGCGCTCGGCTGAGAAAACGGTCCCATCGCTCCGATGCCGTAATTCATGTTGAGCTTGTCGCGAATCGGACCATTGATGATGGCCGCGGTCGCGAACGAGTTCGTGGAGCTGGAAAGGGAAGTCAGCCCGCTCGAAGCGATCGCCAGGATAGTCGGAAAATACTCCGGCTTCGCTCCCGCCATCACGGCGTTGATCGCCACCTGCCTCACCGTGAACGACCAGTCCGGATACGATCCCTTCGCGGGAGCCATCGTGCCCACCACTTCGTCCGGCTTGTGACTCGTCCCCTTGAGCATAGCCTGCACCAGTTCCTCGGTGGGCAGGACGATCTGCATGAAGTCCGTCAATCCGTTGTCGATGTAATACTGCTGAAGGTTGTCAGCCGTATCCGTGTACGTAGGCGGTCCGACGCTGGGCGTGCTCGTTCCCGTCTTCGACTCGTCGGCCGTGAGCGGGCTGGTCAGGGCGTCGATCACTTCCTTCATCAGCGGTTTGCCGCTGACGGGATCGTTCCCTTCGAGATAGGCGTACATCTCCGCGTCTGTCTTGCCCCACACCGGATGTGGCGTGAAGCAGATTCGCTCGTGTGGCATTCCGCGCCCGGCGGCGTTTGAAAGTGCCAGGTCCTTGAATGCAATGGTGACCATGGGAGCGGTCGGGAAGCCCATCTGTTCATACTTTATGCAGTGACCGACGGTCGCTGGCGTGCACGTGCTTCAATGGCCGATCGCCATGATGACGGCATTGCCTTTGGCTTTGATCTCCGCGTTTAGCTTGGGATCGTCATCCGCGAACGCCCCCGCCTTCAACCGGTAGACGGTCGTGACGCTGGGCATGTTCTTCTTGAACCAATTTCCCACCTGGTCCAGAAAGTGATCCGCGCCCGGAAATCCGTCGGACACGAGGAAGATTGTCTTGCCGTCCAGGGAGGGCAGACGCTTGGCCATCGGAACGAGCTGGATCGGGGGAGGGTTGCCCTTCGGATTCAGCGCCACAATTTTCGCTGGGCCTGCCGCGGCCTCATCCTTCTTGGTCTTCGCGGCTTCGGCGCGAGAACCAGCCAGCAGTGCCGGAGACATTCCCAGCAGCGACAACAATTTGCGCCTGTTCATGGTCCGCCCCCTCCTTGCGCCGTTGCAGGAGATATCGCTCAATCCTTCCAACGCGCTGCGGCGGATGTTAGCCACCGGGCGAAGCCTTGTCAAGAAAAGGCCCTGCCGGGTAGTGTCCTAATTTGGATCATCGCTCTGTATTGTGTTGTTGTATTTTGGCAGGTAGGCCATGCCTCTAGGAGTCACGTAGTATCCAAAATCTGCAATGGTTTGTCCGAATGCGTCCTTGTAGCTAACTCGAATCCGCACACAGACATGCAGTTCCAAGCTCCGTATCGCAGCCCATTCTTCATCCGTAACCTGTCGCTGTATCGGAACGTTCACCGTGAAACCGACATCACCGGGATACAGCGTAATGGGGTCTATGCACTTGAAGTGAGTGGCGGCTGCCGTGAAATCAGTGAAGGGGAATGGAAGAATCTCGATCCATGTCTCGTAGACCAAATCGCGCGCACGATGTTGGCCCCTGTTCTCCAACGCCAATTCAATTCTTCGTGCATCCCGATCCGCGAAAGTTTTCGCAGCATCGCCGTGGCATTTGGCAAAAATGATAGGACGCTGGCCCTCCACCAAGGCATTGGTTTGTCGCCGGATAGCTTTCAATGTATGAATCGCCACGAAGATTCCGCCGATCCCTGCAAGGAGCAATCCGATGCTGGGAAGATTTTCCGGCGAAAACAGACGCTTGAGATAACTATCCGGGTGGTTGCTGGCCCTCCCCTCATTCTGATTGGTTGTTTGCTGATTTACTACGACAAAGGGCGGCGCTGGTGGTCGCTGGCCAATATCGTCGGCGGCTTGTGTCTGTTTAGTGGTTTTGGTGCCTTTTTCCTGCCCGTATACTGGCAAGACGAAGATCGCGAGAATGAGAACGACTATCAGCCGCATGATTGCGATACTGTAACACAAAAACTCTTGACAACGCCAGCTTTCTGTAATACACTTATTGCCATAGGGAGAGCGCAGATGGCAAACATCCTCAGCATCGACAAGCAAATCCAGATCATCGGGGCACTCGCGGAAGGTTCCAGCATCCGCGCGATTCAGCGCATGACGGGAGTTCACCGGGACACGATCATGCGACTGGCCGTGCGCGTCGGGCAGGGCTGCCAGACGCTCCTAGACCACAAAATGCGCGATCTCTCCTGCGAGCATCTCCAATTCGATGAGATTTGGGGATTTATCGGCAAGAAAGAAAAGCACGTCCGCCCCGAAGATAACCCGACACTCGGCGACGTGTGGACGTGGGTAGCGATTGACGCGGATACGAAGCTAGTCCCGACGTTCAAAGTTGGGAAACGCGATCACGTAGCAGCAAACGCCTTTGTAGCGGACGTAGCGAGCCGCATGGCGAACCGAGTCCAGATTTCGACCGATGGCCTTCGCGCCTATGTCGATGCAATCGAAGCGTCTTTCGGCTCCAACGTGGATTACGCGCAAATCGTGAAGATTTTCGAGAGCGAAGCGATGGATGCGGAAGTGATCGGGATGGACAAGAGAGCTTTCTCTGGCCGTCCGAACATGCGCCGTGCGTCAACGAGCTACGTGGAGAGACTGAACGGCACGACGCGCCTTCACATGCGCCGCCTGACTCGCCTCACCTACGCTTTCAGCAAGAAACGCGAGAATTTTGAGGCAGCGGTCGGCCTTCACTTCGCCTACTACAATTTCGTAAAGCGGCATATCACGTTGCGCTGCACTCCCGCGATGGCGGCTGGAATCGAGCGCAATTTCTGGACAGTTGGCGAGTTGGTCGAGGCGGCAGCATGACGCCGGAACGTCGATGGATGGTAGGCATTGAAGAAATTAGAACGATCTCCCTTGAGTGTAACGAATGCAAGGTTCGACTGAGTTACTCGCCCGATGAGATGATTGATTTGCCGCAGACTTGCCCAAATTCCCTGTGTCGTTCTGTATGGAATCCACCGAATACAAAAGCTGCCCCTACGGAGTTCGATGCTCCTGCCAGCGTCAGGCTGTTAAGGGCAATTGACAGGGTTAAACAGGAAAAGCGTGCAATCGAGGCAAATAGCACCTTGCGTCAGGGATTTCGGATTTTGTTGGGTTTCGATGAACGATAGCATGATTGCGGAATTGAGAGATACGATTCGACGGCTGCATGGAGTCGAATCCAGACACATCGAAAGCGTGCCCGTCAAAGAGACGTTTCAGGGCAAGACGGTGTGGGAGGGAATCGTGGAAGTATTCGAGCTAATCGGGCATCCGAACGCCTCGAAAGCCTATGCATGGGCGCACGATGCGAACGGGCAAAAGAAGCGGCATATCACTGTTCTGCACGTTGCGCCCGTGGATTCTCCGCAAGCAGCCGTTCGAGCGGCCATCATTCGGGAGTTCAGACTTGGCGAAGCCTAAGAAGATCGGACGCCCCAAACTCCCGAAAGGTGAAGCGAAAGGCCGCATCGTGCCCGTGAGGTTCAACGCCGAAGATTTGAAGGCCATCGAAGCCTCAGCGAAACGCTCAAAACAAACCGTCTCCGAGTGGATTCGCAGCACGTTGAATACCGCACTTCGAGCTTAACCAATGAGAGAGCCAGCCAAATTAGGACACTACCCCCTGCCGCCTCCTCAAGTTGACAATCCTCCGGCCCGTGTTCTATGTTCGATTTTCTTCTCGTCACCAAATTTTCAGCTACGGTGCGAGCGCATTCCTCGCAGCCGGCAGAGGTGGGCATGCAAACTGAACCGATCATGGATGTGGCCCATTTGGGCCATTTGGAATTGCTGACTCCCAAGCCGGAGGAGAGCCTGCGATTCTTTGTCAACGTGATGGGAATGACGGAAAGCGGCCGCGAAGGCGACTCGGTTTACCTGCGCGCCTACGACGACTATGAACGCCACTCGCTGAAACTCACCGCGTCGAAATTGGCGGGCCTCGGCCACGTGGCCTATCGCACTCGGAGCCCGCAGGCGCTCGAGCGGCGCGTGGCGGCGTTGAAAGGATCGGGATTCGACATCGGCTGGAACGATGGCGATCTCGCGCATGGTCCTGCGTTTGTCTGCCAGGATCCGGACGGCCACAAGATCGAGCTGTACTACGAAACGCAGTGGTATCAACCGCCGCCTGAGTTGCGCCCGGCCCTGAAGAATCAAGCGCAGCGTTTTCCCGCCCGCGGCGTCAACGTCCGCCGCCTCGATCATTGGAACGGACTGGCCGTCGATATCGAAGGCAACCGCGTGTTCTTCGAGAAGTATCTGGGCTTCCGTTTGACCGAGCAAATCGTGCTGGACGACGGCACGGAAGCCGCCATGTGGATGACCTGCACCAACAAGAGCTACGACTTCGCCTACTCGCGCGACCATACCGGAGTCCGCGGGCGTTTTCATCACATCACTTACGCGGTCAACAGCCGCGAGGAGGTGCTGATCGCCGCGGACATTTGCCTCGAGAACGGCGTTTACATCGAGACCGGGCCGCACAAGCACGCCATCCAGCAGACCTTCTTCTTGTACGTCTACGAGCCCGGCGGCAACCGCGTGGAAGTGGCCAATGCCGGAGCGCGTTTGATTCTGGCTCCGGATTGGAAGCCGATTCGCTGGACCGAAGCCGAACGCAAGAAGGGCCAGGCCTGGGGCCTCAAGACGATCGACTCGTTCCACACGTATGGCACGCCTGTCGTGGAAGTGGTCGGCAAGAAATGATGCAACGTGGCTCAAACATTTTCGTTATCTTGCCTGCCGAAGTTTTCGTAGGGGCACAGTCCGCCAATAGTTCAGGGCGGATGCCCGGCAATGTTTCTTGGCGCCATGCCGCCCATCCACCCCGGATAAGGTGTAAATGTAGCGCCGCGGCCTTCAGCGCGGCACGTCTGCTTCTCGTAGGGGCACGATATATCGTGCCCGGCTCGCGTACTTGGCGCGATGACTGCCATCCACTTCTTTCGCCCGGCGGCGACGGTTTCGTAGCGGCCGCCTTTCAGGCGGGCGCTTTTGACGACTGCGAATCATCGGCATCCTTGCCATCATCCGCACCGCGCGCAGCATCGAATTGATCGATGCCCCATCCTCCCCATCTTCTCCTACTTCCCGGGCTCGTATGCGACGCGGCTATCTGGAAGCATCAGGCGCACACGCTCAGCGGCGTCACCACGGTCGGCATTGCCGACTACGGATCGAGCGATTCCCTCGAAAAGATGGCGCGTGTCGCGATCGAAAGCGCGCCGCCGCGATTTGCGCTCGCCGGGCACTCCATGGGAGCGCGCGTGGCCTTCGAAATCATTCGACGCGTGCCGGAACGCGTTGTGGGACTCGCCATCCTCGACAGCGCATACCGGCCTCGCCTGACCGGCGCAGCAGGTGAGCGCGAATCGGAGCAGCGATCCACGCTGCTCGATCTCGCGCAATCGAAAGGCATGCGCGCCATGGCGCTCGCATGGTTGCCCGGAATCGTCCATCCCGCGCGCCTTACGGATCAACCCCTCGTCGATTCGATCGTCGAAATGATCTGCCGCAAGACACCCGAGATCTTCGCCGCGCAAATCAGGGCGCTGCTAGAGCGTCCCGACGCCGCGCCCGTCCTCAAATTCGTCCGCCGCCCCACGCTTGTGCTCTGCGGCCGCGAAGACACGTGGAGTCCGCTCGCCGGGCATCGCGAAATGGCCGCGTTGGTCCCAGACAGTGAGCTTGTCATCATCGAGAATTCCGGGCACATGTCCCCGATGGAGCGCCCCGAAGATGTTACCGCCGCCATGACCGCGTGGTTCGCTCGCATATAGTGCTGATAGGCTGGCGCCGGTGGGCCAAATGTCAAGTAACCCGACACATCAGGAGTTGACCACGCCGTTCGGGGTTTCTTCTACGCCCTCTTTCCAAGTTCGAAAGTGTCCTAATGTGAACAGACTTTTGATCACTCCACGCCTACTATCCACCTCGGCGAAAGAAATCAGCTTCTGTTGACCTTGGCGCTCGATCAGGTCAAACAGGTGCCGAGGAGAAACAACTTGAAGAATTCAAGAAATGGTCAGAGAGGCTCCGGAGGGCTGGTTGTTGTGCTCCTTCTGCTAGTCGTTCTTGTTGTGGCCGGATATTTCCTGATTACGAAAAACGCGTCGGTACAGAACGCGTTCCATTTCGTTAAAGACTCGACGCAAGACGCCGCGACGACATCGAGCGTGCGAACGGCGCTGCTCTTGTCCAAACACGTGTCCCCCTACGAGATCAAGGTCGAGACGACCCAAGGCGTTGTCACCCTCGATGGCCAGGTTCCATCGGAACAAATCAAGGCGGTGGCCGGCGCGATTGTGCAAGATACCTCCGGCGTCAAGGAATTGCACAACAATCTGGTCATCAACCCTTCGACGGCGCGCAACTCTGAAACCGAAGGCCTCGGCGAGCGCGTCGCCGACTTGGAGATTAAGACCATGGTGAGCGAGGGTCTTTCTCAGAATGATGCACTCGTCGACCAGCATATAGGGACGGACGTGAGCAAACGAACCGTGACTCTCAGCGGTACGGTCCAGACCGTCGCACAAAAATACTCCGCCGAGCAAATCGCGTGGCAGGTCTCCGGTGTCCAGGGCGTAACCGACAATCTGGTCGCCGCTGACGCACAGACAAATCCGGAGAGTGCGGACGACAAGCTGGCGCACCGGGTCGAGTTTGAATTGTACTCAACCAAGGCGATCTCGCTGAAGACCATGCAGATCCATGCTGACAAGGGAACCGTTACTTTAACCGGCAACGTCTCTTCTCTCGCGGAAAGCCTACTCGCCGAAAAGACCGCAAAATCGGTGGAAGGTGTTCGGAGAGTGGTGAACACTCTGGCCGTACCAAGCGATGCCATCTTGCCCGGCTAGGCGCCCTTGGGAATTGATTTCAGAACTGTCTAATTCCGGACAGTTCTCCAGACCGCACTATCTATACCATGGCGCCGACGATGGCGAGGAAGAACGGCTGGAGCCGGGTAAGGGCTGGGACCGGCTTCCTTGTCTCTTCCTCGCCGTCTCACAAACGCAGCTCTTTGAGGGACCTGCTTCTGGATGCGTTCCATCCGCCTGCGCTCGTGGCGGTCAAAACCTCTAACTCCTCAAAACGTGCGGGGCCCGAAAACCCCGATAACACGCACGGGCCCCGCACGCCCTCCTTTTGAAAGTTGTAGGTGGACGGCTGGCTCCCTTGGACCGATTGCAACTCTCACCGGTAGTACTCAGACATCGATTTTGTTCACCGCGTTCGCGCATTGACGCAGCCGTTCCACCCTTCTAGAATCCCAACCCGAGATCAAAGATTATGATTATCGATTCTCATCAGCACTTTGTCCGCCTTGCCCGTCACCCGGAAGTGGAGGGCTTTCGCCAAGCGCAGCTTTCTGGAAAGAATCCCGATGTCCTCCCCGACGTCTCGGATGCCGACGTTAAGAAGAGTCTGGAACAGGTAATCAGCTTGATGGATTCGCGCGGCATCGATGTCGCGTTCGCCTCTCCCCGAGCGAAAGCCATGGCGACCCATGAAGGTACCGCGGAACAGAACGCCATCTGGGCCGATCTCAACAACGCCCTTATCCTTCGCGCCTGTCAGTTGAATCCCGGCCGCTTTGCGCCGGTCGGCATGCTCGGACAACATCCTTCGTGTCCATCCGAGCAGGTGGCGAAACAGATCGAGCGTTGGACCAAGGAGGGTTTCATAGCGTTCAATTTTGATCCCGACGGCACCGGCGGCCGCTGGCAAAACCAGCCCTTCACCGGAAAGCACAATTATCCGGTCTTCGAGGCGGCGCAGGGACTGGACGTGCCGCTCGTACTCCACGGCAGCGAATCGATCAATAAGAACTTTCCGCATACGGCGGTCCAATATCTGGTCGCCGACATTACGGGTTTCGTGCAACTCATGATCGCGAAGGATCTGTTTCGGGATTTTCCGCGCCTGCGCTTTCTGATCCCACATGGCGGCGGCGCGTTGCCGTGCCAGATCGGGCGTTGGAGGGCGATCGCGAAGTACAACAGCTGGGCGAGCCCGGACCAGATCCTCGCCAATGGCAACGTTTTCGTCGATACCTGTGTATACAACGGCCTCAACATGCAGATGTTATTCGACGCTGTGCCGCTCGACAGCATCCTGTTCGGCTCGGAATGCGACGGTGCGTTCCCCGCCGTGGTCAATGACGAGACGCACGACCATTACGACAATACGCGGCGCTATGTTGACGATTCGAAGCTGAACCCAGGCGCCAAGGCCCGGATCTATGCGGTCAACGCGCGGCGCGTTTATCCGCGTGCGAGCCGCTGGATTCAAGCGTAGCGGAGTTTAGGCAGGCGCGGAATCTGCGGTTTCGGGCGCCCTGTGCTTTGTGCACCCATTGACGCCGCGCTTTCGCACCCCCTAGAATCCGAGGCCGAGTCTTAGGAAAGGTGCCTTTGTGGCCCATAAGAAGAAAACGGCAAGGGTGGTCAAGAAAATCAAGTACGGTGAAGCCTATCAGCGCGTCTTCCCGCACGTCACCGAGGAGCTGTCATGAGCAAATCCGTTGTTGTTCGGCGCGTGGAGCAGCCGCCCGAGGACGCCGTCGCCGCGCTCGAAAAGTACGGCGTCTCAACCGTGCACGAAGCACAGGGCCGCATCGGCCTGCTCGCCTCGTACATGCGCCCGATCTATCCCGGCGCGGCCATCGCCGGTGCCGCCGTCACGGTCTCGCTGCCTCCCGGCGACAATCTCATGATTCACGTAGCTGTCGAAGTCTGCCAGAAGGGCAATATCCTCGTCGTCGCGCCCACTTCTCCTTGCACGGATGGCTACTTTGGCGAGCTCCTGGCCACTTCGCTCCGCGCGCATGGCGTGAAGGGCCTGGTAATCGAGGCGGGCGTCCGCGACGTCGGGCCGCTCACCGAGATGAAGTTTCCCGTCTGGAGCCGCGCGGTCAGTTCCCAGGGAACGGTCAAAGCCACTCTCGGGTCGGTGAACGTTCCCATCGTTTGCGCCGGAGCCACCATCGAGCCCGGCGACGTGATCGTCGCCGATGACGATGGCGTCGTCGTCGTAAAGCGCTCCGCCGCAGCCCAGGTCGCCGCCGCATCGAAGCAGCGCATTGACAAGGAAGATCTGGTCCGCGCGCGGCTCGCCAAGGGCGAACTCGGGCTGGACATTTACAATTTGCGGCCGAAACTCAAAGAGCTGGGCCTGGAGTACATTTAGGTCGATCATGACGGAGTTCAGCCAGGCGGAAATGCGAAACGTCGAGCAAGCGTGCTACGCGCTTGCCGCTGACTACGCCGAAATCGTCGATAGCCAGGACTACGCCCGTCTGCGCGAAATCTTCGCCGAAGACGCCACGTTCACGCGCCCGGCGAATCCGCCACTGGTCTTGCGAGGCGTCGAAGCTATCGTCGCCTCTTTCGAATCGCGCCCGCGCAACCGTCTCACGTTTCATTTGATCTCCAATTTCCGCGTTCGCATGGAGACGATGGACACCGCCGTCGGCACGTGCCGCGTGCTCCTCTACACCGCCGATCCTTCCGAGCCCGAGACGCCCGGCGAGGGAAGGAAAACCGCCAGCAAGCAGATGATGGGCACCTATCAGGATCGCTACGTGCGTACGCCCAAGGGTTGGCGCTTCTCCGAACGCGGCGGCAGCATCACGTATCACACTTAGGAAGGCGCGATGGCCCACGAACCCATTCAGCGGATTGCGCTCGTCGGCTTCGGCGAAGTCGGCGGCATCTTCGGGCGTGACTTCGCGGCGCAGGGCATCGACGTCTCCATCTTCGACATCCTGCTCCATGCGAAAGAATCGCGCGAGGCCATGCTCGCGAAGGCTCGCGACGCCAAAGTCCACGCGAAAGAGACTTTGAGCGATTGCGTGCGCGATGCGGACCTCGTGATCTCGGCTGTCACCGCGTCTTCGGCGCTCGAAGTCGCAAAGGACGCTTCGCGCCTCCTCCGCTCCGGCCGGTTCTTTCTCGACATCAACTCCGTCTCACCGGCGACGAAACGCGCCATGGCCGACCACTTCGCGCACGGGCAGGGCCGCTTCGTCGAGGCAGCCGTCATGGCGGCGGTGCCGCCTCAGCGTTTGAAGGTCCAGATGCTGCTCGGCGGCCCGCATGCCGCCGAACTTGCCCCGCTCCTCCGATCGATCGGCATGAACGCCACTCCCGCAAGCGACCGCATCGGCGTCCCATCCGCAATCAAGATGTGCCGCAGCGTCATGATCAAGGGGCTAGAGGCTCTCACGGTCGAATGCCTCTTCGCGGCGCGCCGCCACGGAGCGGAAGAGGCCGTGCTCGCCTCGCTCGCCGCCACGTTCCCGGATATGGGTTGGAAGGGGAAGCTTCCGGACTATCTCATCAGCCGCGTCGCCGAACACGGTCGCCGCCGCGCCGCCGAGATGCGCGAAGCCGCGCGAGCGCTTCGCGACGTTGGTCTCGATCCGCTGATGGCGGAGGCCACAGCCGAGCGGCAGGAATGGCTTGTCGGCGAGATCGCGGCTCTGGATCCCGGCGCGCCCGCCGAAGAATCTTTTTCGTGGCGTGCCCTTGCCGACGCGATCGACGCCGCGCTCAAAGCCGCCAAGAAGGAATAGCCCGCCCTCAGTGCGCCCCGCGGCTCCCTAGAAAAACCAGAAGCGCTTCCTCTTGCGCTGCCCCCGCGCCCCGGGGTGTTCCGTATCCCTCTCGTCGGCAAGCTCGGGCACATGCGGAAGCGGTCGCCCCTCGAACGCCGCGAGCGGGTTTTCCACCAGCAGCGCGCGAGCCACGTCCTCGCCCCGCGTCTTCGCCACCAGGTCGAACGCTTCCTTCAGCCGCAGCGGGCGCGACGTCACGTTGTGCGCGTCGCTCGCCACAAAATGCACCGCCCCCTCTTCGAGCCACTCCTTCGCCGCCTCCTGCGCCGAGCTTCCGAATCGCCCGAGCAGCGATTGCGCCGTCACTTGGACGTAGCAGCCCTGCCGCAGCCATTTGAACAGGCGCTCCGGTTGCGCGCGGATCAGCGGATTGCGCTCGGGATGCGTGACGATCGGGTGCAGCCCCGCAAGCTGCAGCTCGTGCAGAGCCTGATCGAGCGTCGGTGGAATGGAGAAGTCCGCGAACTCAACGAGGAGATAGCTTTTCTGGTTGAGCGTGAAGCGCGCGGCGTCGTGGCGGATGTCCTGTAGGTTCTCGAAGCTCAGATGGAAGTCGCACCCGGTCGCCAGGACGAGCCGCCCTTCGAATCGGGCCTGAATTTCATCCCGGCGCTGCCGTACCAATTCGGGAACGAATTTGTACTCCGGGCTCGCATGCGGCGTTCCGATGACGTGTGTAATCCCATCCGCAATTGCCATTTCCGCCATCGCGCATGCGATTTCAAGGGACTCCGCCCCGTCGTCCAGGCCCGGAAGTATGTGGCAATGAATGTCGATCATCTGCGGGGCAGGATAACGCAGCGCGGAGGAGATGACAACGCGAGACGCGAAGCACGCGAAACAGTGCCGTGCGCGCGATTGGCGAGACGCTTGCAATGGAAGGGGTGAAGCTCTCTGAAACAGTTTCAAATCCGGAATCAGAGAGCTGCTGCGAACAAGGGAATCAACAATCTGAGCTATCTGACGATGGAAAGAATTGAGGTGCTGGCGCAGGACGGCAACATCCCCGCGCCAGCGCCGTGTCCCATGTGCAGACTGTTCTCTCGAACTGAATCGGCCCACAGAAATGTCGGGAAAAAATCGAAAGAGGAGGCGTGTCCATGAAAGGTCACAACCACTTCGCCGGCCTGCTCGAAATGATTCTCCCGCTCGCCGTCGGCCTCGCGTTTTACCACTCGCAGAGCGCGCGCCGTCGTTCCCGCGGCAGCGCCGTGCGCGCCGCGCTCGAAAATCTCAACGAACCTGCGATCCTCAAATCACTCCTGCTGCTTTTCGCTGCGACCATCCTTCTCGTCGCCATCGTTTTTTCGTTCTCCCGCATGGGAATGATTTCCGCGTTCGTCTCGCTCGTCGTGATGGGGGCCGTCGTCTGGGCGGGCGGCCGCCGCAGCCTGCTTCCCTCGGCCCTGATTTTGGTGTTGCTCGCGGGCGGAGTGGCCGCGGTCGCGTGGGTGGGCGTCGCGCCGGTCGTCGAGCGTTTCGAGCAGCTCCCGCAAAATGAGCCGCTCGCCGCCGCTGGCGTTGGCCGCGTCGCGGCCTGGCGGGACACGCTCCAGCTCGTCCGCGCGCATCCGCTCGCCGGCGCGGGCCTCGGCTGCTTCCGGTACGCGTTCACCGCCGTGCAATCGACGCAGCTCACCTACCTCGTCGATCACGCGCACAACGACTATCTCGAATTCGCCGCCGAGCTCGGCATTCCCGGCGCCGCTCTCTTCTTCGCGCCGCTTTTCTGGATCGCCTTCCGCACGCTTCGCGCGGCTCTGCGCGCCCGCTCGCGCCTCGCGCGTTCGCTCGCGCTCGGCTCGCTCGGAGCCTCCGTCGCCCTCCTCGTGCACAGCGCGGCGGACTTCAACCTCTACATCCCCGCCAACGCGCTCGTCTTCGCCGTCATCCTCGCCATCGGATACGCCGCGTCGCTCGACGATCCCGCCGCGCCGCTCGTCACCGCGCCGCCGTCAGGCTGACGTCGTCGAGCCACATCGTTCCGCCGATCTGGTTGTCGAGTTTCTTGCTCGGCGCCCGCACCACCTGCACCACGATCAGCCGCGTCGCCGGACCGGTGCGGAAATCGAGCGCCGCACGCTCCCACCTCGTGGTTCCGGTCAGGTTTTCGGTTTCGACCCACAGCGCGGCGTGGTCGTACGCGTCGTACACCGCAATCCGCGGCCCGCTGTCTGTCGTGATCGCCTCGCATCGCGTGTACGCGGTGAACTCGTACGCCGTGTCCGGCTCCACCCTCGCGTACTCCACCACGTGCCCGAAATCCACATTCCGCATCCCGTCGAAGTGTACGGCAAGCGAGCGCGCGCCCTCGTGCGACACCTCGCTGTCGATCGCAGCCTCCGCGCCCTCCACCGGCGCGAAGCGCCAGCCGAACCCGCCGTTCGGCGCATCCTCCTCGAATCCGCCGTTCGAGATCCGCTCGGCGCCGCCCGGCTGCCAGTGGACCCGCTCCGGATCGTGCCGAGCGAGCGCGGCCCACACCGGCTCGAGCTCCTCCACGCGGTGCGCGTAGAGCAGCGCGTCGAAATAGCGCTCGGCCGCGTCCAGGTCGAATGGCTCCGGTCGCTCGAGCAGCCGCTTCCACGCGCCCGCCGCCGCGTCGAGCCGCCCGGTCGCGTCCAGGTAATCGAGGTACGCGGAGAGCACGTCCTGCCGCGCGGGCAGCATTTCCAGAATTCGTTCGCCGGGGATTCCGCCGCGCCACGCGAGATCGAAAGCGCCCGTCCGCAGCGCGGGATCGCCCGCGATGGCCGCGCGCAGCGGCTCCGCGGCCTTCTCCGCGTCGCCCTCGCGCATCAGAAAATTCGCGTACTCCCAGTTGATTTCGGGCGACCGCGGAAAATCTTCCAGCGCCCGCTTGTAGGCGCGCGTCGCGCCGGCCGCGTCTCCCGCCAGATCGAGCGTCTGTCCCAGCGCCGCCCAGTTCTCCGCGCGGTGCGGACCAAGCTCCACAGCGCGCTCAAACGCCGTCGTGGCCTCCGGAGGATCGGCGTCCGGATCTTCCGCCGCGACTGTGCGCGCGTACCTCGCGGGCCATTCGGGATTCGACGGGTCCCACCGCTCGGCCCGCCGCAGCGCGTCGAGCGACCCGCTCCGCGCGCACCAGCTCGCCATCGCCTCCCGCCCCGCCTCCGCGAGCATCCCGGCCAGCAGCACCGCGAGCAACATGCGCACGAGTAACGATGCAAGCAATCGCATGCACCTTCGCATGCAATCCGGCATCCATGCGGGCGCCTCGCTGCGTCGCTATCTTGTGCATTCATCTCGGCGGACGGCGGCTCAGGCGACCTCCTCGAATTCCGCTTCCCGTTTTGGTCCGCCTCGCCGCGGGCGGCAGCTCCACAGGCCCCCGATTGACACGCGGAAGCAGAGAGGCTACGCTCGCGGACCAACGCGCGGCTCCCCATGGGAACTCCGGATTAGCACACAGATGCGTACGAAGATTGCTCTCTCTTTCTGGATCGGCATCGCCGCCGCGCTTATGGCGGGCACGGCGTCGGCCCACCACTCCCGCGCGATGTTCGACTCGAGCAAACAGGTGACGCTCGTCGGCACCGTGAAGGAATTTCAGTGGACCAATCCGCACTGCTGGATTCAGGTGCTCGTGCCGGATCCCGCTAACCCGGAAGCCGCGCCCGTGGAGTGGGGCGTCGAGATGGGTGCCCCGGTCGAACTGATGCGTAAGGGGTGGAAGCCGGAGAGTTTGAACCCCGGCGACAAGATCACCGTCGTCATCAATCCGCTTCGCGACGGCCAGCATGGCGGCCTGGTGGTGTCGGTCACCGGTCCCGACGGGAAAGTTCTCGGCAGGCCCGCCCCGGTAACAAGATGATCGCGAACCTCACCGGTCGAATTGTGGCGCATCGAGCCGCATCTGCGATCGTGGTTGCGCTGCTTGCCGGCTGCCTCTGCCCGGCGCACGCGCAAACTTCTTCGAAGAAACGCGTCGAGGCGTTCGCCAAACTGCCCGATTGGTCCGGCATCTGGGAGCTCGATGCTTTCGTCGGACAGTCCGACGGCCAGCAATTTAGTGCCGAAGGCCAGCGCAAGTTGAAAGCATATGCGGAAGCCGGTCGTCCCTCGTTCACTCCCGAGTATCAGGCGAAATACGAGCAGATCAAGAAGTCCGTCGAAGCGGCCGTCGCTGCCGATCCGGCCCACCCGCCCGTCACCCATCAGCCGCTCTGCCAAGCGCCCCCATTCCCCGCAACCTCTTCGCCGGGAATGTTCGAGTGGCTCGTGGCGCCCGAGGAAACCACTTTCATTAGCACCGTCGGTGCCGTGCGCCACATCTACACCGACGGTCGCTCGCATCCTCCGAAAGACGAGCTATGGCCCACGCTCATGGGCGACTCCATCGGGCGTTGGGAGGGCGGCACGCTTGTCGTGGATACCGTTGCGACGAAGCAACGGCTCTACATGGGCGAGCTTTCCGGATTCTTCGTGCCCATGAGCGACCAGCTCCACTTCGTCGAGCGCATCCGCATGGTGAACCACAATCAGATGCAGATCGACACGACGACCGAAGATCCGGTCGCGTTGACCAAACCCATTCACGTCACTATTACCTACGCGCGCGTCACCGATTTCAACCGCATGATCGAGGAAACGGATTGCGAACAGAACGAGCGCGATCCCGTCGTCAACGGCCGCTTCACCACCGTCACCCATTAGCTCGCTTGCGCCCCGCCTGAATTCGACGAGCGAACTGGGCTCGCCGAAGGGCCCCTTTCCCGTTTTGGGCGGTGCGGTGCGGCCCCTTCCCTCAGAACGACTTGCGCTCCAGGGCCCACAGCGTTGTTCCCAGCACCGCCAGCGTAAACACTCCCGTCGACCACACGGGCCACGACGACGCGATCGTCCCCCGCTGAATGTACGAAACGCACAGATCTTCAAGCTCGGAGCACTTCGGCAGAATCCGGTACGCCCAATCCACGATGCCGCGCACGACATGCGACGAAAATATCCGGTAGAACGTCTCCTGTCGCAACGCGAGCGATGGCGACAGCACCCAGATTGCTACCGACCCTATCAGCGGAAGCGCCACACCCTTCTGCGGCAGCGTTACCAGCGCCGCTACCGCCAGCAGCGCCGCAAAGCTGAACGTCTGAATCAGCAGCGCCATGCCCATGCGCCACGTCCCGATTCCCGTCGTCCACCACAGCCGTAGCGCCACCGGCAGCGTGGCCAGCACGAACGTCGCGGAATACAGCGTCAGGCTCGCCAGATATCGCCCCAGAAAAATTCTCCACCGCGCGGTCCCTTTCGAAAACGTCAATTCGAGCCAGCCCTTTTCGAGCGTCGCCGTCAGTAGCGGCGTCGCCGCGAAAAGCGCCAGCAGCAGCCACAGGGATCCCGTCGCGCGCAGCTCCGATTCGAGCACGCTCGGCACCCCGATGGCCGGAGGCATCGGCGGTTGCATGCCCACGAAGATCATCTTCGCCCCGTCGCCCGCCGTTCGGACGTGCATCACCGCGTTGAACGCGATTGCCACCAGAATTGCCACGCCAAACAGCACGAGCGCCACGCGTCGGCTCATGCTCTCGCGCAGTGAATTCATGTACGTCGCGAACATTACGGCTCCTCTCCGCTCACCACTTGCAGGAAAAAATCTTCCAGCGAGAGCCTCACCGGCTCGACCGCCTCGATCTCCACAGGCACACTGCGCAGCCGGTCGAGCAGGGAATTGAGCTGCGCCCGGTCGCGCGGAGCGATTCGCAGTGTGTTTTGCTCCCACTCCGCTTTGCGATCGCCTGCCACCGCCGCGGCAGCCGCCCGCGCCGCGTCGTCCGCTACGGCGACGCGCACCAGATACTCGCCCGTCCCGCGCGTGAATTCGTCCGGCGTCGCCGCGCGCGCCACCTTGCCCTTGTTCAAAATCACGATCCGGTCGCACACCAGCTCGACCTCCGAAAGCAGGTGCGAGTTCAGGAAAATCGTTTTGCCCTCGGAGCGCAGTTGAACGAGCAAATCCCTCACGTCCTTGCGCCCCAGCGGATCGAGCCCGTCGGTCGGCTCGTCGAGGAAAAGCACCTCGGGATCGCTCACCAGCGCCTGCGCGAGGCCGAGCCGCTGCTGCATTCCCTTCGAATATGCCTTCACCGGTTTTCGCACGTCCCCGAGGCCCACGCGCTCTAGCAGCGCCGGAATGCGCCGCTCCATCGCCGCGCGATCCACGCCGTTCAGCCGCCCCATGTACCGCAGAAAATTCTTCGCCTGGAAATAGTCCGGCAGGCGCATCTGCTCCGGCAGGTATCCCACGCGCCTTCGCGCCGCGGGATCACGGGGCGAGCTGCCGAGCAGCCGCGCGACGCCAGCTGTAGGCGTTCCCAGCCCCAGCAGAATCTTGATGAGCGTCGTTTTCCCCGCGCCGTTCTGTCCGATCAGCCCGAAAATCGTACCGGGCTCGACGCGTAGCGACACGCCATCGAGCGCGCTCACCGCCGTGCCTCGAAGCGTGCGGTACGTCTTGCCCAGATCGCGCACTTCGACGGCCGGGCTTGTCATGTTCTCGCCGGGCGCGCCGCCGTCGCGTCCGCACTCCGCAAATCGCGAATGCCCAGAAACGGCAGCGAGCCAAGCAGCAGTCCCATCGTCGCGGGCGCCACCCACGCGACCGCCCCCAGCACGAAATAGACAGGATGTTGTGTCACCCACTTGGGCCCCTCGACCGCCGCCGTCGCGGGAATGAATAGACCCCAGCACGCGAGCATTACGATCGAAGGAAACAGCCCCGCGCAAAGCCGCATCGCGCGCCCGCCTCCGGCGCGGTGCGAAAGCCACGCTCCCAGCGCCCCGACCAGCGGCTGCGCGGCCACCCACGGCATGTACGCCGCCATCAGCGCGAGCCCGGGAAACCACGTCGTCGCTCGCTCCGCCACCATCCGGGGATGCAGGCTCGCGTAGGAGAGCGCCATCAGCAGCAGGTTGCCCGCCGTCAGGCTCGCGAGCCCCGGCAGCCACAGCTGCCGCGTTCGCTCGTTCATCCCGCCGGGGCCGCGTTGCGCCCGGCGGATTTTCCGCGCGAGCGCGCGCCAGTCCGCCGCTTCCCCGATCGCTCGCTCGACGGCCTCCTGCTCGCCCACGCCTTCGGCTCGCAGCGCCTCGCAGCAATCTTCGAGATGTCCGGCCAGCTCCGCCACCACTTCGTCATTCGGCGCGGGCACCGCGTTCCCGCCGTTCATTCGCTCGTGAACCAGCTTTTTCCAGTCAGGCACGTGTCACCCCCGCGAGGCGGTCGAGCGCCTGGAAAAAGACTTTCCATTCCCGGCGCAGCGGAGCGAGCTTCTTCCGCCCCGTCGCCGTCAGGCTGTAGTAGCGCCGATCGCGCCCCGCGCGGTTGGCTTCCCACTGGCCCTTCAGCCAGCCGCGCTTTTCGAGTTCGTAGAGCATGGGATAGAGCGACGCGAGCTCGAACCGCAGCGCGCCTCCCGAGTCTTCCTCGATCCGCTTCGCGATCTCGAAGCCGTAGAGCGGCTGCTTGGCGAGCAGCGCGAGGATCGCTAGCTCGGCGCTCCCCCGTGCGATCTTTGAATCGATTCGTGTCGTCACTATGTAGGACTCCTGTATTCGACTATAGGATTCCTATATTCCTACGCCGTTGTCAATAGGACCCGTACCTTCGCCATTCCAGATTTGCAATGTGGCGCTGGCTTGCCCTGGCTGCCAGCCTGCTCGTCTCGCCCATTCTTTACACACCCACCTCCTGCCAAATCTCTCCCAATCGTGCTAGCGTCGATTGAGGAGACGAACATGAACGACCAGCCAACAAATCCCCGCAACACAGATATCCCAGCCGTGTCTCTCTGGCAGTTGGGCTTGGGTCCCCTTCCGAAGGCGACCGAGCAGCCCTCCAACGAAACTCCAGCCCCAGCCCGCGACTCCGATCGTCCGGTCCACGTCCAACTCGTGTACGTCTCGCCCGAGGAGCGCCGCGCAGCTGAACTCGCAGAAGCTGCGCTCTCCCTTGCCGCACAGAGCGAGCCCCGTAAGCCGTCCCAGAAAGAGAAGCGTGTCCGCCGCAAGGCCGTGCGCAAGTCGCGGGCCCTGAGTCCCCTTGAGCGTCATGAAGCCCAATGCGGCATCTGCGGCAGCGAGTATCAGGACGAAATTGAAGAAGAGTTCGTCACTTGGCACAACGTCAGCGCCATTGCCCGACACTGGGGGATCGAGCGCCGTACCGTTTACCGGCACGCCCACGCATTCGGTCTGTTCGCTGTCCGCGATCGCAACATTCGTCTGGCGTTGGGGCACATCATCGAAGAGGCGGAAAACATCCATCCTTCGGCTGATTCCGTGATTCGCGCCGTCCGCATGCTCACCCACATCAATGAGGACGGAGAATGGGTCCAGCCGCCGGCCCACGTCATCGTCTCGTCCGGGACCGCCCTCCAGACCCGCAATTCCCTCCCTCCGGCGTCCAGTCTGGTCGACACAGGTCGCCACATGAAACGGAGGGTAAAGCGTTGAAAACAAAGCTCCGGTGCACACTCAGGGTGTCACACTTTTCGAGAGTCGAAATTGCCGCTCCTCGAAATGCGAAATTGAGCACAGCGCAGCCACGCCGCGTTCCCGTTCCTTCGCCTTCCTGCTATTCTTTTCGTTCGCGTGTTTGGGTGGATCGAAACGCAGCCGGGGCGCGGTCGCGCCGCGGAGCAATCATAGGAGACATAAACGGATGAGCGCGGAGCGCAAGCCGGAGTTCTTTGCAGGCAAGGGCGTCAACGTCGGAATCATCGGGTGCGGCTACGTCGGACTGCCGCTCGCGCTTCGGTTTGCAGACGTGGGCCAGATCGTCACCGGGTTCGACCTCGACCAGACCAAGGTCGATAAGCTCAACGCCGGTCAGTCGTACATCCAGCACATCCCCGCCGAAAAAATTCGCGAGCACGTCCAGGGAAAACGCCTCTGCGCGACCTCGGATTTCACGAAGCTGCGCGGCATGGACGCGGTGCTGATCTGCGTGCCGACTCCGCTCGACGAGAGGCGCGAGCCGGACCTCAGCTACGTCGAAAACACGGCGATTGCGATTGCGCCGAATCTCCAGCGCAACCAGTTGATCGTTCTCGAGAGCACCACGTATCCCGGCACCACCGAAGAACTGGTCCTGCCGATCCTCCAAAAGGGAGGGCTGCGCTGCCCGATCGATCCCGGCACCAGCGGCAAGGAGCCGGCCACCGATTTCTACCTCGCGTTCTCGCCAGAGCGCGAAGATCCCGGCAACAAGCAGTACGGCCTGGCGCAGATTCCGAAGGTTGTGGGCGGTATCAATCCGCAGAGCGGGCGCGCCGCCGCGGGTTTGTACGCGCAGATTGTTTCAAAAGTCGTGCCGGTCAGCTCCACGCGCGCGGCCGAGATGGTGAAGCTGCTCGAAAATATTTTCCGTTGCGTGAACATCGCGCTCGTGAACGAACTGAAGCAGCTCAGCCTGCGCATGGGGCTCGACATCTGGGAAGTGATCGACAGCGCGGCGACGAAGCCGTTCGGGTTCATGCCGTTTTATCCCGGGCCGGGACTCGGCGGGCACTGCATTCCAGTCGATCCGTACTACTTGTCGTGGAAAGCGCGCGAATACGATTTCGTCACGCGGTTTATCGAGCTGGCCGGCGAAATCAACACGGAGATGCCGTACCACGTGGTGAACGCCGTGGCATCGGCGCTCAACGAACGCAAAAAGAGCATCAAAGGCTCGAAGATTCTGCTGCTGGGCGTCGCCTATAAGAAAGACGTGGACGACCTGCGCGAATCGCCTTCGCTGAAGCTGCTCGAGCTGCTCACCGGGCGCGGCGCCGAGCTCGACTACAACGATCCGTACTTCCCGGCGCTGCACAAGATGCGCCACTACGATTTCTCGAACAAGAAGTCCGTCAAGCTCAGCCCCAAAACGCTCGGCAGCTACGATTGCGTCCTCATCGCCACCGATCACACCCAGTACGACTACGAGGCGATCGTGCGCGATTCGAAACTCGTGGTGGATTCGCGCAACGCCACGCGCCGCGTGAAAAAGGGCCGCGAAAAGATCGTCGCCTGCTGAAAAATCCCTCGGGGAAACCGGCTTGTTGACTCAATCCCCGCATAGGACTTTAGTCCTATTGGCGGGGGCGTACCCGAGTCCTATGGTGAAGCTCATGGGTGTCCCCACAGCACCGTCGCAGGAAAAGCAGCCTTTGCTGCTCGACCCGGGACGGCGGCGGAGCATGCGCGTGCTCCTGAGCGTGCCGATCCAGATCAACGGCAAAGACAGGGAAGAGCAGGAGTTTCAAGAGGAAACGCGGACGCTCGTCGTGAACGCGCACGGCGCGCTGATTTCGCTCGGCGCGCGCGTGCTTGCGGGCCAGCAGATCACCGTGTCCAACAAATCCACGCGCAAGACGCTGGATTGCCGCATCGTCCATCTCGGGACGGTGTCGGCGGGCAAGGTTCAGACGGGAATCGAGTTCGTGAAGCCGTGCGCGTCGTTCTGGCAGATCGATTTCCCTCCCGATGACTGGGTTGTCCCGGAAGATTAGTTCGTTTCGCCGCGAATCAAATCCCAAAAACTATTTTGGCGCAGGAGTCAGCTCGGCGCGAAGCGAGCCGAAGGGGAGATCCGCCTGGATGAGGACGGGCGTGCGCGCGGCGTCGTTCGCGAGCCAGCCCGCGAAGTGGATGGCGGAGATTTCCTTGCCGTGCTGGAACACTCGCACCGAAATGCGCGAGGCGGAAAAGCTGCCGGCGTCGACCTTTACGGTCTGCGCGACGCCGTCGCGCTCGGCGCGCATCTCGTAGATGTCGTGCCCATCGTACACGGGCGCGCGATACTCCGGCGTGCGCTGCCAATCGACCCCGCGCAGCGCGTAGAGCGCGCCGAGCGGATCGCGCGTCCCCGGCAGCACCACGATGCTCGCTCCCGGGGCGCGCGGCGTCTGGCCGGTCGGAACGAGATGCAGCACTTGATCGGAGATTTTGCCCAGCTCGTTGAGGTGCGTTTCGTACTGGCGGCTTTCGAGCGCAGCGGCGTCCGTGTAGGAATCGAATTGATCGTCCACGGCGAAGAGCGTGCGGACGGGGCTGAGCGTGTGCGCGAGCGCGCGGAAGTGCCAGGTCTGCCAGCCGAAAAGATCGCGGCGCTCGGGGACGCTCAGTTGCAGTGACGCTGCGCTTGAGAACGCGGCCCACGAGACGCGATAGGTGAGCGTTTCGCCGGGGCGGAACGGCATCGGCGATTCTTTCGCTGCGGCAGGCGCCGCGGATTTTGGTTTCGACGGCGGGTGCGCGGAGGACTGCGCGGCATGCGCCGCGGTGAACACGGCGAGAAGCGCCGCAAGCAACGCCGCGAACACGAGATTTACTTTGAATCGCTTTTTCACTTCAGGGCGGATGGCGTTCATGGCTCTGCGCTCAGTATTTTAGCTTCCCACAGTTTGCGGCCAGAACACAAACGGACGGCCGGTTGTTGCCGGGCCGTAACGCGCCGGTTATAGTGAAGCGTACCTGAAACGCCCGGCTCGCTCGAAACGCGCGAAGCAATCTTCCAGCGCTTCGCGGGTCTTCCATCGCGAGGATTGTTGCGGAATCGGGCTACGCCCGCGCACCTGATTCCGGCAGGGGAGGGATTCTGATATGCGCTACCTGGTGACAGGTGGTGCCGGCTTCATCGGCTCCAACATGGTGGACGAGCTCGTCCGGCGCGGCCACGACGTGGTCGTCCTCGACGACCTTTCGACCGGCAAGGAAGAGAATCTCGCAGGCGTCCGCAAGAAAGTCGATTTGCGCGTGGGCAGCATTACCGATTTGGCCACGGTGCAGTCGGCGTGCAAAGGGATGGACTACGTGATCCACCTCGCGGCGCGCACGTCGGTGCCGAAATCCGTGGTCGATCCGCTCGAGACCAATCGCGTGAATATCGACGGCTCGCTCAACGTGCTGGTGGCGGCGCGCGACGCGAAGGTGAAGCGGGTCGTGTATGCGGCGTCGTCCTCGGCTTACGGCGAGACTCCAACGCTGCCGAAAGTCGAGACGATGCCGTCCGAGCCGATTTCGCCTTACGGCGTGACGAAATACGTGGGCGAACTCTACGCGCAGGTATTCGGTCGCGTGTACGGACTCGAGAATGCGTCGGTGCGGTATTTCAATGTTTTCGGCCCGCGGCAGGACCCGACGTCGCAGTATTCCGGCGTGCTCTCGCGATTCATGCTCGCGGTGATTGAGGGGCAGCCGCCCGTGATCTACGGCGATGGCGAGCAGTCGCGCGACTTCACCTATATCGACAACGTGGTGGACGAGACGCTGCGCGCCTGCGAGGCGAAGGGCGCTTCCGGGAAAGTGTTCAACGGAGGCACGGGCGTGCGCATCACTCTCAATGAAGTTGTGAAGCTGCTCGAGAAGATCACAGGCAAGAAAATTCAGGCGAAATACGATCCGCCGCGCACGGGCGACATCCTGCACTCGCAGGCGGATATTTCTCTCGCGGCAAAAGTCCTCGGCTACAAGCCGCTTGTCCTCTTCGAAGAAGGTTTGCGCCGCACCTGGGAGTGGTACAAGGGCGCGTATGGAAAGAAGTAGGTCGGCACTCGGTCCCCGTCCCGATCGTGCCGCATGCTCCGCGCCCCTGCGAAAAATCGGCGAGACAAGATTACTTGTCTAAGTGCATAATGCGGCCTTGCGAGGGCTTTTGGTTGGGGCGGAGCGTGGAAGGGCTACGGCGGATGGGACTTTTAAAAGGGGAGGATGCTTGCACCATGAAATCATCAGCTACAAGTGTGAAGGTTTGGTTTCTGGCGGGAGTGATGGCCGCGAGTTTATTTTTTCCGGCGGTTTCCGGCGCGCAAGGAACGTCGAACACGCAGACGTCCAACACGCTAACACAGGCGGATGCAGCAGAGGCTTCCATGCAGCTGGCTGAGAAAGACCTGCGCGCCACCGCGGGTGACCCGGCGGAGGATGCGGCGTTTAAGGCCTTTCAAAGCGCCAGCCTGCAAGACGTGGACAAGAAGATTCAGCTCGGCAACAAATTCATCAATAAGTACCCATCGAGCATATACGACGAAATGGTATACGCTGGGCTTGCTCAGGCCTACTACGCAAAGCAGGATCTGCCGAACTTCTACGCAACTGTGGACAAGGGGATCGCACTCAACCCGGACGACATGACCCTGCTTGCGATGACCGGCTGGGTGATCCCGCGAGTGTATAAGGCAGACGATCCCGATGCGGATCAGAAGCTGGACAAAGCGGAGAGATACGAGAAGCACGTGATCGAGACGATGGACACGTTGGCGAAGCCGGCGAATATCGGCGATCAGCAATTCGCTCAGTACAAGACGACTGAATTGGCGACGGCGCACAGCGGGCTCGGGCTTGTCTATTTTCGCGAGGGGAAATTCGAGGTTTCGGCGAAGGAGCTCCAGCAAGCCACTCAGGGCGGGGGGACTCTCGACGCGACGGATCTGTTTGTCCTGGGATACGACTTGCAGAAGTTGAACCGCTACAGTGAAGCCGTTGACGCATTCAATCGCTGCGCGCAGATTGCGGGAGGCATGCAGAACAGTTGCAAGCAAGGCGCAAGCACTGCGATGAGCCAGGCCGCGCAAGCGAAGTAAAACTCTGCGCAAGCCCGGGTGATGCGGGGTAGCGTACGGGAAGAGATGAGTGAGTGATCGGCGCGGGCGGCCCGCCGATTGCAATGTGCGGTAACTAGTGGGACTATCGGGCCACGCGCGACGTGTCTTGGGACGGCACGCACATGCCCTATCACTTCGAGTTCGACTCGGCGAACCGCATCATTCGATGCTGGTTCGAGGGACCGGTCGGCGACGAAAACCTCAAGGAATATTACCGGGTCGCCGCAAAATATTTCGAATCGCTCCAACCCCGCGCGGGAATTGTCGATTTTTCCGCCGCGACTTCTTTCGAGGTAGCTCCCCAGACGGTTCGCGAGCTGGCGAAATTGCCGCCCGCGATGCCGCATCCGGAACGGCCCCGCTTCGTGATCGCGCCATCCGCTCAGATCTTCGGAATGGCGCGAATGTTCGAATTGCAAGGGCAGGAGACTCGTCCAAACCTGCACGTCGTGCGGACTGCGGAAGAAGCGTGGGCAATTCTGGGTGTTCAGGCGCCGAAATTCGAGCCGATCAAACTAAAGTGATGAAGCGGTTTCGGATCGCGGCGATACCGTCAGTCATGTTGTGGTGCGCGCACCCGTTTCGGTCGGTTCAACGGTAAAATCTTCGTCACCGTATTGGCCCACTCCTACCTGCCTCGAAAGTTGCCGCTCGTCGGAGAGCAGTCTATGATGGTTAACTTAATTGGATTAGCGACGAGCTGATTTTAGCGTGTGAATCGAAAGGAAACGGATGGCTAGCGGACCCACGGAAGCGGCGGTGATGGACGCGTTGCGCGGCGTGATGGATCCGGAGCTGCACAAGGATCTCGTCACGCTCGGGATGGCGAAGAACATTCAGGTGAGCGGCGGAAACGTGTCGCTGCTGGTGACGCTGACGACTCCCGCGTGCCCGCTGCGCGAGACGATTGAAAAAGATGTGCGCGCGGCGCTGGCGAAGGTGCCGGGCGTGAGCGCGGTCGATCTGAAATTCGATTGGTCGGTGCCCGAGGGCCGCAAGATTTCGGACAAGGCGCCGATCCCGGGCGTGAAGAATTTGATCGCGGTGGCGAGCGGCAAAGGCGGTGTGGGCAAGACGACGGTTGCCGTGAACCTGGCGATCGCGCTGAAAAACATGGGCGCGACGGTGGGCCTGCTCGACGCGGACGTGTACGGCCCGAATGTCCCGGTGATGCTCGGGACGACCGAGCAGCCGAAAATGCTCGACGAGAAAACGATCATCCCGATTCAGGCGTACGGCGTGAAGATGATTTCGATGGGGCTGTTGAATCCGGGGGACAAGCCGCTGGTCTGGCGCGGGCCGATGCTTCACAGCGTGATGCAGCAATTCCTGAGAAACGTGCGCTGGGGGCAGCTCGACTATCTGGTGGTGGATTTGCCGCCCGGCACGGGAGACGTACAGCTGAGCCTGATTCAGACGGTCGCCGTGAGCGGCGCGGTGCTGGTGACGACGCCGTCGGTGGTCGCGCTGGCGGATGTGCGCAAGGCCGTGGAAATGTTTCGCCAGGTGAACGTCGAGATTCTGGGCGTCGTCGAAAACATGAGCTATTTCGCGTGCCCGCACTGCGGCGGGAAGATCGATCTCTTCGGCCACGGCGAAGGCGTGCGGCTGGCGAAAATGTTCGAGCTGCCGTTTCTGGGCGAGATCGAGATCGATCCGCAGATTCGCATCGGAGGCGACACGGGGAAGCCGGTGGCGTCGCTCGGAGAGGACGGGCCGGGAGGCAAGAGCACCTACGCGATGGCACGCAATGTGGCCGCGCGGCTTTCGGTGGTGAACCTTACGGCCGGCGCGCCCGTAGTGCAGATTCTGTGAGGATAGAGGGTCGTCGCGGCTCGAGCTCGACTACTTGCTGCGAGAGAAACAGCGCATAGGACCGCGCTTCGCGCGACATTGTTTTACGGCGGGGTTGAAACCCCGCCCTTCCGGAATGGAGTGCGCGCCGTCGATTTTATGTCGCGGCTGCCCTTCGTCCGCCGCGGCGGACTCAGGGCAAAAAGCCGCGACCCACGAGGCGACATCAAGCTCGGTGGCGAATCTACCGGGCTCCGCGCCCGTGGCGCAGATTTTGTGAGGTTGGGGGCGTCATCGCGGCTCGACTACTTGCTGCGATAGAGACAGCGCAATGGAAGGCGCTTCGCGCCGTCGATTTTACGGCGGGGCTTAAGCCCCGCCCTTCCACCGGACGTACCGTAGGTTGGCGCTTCGCGCCGTCGGTTATGTCGGAGCTTCCCGACAGAAAACGTCGGGTCCGATTTCAGGACTCCGGTGGACTCCATCGGACTCCCGAAACCGGAGACGCAACCCTTCCCGCCTGCGGCGGGCTCAGGGCGAGACGACGCGAAAGGTCTGACGCCCTAAAAGACATTGCAAGGAACTGAACAGACGCAATACTATCCCGCCCGGAGAAAGCGACCCACATGAGCGAACTGGTTCGACTGAGCAAGGACAATGACGTTGCCATCATCACGATCGACAATCCGCCGGTAAACGCGCTGAGCCCGGGCGTGCCGCAGGGAATCGAAAAGGCCATCGCGGAGATCGAGCAAGACCCGAGCGTGAAGGCCGCGGTGCTGATCGGCGGCGGCAAGACGTTCATCGCCGGCGCGGACATCAACATGTTCGTGCAGATGACCTCCGGCAAAGGCGGGCGGATCAAGCTGCTTCCGACGCTCTTGAAGATCGAGGACTGCACGAAGCCGGTGGTGGTGGCGATTCACGGGAACGCGCTCGGCGGAGGTCTCGAAGTCGCGCAGGCGTGCCATTACCGCGTGGCCTCTCCGGACGCGAAGGTCGGCCAGCCGGAAGTGAATCTCGGAATTATTCCCGGCGCGGGCGGAACGCAGCGCCTGCCTCGGCTCGCGGGCGTCGCGAAGGCGATCGAGCTGTGCACGGTAGGGAAGCCAATCAAGGCCTCGGAAGCACTCGAGCTGGGAATCATCGACAAGCTGATTGAAGGAGATTTGCTCGCAGGTGCGGTCGCGTTCGCGCGGCAGGTGGCCGGAAAACCGGCGCCGAAGACGCGCGAGCGCAACGATCGACTCGGCACGCCCGAGCAGAACGCGCCGATTCTCGCGGCAGCGCGCGAGGCCGCCCGCAAGAAGTACCGCGGCATGATCTGCCAGCTTGCGGCGATCGACTCGATCGAGGCGGGGACGAAGCTGGGGTTTGAGAAAGGCTGCGAGGAGGAAGCGCGGCTCTTCGACATGTGCCTCTTCTCGGACCAATCGAAGGCGCTGATCCACGCGTTTTTCGCCGAGCGCGAAGTGGCGAAAATCCCCGACATCCCGAAAGAGACGCCGGTGATTCCCGTGAATTCGGTGGCAATCGTCGGCGCGGGAACCATGGGAAGCGGAATCGCCATGGTGTTCGCCAACGCCGGAATTCCGGTGGTGCTGAAGGACGCGGATCAGGCGGCCCTCGACCGCGGAATGACGACCATCGAGAAGAACTACGCAACGTCCGTGAAGCGCGGGCGGTTCACGCCGGAGTATGTGAACGAGCGGATGAAGCTGATCAAGACGACTCTCAGCTACGGCGAATTCGCGAGCGCGGACCTGGTGATCGAGGCGGTGTTCGAGACGATGCCGCTGAAGAAGGAAGTGTTCGCGGAGCTGGACCGCGTGTGCAAGCGAGGCGCGATTCTGGCGTCGAACACTTCGACGCTCAATATCGACGACATTGCAGCGACCACGTCGCGGCCCGAGGCGGTGATCGGGACGCACTTCTTCAGTCCGGCGAACGTGATGCGGCTGCTCGAGCTGGTGCGCGGCAGGAAAAGCAGCAAGGAAGTGATCGCCACGTGCATGCAGCTTGCGAAGAAGATCGGCAAGATCGCCGTGCTGGTGGGGAACTGCCGCGGATTCGTCGGCAACCGGATGTTTCTGCTCTACATCCGCGAGGCGCAGTTTCTGGTGGAGGAGGGCGCGGCGCCCGAGGCGGTCGATGGCGCGCTCACCGAGTGGGGCATGGCGATGGGGCCGCTGGCCGTTGGCGATCTGGGCGGGCTCGACGTGGCCTATCGAATCCGCAAAGAATACCGGCACCTCGAAAAGCCCGGCGCGCGCCAGCCGTACGTCGAGGATCGCATGGTCGAGATGGGGCGGCTGGGGCAAAAGACGGGCTCCGGCTGGTACAAATACGACGCGGAGCGGCACGCTACTCCCGATCCGGAAATTGCGGAGCTGGTGCGGAAGTGGAACTCAGAGAAGAACATCCCGCAGCGGAAAATTTCAACGGACGAGATCGTCGATCGCGAAGTCTATATGCTGGTGAACGAGGGCGCGCGGATTCTCGAAGAGGGCTACGCGCTGCGCGCCGGAGATATCGATACGATCTATCTCAACGGCTACGGGTTCCCGGGCTATCGAGGCGGGCCGATGTGGTACGCAGACACCGTGGGGCTGAAGAAAGTTTACGACCGCGTCTGCGAATTTCACCGGCAGCACGGAATGCTGTGGGAACCTGCTCCGCTGCTGAAGGAGCTGGCGGAAGCCGGGAAGAAATTCGCCGACTACCAGCGGGAAACCGGGCGGGCAGCCGATTAGAAGCTGCCAGAGGAAAACTTGCTGCGATAGAGGCAGCGCATTGGAAGGCGCTACGCGCCGTCGATTTTACGGCGGGGTTAAAACCCCGCCCTTCCACCTAACGCTTACGCCGCGGAGATCATGTCGGAGCTTCCCGACAAACGACGTCGGGTCCGATTTCGGGACTCCGGTGGAGTCCATCGGACTCCTGAAACCGGAGACGCGAATAGCGCGAAAGCTCCGACCCCCTAACCGGCGGGAAATTACTTCGCGGCTGTTGCGAGGCCGAAGGCGCGGGAGTGAAATTCGAGCGAGGCCGAGATGTGCTGCGCGAAGTAGCTCCAGTCGTGCCCGCCGGGATAGAGATGAAATTCGTGGGGAATGCCGCGTGAAACGAGCAGGTCGTGAAATGTCTGCGCGCCCGCGTTGAAACCGAACTGGTCCTCCGTACCGCAATCAAAATAGATCCGCATGCCGGTGGGGCGCGGGCCGTTGCGCGCGAGCGTGAACGGGCTGTTGCGGTCCCAGAAGGCGCGATCGAATGGCACGCCGAACGCCGTGCCGAGCACTCGCGAAACGGTGTCCTGCCCGGGCGCGCCGATTTGCATGCGGGGAAGATTGGCGATCAGCGCAGCGCTGTGCGCGCTCACCGATCCGAACAACTCGGGATGCCGGAGCGCAAGATGCAACGAGCCGTAGCCGCCCATCGAAATTCCCATCACACCGCGATTGCGCCGGCCGGCGCGGATGCGGTAGTGGCTCTCGATGTAGGGAAGGAATTCCTGCACGAGAAAATCCTCGTAACGCTCGCGGCCGTCGCGCGAGTTGATGAAGAAAGACCTGCCGCCCGCGGGCGCCGCGATCAGGAATTCGCCGATCTGCTCTTGCTCCCATAGATCCTGAATCAGATTCCAGCCGCCCGAGTCGAGCAGCTCCTGCTCGTTTCCGCCGAGCCCGTGCAGGAAGTAGAGCACCGGATAGCGGCGAGCTTTGTCCGCGTCGTAGGTCGGAGGCAAAAGGACGCAGTAGGCGACCTGGCGGGCAAGAATCTTGCTTGGGACGAAGCGGCACTCGGCGCGCCCGGCGGCGTGCGCGGGCAAAGCGAGAAACATAGTCGTCACGAAGAGCAGCATGCGGATCACCGCGAAGAGCGGCTTAGTGTTACTTGCAAGAGGGGAGGCAGCGGGACTACTTGCTGCAAGAGAATCAGCGCATCGGAAGGCGCTTCGCGCACCATTGTTTGGTGGCGGGGTTGAAACCCCGCCCTTCCACCTAACGCTTACGCCACGGAGATCATGTCGGAGCTTCCCGACAAACGACGTCGGGTCCGATTTCGGGACTCCGGTGGAGTCCATCGGACTCCTGAAACCGGAGACGCGAAGGGCGCGAAAGCTCCGACCCCCTAAGGTCATCACGTCGCGGCTCCCTCGGCCGCGCGACGGCCGCTACTCATACCGCAAAGCCTCGACGGGATCGAGGCGGGCCGCGCGGGATGCCGGATAAATTCCGGCCGCGAGGCTCACGCCGATCGAAAATGCGATGGCTGCCGCGACCATCCACCACGGCACGGAAGCGATTGTGATCGAGGGCAGTTGCTGGCGAGTCAGGTAGATATTGGTGCCGAAATTGATGGCGCGCCCGATCAGCCAGCCCATCAGTACGCCGAACACGCCGCCGAGCAATCCCATGGCGCCCGCTTCGACGAAAAAGAGCCTGCGAACGTCGCGGTCTGCGGCGCCCAGAGCCTTGAGCACGCCGATTTCGCGGCGGCGCTCCAGAATCGCCATCACGAGCGTGTTGATAATCCCGAGCGAAGCCACGACGAGCGCGAGGCTGCCGAAAATGCCGAGCAAAAGATCGAAGACCGCGAACACGAGACGCAGATTGCGAGTGGCGTCAAGCAGCGAGAAGGCGGTAAAGCCCATCTGCTTGAGCGCGTCTTCCACGCCCTGAACCTGGGACGCGCCCTTCACGCGCACGGTGAGGCTTTCGTACGTGCGCTGCGAAGGCTTGTCGCGGAGGAGATCGCGGAGGTCGGTGGCCTGCGCGGCGCGCAGCGTCTCCGCAACTTGCAGCGGGATCAGGAGACGCCCGCGGCCGAAGCCTCCCATGCCTGCGGCAGGCTCCGTCTCGACGATGCCGACGATGCGGAGTTTTTCCTCGCGCGGGACGATGGAAAATCCGCCGCCGGAATTGCCGCCCGCGGTATCCGCCGGCAGCGCCTGCCGCT
Source organism: Candidatus Acidiferrales bacterium (assembly GCA_035604415.1). GTDB lineage: Bacteria > Acidobacteriota > Terriglobia > Acidiferrales > UBA7541 > Palsa-295. Next base: position 45,759 of record DATNIN010000055.1, read on the forward strand.
CGGCGTAGCGCAGGACGATCTCCTGACCGATCAGCGTGTCGGGCTGGTTCGAAAGCTCGCGCGCGAAATCGATTTGCAGGATTGCCTCGTCTGCCGAGGGGCTGGAGAAATACGTGCCCTTCATTCCGTCGAAGGCCCCGTCCGAACGCGCCGACGGCGCGAGGCCAGCGACGACGGTCGGGTACGGATTGCCCGCGAAGCGGATTTCCGTGGGGAACCGGATTTCGGGATAGACCTCGACGACTTCGGGCAGGGCCTCGATCTGGTGCCGGGCGTCTTCGTCGAGCGGGCGAGGCGGCTCGGCGGGCGCATTGGCCGGCCTTACGGGACGCCCGAAGCCGTTGAGATTCGTTTGCGGCGCGACAAAGATGGCGTCGAAAAGGCCGGTGCGTGAGAGCCGCTCGCTCGCGAGGTTCTGCAAGCCGACGCCGAGCGAAAGCATGGCGACGAGCGACGCCACGCCGACGGCGATTCCAAGCGTCGTGAGCGAATTGCGGAGCATGGCCTCACGAAGATTGCGGTTGGCGAGTTCGACGAGGTCGCGGGCCTTCACGCGCTGGCTCCGTCGCTGATGATTTTTCCGTCGCCCATCAGAATCAGGCGATGCGCGACGCGCTCGGCGCGCGGGCGCTCGTGCGTCACCATCACGATGGTCATTCCCATCGATTCGTTGATCTCGCGCAGCAGGAGCATGATTTCGTCGCCGGTGGCGCTGTCGAGATTGCCGGTGGGCTCGTCCGCGAGAAGAATCGTCGGCCGGTTGACAAGCGCGCGGGCTAGCGCGGCCCTCTGCTGCTCGCCGCCGGAAAGTTCGCTGGGGCGATGCGTCAGCCGGGCGCCCAGCCGCACACGCTCGACTGCTTCGCGGACGCGCGCCGTGCGCTCGCCGCGATCGACTTCCGCGAGGCGCAGGGGAAGCTCGACGTTTTCTTCGAGCGTCATCCGCGGAAGCAGGTTGAAGGCTTGAAACACGATGCCGATGGTGTGGCTCCGATGGTGCGCCAGTTCCTCGGAGCTCATTTCGGCGAGGTTGCGGTCGTGGGCGAAGATGGCGCCGGAGGTGGGCCGGTCGAGGCCCGCCATCAGATTCAGCATCGTGGATTTGCCCGAGCCGGAGCTGCCCAGCAGCGCGACGAACTCTCCCGCGCGGATGCTCAGCGACACGTTGTCCGCGGCGCGGACGAGCGTATCGCCCATCTGGTAGTGCCGCGTGACTTGCTCCGCCCGGATTGCTATTTGATTGCCCGGCGCCATTATTAGCCTCTCCATGTTACTACGCGCGAGCGCGGTTGGATGTTGCTGTACCACACGTCCTTTCAATCTGATCCGGGCCTGCCATTTCACATTCGGCTATAATCACGAGCCTTGGCGCCGAGCACCGTATCGGCTGAGCGGACGGGAGAGCGATGACAATTCTTGTGACGGGCGGCGCGGGCTACATCGGGAGCGTGACGGTGGAATGCCTGCGGGCCAAGGGCGAGCAGGTTGTGGTGCTGGACGATCTTTTCCGTGGCCACCGTGCGTCCGTGGACCGCGAGGTGCCGTTCTATCACGGCCGCGTGGGCGATCGCGCGCTCGTGGCGCGCATCGCCAAGGAGCACAAGATCGAAGCGTGCGTTCATTTCGCCGCGCTGGCCTACGTGGGCGAATCGGTTTCCGAGCCGGCGAAATATTTCGAGAACAACGTCGAACAAGGTGTGGCGCTGATGGGCGCGCTGCTCCAGGCGGGCGTGCGGCGAGTGGTTTTCTCATCCACGTGCGCCACATACGGCGAGCCGAAGCAGGTGCCCATCCCGGAATCGTGCCCGCAATGGCCTGTAAATCCGTACGGCTGGTCGAAGCTGCTGATGGAGCGCTTGCTCGATAGCTATGACCGCGCTTACGGGCTGAAATTCGTCGCACTGCGCTATTTCAACGCGGCGGGCGCAACGGAGCATTGCGGCGAACACCACGAGCCTGAATCTCATTTGGTTCCGAACGTGTTGGCGGCAGCCCTCGGAGAAAGATTAGAAGTGCCCGTTTTCGGGAAGAACTACCCAACGCCGGACGGAACCCCGATTCGTGATTACGTTCACGTGTCCGATTTGGCCGGAGCGCACATCCGCGCGCTCGATTATCTTCGCGAGGGCGGCGAATCCGATTTTCTGAATCTCGGGACCGGGCACGGCTATTCGGTGCTGGAAGTGATCGAGACCGCGCGCGAGGTGACGGGACATCCCATCCCGATTCGCGTCGAAGGGCCGCGTGCCGGCGATCCCGCACGATTGGTAGCCGATGCGAAGAAGGCTCAATCGGTTCTCGGCTGGAAGCCCGTGATGTCCGACCTGCCCTCGATCCTGCGCTCGCAGTGGGAATGGCGGCGCAAGCACCCGCGCGGCTACTCGGAATAGAAGAAAGCCCCGGCCCATTCACAAAATGGGCCGGGGCTCGTTGTGGTTCCTCTGGTTCCTGCAATTACGGCCGTGTGGTGCGGCTGTTGTGCTTCTTGGCGTAGATGTTCTTCGAAGCATTGTTCTGACGTTGGTTCAGGGCCGCCTTGTCGGCGCCGGTCAGCTTGCCACCGTTCGCATTGCGCATCGCAGCATCTTCATGGTTGATGCTCTGCTGCTGTCCCTCGAGGTGAGCGGTTTCGCCTGCTGTCAACTGTCCGCTCTTGATGCCCTGCGCGATGCGGTCCTGCTGATTCTCGCGGCGCTGGCCGACTTCGTTGTTGCCGTAGTGGGGCGTGTTCGCGTTGTGCTTGTCGTCGTAAATCCGGTTCGACAAGTGGTTCTGCTGGCGATTGATCTTGGCGCGGTCGGCGGCGGTCAGATGGCCGTCGTCTTCCGTGCGCATGGTGTGCTCTTCCTTGTTGACGCCCGCTTCCCCGGTTTCAAGACGCTTGGTCTCACCGGCGGTGAGCTGGCCGCTATCGATACCCTGGGCGATGCGATCCTGCTGGTTGTCCTTGCGCTGCGCGATCTCGCCCGGCTGGGCGGTAGTAGTTGTGCTGGTAGTAGTGCTGGATTGCTGAGCGAAAACCGACGGCACACACAACCCAATTAGGGCCGCCGCACTCAAAATAAGTTCTCTCGTCTTCATGATGTCCTTCCTCTCTTCAGCTTGCTTCTCTCTATTTTAAGTGCCGGCCCCCCGGTACTGGTGTAGAGGCCGTCCACTGGATAAACACGTCCTGCCGGGGAAAGTTTCGCTTCGAATTCCGGATCGTTTAACCCTCTGAAAACCGTGGCTTTAAGGCGAACGGCCGTTTCCAGGGGGCCGAATTTGCCGTTCGCTACCGGCTGATTGTAGGAGAATCGATCGGAGAGCGAATCTTGGCCCGAGGTACAGATGTTTGCGCCAGGTAACGGGTGATTGACGTACATCTGAGAATTGTTGGGAATTGATCCGCGGCCGAATCGACCGCGCAACGTTGCGGACTTTGACTGCGGTCATCCCTGTGTATAATGCGCGTGGGTTTGGGACCCGATAGCGATTGCCGATAGTGCATATCGAAATATAGATTACCGACAGGCAGCTGGAACGCTCATAGTGTGTGCGGAGGCGTCCGTCTGCCCGGGGAGATGACAGCCTCCATGCGAAACCTATGGATCCAGCGACTTATACTCATCTTGTTGCTCTCTTTTTTGGCGCCCGTAACCGCGTTCGCGCGGATGCCCGACGGAAGCGGACCGGTGGCCGCCGCCACTCTGATGGCCCCGCAGGTTCATGTGGACCGGCTTGCGGCGGTGGAGCAGGCCGTGGCGGACGCAAAGAGTTCCGCCGACAACTCCTGGATGCTCGCGAGCTCGGCGCTCGTGCTGCTCATGACCGGGCCGGGGTTGGCGCTCTTCTATGGCGGCCTGGTGCGCAAGAAAAATGTGCTGAGCACCATGATGCAGAGCTTCGCGATGATGGCCGTGATCACCGTGATCTGGGCGATCGTGGGTTACAGCCTGGCCTTTGGGTCGGGGAACAGCTTCATCGGCGGGCTGCACAATCTTTTCCTGAGAGGCGTGGGCTTGCAACCGGATCCGGATTATTCGGCAACGATCCCGGCGCAGACTCACATGATCTTTCAGTTGATGTTCGCGATCATCACGCCGGCGCTGATCACGGGAGCATTCGCGGAACGCATGAAGTTCAGCGCGATGCTGCTGTTTTTGACGCTGTGGTCGCTGTTCGTCTACGACCCGATGGCGCACATGGTGTGGGGCAAGGGAGGCCTGTTGAATGCGTCGCTCGGCGGCCGGTTCCCGGAGCTCGATTTTGCGGGCGGCACGGTGGTTCACATCACCTCCGGAGTATCGGCGCTGGTCTGCGCGCTGTATCTCGGCAAGCGGCTGGGGTATCCGAAAGAGCCCATGCCGCCTCACAGCGTGGTGATCAGCTTCATCGGAGCGTGCCTGCTGTGGGTTGGCTGGTTCGGATTCAACGCGGGAAGCGCGCTGTCGGCGGGCGGGCTGGCGACTAGCGCGTTCGTCGCGACCCATTTCGGGGCAGCTGCGGCCGTGGTCGGATGGACCGGGGCGGAATGGATCCGCAAGGGGAAGCCCAGCGCGCTCGGCGCCATCTCGGGATCGGTGGCGGGGCTCGTTGCCATTACCCCGGCATCGGGGTTCGTGAGTCCCATGTCGGCGCTGGCGATCGGTTTGATTGCGGGCGCATTCTGCTTCTGGATGACCTCGTCCTTCAAAGCGCTCTTCGGCTATGACGATTCGCTCGATGCCTTCGGAGTGCACGGCGCCGGGGGCACGATCGGGGCGGTGCTGACGGGAGTTCTCGCTTCGAGCGTCATCAACCCGATCTTCAAGGATGCGAATGGCAACGCCCTGCCTTCGGGCGCAATTCAGGGGAATTTTCACCAGATACTGAATCAGCTGATCGGCGTGGCGATCGCGTGGGTGCTGGCGATCGTGGGCACGCTGATCATTCTCAAGATCGTCGATATGGTTGTTGGCTTGCGCGTCGCGGAGGAGGACGAGGCGCAAGGCCTGGATCTGACTCAGCACGGCGAAGAGGGCTACTCCTGGTAGACATCCTCGTAGCGAGCGCGTGGAATTGGGCGTAATCTCTTCCGGGTCTCGGTGAGAGAATCTTAAGGCTGAGGCAGACTACGATGACAAAAGTCGAAGCAGTGATTCAGACGTCGAAGCTGGATGCAGTGAAGGATGCGCTACACGAAATCGGCGTCGAGGGAATGACAGTACTCGAGGCTCGTGGGCATGGCCGGCAAAAAGGCCACACGGAGTTTTACCGCGGCCGCGAGTACACCGTCGATTTGATCCCAAAGATCAAGATCGAAATGGTGCTGGCGGATGAAATGGTGGAAAAGGCCGTCCAGACGATCGTGACGTCGGCGCGCACGGGGAAAATCGGCGACGGCAAGATTTTCCTGACGAAGGTGGAAGACGCCATCCGGATTCGGAACGACGAGCGCGGCGATAGCGCGCTCTAGCGGGCGCGCGTCGAATTCCAGTCGAAGCTGCACGGCACCGGCAAGGAAAACGGCTGACGGGCTTCCGGTGCGGGATCAAAGCACCGTCACACGTGTATGTCCACAAGACCCCTATCCGGCCACGAGCTGCGCGAATTCTATGCGGGAGAATCGGCGCGCCTGCGCGAAGAGTTTTCCGCGACGGGCGACGGCCGCGCCGCCGTGCACGGGCGCACCGCTCTGGTGGACTCCATCGCCGTTCGCCTCTGGAAGGAAATGATCTCGCCCGATCTCGATGGCCCGGAGAATTTTGTCCTGGTCGCGCTCGGAGGATACGGCCGTCGGTGGCTCTTTCCGTATTCGGATATCGACATTCTTTTCCTTCACGCGGGGGGTGGGGCGGAGCGCGGGCTCCAGGACCGCACGCGCGCCTTTTCCCAGGAGATGTGGGACCTCAAGATGAAATTGAGTCCCGCGACGCGGACGCTCGCGGAATGCGAGAAGTTCGATCCCAACAACGTCGAGTTTGCGATCTCGCTGCTCGATTGCAGGTATCTCGCCGGCGACCGGAAATTATTCGATCGGCTGCACGATCAGGTGATCCCGAAGCACGTTTCCCGCGAGTCGCGATCGATCGTGCAGAAACTGACGGACCTCACGCGCAGCCGCTACAACAAATTCGGGAACACCGTCTTTCACCTCGAGCCCAACGTGAAGGATGGCCCGGGCGGGCTGCGCGACTACAACCTGGCGCACTGGCTTGCGCTCATCGCTGCGATGGAGGAGCAGGGCACCTGGCCGGATGAGAATACGCTGCTCCCGCCGTGGCTGAGCCAGAAGTTTGGCGCGGCCCTCGATTTCCTGATGTCCGTCCGATGTTTCCTGCATTTCCGCCACAAGCGCGACGACAACACGCTCGCGTGGGTGGCGCAGGATGAAGCCGCCGCGTACAAGGTCGGGGCGCCGAATGCCGAATCGCTCACCGCCTCGGAATGGATGCGGATCTATTTCGGGCACGCGCGGCTGATCCATCGCGTGGCGGGGCAGCTTCTGGAAGAGTTTCCGGCAGCGCGCCCGTCGCTCTACCGCCAGTTTCAGAATTTGCGCTCGCGGCTTTCGAACGCCGAATTCGCGGTGGTGGACAGCAGGATATTCCTCCAACGGGAGGAGACGCTGCGCGACCCCGAGCTGCCCCTGCGCATGTTCCGCTTCATGGCGCGCCACGGCCTGAGCCTCAGCTCGGCCACCGAACACCAGATCGAGGAGATACTGCCCACGCTCGCCGCCGCGCCGCCCAAGGGCGCCGCGCTCTGGCACTACCTACAGGAGATTCTGCTCGCGCCGCACGCAGCGGAGGCGCTGCGGACGATGCACTCGCTGGGGCTCTTGACGCTGCTGCTGCCGGAGTTCCAGGCCATCGATTCGCTCGTGATCCGCGACTATTCGCACCGGTTCACAGTGGACGAGCACACGTTCGTCACGATCGAGAATCTGCACGCGCTCCGCAAGTCGCAATCGAAGTGGGACCAGGGCTACGCCGAGCTGCTCGACGAACTCGAGCAGCCCGACCTGCTCTACCTGGCTTTGCTGCTGCACGATACCGGCAAAGGAACCAAACCGGAGACCCATATCGCCGGCAGCCTCGAAATCGCCGAAGCGTGCCTCGCGCGGCTCGAGCTCGATCCGCCCGACCGCGACACGGTGCTCTTCCTGATCGCCCACCATCTCGACATGGGCGCGGCATTGCGGCGCGACATCTTCGATCCCGAGACGATTCGCCTGATCGCGGGGAAAATGGGGACGCCCGAGCGGCTGAAAATGCTCTGCCTGCTCACGTACGCCGATATTAAAGCAGTGAATCCGGAGGCTCTGACGCCGTGGAAGGCGGAGAACATCTGGCAGCTCTACATCGGCGCCGCCAATTTCCTGATGCGGAGCGTCGATGAGCGGCTGCACGGGGAGCTGGATGACGAAGTGATGACTCACCTCCGCACGCTCACGCCCGCGGCGGGACAGAAGATCGAGAGCTTTCTCAATGGCCTGCCGCGGCGCTATCTTCGCACGCAGACGGCCAGCGACGTGATCCGCCACATGGACATGGCGAGCCGCTTGGACGCGGACCCGGCGCAGCTGGAATTGACGCGCGGGCGCCACTGGTACGAGCTCACGCTCGTCACCGTGGACCGGCCGTTCCTCTTCGCCAAAATGGCGGGCGCGCTGGCAGCGTGGGGAATGAATATCGTGAAGGCAGCGGCGTTTTCGAATCAGGCGGGAACCGTGGTGGACACGTTTTTCTTCACCGACCGGTTTCAGACACTCGAGCTGAACCTGCCGGAATGGGAGCGGTTCAAGAAAAGCATCCACGACGTCCTGCTCGACAAGGCCGATCTCGAACGCATGCTCAAGGACCGGATGCGGTCGGAGAAGAATGTGGCGCCGAAGGTGAAGGTCGAGACGCAGGTGATTGTGGACGACGAGTGCTCCGAGCACAGCACGCTCGTCGAGGTGATCACGCAGGACCGGCCCGGGCTCCTCTATCGCATCAGCTCGCAATTCTCGCGCGAAAATTGCAACATCGAGATCGCGCTCATCGAAACCGAGGGCCAGACGGCCATCGACGTTTTCTACCTGACGTCCGCGGGAGCCAAGCTCAAGCCCGAGCATCAGGAGCGTATTCGCAAGGCCCTGCTCGCCGAACTGGCGAGCCAGTGACCCCACATCTTTGTCACTTCCGGCAGGTTCAGGCATCCAATCCTAAGGCGGGTGCGTAGTATTATTGGACTCTGGGGCGGGAGGACCAACATGCTCATCAAAAAGCAAACGGACCTGACCTACGCGGACGTCACGCCCAAGGCCCTTTACATGGGCCGGCGAAATTTCCTTTTGGGATTGGTGGCGACGGGAGCGGCTGTCGAAGCCTGGAAGAAGCTGCCGCGGCTGGTTTCGGCTGCGGGCACTGGCTCGGTACCTGTGAAGCTCGATAACGTGATCAAATGGCCGGGTAGCACCAGCGAAGCGCAGACGCCCATCGAGAAGGTCACCACCTACAACAATTTCTACGAATTCGGCACCGACAAGAGCGACCCCGCGCAGAACGCCAAGAACTTCGTGACCTCTCCGTGGACCGTTTCGGTCGAAGGCGAAGTCGCCAAGCCGCGCAAGTTCACGATGGACGAAATCATGAAACTCGCGCCGCTCGAGGAGCGCATCTACCGGCATCGCTGCGTGGAAGCGTGGTCGATCGTGGTGCCGTGGATCGGCTATTCGCTCAGCACGATCCTGAAGCTGGTCGAGCCGACGCCGAAGGCAAAGTACGTTGCCTTTGAGAGCTACTACGATCCGAAGCAGATGCCGTGGGGAAGCTCGGCCGGTGTCGAACTGCCCTACGTCGAGGGCTTGCGGCTCGACGAAGCCATGAATCCGCTCGCACTGCTTTGCGTGGGCATGTACGGTGAGACCCTTCCGAATCAGGACGGCGCGCCGGTGCGCATGGTGATTCCGTGGAAGTACGGGTTCAAGAGCATCAAGTCGATCGTGAAGATCCGATTCGTCAAGGGCCAGCCGCCGACTACATGGAATATGTACGCCGGCGGGACGGAATACGGTTTTTATTCCAACGTGAATCCGAATGTCGATCATCCCCGCTGGAGCCAGGCGATGGAGCGGCGCCTGGGGCCCGGACTTGGCCTTTTTACGAAACGGATTCCGACGCTGATGTTCAACGGCTACGGCGACCAGGTGGCGAGCCTCTACGCCGGCATGGATCTGCGGAAGAATTTCTGACCGGAGCCGCCGTGCTCAATAAAATCCTGACCAGCAAGTGGACGAAGGTTTTTGTGTTTGTGCTGTGCCTCGAGCCGGCCGCGTGGCTGGTCTGGCGCGGAGTTCAGGGCGACCTGACCGCCGATCCCGTTCAATTCATCACGCACACCACCGGCGACTGGACGATTCGCTTCGTTGTAATTACGCTGGCGATCACTCCGCTGCGCAAACTCCTGCGCCTGCCGCAGCTCATCCGCTTCCGGAGGATGCTCGGGCTATTCGCATTCTTCTACGGCTGCCTGCACTTCAGCACGTGGATCGGAATCGACAAGCAGTTCGCCTGGGCCGAGATGTGGAAGGACGTGCAGAAGCGGAGGTTTATCACCGTCGGCTTCACCGGCTTCGTGCTGATGATTCCGCTTGCGATCACGTCCACGGCCGGCTGGATCCGGCGTCTTGGCGGCAAGCGCTGGCAGCTGCTCCATCGCCTGATCTACGCAACGGCGATTGCCGGCGTGGTCCACTACTACTGGCTCGTGAAGTCCGACGTCCGCAAGCCGCTGCTCTATGCCAGCCTCGTCGGAATATTGTTGGCCTGGCGGCTCGGCTCATGGCTGATCGGGCGGCGCCGGCATTCCACCGCCGGCAGCGTCCATCGCGAAGGGCCGATCACCGCAGAGACGTCCAAGTTGGCTTGAGCCCCGAGCGGAGCCCTGCTTCCAGCTTCATCCGCTGGGGCCCATTCGTTTCTGCCGCTGAGGCGCCCTCAACGCGGCTGTACCAAAGCTGGACCCCAGTACAGATGGACTTACTTCGGGCCGTCCGTAGTATTGTTGTTGAGTAGGATCTCATGAGATTGGGGCGGAGTCCTGATCCCGGCAGGACTTTTGCAGGATCGGTGTACAAAGCTTGCACGGCTTTCAAAAAAGCGTTCTCGAGGAGCTGCCCGTGATGCGCAGGCTAGGCGTAGTCTCTTTCCTTGTCGTCGCACTGGCGGCACTCAGTGCATGCGGAGGGAATTCGCCTGGTGGTTCTGGCGGCACTGCCCCAACGATCACGACGCAGCCGACGGATCAGACGGTGACGGCGCCCGCGACGGCGACTTTCACCGTTGTGGCTACGGGCACGGCGCCGCTGAGTTACCAGTGGCAGAAGAACAATGCCAACATTCCAGGCGCGCCCGATTCCGCGAGCTACACCACTCCAGCGACAATGCTCGGCGACCCTGTCGCCACCTTCCGGGTAATCGTCAGCAACGGCGTGAATCCTTCGGCGACGAGCAACTCCGCGGCGCTGACCGTGTCGTCTGGGCCGGCGACGCCTGCGCTCGTTCAGCACGTCAGCAGCTCGAATACCCGCAACAACAACTTTACGAGTCCGTTTTGCTACCACACCCAACTTCCCGGACTCACGACCGCAGGAAACGCCGTGGTGGTGGGATTTACCTACAATAGCAACGTGACTCCGACCGTGACCGACGATCAAGGCGACTCGTATACAATCGAGCCGCCCTTTTACGACAGCACTCATACACAGTCGATCGCCATTGCGGCCGCGTTCAACGTGAAGGCGGGAGCGCGAGCGATATCCGTTTGCTTCGCGTCCAATCCGGGGGGCTTCGTCGAGCCGATGGCAACCGAGTTCGATAACGTGATCGGCTTTGACGTTGCAGCCGCCGGAAACAAGGGCACCGGCACGACGTTAATGGCCGGTAGCATGACGCCAACCGTCACCGGCGATCTGGCGTACCAGGTCGCGCATAGTCTTGCCACGAATCAGGATCAGGCGAGCTTTACCGCGGGTTCCCAGAGCAACATCACATGGAAACTTGTGACCGCGGACCTGATGGACGGATGGACGGGACAGTACGGAATCTACAATTCAGTCGGCGCCATCGATCCGACGATGAGCATGGGGACGAGCAAGAACTGGATTTCGACGGCCGTACTGCTGAAGACGGGAACCACTGGCGGAGTTCCATCAGGCATGCGGATCGTGAGCCTGCTGCACGAGAATATTCCGACCAAGACGGCGGCGGGAGGAAACGCGACATCGTTTCCCAATCCAACCAAGCTGCAATTCCCGTGTTCCGGCAACCTGGGAGTTGTCACAGTCGGAGGCGGAAATCAGAATCTTACCGGCATAACAGACTCGAACGGGAACACGTGGACACAGGTAGGAACATACGTCACTACGAGTGACCCCTCCACGAACGTGTTTTACGCAGCCAATGCCAGGTGCTCACCAACGCAGACGCTGACCGTCAACTGGAACGGCAATACGACGGATCAAACGATCCTCTACTACGACGTCGCGGGTGCCGCGGCGTCGCCGTTGGATGTGGCTGGCGGCGCGACTGGAGACCAGGGATTCGCCAGCAACACGCTGACCACCTTCTCGATTGCGCCGACCACGTCTTCCACGGAACTGATCTTCTGTGCCGTGCCGGTGCAATTCGACACGGTTACAGGCCTCACGACCGGCTTTAATGACGCGAACATGTTCGACGGCGAGAGTTTGTCCGGCCCCGAGCCGGTTGATGAGAACAACGGCTGGGGACACTTTGTGACGAACAGCACGAGCACGGTGTCTGTCGTCTGGAACCTTCAGTCTTTTTCTCCTGCTGTGCAAATTTGGGCCGCGGTTGGAGCAGCCTTTAAGGCAGGACCGTAGCTCAGAAAGACCGCCCGAGCAGTGCAACCAAGCCTCGGCATATGTCATTTGTCTAAGTGGGTTAGGTCGGCCTGGCGGTGGCATGAATCGCTCCAAAACCCAGCTGTCCCAAGCCTAGACCGCAGGACAGGTGTGTTTTTGCGGCACTGCCGGTAAACTCTACGTCACGTGCCTGGCATCGTAGCCGGCGATGGGTGGAGTGAGCTGGCAGCAGGTACACGCAAACCTCATGCGGTCGGGCCGTGGTTCCGATAGGGACCTAGGGGAGACACCTACTTGAGAAGGATTGCGAGCATCTTTTTTCCCTGCATCTCTCTGCTGGGGCTGGTGGGGTGCGGCCTCTCAGGCTCGCCTGCCGGCGGTCCCGGCGGCAGCGTGATTCCAACGCTCACGGCGCAGCCATCCAATGAATCGGTCACGGTAGGCGAGTCGGCGACTTTTGGCGTGAGCGCGGCAGGTACGGCCCCAATCAGCTATCAATGGCAGAGCTCAGGCGCGATTGCAAACGCCGCGACGCCAACTTCCTCCCGCCACGCGCTCGCACAGATTCAGACAGCAGCCGCGACTGCATTTACAGATATTTCTGGGGCTACTTCCTCCAGTTACACGATCTCCCAGACGACAGCGGCTGAAAACGGATTGAGTTTCCGGGTTGTCGTCAGCAATCCGGCCGGCAGCATCACCAGCAATTCCGCCACTCTGACGGTGAACGCGGCGCCGGTGGCTCCATCGATCACAACGCAGCCGGTGAATCAGACGGTGACAGCCGGCCAGATGGCGACCTTCACCGTCGTTGCCACAGGTACCGCGCCGTTGAGCTACCAATGGCAGAAGAACAACGCGAACATCTCGGGCGCTCCGAATTCCGCGGGCTACACAACGCCGGCGACAACGCTCGGCGACAATGGCGCCACCTTCCGCGTGATCGTCAGCAACGGCGTGAATCCTCCAGCGACGAGCAATTCCGCGACGCTCACAGTGAATCCCGTGCCGCCAGTGGCTCCGTCGATCACGACGCAGCCGACAGATCAGACGGTGACAGCCGGTCAGACAGCGACCTTTACCGTCGTTGCGAGTGGCACCGCGCCGCTGAGCTACCAGTGGCAGGAGAACAATGCGAACATCTCGGGCGCGCCGAATTCGGCGAGCTACACCACGCCGGCAACGACACTCGCCGATAGTGGCGCGACCTTTCGTGTGATCGTGAGCAATGGCGTGAATCCGCCCGCCACCAGCAACTCCGCGACGCTCACGGTGAATCCGGCGCCGCCGCCCCCGACTGTCAGCGTGCTCACGTATCACAACGACAACGGGCGCACCGGGCTGAACCCGAGCGAAACGATCCTGACGACTAGCAACGTGAACTCCACAACCTTCGGGAAACTGGGGACCCTTTCCGTCACGGGACTGGTGGACGCCGAGCCGCTCTACGTCCCGAACCTGACGATTAACGCCGCCACGCACAACGTCGTATACGTCGCCACCGAGCACGACATGCTCTATGCCTTCGACGCGGACACGCCGGGCGCTCCGCTCTGGCAGTTGTCTGTGATTCCGGGCACGGAAGCGCCGAGCGACGACCGCGGCTGCGGCCAGGTGACGCCCGAAATCGGAATTACGTCCACGCCGGTGATCGATCTCAACGCAGGACCCAACGGCACGATCTTCGTCGTCACCATGTCGAAAGCCGGCAGCACGTATCACCAGCGCCTGCACGCGATCGATCTCGTCACGCATGCCGAATTGAACGGCGGGCCTACCGAAATCAGCGGCATCAGTGTGGCCGGCACGGGTACGGGCAACTCCGGCGGGAATCAATCGTTCAATCCGGCCTCGTATGAAGAGCGCGCCGCGCTCTTGCTGCAAAACGGCGTGATCTATACGACGTGGAGTTCACACTGCGACGCGCCGAATTACACCAGCTGGGTGATCAGTTTCAACGAATCCAATCTCACGAGGTTGAGCGTCCTGAACCTTACGGCCAATGGCACGACGCAAAACGGCCAGGAAGGCGGCCTGTGGATGGCGGGCGACGGCCCGGCGGCGGATGCGTCCAACAACATTTACTTCCTCGTCGGAAACGGGACGTTCGACACGACACTCAGCGGCGGATTCCCGAACAAGGCGGACTTCGGCAACTCATTCATGAAGCTTTCGACCACCGGGGACACGCTGGCCGTGGCGGACTATTTTGCGATGAACAATGGCTCGGGCAATGCAGAAACGGAGTCCAGCGCGGATACCGATCTTGGTTCGGGCGGCGAGATGCTCCTTCCCGACATGAAGGATAGCCAGGGAAATACGCGTCATCTGGCCGTGGGCGCCGGAAAAGACTCGAATATGTACATCGTGGACCGGGACAACATGGGCAAGTTCGCGACGAACGACAGCGGAATCTATCAGGAACTTCTCGGGGCATTGCCCGGAGGAATCTGGTCCGCGCCGGCCTATTTCAACAACGCGGTTTACTACGCGTCGAACGGCAGCAGGCTGAGGGCATTTTCGATTTCGACTGCCCGGCTCTCGACGTCACCGACGCTCAGTTCGCATTCTTTCGGCTATCCGGGCGCGACGCCGAGCGTTTCGGCGAACGGTACTGCCAACGGAATCGTGTGGACGCTGGAAGCGGGCGGCACGGGCGTCCTCCGCGCTTACGATGCGACAAACGTTGCGACCGAGCTTTACGACAGCAACCAGGCGGGCTCGCGGGACCAGTTCTCGTCCAACTCGAACGATAAGTTCGTCACGCCGATGATCGCGAACGGCAAAGTGTACGTCGGCACGCCCGACGCCGTGGTTGTCTTCGGCTTGCTCCCGTAACCACGAGAGCGCCGTTCGGGACTGGCCTTAGTCGTCCGGATGGACGCCGAGGCGGTCGTTTTCCTCGCCTGCTTCGAGCGAGCGGATGCACAGATCCGTACCGCTCAGGCTGCACTGATACACCTGATAGACCGGCAAATCCTCCGGCTGTACCTCGTACTCTCCCTGCTCCATCTGCACGGCGAGATCGTAGTCGTCCAGGACATACGGATTCCCGGGAAGCGCGCGGACGTGAAAGATGGCCGAGCCCGGCTCATAGTTGCCGTAGCTGAAGCAGCGGCCGATGCACGCGCGGTCCACGATGTGCTGGAGCTGTATGCGCGAGCCGGGCAGAGGCAGGATCGTCGCCATCACGCGCTGATTTGGCGGCAGCTTGCTGACAAGGCGCACCACTTGTTCCTCCATCCGATTGCCCACGGCCGTGTCTTGGTACACGAAGGAGAAAAACACAGCGGCGATTGCCGCCGTCCCGGCGAGATGCCACTTGCTCGGCCGCATCGCGCCCAGCAGGCAGCAGGCGAGCACGGCGGAAACGGACGTGAGCCGCTCGGTCAATAGAGCGACGGTCGCCGTCGGCGGAGGGAAGTGGACGCCGCCGGGAAGCAGAGCGACCGATAGCTCCGCAAGGATGTAGAGCTGAAGCGGAATGGCGTAGGACGTCCACAGCCCCCGCTCGTGCCTGCGGTTGATGATGTCCACAGCCAGCGAAACGATCGCAAATGCGATCAGGGCAAGTTCCGGGATGTGATACCGCGGCCCAAAGAGGTCCAATTGGTCCGCGCCATTGTAAGGAGCGAACGGCTTCGATCCGGCGTACACGTTGTAGTGCCGCCACAGGTAGGAATGCACGGCGAAGACGGAAGCGGCCGCCGCCGCGAACAGCAGCAATTGATAGCGGCGGTGCCGCGCGATCTCGGCGATTCCTACGTAGGCGACGGCGCCCGCCAGCCAAATGAAGCCCAGCGGGTGCGCCACCACGGCGAGCAGGGCAATCGCGACGGCGGCCAGCCGCTCCCAGCCGCGGCCTCGCCAGAAGATCGCCAGGCTGAAAAATGCCAGGCCGAGCGAAAGGTAGAAGTTGAAGAACCCCATGTGAAACGTCCAGCCGTACGTGACGGCCGCGATTCCGGGCAGAAGAAACCAGGGCGCCCGCCGCGTGGCCGCCGAAACCAGAGCAAAGATTCCCCAGAAAAAAATCAGGACGGCGAGCGAAACGGCGATTCTTTCGGCGGCTCGCAGTCCGAAGACCGAGCCGAAGCCGCTCAGCAGAAGGTCGAAGAGTACGTTGGTTTTTTGCGGAGCGATCCACAGGCCCGGCGCTTGCCCGTGGCGGATCAGTTGCGCGAGCCACGCGTTGTACAGATGGCTTCCGAGATCGGCCGATATGATTTCCCGGTGCCAGAAACACGGGATGAGGACGAGAGCGGAAATCCCTGAAAGCTTCAGCCAGTGTCGGCGGAGAAATCCGGCGCAATCCAGTCCCGTGGCAGCCTCAGGAGATTGGCGGGGCACTAGCCTTGGTGTTTCGCGGAGCCACGCGGGCCGCCGGGGCGCTTGCGCTCGGAGGGATCCCAGTCTTCCGGCGGAAAGGCGATGCGCCAGAAAAGCGGCGAGGGCTCCGCGAATTCCACGCCGACTTCGGTCTTTCCGCCTTCCTTCTGTCCGTGAAACGTCACAGTACACGGCAACTCTTCGGCCGTCTTTGTGTTGACGATTGCAATCTCCTGCGCGCGCGCCACGGGCGTGGCCATGCGCACCATGCAGCCGTGCGCGCTCACCGAAATCGTCTGCGCTTCTTCCTCGAAGGGCTGCGTGCCTCGTTTGCCTCGAACGAGCACGGGCATCGCGATGTTGACTCGGTGCGAGCGCCGGCGCTCAGCGGCGATCTCGCTCGGCGTCTGGTTCTTCATCTCGGCCATGCAGATCCCCTCACTCGTTTGTTCGCCGGAGCGCAACGCAGCGCTCGCTTCCGATCATGCACATCCACGGCGATCTCTTGCTTAAATTTCCAACTTGCGCGTGCAGCTGTAAGCAGTGCCCAGCAGACATTCTACACCGGGGGCAAAGCGCTCGCGGAGAGCATAGTGCCTTGTCGAGACAATCGGTCAATACCAGGAATCCGTTTCGGCTGAGTGGTTGAGATGTGATGCGGGGATTTGCTTTCGGCGGGGCACAAAAAAAGGGCGTCCCGATCAAATGCATCGGGACGCCCTTTTTTGACTAGAGGCTGGTGACGTTCGCAGCCTGCAGGCCCTTGGGGCCGCGGGTGACTTCGAATTCAACCGCCTGGCCTTCGTTCAGCGATTTGTACCCTTCCGCCTGAATCGCGGAAAAGTGGACGAAAACGTCCTCGCCGGACTGGCGCTGGATGAACCCGAATCCCTTGCTGGCATTGAACCACTTCACTGTTCCTTGTTCTCTCACTGATGTACTTCCTTCTTTGTAAGCTATTTGTGCTTCTCGACCGCCTCCAGCCGTAAAGCAAAAGGGGCTACAAGTTTGTAACTTGCAGCCCCTTCAATCGAATCTAAAGGTGTTACAAGAGCAACAAACGCAACTCCAACCTACCACGGTGATCGCGTTTCACCAAGTGAAATCTTCCCGCGGCGGTAGTCGTCAGCGATGGCGAAGCCAGAGCACGAAGCCGCACGCGCCACCCGCAAGGAGGGCCCCGGCGAAAAACCAGCGCGCCTCCGGCATCGCTTCCAAACCGATTGCGAGTATCCCGAATACGACCACCAATCCGACGGGATGCGCTGTTAGAAGGCCGGCACCGTACCGCCCGAATGGAACAACTTCGCCCGGCTGAGGTTTGGAGTCAGGCCGTGTGATTTGCCATGGACGTCGGCGGATGTTCATTGGAGTGGTCCTTAACCAACCTATACGCTCGGAGGAGCATGGTTGCAAGTTTGCCGGTGCCAGGTGTGCGGAATCGCGGAAACCGCGACGACCGCGAGGCGATTTCGGTACAATCTAGGAAAGTCACGCCATGGAAGCTGAGCGAGCCAAACTGCTGCGCGCCGCAAGGCGGCTGGTGATCAAGGTCGGAACGGCCACGGTCACGGGCGCCGAAGGTGAGTTGTGCTTCGAGCGCGTCGAACCGATCGTGCGCTCGATTGCGGCCCTGATGAAGGCCGGCCGCCAGGTCGTGCTCGTTTCCTCGGGCGCAGTCGGGCTTGGCAGGGGCTGGCTGGGGCTGCACCGCTCGCGCCTCGACGATCTGGTGACGAAGCAGGCGTGCGCCGCCATCGGCCAGGGCCTGCTCATGGACGCGTACAAGAACCTCTTCTCGAAATGGGACGTCAAGATCGCGCAGGTCCTGCTCACCGAAGAGGATTTCACGAACTGGCGGCGCTATTCGAATCTTCAGCACACCATGGAAAAGCTGATCGGATTTGGAGTGCTTCCCATCGTGAATGAAAACGACACGGTTTCCACGGCGGAACTCGAATCGGCCGTGCCGGAATCGCGCACGCCCGCCTTCAGCGACAACGATCGCCTGGCGGCGCTGGTCATGAGCGGCCTCGAAGCCGACGCGCTGGTCCTGCTGACCAACGTGGATGGTTTGCTGCGCCCGGAATCGGGCAACGGCGGCAGCGCGCAGGTGATCTCGCTCGTCGATGAAATCACGCCGGAGCTCAAAGCGCTCGGCGCGGGACCATCCGCGAGCGGACGCGGCGGCATGCGCACGAAGCTCGAAGCCGCCGAGATCGCCATGAATTGCGGCGGCACCGCCGTGATCGCCAACGGCAACAGTCCCGATACGCTCGACCGTATTTTCGCAGGCGAAAATATCGGCACCGCTTTCTTGCCGGCGAAGCGGATGCGCGGCAAGCGCCGCTGGATTGCGTACGCGGCGAACGTGCACGGGCGCGTCGTGGTCGATGCGGGCGCGCACCGCGCCATCACGCAGGGGAAGGCGAGCTTGCTCGCGTCGGGAATCGTGCGCGTGGAAAATCACTTCGCGTCGATGGACGTAGTGAGCATCGTCGATTCCGAGGGGCATGAATTCGCGCGCGGCATTGCCAATTGCGCGAGCGAGGAAGCCGAAAAGTTTTTCGGGAAGAAGAGCGCGCGCGGCGGCCGGGATGCGGCGCCCGCGCCGGTGCTTGTCACGCGCGACAATATCGTGCTATTGCAGAAATCATGAGCCAGCCGACCACAGCGCCCTTGCAGGCACGCGAAAGCTCGGTCGCGTCCATCGCCCGGCGGGCGAGGGCGTCCTCACGCGAGCTCGGAAAGCTTTCGGCGGAGGCTCGCAACGAAGTCCTGCTGGCGGCCGCGAAAGCGATCGAAGACGCTCGCGCGCGGATTCTTGAGGCGAATGAACGCGATTGCCACGCCGCGGAGCCGGAAGTCGCGGCCGGGAACATGACGTCCGCGATGCTGGCGCGGCTGCGCGTCAGCGAGCGCGGCATCGCTCAGATGGCCGCGCAGGTGCGCGAAGTAGCGCGTCTCGACGATCCTCTGGGGCGGCGTCTCGCGGCCACGGAGCTCGACGACGGCCTCGTGCTCTACAAAGAATCCTGCCCGTTCGGCGTGATCGGCGTGATTTTCGAGTCTCGGCCGGACGTGGTTCCCCAGCTCGCGTCGCTCGCGCTGAAATCCGGCAACGCCGTGATTATGAAGGGCGGCTCGGAAGCTGCGCAAACCAACGACGTGCTTGTGTCCGTCTGGCGCGAATGCCTGAAAAAGTTTCCAGGGGTTCCGCTCGATTCGATCAATCTGCTGCAAACGCGCACGGACGTGATGGAAATGCTCGCGCTCGATCGCGACGTGGATTTGATCATCCCGCGCGGATCGTACGAACTGGTTCGCTTCATCATGGAGCACAGCCGGATTCCGGTACTCGGGCACAGCGAGGGAATCTGCCACGTGTACGTGGACCGCGCCGCCGACATTCAGAAAGCCATCGACATCGCCTACGACTCGAAGGTGCAGTATCCCGCCGTGTGCAACGCCGCGGAGACGCTGCTGGTGCACGAAGCGATTGCCGGAAAATTCTTGCCGCCGATGGTCGCGAAATTGAAAGAGGCGAAAGTCGAAATCCGCGGCGATTCGAAGATGCTGACGCTTTTGCCGAATCAGGGAATCGTGCCGGCCACGGAAAAAGATTGGGCGACGGAGTATGGCGATCTGATTCTATCCGTCAAAATCGTCGCCAACCTCGACGAAGCCATCTCCCATGTCAATCAGTACGGCTCGCACCACACGGACGCAATCGTCACCGAAGATGCCGAAGCCGCGCGCCGATTCTTGAACGAAGTCGATTCGGCGGGCGTTTTTCAAAACGCCTCGACGCGCTTTGCGGACGGCTACCGCTACGGGCTTGGCGCAGAGGTCGGCATCAGCACCAGCAAGCTGCACGCGCGCGGCCCGATGGGCCTCGAGGGCTTGACGACCTACAAGTACAAGCTCATTGGACACGGCGACACGGTGGGCCCGTACGCCAAGGGCGAGAAAAAGTTCAAGCACCGCCGCTTGGATTAACGCGCCGCCTCTCCGCTTCTTCGCCTTCGCAACGCTGCCACGAAAGCCAGCAACGCAATCGCTGAAAGAGCCGAAATCGCGGCGCCCGCGGTGCGGTCCCACGTTCGTCGGAATCGCACATCCACGCGATGCGCGCCCGGGGCGAGCGGCAGAAGCATCTGGCTCGTGTCCACGCGCAATTCCGCGCGAGTGTTCTGTCCGTCCATTTGAACTTCCCAGCCGGGATAGCTCACCAGTCGCAGCGCGAGTGTGACTGGCGCGGCAGTCTCCGCTGTAAACACTTTGCGCTCGGCGGTCCACCGCGCGACGTGAAGCCTCACGCCGGCGGCCGGAACGAGCGTGTCCGACACCGGATCGATTTTCCCGATCGGCGGCGCAGGCACGGGAGACACATCCGCCGGGCGCGCGTCGTCGTCGGGGTCGCCCGGCAGCTCCCAGCGATCGCAGCCCACCGGCGCGTATTCGTTGGCGCCCTCATAACCGCCGCCGGAGCGAATCGCCGAAGCCATGTCGGGAACGTCGGTGCTATCCCACCACGCGTCTGCGATCATGGTTCGTCCCGCCGCGATGATCGCCGCAAACACGATCAACGTGGCGAGCCAGGAAGCGATCTTTCGCGAGCGGCTCATGGCAGCTGCGACAAAGAATGCGAGGACCATGTCCAGCACGCCGAGCCATCTCCACGGAAACTGCACGAACTTCAATTCCGGCAGCCCGCGCCATAGGAACATGCTCGGGCTGAACATCAGCGCGATGGAGACCGCGCCGAGCGCCGCCAGAATCCACCACAGCTCGCGAAGATCCCGCCGTTTCCTCGCAGCGAAAACAGCCGCGATCCCCGTCACAAGCATTACGCCGACGGCCACCCACGACACTTTCCAATTGAACAGCACGAACTCGGGGTCATTCGCGCGTGTAAAAAGAAAGTTTTCGGCCGGGCGAAGATTTTCGCCCACCACCTGCGAGATTTGAACCCAGCGCTGCTCCCACGCCGCGGGTAAAATGTAAAACGCAGCGAGGCCGAATCCCGCGGCCATCGCAACGGCGCCGGGAACTAGTGGCCGAAAGCTGCGCCGCACGGCGCACGCGATCAGGAGCATGAGACCCAGAGAGTAAGTTGCGATCACGGCCGCAGGCGCATTCGAGAGCCAGATGCCCGCGAACACTACGGCGAGCAGCGGAACGCGCCTCCATCCCTCGCGCGCGACTCCAAGGCCCGCCCAAATCAGCAGCGGCAGGAGCGCACCCGCCAGCAGCTCCGCGAAATCGCTGCGGTAATAGGCGATCACGAGATGATAGGGATTCACCGCGAAAAGGACCGCCGCGACGACGGCTTGAGGGCCTGTAATCCAGTCGCGCGCCAGGCGCCACATCGACATTCCGGCGGCGACGAGCGCCAGCCAGATGAAGGTTCCCGGTACCATCCTCCACGGCAGCGCGGAGCCGAGCGCCGCGCCAATCATCCAGGACGCCGGCGGATAGAACACAAACCGCGGCTCGCCGAATCCCCAATTCGCCCATTCAGCCCACCGCGGGTAGGCGATCCCCTCACGCCATTGGCCGGCCACATCCATCCACGACGCAAGATGAAATTGGAAGTCGTGTCCCGAGGCGTTTCCGAGAAAAAGCATCGGCGCGACGACGGCCGTGGCCGCGAGGCAAACGCAGAGAAGAGCCGCGCGCCAGGAAGTTGGCGCTCGGGAAGGCGGCGGCGGGAGTGCGGTCTCTTGTGCCGGGTCAGCCAGAATGAGACTCCGTCCTCGAATGCGTCGTGCGTCGAGAATACAGAATCGAACGGCTCGACGCCACTGGCGCCTCGCCAGCGTGCAACATAGGAATGCGTCGAATCGGGCCGGCTTGCCACCTGCTGCTTGAACCGCTACAGTAATTTGCGCTCCGCGGAAGATCACCCAAACGACATTTCAGCGGCGAAGTTCGCAACCTCCGCAGCGCGAGGGACTTGGGAATGACCACCGAAGAACAGAGGCTGCAGGCGAGCGTTGAGCGGGAAGTCCACTGGAAGCGCTGGGGCCCCTACCTGTCGGAACGCCAGTGGGGCACCGTCCGGGAAGACTACAGCGCCGAAGGCGACGCCTGGAACTACTTTCCCCACGACCATGCCCGCTCGCGCGCCTACCGCTGGGGCGAAGACGGCATCGGCGGAATCTGCGATCGCCGCCAGCACATCTGCTTTGCCATTGCGCTCTGGAACGAGCGCGACCCGATCCTGAAGGAGCGCCTCTTCGGCCTGACGAACCGGGAAGGGAATCACGGCGAGGACGTCAAAGAGTATTACTACTACCTCGACGCCACGCCGACGAGCTCCTACCTGAAGTTCCTCTACAAATATCCGCACGCGGCGTATCCCTACGAGCAGCTCATCAGCGAAAGCGCGAAGCGCACGCGGAAGGACCCCGAGTACGAACTCATCGATACCGGCGTGTTCCGCGAGAATCGGTACTTCGACGTGTTCGTCGAATACGCCAAGGCGACGGCGGAAGACGTCCTGATCCGCATCACGGCGTGGAATCGAGGGCCGGAGCCCGCGCGGCTGCACATTCTTCCCACGCTCTGGTTTCGAAATCGCTGGTCCTGGGGCGATTATGACGATTTGCCGGACGCAGCGCGCATCGCGGGGCCTGCGGGGGCCGCTCTGATCGAGCTCACCGAATTTCATTACGGCAAGCGCTGGCTGCTTCTGGAAGGCGCGCCGGAGCTGCTTTTCACGGAGAACGAAACAAATTCGCAGCTACTCTTTCAGCATCCCAGCCGCACGCCCTACGTGAAGGACGCTTTCCATCGGTATGTGGTCAACGGCGAGCGCGCCGCGGTGAATCCCGCGCTGAAGGGGACGAAATCCGCGGCGCATTACGCTGCCGAGATCGCACCCGGGGAAAGCTGGACGATCCACGCCCGCCTGACGGACCACAATCCGGCGGCGAGCCCCGCCTCAGCCGGCGCAGCGAAGAGTTTCTTCGGCGCGCCGTTCGACGCCATATTCGACCAGCGCCTGAAGGAAGCGGATGAGTTCTACGGGCAGCGCGTCCACCTGGGAATGACCGACGATCCGCGGCTGGTGCAGCGCCAGGCGTTCGCCGGACTGCTCTGGGGCAAGCAGAGCTATCACTACAACGTGAGTCGCTGGCTCCGCGGCGATCCCACGCAGCCCGCGCCCGACCCGCGCCGCCTCCAGGGACGCAACCACGACTGGACTTACCTCTACAACTCCGACGTCATCTCCATGCCGGACAAGTGGGAATATCCGTGGTACGCCGCGTGGGATCTGGCGTTCCACTGCGTGGCGATGGCGCTGGTCGATCCGGATTTCGCGAAGGACCAACTCGTGCTGTTCCTCCGCGAGTGGTACATGCACCCCAACGGGCAATTGCCCGCGTACGAATGGAATTTCTCGGATGTGAATCCGCCCGTGCACGCCTGGGCGGCCTGGCGCGTTTACAAGATTTCTGCCCGAATTCAGAAGAAGCCGGACCGCGAGTTTCTCGAGCGCGTCTTCCACAAGCTGCTCCTGAACTTCACATGGTGGGTGAATCGCAAGGACCCGCAGGGCAAAAACGTTTTCGAAGGGGGATTCCTCGGCCTCGACAACATCGGCGTCTTCGACCGCTCGCAGCCCCTCGGCCCGGGCAGTTTCATCGAGCAATCCGACGGCACGAGCTGGATGGCGATGTTTTGCCTCGACATGCTGTCGATGGCGATGGAGCTGGCACACGCGGACCCGGCGTATGAAGACGTGGCCAGCAAATTCTTCGAACATTTCGTTCACATCTCGCAGGCGATGAACGATATGGGCGGTCAGGGAATCGGCCTGTGGGACGAAAAGGACGGTTTCTATTACGACGTGCTACACCTGGGCGAGGACGACACGCACATCCCGATGAAAGTTCGCTCGATGGTCGGATTAATTCCGCTCTTTGCCGTCGAGACGTTCGATCCCGGGGACCTGGCGCGATTGCCTTCCTTCACGCGGCGGATGCAGTGGTTCCTCGACCATCACCCGGACGTGCGCGAGCACGTGGAGATCAGCCACCGCACGGCGAAGGGCCCGCGGCTGCTGCTCACGATCGCCAACCGGGAAAAGCTCGAGCGGATTTACCGCTATGTACTCGACGAGAATGAGTTCCTTTCTCCCCACGGCATCCGCGCGCTCTCCAAGTTTCACGGCGAACATCCGTTCGTGCTCACCGTGGACGGCCAGACGCATTCGGTGAGCTACGAGCCCGGCGAGTCCGGCACGGATCTTTTCGGCGGGAATTCCAACTGGCGCGGGCCGATCTGGTTTCCGATGAACTTCCTGCTCATCGAATCGATGCAGCGCGTGCACTTTTACTACGGGGATGAATTCAAGGTGGAGTTTCCGACCGGGTCAGGCGACAGGGAAACTCTGTGGAATGTCGCGAGCGATCTTTCGCGCCGCCTCTCGCACATCTTTCTCCGGCGCGACGGGCGGCGTCCCGTGCATGGCGACGTTGAGTTGTTTCAGAAGGATCCCCTCTGGCGGGACCTGATCCTCTTCTACGAATATTTTCATGGCGAGACCGGCGCAGGACTCGGCGCGAATCACCAGACCGGGTGGACGGCTCTGGTCGCCAAGCTTCTCGAGCAGAGCGGGGAATAGCTCCCGTTCTCTGTGTCCTCTATGTTGATCTTTTGCCGGAGGATTTCCTGCGGTTTGCGGGTCGCCTCGCCCGCAGCCTTGTTCTGTAGGGGCGGGTTTGAAACCCGCCCCTACGATTTCACCGAGGGCTCCACGATCTCAATCAGGATCTTTTTGTTGTCCGGAGCCGGCACGAGGAAGAAATTCACGCGCGTTCCATCCGCGCCCGCGCGCGTCGCCGGATACACCGGCTCGAGGCCGAATCGCGCGCGCAAAATCCCGGTCGCGCGGTCCACGTCGCTCGCCGCGATCTCGACCTGCTGAATCCCCTCGCCGAATTTCTGAAGATAGCGCGCAATCGCTCCCGGGCCGCCGGGCTGGCGCGTCGTCAGCACGTCCAGCCGCGCGCCGTTTGAAAACTCGAGCTCGAATTCCTGGGCGTCCTGATCGGGCGGCACGTCGGCGAGGCGCGGCATGCCGCTGGCAGTCCGTATGCGCTCGAAAGTGTCCGGTTCGACCGCGACGCCGACGGTCACTTCCGCCAAGCCGTTCCGGCCGCGAACGAGACACGCCGCGAGCTGCGCGTCGGCGAGCCACGATTGAGTTGCCGCGCGAGCCAGTTCGCGGCCCCGTTGGAAGATTTCGGCCGCCGCGCTCGCACGGCGCGCGGGATCGGCGTCGTAAAGGCCGCGGATCAACAGAGCCAAGCCGGTGGAATTGGGCACGCAGGACCTCGGTCGGAGGGATCGTTACGGCGATGCGTGGGAAGTCTGCACGGCGTTGACGTTCGATAGCGTGACGTACTGCGTCTCGCCCGCCCGGACCGCCACCGGCACATCCCATCGCGGGCGCGCATCGCCGACGTCGGCAGCCACGTCGAGCGTGCTGATCCAGTAGTTTCCCGGAGGAATGCCGCGCAGGAATCCCTGGCCCTGAAGATTGGTTTCCGCCCGCGCGACCAGATACTTCGACTGCGCCAGATTCAGCGCGCGGCGATGAATCTCGGGCAGCCGCTTGGCCTCGAGCGCGGCCCACTTCGGGGTCGGGTCGAGATCCGCGAGCGTGAGATCGATGCCGTCCACGCTGCGGGGATGCTGTTCGATGTAGCGGCGGATGGTGTCGCTGTACTGCGCCGAAATCTTTTCATACTTGGCGGGATCATTTGCCTTGTCGGAAGGCTTCACCTTCGGTGCCTTCGGAAAATCGACGGATTGATCGCCGGAGTTCCTGTCCATGTACGCCTTGTAGAATTCCGGCACGTTCATTACGTCGTCCGGGTGCAGCTTGCGGATGAAGTCCTCTCCGGCAAGCGAGGTCGTGTGGTACTTCTTCATCCACGCTTTCATTTCGGGCGAAACCTCGAGCGTGTCGATGAATGCAGTCATATCCGGCTCGGGAGATCCGACGCTCGCCTCCTCGCTGATGCTCTCAAAGCTCTTGCTCAGGAGATAGAAGGGGAAGCCGCGCACCGGTTCTTCCAGGCCTCCCGAAGGAGTTGCTCGCGCGACGAATTCAATCGAGCCGTCTTGCGCGGCCGCGCGAGGCGCAACGGCCATCATCCCCGCGAATAGAAAAATGAAGCAGCAAGCCGCGCGTTTCATTCCGCTCATCGTAGCAGAAGGATGCACGCGTCGATATGCCTCGGTCCGGTTAGTTAACGCTACGGCGGAAGTGCGAGAAGGATTGGAGCGCGAGCGAGAGCGCGGCGCGTCCGTCAAAACAGCTGGAATGCGACTTCGATGATCTGCCGCACGGCAGCCGGCTTGCCATCCGGGCCAAGCGCGGGCCTCAGCCGCCACGTGCGAACGGCTTCCATGGCCTTTTCGTCGAGTCCGAGTCCGAGGCCTTTTGCCACGTGAACATCCGTCACGCGGCCGTCCGGAGTGACGATGGCGATCAGCTCGACGACGCCCTGCACCTTCACCTTCATGGCTTCGTCGCTATAGTCGGCTCGGGGGCAATAGAGGCACGCGGGGATTCCGTAGCCACCCGTCCCCGAATTCGGAACGCCGCCGCCGATCCCGTATTGCTGGCCTGGCCCCATGCCGTTGCCATTTCCGTTGCCGACGCCATTGCCGTGACCCTGTCCCATCGAATCGGTCAACGACTTGGCGAACGGATCGCCCCAGGTCGGCAGATTGTTGTCCGGCAGCTTGATATCCGGATTGCCCAGGACCGTCGGCGTCATCGCGATCTGCGGATTTTTCGGGGGGTTGACCATCGGCCTCGAAATCTGAGTCCACGAGAACTTCGGCGGTTTCCCTTTCGTCGGGGGCAGTTTGTCCGCTGCGCCGCCACCGCCGCCTGCCGCCTTGGCCGCCGGCGCCATCTTCGCCAGATACGGCGAAACGGTGACATCCGTCGTTTCAGGGTTAAAAGCCTTCGTAACTGGCGGAGAGAGCCACGCCGGGAGCAGCAGCGGAATCAGCACGATCAATGTGATCGCCACCGCATGAACCAGGATCGAGACCACCTGCACGCGGCTGAACTGCGTGTTCTTCGACCAGATTTCGGGGACGGGAATCGGCTGGCTAGTCGTCTTCAGCGGCGGCAGCTTGCGCGGAGCAATCCAGTCGCGCAGATTCTGCCAGAGGCCCGGTTCCTCGTTCCAGTCCACCAGGAACGCAGAGTTCACCTTGCCCCGCGGCGCCGAATGGAAGAATTCTTTCAGGTTCCCGCCAAGGCCGTCGCCAAACTTGGGCATATTGAAAGCGGTGGGCGTGCCCGTACGGATTTTTACGGGGCGCTCGGTGAGAAAGTCCTTGAGGTTCGAGAAAAGGCTCTGCAGGCTCCCTTGGTGCGAGGGAGAAGGCAGCCGGCCCAGCCGGTATGCCGTTTCGCGGGTCGAACGGCCCGAATTGTCGAGTTTGGCGCTAAGATCTGACATTCAGATAACCTGCGTCCCTCTCCGCAGTACTACCAACTGTTAGACGCATGCCTGCAAAAAAGGATGTATCGGCCCGGGCACGGCTGACACGCTTCAAGATTCATTGTAGCATAGGGGAAGCAAACCGAATTTTGGGTTTCCACGGCGCAAACTCTTGCCGTTGCAGCCGATTTGACCGCCGGAGCGGCACTTGTAGCACAAGCAGGCATGCCCGCGCTACTCAACGCGCCCGGGCTTGGAAGAAAGGGCTTCTCGATCCCGCAAGATGGCCAAACCCTTCGACTCGAAAAGCACTCTGAATCTGCCGAAAACCGATTTCCCCATGAAAGCGCAGCTTCCTCAGCGCGAGCCCGAGCAGTTGGCTGCCTGGGAGGCCATGGGGCTCTATCGCCGCATCTTGGAATCGCGCGAGGGAAAGCCCCTGTTCGTGCTTCACGACGGTCCCCCGTATCCCACGGGTGAAATCCATCTCGGCACCGGCCTGAACAAGATCCTGAAGGACATGATCGTGAAGTCGAAGACCATGGCCGGATTCCGCGCGCCTTACATTCCCGGCTGGGACTGCCACGGCCTCCCCATCGAGACGCAGGTCGAAAAGGAGCTGGGCGGAAAGACCACCAAGGTCTCGGCCCCAGAATTCCGCAAGATGTGCCGCGCGTTCGCCGCCCGCTACGTGGAGATCCACAAGCGCGAATTCAAGCGCCTCGGCGTCTTCGGCCAGTGGGACAAGCCCTACCTCACGATGGACCCGAACATGGAGTCGTGCATCGCCGGGGCTTTCATCGATTTCCTCGAAAAGGGCTACGTCTATCGCGGGCTGAAGCCGGTCTATTGGTGCATACACGACCGCACGGCGCTCGCCGAAGCCGAAGTCGAATACGAGGACCACACCAGCCCCTCGATCTGGGTGAAGTTTCCCGTCGTCGCCAGCGAGAAAGCGAGCAAGCTCGGCAAGGACGTGAGCGCGCTGATCTGGACCACTACTCCGTGGACGCTTCCCGCGAATCGCGCGCTCGCATTTCATCCTGACTATGAATATGTGGTCGCCGAAACGCCGGTGGGAAAGCTGCTTCTCGCGCAGGAGCGCGTGAAGGCGCTCGGCGAGGAGCTGAACGTCAACGCGACCGGCGTGCATGGCGGCTGGAAAGGCAGAGACCTCGAAGGCATCCAGTTCCAGCACCCGTTCCTCGATCTTCGCGTGCCCGCGGTACTCGCCGAATACGTCACGCTCGATCAGGGCACCGGCATCGTTCACACGGCTCCCGGCCACGGCGCGGACGACTTCCGCACCGGACAGAAATACGGCCTCGAGGCCTACGCGCCGCAGGACGACGACGGCCGCTTCACCGAAGGCTTGCCCGAATACAAAGGCAAGACCGTCTGGGAGGCGAATCCGATCGTAGTCGAGCTTTTGAAGAAGCGCGGCATGCTCGTGGGCGAAAGGAAACTCGCGCACAGTTATCCGCACTGCTGGCGCTGCCACAATCCCGTGATTTTCCGCGCCACCGAGCAATGGTTCATCGGCCTGGATCAGGGAAATCTCCGCCAGCGCGCTCTCGAGGAAATCGAGAAGGTGAAGTGGCTCCCGGCCTGGGGGCGCGAGCGCATGCGCGAAATGATCGCCGACCGCCCCGACTGGTGCATTTCGCGCCAGCGATTCTGGGGCGTGCCGCTGATCGTCTTCTATTGCGACGCGTGCGGAAAGCGGCTCATGGATTTTCAGGCGCTGCGCCACGTGCTTCCGTTTTTCGAGCGCGAAGGCGCGGACGCGTGGTACACGCACTCTGCCGCGGAACTGTTGCCGCCGGGAACGAAATGCGCGTGCGGCGGCACGAAGTGGCGCAAAGAATCCGACATCCTCGACGTCTGGTTCGATTCCGGCTCCACGCATCTCGCGGTGCTGAGCGAGAAGGATGGCACCTGGCCCGCAGACGTCTATCTCGAAGGCCCCGACCAGTTCCGCGGCTGGTTCCAGAGTTCGCTGCTCGTCGGCATCGGCACGCGCGGCCGCGCGCCTTACAAGCAGGTGGTGACGCACGGCTGGACGCTCGACGACAAGGGCACGCCGATGTCGAAGTCGCTCGGCAACGCCCTCTATCCCAACGAGATTTCCGAAAAGTGGGGCGCCGATCTGCTGCGCGTCTGGGTCGTCTCGCAGGACTACACCGCCGACATGCGCAATTCGCCCGCGATGATGACGCAGCTCGCGGAAGCCTATCGCAAGATTCGCAACACGTTCCGCTTCGCGCTCTCGAATCTCAATGATTTCGATCCCGCGCGCGATATCGTTCACGACGCGGGCATGTGGGAGATGGACGCGTGGATGCTCCGGCGCACTGGAGCGCTCGTCCGGCAGTGCCTCGATTGGTACGCGAGTTTCGAATTCCATCGCGCCTACCACGCGCTGCACGATTTTTGCAGCGTCGATCTGAGCGCGTTCTATTTCGACGTGCTGAAGGACCGCCTCTACACCTTCGCTCCCAATAATCGCGGGCGCCGCTCCGCGCAGACGGCCGTCTATCACATCGCCCGCGCCCTCGTCCGCTTGATCGCGCCGATTCTCGTTTTCACGTCCGAGGAAATCTGGAAACATTTTCCGCACGGAGCGAACGCTCCGGCCAGCGTTCACATGTCTTCTTTCCCCGCGCCCGAGCATTTCGAAAACGCATTCGACGAGGCTCGCGCGAAAAATTGGGACCGCCTGCTTGCCGTGCGCGAAGAGGTGCTGAAAGCTCTTGAACCAGTCCGTGCTGCGAAGACGATTTCCGCCGGGCTCGAAGCGCGAGTTACTCTTGCAGCGAGCGGCGATCTCGCGGCTCTGTTGCAGAAATACGCCGCGAACCTGCCGGCGCTCTTCATCGTGTCGCAGGTCGAGCTAGCCGCTGGCCCTCTCGATGGCGGTGTCGCTGCGGAAAACATCGCGGGTTTGCAGATTCGCGTCGAACGCGCGCGAGGCAAGAAATGCGAGCGCTGCTGGAACTACTCGACGCACGTCGGTGAAAGCGCCGACTATCCCACTCTCTGCGAGCGCTGCCTCGCGGCCATCGCCGAAATCGAGCGCGACGGCGGCAATCGCGCCGGTAGCGCCGCTTCGTGAGCGCGCTCGCGCCACGCACGTCCTGGGCGCTCGGTTTCCTCGCGGCCGCCGTGCTCGCGGCGGATCAATGGTCCAAGCACGCCGTCGAAAAGCTGACCGCCACGGGTTCGGTTCGCACGCTGATTCCTGGCCTCCTGAATTTGGTGCACGCGAGCAATCCCGGCGTCGCGTTTGGAATCCTCGCTGATGCGGATTCGCCCTGGCGCGCGCCTTTGCTGATCGCGTTCGCCGTCGCCGTGATCGGTCTGATCGTGTGGCTGCTGGCCACGGGCCGCGCGGGCGGCTGGCTCGGCCAGTGCGGCATGGCGCTGATCCTGGGCGGCGCGGCCGGCAACGTCCTCGACCGCGTGCTGCGCCGCAGCGTCACGGACTTCATCGATTTTCACGTCGGCTCGTACCACTGGTACACTTTCAATCTGGCCGATTCCGCCATCGCGTTGGGCGCCGCTTTCGTGGTGCTCGAACTCCTGCGCGACTGGCGGCATCCGAGTCACGAACAGGCCTAGCGATGTATCCCGTCCTTTTCCAAATCGGCTCGCTCACCATTTACACCTACGGAGTGCTGGCCGCCGCGGGCTTTCTGATCGGCCTCTGGTACGCCTACCGGCAGGCCCCGCACGCGGGCCTCGATCGCAACGAAATATGGAACCTCGGCATCTGGGGCGTCCTCATCGCGCTCGCGTCCTCGAAGCTCTGGCTGATCCTCAGCGCGTGGGACTACTACTCCGCGAATCCCGGAAGAATTGTCAGCATCGAGACGTTCCAATCGGCGGGAACTTTTTACGGCGGCATCCTCGGCGGGATCGCCTGGGTGATTCTCTACACGCATTTCAAGAAAATGCCGCTGCTCGCCGTCCTCGACGTTGCCGCCGCGCCGGTGGCGCTGGGACACGGGATCGGCCGCATCGGATGTTTTGTGGCCGGCTGCTGCTACGGCAAGCCGACGTCGCTGCCGTGGGGCGTCACCTTCACGAATCCCGTGGCGGAAAGAATCGCCGGCACTCCGCTCAATACGGCGCTCCACCCGACGCAGCTTTACGAAGCCTTTGCGGAGTTCTTGAATTTCGGCCTGCTGGTGTGGCTCGGCACGCGGCGGCGCCTCCGCGGACAAATCGTGGGCGCCTATTTCATCCTTTATGGAATCGAGCGCGGCACGATCGAATTCTTCCGCGGCGATCCCGGCCGCACGCTGATGTTTCAGGATCGCGTTTCGCTGATGCAGATCGTGAGCGTGGCGCTGATCGTGACCGGCGCGTTTCTGTGGATGCGCGGCCAGCGCGGGGCGGCTTCGGTTCCGCCGGAAACGACGGCCCGCGCGGCGGCCGGCCGTTCGTAACATCTTGCCGTGACTCACTCCCCCGAACATTTCGAATTCATCGTCTCCGCCGCAGACGCCGGCCAGCGTCTCGACCGTTTTCTCGTCGCGCAGCTCCCCGCTCTCAGCCGCTCGCGCATTCAATCGCTGATGGACGAGGGCCGCGTGCTCGTCGATGGGCTCGCGCGAAAGGCGTCGCATCGCATCGGGCTGGGCGAGACTGTGACAGTCGAAATTCCGCCCCCGCCGCCTCCAGGTGTTGAGGCCGAGCCGATCCCGCTCGAAATTCTCTATGAAGATGAAGATGTCGCGGTGATCAATAAGCCGGCCGGGATGATCGTCCATCCCGGAGCGGGAGCGGACAGCGGCACGATGGTGGCCGCGCTTCTGCACCGCTTCGGCCAGGGCGAGGGATTATCTTCCGTCGGCGGCCCGTTGCGCCCCGGAATAGTGCACCGGCTCGATAAGGACACTTCCGGCGCGATTGTGATCGCGCGCACCGACGCGGCCCACAGAAAACTCGCGGAGGATTTTCGCGACCGCCTCGTGCAAAAAACGTACGTCGCGCTCCTTCACGGAAAGATCAAAGGAGATGCCGGGACCATCGAGCTGCCCGTCGCGCGCGACCTGCGCCGCCGCGCCCGCATGACCGCCCGCCGCCGCGAAGGCCGCCCGGCCCGCACGGACTGGCGCGCGCGCTTGCGCGTCGATGGGTTCACGCTGATCGAGGCGGACCTGCGCACGGGCAGAACGCACCAGATTCGCGTCCACTTTTCCGCGCTCGGATGCCCCGTGGTGGGAGACACGCTCTACGGCGCGCCGCGCCAGGAGCGCGTCGGCTCCGAGTTGCTTCCTCCGCTCAACAGGAATTTCCTGCACGCCGCGCGCGTGGCCTTCGTGCATCCGCGGACCGCGCGGCGCATCGAAGTGCGCGCGCCGCTGCCGCCCGAGCTCACGGACTACGTCGCGCTCCTCGGCCGCACCGCCAAAGCCGATCCGGGGTTGATTGACGCTGCGCTTCGGGAGTACCTATAATCCCTTCAGGGGAATGCCGGTCCTGCGATGAGTTTCACCACGAAATTGATGCGCGCTCTTCTGGCCCTGGCGATTCTGTTCCTGGCCCCGGGGAACTGCGCGCAGGCGCAGCAGCCTGCTCCGCCCGCCGCTCCGCCGCCCCCTGCCGCGCAAAATGGACAAGCGCCCACCGCACAGGGCCAGCAGCCTCCCATCGTCAGCACCACCGGCCTCGTGCACCTGGTCGTCACCGTGATGGACCGCCACCGCGGCTTCGTCACCGACCTCGATAAGAGCGATTTCAAAGTCATCGAGAACGGAGCGCCGCAGGACATTCGATTCTTCGGCCGCGAGACCGATCTGCCGCTGCGGATCGCTCTCCTGCTCGACACTTCCAACAGCATCCGCCCGCGCCTGGAGTTCGAAAAAGACGCCGCGATCGACTTTCTCAACAAAGTGATTCGCCGCAACAAGGACCTGGCTTTTCTGATGACCTTCGACAACGAGCCGGAGATCATCCAGGACTACACTGGCGATATCGGCCTTCTGATGGGCGCCATTCGCGAACAGCGCGCCGGAGGCGGCACGGCTCTCAACGATGCCATCTGCCTTGCGTCGGAGCGCCTTTTGCACGCGCCGCCGCCGAATGCCCCCGAGTCCGACGTTCGCCGCGTGATCGTGGTGATCAGCGACGGCCAGGACAATTTGAGCGATCGCGCGCTGAGCGACGCGGTCGACGCCTCGATTCGCTCCGAAGCCGCTGTGTTCGCCGTCAGCACCAATACGGACTGGCTCGCGATCGATAACCCGGGCAAGCCGAG
This sequence comes from Candidatus Acidiferrales bacterium, assembly GCA_035604415.1. Lineage (GTDB taxonomy): Bacteria > Acidobacteriota > Terriglobia > Acidiferrales > UBA7541 > Palsa-295. The sequence continues at coordinate 79,669 of DATNIN010000055.1, forward strand.
CAAGTATCATCTAGAGGCGGGGGATAAAGCGCTGCAACAGTTCGCCGACCAGACCGGGGGCAGCGCATTTTTCCCGTACCGCGTCGACGATCTCGCGCAGTCGTTCCTCGACATCGGGACGGAACTTCGCAGCCAGTATTTCATCGCCTACGCGCCTTCGAGCCCGCCTCCAGTCGGTCAATATCGCAAGATCGACGTGGAAACCGATCGCAAGGGGCTCACTGTACGCACGCGCAGGGGCTACTACGGTGTTGCTCCGCCTTCCGGCGCCGCGAACTAGAAGAGCACGCTGCTTAATTCCGCAGTCTATCTGTAGGGAGCGTAATAGCCTTTTCGGGCGAGAATCTTGACGTCCGGGCGCGCGACTTCCACTTTGATTTTGCGGAATGAGCCGTCGCGCGCGGTGTTGGCGGGATAGTAGCCGAGCACGTACTGCGAGCGCAGTTCTTCGGATATTTCCTTGAATGCCTTTTCCAGCCCTTTCGAGTTGCGCACGTTTATCACGCGCCCGCCCGTCTCCAGCGCCATTTTCGAAGCGACCCCCGGGCCATAGCCCTCGCTCGCGCTGGGGTCCGTGATCAGAATGAAGTGAAGCACCGCATCGGCTTTTTGGGCTGCCACAATCGCGTCACCCTCGGACATCTTGCTGCCATTGTCCTCGGCATCCGTAAGCAGGACCACGGCCTTGCGTCCCGCCTCCGATCCCAGTTCGTCGTGGCATGCCAGATAGACCGCGTCGTACAGATTGGTTCCCATCGAGCCGCGTTGCGGCACCGTCCCCGGCGTGACCATCGGCCCTGCCGCGTTGATCTCCGCGCGGTGGATCGCTCGCTCGAGCACCCGCGCATCTTCGCTGAAGTCGGCGAGCAGATTCACGTCGAGGTCGAAACTCATGATCATCGCCTCGTCCTTCTTGCGCATCACGGTTTCGACGAAATCCGACGCCGCGTCCTTTTCGGCGTCCAGAATGTTGTACATGCTTCCGCTGGTGTCCATCAGGATGCCGAGCGAGATCGGCATGTCCACTTCCTTGGTGAAGTAGGCAACTTTCTGCTCCACGCCGTCCTCATAAACCTTGAAATCGTTCTGGGTCAGGTCGGCAACGATGGCGTTGTGCTTGTCGCGCGCCGTGACGAATACGTTGACCACCGTGGTCCGGGCTTCGAGCGGCTGCTGCGTTGTCGGGGGCTCCTGCGGGGGAGCGGGAGGCGCCTCGCCCTGCTGGGGCGCACCCGGAGACGACATCGGCCCTCTCGGCGCTCCCTGCGGCGATTTTTCGGAGGCCGCTGTGGCGTCCGATACGATCGTGTTCAGCGCCGGGTAGGCCGCGAATGCTAGCGTGAGAATACCCGCCGCGAGGCTGGTCAGCCGCATTGTATAATTCCCCCTGGGAATGAGTCAGACTGGTACGATGCACCGGACGCGCTGCCGGATGTTCGCACGCAATTCCCGGGCGCGAATCGGACGCCGAAATCCGCGGCGCTGCGCGCAACCAAGAAACGAGATGCTCTGATGATGCGAACGATTGCCCGGCTAGGTATGTGCGTGCTCCTTGCTCTTTCCGCGCGAGCGCAAGCCCCGGCTCAACAGCCTCCGGCGCTAGCCGGCGCTCCCCCGCAAAGTACCACGTCGCAACAACAGAATCCGCCTCGCATCATCATTCGCACTCCGATCGTGATCGTTCCGGTCACCGTGAAAGACGGTCGCGGGCAGTTGGTCGCGGGACTCGGAAAGGACGATTTTCGTGTTTTCTCCGACGAAGTCGAGCAGCAAATCGCGACTTTTTCCTCCGAGGCGTTTCCGCTTTCCACCGTCGTTTTGATCGACAACGATCTCGGCCAGAAGGCCGCCGCTCAGGTGCAGAAGAGCCTCACGGCCATTGCCGCCGGTTTTGGCCCCGCCGATGAGGCCGCCATCGTCACCTACGACCAATATCCGAACACGGTCACTGACTTTTCATTCAACAACGACCTGCTGTTCACGCAGCTCAAGCGCCTCGAGCTCGGATCGCATAGCACGACAGTCGTTGCCGATCCGACGACGGCCGGGCCGATAGGCGTTGGCACGTCCTTGCCAAGAGGCGCGCAGGGCCCCGGCCAGCCCTTCCCTGGGTCCGGCCCGCAGGTCCACGGCACGCCGCACTACAAGAAGACGAACGCCCTCCACGACGCGATCTATGCGGCCAACGACATGCTCAAGGCGCGCGGCCGAGACCGCCGCAAGATCATCTTCTTGATTTCGGACGGGACCAACTCGGACCACAACACACACACGTTCGATGAAACGCTGCACGCTCTTCTCTCCGCCGACGTGTCAGTCTACTCCATTTCCGTCGCGCGCCCGCTCCCCATTGGCAAGTCGCTCGTGCAGCGTGGCGCTTCCGATCTCCAGAAGTATGCCGCCAAGACCGGCGGCGACATCTACTACGCCTCGAAGCAGCCGGACCTCGAGCGCCTCTATTCCGATGTCACCGAGCAGGCGCGCAATCAATACACCCTTACTTTTTCTCCGCAAGGTGCCAACAAGAGCCTGGATTATCACTCGATCGAGATCCGCGTGAAGCGTCCGGACCTTTCCGTCGATGCCCGGGACGGCTACTACCAGAGCGCGATCAGCGTCGGGCGCTGATTCGATCGCAAAAGTTTTCCGTTGGAAATATGCGCGTGGGTTTTTCTTCTTGACTTGCACCGCTCCCGGCATTTATAGATGAACCAGACGAACGGGGCGCACGCGGAAAATTCCGAAGCGCTCTCTCGTGGGAGAAAGTTCCAGTGTAATTCATGCGCGGAACCGCTCCGGGCTTCGATCGGCATGAAGCCCTCGAGGAAAATGAAGCGGGACATCCTTCACGGATGTCCCGCTTTTGTTTTTCCAGCGCCGGCTCGCGCGTTGTTATTCCGAGGGGCGCTGCTTTTGCGGCCCGAGGAATCTCTCTTCAGATTTTCCCGTGCTTTTGGAACTGCGCCTTTTCTGTGGTCTCTGTGCCTTCTCTGTGTCCTCTGTGTAATGTTTTCTTCGAAAGAATTCTCTGTCAGTTGGATGATTTGGCCGCGGCCTGAATCGAAATCAGCGTCTCGTGCGCGGGGCACAGCGGCTTGTAGTCGCAGTAGCCGCACGCGAATCCGGGCTTTGCGGAAAATTCTCCCGCGCGAATCTGGTCCGCCACTTCCGCGATCTTCTGTTTCGTCGCTGCGAGCGCCTTCGCATCGCGCGTCGTCGCCACCGCTTCGTTGTTCACTAGGTTGTAGAACACCAGCCGCCCCGAAACGAGATCCAGCACCTCGCGTGCGGCCAGCGCGTAGATGCTGAGCTGCAAATCTTCCGCCGCTTTCTTGGCGTCGCGCGCCCTCCCGGTTTTGTAATCCACGATTTCCACTTCGCGCTCGCCCAGCCGGTTCACCTGATCCATGCGGCCCGTCACGATCACGTTGTGCTCGAGCGGAAGCTCGAATATTTTTTCCTGGTAGAGCACATCGGGCGGCGCTTCCGTCGTGCTGCGATAGAACGCCTCCAATTGCTCGCGTCCGGCCTTGCGGTACTCCTGTTCCTGATACTCATCCGGAAATCCCGCCGACGACCATTCGCGGTCGTAGATCGCGAGCACTTCCTCGAGCGGCACGCGCCCTCGCTTGCGCAGCTCGCCGACGAACTCGCGAATCGTGTTGTGCATCACGTTGCCGAACGTCGTCTGCGCGTGCGGGCCTCCGCGAATTGCCCAGACGTGCTGGAACATGTATTTCATTGGGCAGCGGTCATACGCGTCGATCGCCGAAGCGCTCAATTGCAGCGGCTCCGGCCGCGGCGGATGAAACGCCTTCGCCCAAAGCGCCACGCGCGAATACGCCCGCGCGTTTTCTCCCGCGGGAGGAAACAGCATCGTGGGGTCCGCCGGAGCGGGCGCCGGCCCGGCCGTCTCTTGCGAGGGCGGCACCGCGACCTTCGGCGTGGATTGCGCCGTGTCCAGCTTCTGGATCTTCGCGTTCATCAGGAAGTCGTCGAGAAACGGCGATGGCTTCTTCCGCCGGTTAACGATCGTCGAAAGCGTCAGCCGCTTCTGCGCGCGCGTCAGCGCGACGTAAAAGAGCCGCCGCTCCTCCTGAATGTGAAAATCCGCCTTGGGTTGCTCTTCCTTCATCAGTTCGGGAGGAAACTCGAACTCCGGCCGCCGCGCGCCGGAAGGGAAGTCGCTCTTGCTCAGTCGCAGGATGAACACGTGCGGAAACTCGAGCCCCTTCGCCGCGTGCACGGTCATCAACTGCACGGCGTCTTCGGAAAGCTCCTCCTCGATTTGCACGTCGCCGTCGAGCTCGTTGAAGTAGCCGAGGTACTCGATGAAATCGCGAAGCTGCTTGCCTTCGCTCTTCCGCTCCCACTCCTTCACGAATTCGACCAGCCGGTCGAGATACTGCTGGTCCGTCTCGCCGGCCGCCGGCGCGATCTCGAGATTTCGAATCAGCTCGCCCAGCACCTCGCTCGCGGTCTTGTTCTTCGCGATCTGCCGCATGCGGTGCATCAGCTCCACCAGCTCCGGCAGCCGCACTCCCTCTCGATTGAGCGGCGCTTCTTTGTGCGCCGTTTCCACTTCATCCCACAGCGGCCGGCGATGATTTTTCTCCGCGCGCTCCGCCAGCCGCACCAGGTCGCGCGGCTCGAGTCCCCAGTACGGCGCCCCCAGCACGCGCGCGCAAGCCACGTTGTCCGCCGGGACGGCGATCAGCCGCAGCCACGCGAGCAGGTCGCGGACCAGCGTGCTCGAAAGAATCGAGAATTTCCGTATGACGAACGGAATTCCGCGGCGCCGCAGCGCGTCCAGAAGCTGCGCGCGGTGCGCGTGCTTGCGGTAGAGCACCGCGAAGCTCCGCCACGTAGCGCCTGCCTCGTGTAGCCGCGCGATTTCCGACGCGACCCAGTGCGCCTCCTCGTCGAACGCCGCGAACTCGACCACGCGAATCTTTTCGCCCTCGGCGTTTTCGGTAATGAGATTTTTCGGCGGCAGCAGCGGCGATTTCTCGTTGTGCGAAATCATCTCGCCCGCCACGCGCAGGATGCGCCGCGTCGAGCGGTAATTCTGCGAAAGCGAGACGAGGGGCTTCTTCGCCGCCGCGCCGGGCCGCCCGCCCTTCACTGCGCAGAATCGCTCCAGAAAAATCGTGAAGCTGCCGAACGACGCGCCGCGAAACCGATAGATCGCCTGATCGTCGTCGCCGACCGCGAGAATGTTGCGGCGGTCTCCCGCCAGCAGCCAGAGCAATTCGAGCTGGGCGATGTTCGTGTCCTGAAATTCGTCCACCAGTATGTAGCGGTATTGCTCGCGCATCCGCGCCAGCAGCGCCGCGTCCGTGCGCAACAGTTGCACTGCCTGCAAAAGTTGAGCGCCGAACGTGTACAGGTTCCGCTCGCGCAGCAGCCGCTCGCTCACGCGATAGACCCGCGCCAGCTCCTCCTGCCGCGCCAGCTCCTCTTCCTCCATTTCGCGCGCGTCCGCCTCGAGCGATTTCTTTCGCGCCTCGTACGCGCGCCGCCGCCCCTCGACGTACCGCTGGTAATCGTCCGGCGTCACCAGCTCGTCCTGGCAGCGCGAAAAAAATTGCTGGAAATCCTTCAGGAACTCCGCCGGCTCGGCCAGCCGTCGGAAAAGGACCAGCCCGAGCTCGGCGATGTTGCGCCGCAGCAGAATCCGGTGATCGATCTCGTCGAGCGGTTGGATGTCGGCATTCGTCCCTTGCAGAATCTTTTCCAGGCAGAATTTGTGGAACGTGCTGAGCCACACGCCTTCGGCGCGCTCGCCGACCGCCTTTACCACGCGGTGCTTCATCTCTCCTGCGGCCTTGTTCGTGAACGTCAGCCCGAGGATGTTTTCGCCGGCGAGTTCGGGGTCGGATTCGAGCAGGCTGCGGATGCGCTCCGTGATCACGCGCGTCTTCCCCGTCCCCGCGCCCGCGACCACCAGCAGCGGCCCCTCGCCGTGCTCCACCGCCGCGCGCTGATCGGCGTTCAAGGGGAAGCCCAGCCCCGTCGCTTCTTTCGGATTTGCAGGAGTGGTCATGCGAGTCGATTCCGTCCACCCATTCTAGCAGATTCCTCGATGGCGAATAGAAGGCGAAGACACTTCAGTAGCGGGTCACGTTCCGGTCAGCGCGCTTATCAGGACTTAGCCGACGTCGTACGATTCAGCGAGCGCGACTTGCAAGATTTGCGGGGTCGCGCTTGGCATCGGCGCAAAACTTTTCGTAGACCGCCACGTCCTGTGTGCTTCCCATGACGATGGGAACCCGGTCGTGGAGAGAGCCTGGCTGGACGTCCAGCGCGTTTTGCGTTCCAGTCGTGGCAGCGCCTCCAGCCTGCTCCATGAGGAAAGCCATGGGAGCCACTTCGTAAAGGAGGCGCAGTTTCGGTTTTGGCTTTTGCGGATTGCTGCAATCGGCGGGATAAAGAAAGACGCCTCCATAGAGCAGGGTGCGATGGAAGTCGGCCACCAGGGAGCCGATGTAGCGCAGCGAGTAGGGCCGGCCGGTCGCGGCGTCCTTTTGTTTCAAATACTCGACGTATCTCCGCGTCGGTTCGTCCCAGGCGGCGACGTTGCCTTCATTGACGCTGTAATACTTGCCTTTGGGCGGGGTGACGATTCGCTCGTGCGAGAGGATGAACTCGCCGATGCTCGGCTCCAGAGTAAAGCCGTAGACGCCCTGCCCGGTGGTGTAAACGATCATGGTGCTCGACCCGTAGAGAAAATAGCCGGCCGCGATCTGCTCCGATCCTTTCTGAAGGCAATCTCCCAGCGTGCCGTCCCCGGAAGGAGAAATTCGCCGATGGACGGAGAAGATCGTGCCGATGCTGACATTCGCTTCAATATTCGAGGAGCCGTCTAGCGGATCGTAGAGCAGGACGTACGGCCCCTTCGGAAACTTTTCTGGAATGGGGATAATGTCGGCGCTTTCCTCGGAAACCATCAGGCAGAGGTGGCCGCCATGATCCATGGCCCTGTAGATCGTGTCCTGCGCAATCGAGTCCAAGCGTTTCACCAAGTCTCCCGTGACATTGGACTCGCCGGTCCCTCCGAAGATATCCGCCAGCCCTCCGCGGTTCACCTGGTGGGAAATCACCTTGGCGGCGATCGTCAGGTCCCAGAGCAGGCCCGTCAGCTCGCCGGTCGCATGCGGGTGGGCGCGCTCCTGCTCGAGGATGTGCCGCTGGACCGTGATCATCGATTTTGGCATGGCAAGTTCCTCCAGCCGGAATTTCCGATTTGGACCTCTGACTCGCGCATCGTACGCTTCTCCCTCAATCGACACAACGAACTTGCCACCAGAGCAGGCCGCCGAGCGCTCGTCCCGGAACTCAATAGGAGCAGTGGACGTGTGGTCGGATAATTGGAAACTCACCCACTACCGAGCCGTCATCTGCCGGTGCTTGTTCCGCGCGCCAACCCACCGCTAAGATGTGCCCATGAACCGCTGGTTCCCCATCGAAACGCCGCGCCTCGCACGTCGCCGACGGTTTCGTAGGGGCACGATCCGCTGCGGCAGATGTCCGGCAAACATGCTTGGCACCGCGTCACCCATTTGCGCGGCTTAGTTTTCCTTGTCATCCCGAGCGGAGCGAGGGATCTGTCGTTGGTTCGTCTCGGTGTGCCGCCATTGGCGTCGAGCGCCTGCCGGAAGGGCGGGGATGAACTCGTCCCGAGCGCAGCCGAGGGAGCCCCGCCGTAAAAGACCGCGCGCCGCGCGTTCCTCTGCGCAGTCTATCTCGCAGCATGTACTCAAGACCCGCGGAGATACCTTCCAGCAGAACCGCTCCTTGTTCACCCTGCTCGCCGCCCGCTAGAATCGACCTATGAACGGCTGGTTCCCCATTGAAACGCCGCGCCTGCTGCTGCGCGAATTCCGCTCGACCGACGAGAGCGACATCCACGCATACGCGAGCGACCCCGAAGTTGTGCGCTACGTCCACTGGGGCCCGAACACTCCTGAAGTGACGCGAGCGATCCTGGCCGGCTTTCTCAAAGCGCAGCAGCATTGGCCGCGCATCGATATCGGGCTTGCAATCGAGCTGAAGAGCGAGCAGCGCCTGATCGGCGCAATCGAAATTCGCATGAAGGACGACGCTAACCGCGCCGCCGACTTCGGCTACGTCCTGAACCGCAGCTGCTGGGGACGCGGCTACATGACTGAAGCCGCGCGCGCCGTCCTCGACGCCGCGTTTCGCGAATTGCGCTTGCATCGCGTCTGGGCGACGTGCGATCCGCGCAATCTTGCGTCCTCGCGCGTGCTGGAAAAGCTCGGCATGCGCCGCGAGGCCCTGTTCCGCAAGGACGTGCTGCACAAGGGCGAATGGCGCGACTCCTACCTCTACGCCATCCTCGCCGAAGAGTGGCCCGCAGCGTCAAATTGAGTTAATGACTCAGTTTGCCAGTAGCACAGCCACTCTTGGCTGTGCTTACCGATTGCCTCGACCTACGCGCACAGGCAGGAGTGCCTGTGCCACAACAGCAATTATGACAGGCTGAGTGACTACCCAAATCGACGGGGTTCTCTACCTACCCCACAAAAGACCACACACACCGCGCACCCCTGTTTCTGCGGCACCCGAGTTCGTCTTCGAACTTTACGACCGGGCCACCCGCCGTCACGCGAGGAGCCGTAATGGTAGACTTCATCTATGTCCACGAAGCGACCGGTCTCCGGAAGAAATAGAGAGCATCAGAAACACCTACGGAAGAAAGCGCTGCCTCTAGACAAAAAGAGGAAGATCCAAGTCTACGAGACTGTGGTGCTGGGAGCCGAATCCGGAGAGAAGGGTCCCAAGGTACGATTGCCCGCCCTGGGTGCTGGGAAATACAGGATCACAGTAAGGCATGTGGGGAGCAAGTCCGGAGAGGGCCGATCTTTAGACCTGATCCCAAACAGGTCACACCTAATGGCCCTCAAGAGAGGCGCGCAATCATGGAACGAGTGGAGAAGAAAAAATCATACTGTCCGTCCCAACTTAAGAGGGGCTCCGTTGCCTCCAGGAATTGACCTATACAAAGCTGACCTCAGCGAGGTAGATCTCACCGGTGCGACTTTGGAGAGGGTCAACCTCAGCAGGGCTCTCCTGTACTCATCCAAGCTGGTCGCCGCGAATCTGAAGGGAGCGAACCTTCACGGCGCTCAGCTCGATCATTCGGACCTTTCAGAGGCGAACCTCGCCGAAGCGGAACTTGTGGCGGCGACATTTACGGGAGCAATTCTTGCGGGAACAGAGTTTAGGAATTCTCTGCTGGGTTCCACCTCTCTCGGTGCCGTGGACTTAAGCACGGCAAGGGGGCTCGATACAATCCGCCACGCCGGCCCTTCCTCCATTGGGGCCGACACGATATATCTTTCGAAGGCACGCATTTCGGAAACTTTTCTGCGCGGGGCCGGAGTGCCAGACGGATTCGCCACCTACATGAAGTCGCTGGTGGTGAATCCCATTGAATACTACTCCTGCTTTATCAGCTATTCGAATAAGGACAAGGATTTTGCCGGGCGTCTGCATGCCGATTTGCAGAACGCGCATGTCCGGTGTTGGTTTTTTCCTGCGCATGCTAAATGGGGAAGGGGAGTCTGGGAAGCGATTGACGAGCCGATTAGGAAGTACGACAAGCTGATCGTGATTTGTTCTGAGAACTCGCTTCAGAGTGGCCCGGTGCTGCGCGAAGTTGAGCGTGCGCTGCGGCGCGAGGATGCCGAGGGCAAGAATATCTTGTTTCCAGTTCGGATTGACGAGTACTTGTTTGAGAAGTGGGAGCACCCATTCAAGTCGGATGTTTTGAGCAAGGTTGTGGGCGATTTCCGCCAATGGAGGAATCGCGACGGCTACCGGAGGGCATTTGAGCGCTTGCTGCGCGCCCTTAGAGAAGAAGACAAACCGAAACAAAAGATGGCCACGCGAAGTCGCCGCCCCGTATCTACGGATCTGCCTGCAGGCTAGCCGAATTTTTCCCGAAGGATACTACCCCGCAGTCAAATTGACGGGGTAAGAGACAGGCACCAGCGAAAGTACGCCACTTGCTGTCGCAGGGCTTTGGTCGCTGTTGGCGTTGTTCGGCGAAAGGCCCGTTCGGTTCCGCGTCGCGCAAAGCTCAAAGAACCGTATCGAGGAACGCAAACTCACAGAGTGCGAATACTAACTTCTGCGAGATTTC
>DATNIN010000056.1:0-33574 GCA_035604415.1 Candidatus Acidiferrales bacterium
AAGTGCTGCTGGCCGGCTTGCTGGGAGCGATTATTTGGAACTACGCGACGATCCGACTCGGGCTTCCCTGCAGCTCGTCACACGCGTTGATGGGAGGTTACGGAGGAGCGGCCATCGCCGCCGCAGGATTTCGCGCCGTCATTGTGTCGGGCTGGATCAAACCCATCATTTTCATTTTCGTCGCCCCTGTGATTGGGATGGGAGCGGGAATTCTAGTGACAGTGGCCACGAGCTGGATCGTCCAGCGGCAAGCGCCGCAGCGGGTGGACCGCTGGTTCCGGCGGCTGCAGCTGGTTTCCGCAGCGGCATTCAGCTTCAGCCACGGAACAAACGATGCTCAGAAGAGCATGGGCATCATTACTGCCGCGCTCGTGACTAGCGGGGTCATGCAGAATTACAAAGTGCCAGATTGGGTTATCGTTTGTTGCGCGCTTGCGATGGCAGGCGGCACGATGGCAGGCGGCTGGCGGGTCGTAAAGACCATGGGGCAAAAGATTACCAAGCTAAACCCTTTCGGCGGATTTGCCGCCGAAACTTCGGCCGCTATGACGCTGATCGGCACGGCGGCCGCGGGAATTCCCGTGAGCTCGACACAGGTGATTACCGGCGCCATTTCGGGCGTTGGTGTGTCGCGGCGGATCACGGCGGTGCGTTGGGGCGTGACGCGGCACATCTTATGGGCGTGGATTTTGACAATTCCAGGGGCGGGACTGATGGGGGCCCTCTTTCATATTCTGTTTGTGTACGTCAAATACTGAGATGAACGGAGAACGGAACTCCTTTTGCAGAGGTTGAAGAAGCTATGGGTCGTGCGGACACGTATTCGCTACGAGCGTGTGACACATTCCTCGACGCGGATTTAACATTCGTACCTTGTCAGACAAACTTGCTAACTAGGTGGAATCCACTTGTCAAAAACCCCCGCTAACCAGGAGTTGACCCCTATTCTTGCGTTATTAGGCGTGTGGTTTGGTAAATCGCGAAATGGAGTAGTGGATTAGAAGCGTCTGTTTACGCGGAGAACACGCGCAACGCAGCGATCATCCCACTCGGAATATCAACGTACTCCGTCGATGGTGACAAGATCAATTGGTCGCCGTACTCGCGTGCTACCGCAGCGAGTATCCGCTTAAACTCATCCTGAGTTGTGACGTCGGGGACGTTGTGGACATAAAGCTCGCCGCAGAGATCATCCCACCGCACGCTCGAGGCGTCTCGGTAGATGTAGTTGTAGCCGGACGGTCGTGAGGGAGTTGGCCGGAGGCGCAATCGGCGATGAGGATCGAGTCTGACTCGCTGGATGATGATTTCTCGCATCCTACAACCCTATCGTGCTGATTATGCCCTCTCCTAGGCCAGAGAGAAAGACCCGTGATCCGTAAGTCCTGATTAACGCGGTTACCGGTCAAGTTCCCGCTGACCACGGTCGTGTTATTCAAACTGACCCACTGCCGTTCCAATCAACCGGATGACTTACATTCCCGCGCGCGGTATTCTGACGTTTGACACTCAGCCAACACCTCTTCCTCTTTTTCGCCGCGCTGGTCGCCGGAGCCGTGAATTCCGTGGCGGGAGGCGGCAGCTTCATTTCCTTTCCCGCGCTCCTCTTCACCGGAATGGCGCCGATCGCCGCCAACGCCACCAATACGGTCGCGCTCTTTCCCGGGACGATGGCGAGCACCGTGGCGTATCGCAACGCGTTCGGCCCGGAGTCCCGCCGCTTCCTGCTGCCGCTGGTCGTAACCGGCGTGATCGGCGGCGTTCTGGGCGCGCGGATTCTGCTCGGCACGCCCCAGCAGACGTTCCTGCGCCTCGTTCCCTGGCTGCTTTTGTTGGCCACCCTGCTGTTCGTGTTCAGCGGTCGGATGACGGCCTGGGTCCGCAGCCGCGCCGGGCATCATCCCAGCCCCGTCCCCGGAGAGGCGCCCGGCGTCGCAAGAATCCCGCGCACTCTGGTAGCCGTCGTGCTTTTCCTGGAGCTGATTGTCTCGATCTATGTGGGATATTTCGGCGCCGGCTCGGGAATCCTGATGCTGTCGCTGCTCGCCCTGCTCGGGATTGAAAATATCCACGCGATGAACGGGATGAAGACGCTGCTGGTGAGCGTCGTCAACGGCGTCGCGGCCGTGACGTTCATCCTGGCGCGCGTGATCGTTTGGCCGCAGGCGCTGCTGATGCTCGTGGGCGCCGCGGCGGGAGGGTACGGCGGCGCCTATCTCGCGCAGAAGATGAATCCGCAGCACGTCCGCTGGCTGGTCATCGCGATTGGCTTCGCCATGTCCGCCTACTTCTTCATCAAGTATTGAACGCCGACGCCAGCCGGCACGCGCTTACATAAACGGCCGGATGGGATCTTTCCCATCCCAGCCAATCGAGGCGGCGTAAAAGCGGCCGAAGATGGGATCGAAGTCCGCGCCCAATTCGATCAGTTCGACCATGCCCGGAAGGACCGCGGTCGTGTCCATGTACGCGACGCGGCCGCCGCTCGGCACGCGCGCGAAAAACCCTTCCTCGTACCCTGCGGCGCGGTACCGCGCATGGTCGCGGTCGAAATTCGTCGTGCCGACTCCCCAGTGGTGGAAGCCGTAGCCGCGTTTGTCGATCGTCTCGCGATAGACGGACGGCGCGTCGTTGTACTGCTGGATCAGCTCGATATTCATGTGGCCGGCAAAGCTCATGGCGAGCGCGGCGTCGAGCTCCGATGGCTTCCCGCGATATTTCGCGTCCCCGCCCTGGAAATGCTCGATCAGGAACCACGGCCCCACGTGCAGCTCCTTCACCCAGTGGTCGATTGCTTCGTGGATGTTTTTGACGACGTAGGCCGACTGGATGATGCCGCCGTCGGGCTGGCCGAAGATCACGAGACTCATGCGCTTGCCTCCGATGGAAGTTGGTTGTGTGTCTGAAGCCGGGCATCGCCCGATCCTTGATCAATCGAGCGCGCCGCCAGCGTGAGTATAGTGCGCCCGCGCCGCGTTGCAACTCCACAATTTCGCCGCCGCCCTACGTTTACTGTGCTGATCTGTCTAAGGTTTTTAGGGGGTCGGAGCTGAACTTGTCCCGAGCGTGCCGAGGGAGCTCCGACATGTTTAGTCGTCGCGCGGCGCCATACCTATGCGCAGTTTCATCCGCAGCTAGTATTCCTCCCGCTTGCCTTACGTATTGTCAGCTGCCCGGTATCACTCAGCGCACCAGCGCATGCGGGACGTCTAGCGGTCCTGATACACTGCCTCTCGGTGGATGCGTTTTAATCCGGAGGTTCCGCTCGATGCGAAGATCGCAAATTATGGGAGTGCTCATCCTCAGCTTGCTTGCCGCTCGCGGCGCGCTCGCGCAAAAGATCACCATGGAGTTCGATCAGGCCGCGGATTTCAGCAAGTTCAAGACGTTCGCGATCCGCAGCGGCGAATTAAACAGCAAGAATCCCGCGCTGAATAGCGAGCTGGTGAAGAAGCAGATCGAGGCCGATATCGTGAAGGGTTTGGCGGCGAAAGGCCTGGAGGAAACGACCGGCCGGGCCGACCTCAACGTCGTCTATCACTTTGGATCGGCCCGCAAGTTGGAAACCGAGACGTACCCCGCCGGTTGGTACGGTTGGGGCACGCGCGTTGTGCGAGTGCCGTACAGCGAAGGCACGCTGGTGATCGATCTGAGAGATCCGTCCACGCGCTCGCTCGTCTGGCGCGCCATCGCCAGCGAGGAAAAAAGCGACGCCACGAAAATCGCCGGCAAGCTCGACGACATGGTGAAGAAGTCCTTCGAGAAATACCCGCCCAAGAAGTAGCCCGCAAGAATCGGCTCGCGCCACGAAAACACCGCGACGTGCGATAACTCGCCTGCGGTATCATCCCTCGTCCCTCACGCGATGACGCAGACGCCCGACACAACGCCAGCCCACGCTCCAGCCGCGCCTCCGCGCGCCGCGTGGAGACCCTGGTGGCCGGTCGTGATGATGCTGGCCTGCTCGCTGCTCAGCTACATGGACCGGCAAATCCTCGCCGTGCTTTCGCCGATGATCCTCGCCGATCTGAAGCTGAACGCTCAGCGGTACGCCGAAATCGTCAGCGCGTTCAGCGTGGCGTATATGCTGGGGAACCCCATGTGGGGCGCGATCCTCGACCGTGTCGGGCTGCGGCGCGGGATGGCGGTCGCGGTCACCATCTGGACCATTGCCTGCGGAGCGCACGCGGTGCTCTCTGGATTTCTCGGTTTCGCGGTCGCTCGCGCGGTGCTGGGATTTGGCGAGGGCGCGACGTTTCCCGGCGGCTTGCGCACCGCGATGGACTGGTTGCCCGCGCGCCAACAATCGCGCGGAGTTGCCGTCGCATATAGCGGTGGCTCGCTCGGTGCGATCATCACGCCCTTGATCGTCGTCCCGATCGCGCTGGCTTACGGCTGGCGCTCGGCTTTCATCGTCACCGGTGTCGCGGGCCTGCTCTGGGTTCTGCTTTGGCGCACGACGGTCGATTTCTCGGCCGTCGTTGCCAGCCCCCAGGCCGATCGCATCAGAATCCCGAATCCTTTCGAGCGGCGATTCTGGAGCCTCGTCGCGGCGTACGCGCTCGGCGCGCTGCCGATCGGTTTCATCCTTTACCTCGCGCCAATCTACCTTTCGCGAGGGCTCGGTTTCACGCAGGGCCAGCTCGGACGCGTCCTCTGGATTCCTCCGCTCGGCTGGGAGATCGGCTATTTTTTCTGGGGCTGGTTCACGGACCGCTTCGCCGCCAACAATCCGCGTCCCTCCTGGCTATTTCTCTCGTTCGCCGTGCTCGGCGTACCGCTCATCGCCGTGCCGGAGTTCCGAAGTTCCGCAGTCGTGCTGGGATTGATGTTCTGGGCGATGTTTATCGCCTCCGGCTTCGTGGTCGTCTCGCTGCGGACCAGCGCGCTCGCCTATCCCAAAGAACAGACGGGCCTCGTCGCTGGAATCGGCGCGGGATCGTGGTCAGCGGTTGTCGCGGCGGTGCTGCCGAGCCTCGGCCACATGTTCGACATGAAGCACTACGCGAACGCGTTTCTCTTCGCCGGCATCGTCCCCGTCTTCGGCGCTCTGCTTTGGTGGGCGCTCACGCTGCCGGAACGCGGCCTTCTCGACATCGACGTAACAAAATAACAAGCGCGTCCGCAGTGCCCGGCGTGCTTGCTTGGCAACGTGCCGCCCATCTACCTCGCTCGCGGCGCCCGGCACGTCTTCGTAGGGGCACGATATATCGTGCCCGGCACAGTTCCTTGGCGTGATCTTCACGATCTGCCGGGCGGCCTAGGACTCTCTGCTTCGATTTGCCGGGTGCCCCACTTGTCCTGAGCGTAGCCGATGGGTGCTCGGTTTGTGAGCGTGGGGCCTTGGCCGTTTCTTTTGACTCTCACCTTCCAATTTCTGATTTCTAATTTCTAGCTCCTAGTTCCTCCTCCTCGTCGACGTGCCTGATCTCCGAGAAGTATTTCACGATGTCTCCTTCGCGCAGCTTTCGACATATCCGGCTCAGCGATTCCTTTTCCCGCGCGTCGAGGACGCGCATCAGCGACTTCACCACTTTCGCGTGCTTCGGCAGCACCCAGCCGACGAACTTCTCGCCCTGCGCGGTCAGCCTCATGTAGCCGATCCGGCGTCCCTCCCGCTTCTTACCGCGCGTGGCCTTCGGAAGGTGGCTCGGCTTGATTTCCGCCGGGGGAAGTTTCACCAGCGCGCGTTCCACCCATCCGCGCTCCTCCAACCGCTTGACGATCACATCCAGATTCTGCCGGTTGCATAGGCGCTTCTCGGCGGCGTACGACATGGCCAGCGGCCCCTCGCGATACAGCAGCTCGAGCACCCGGAATCCCCCCATCGTCAGGTCAAACGACTCCAGTTGCCCGCGCAGCTCGCCCTTCATCCACTCCGCCGTGTCGATCAGATCGACGTAGGCCCGGAACGCCCGCCGCGTCTTTTCCTTTTGCGTCGGCCTGTGGCACGTCGCTTGGTACGGTTCGTTGCTCATCGCCCTGCTTTTGAATTCGTAGCGGCGGCCTTTAGGCCGGCCGGTGCTCTCCAAAAGCGTACACAAAACCGGCTCTTTTGTGCTTTTTCGCTCCTGTGGACTCTGCTTAAGGGAGCAAAGTCCATGCTGCCGTTGCTGCCAATCCGCGCCGTCTGCGTCCCGGATGAATTTGCGGGACGATCACGATTGTCATCCCGAGCGACGCCGCACTCTGGGGAAGTGTGAATTCCGAATCGAGCGTCCGCTACAAGTGCAAAAGCGCCCGCCTTCCGCCAGAAGGCGACGGACGCATAGTTCGCGACACGTTCGGTCGCCGGGGCGACCTCAGTGCAAGAAGGCGGCCGCTACAAATCCAAATGGGCCCGCTTGGAATGCGAGGCGGCCGCTACAAGTGCAAAGGAAGTCGCCTTTGTAGCGGCCGCCTTTCAGGCGGGCGCCTTGCTCTTCGATTTCCAATCGGGCACCCACGATTCCACCGGCGAGATCGCTTTTTTCCAATCCATCGCGAATGAACCCGAATGTGGATATTCCCGCGGATCCTTGCAGAGTCCCTTGCGAACCGGATTCATCCAGATATACGCAGCGACGCCCGCGGGATTGTCTCGTGGCCTGAGAATGTGGTCGTAGAATTTCTTTTGCCACAGCGCGCGGCGATGTCGTTCCTGGTATTCGTGAGTGGTTATTCGTTTGAGATTACTTAGAAACGCGAGCAGGTCACTCGTCGGTTCAAGGCCGGAGAATAGGCCGTGAAAATGATCCGGCATCGCGCAGTAGGCGTGTACCGCAAGGTGATAGGCGATGGATTGTTCGCGGAGATTGTCGATCAGCCATGCCGCATTTTTCGAGTTAGCGAATACGGGGCGTCTGCCGGCGCAGCACAGCGTAATGAAGTACCAGGATAGGCCTATGTAATTGACCGGATGCAGACGGATATTCTTGTGGGGGAACAGCATTCCAGACGCCTCACCTGGGCGACGGTGCATCGTAACGCGCCGGAGGCAAAGAGAAAAGCGCCCGCCTTCCGCCAGAAAACGGCGGACGCACACTTCGCGGAAGGCGGCCGCTACAAATGCAAAAAAGGGCGGCCCGATGGATTCCACCGGACCGCCCTTGTGAATCGTTGCAACTGAACAGCGGATCCCTCGTCGGCCAGAAAGCGGCCTCCGTCGGGATGACAAGCGGGAGGCTTTAGTACATGCCGCCCATACCGCCGCCGCCGGGCATACCGCCACCGCCGCCCGCGCCTGCGCCCTGCTTCGCGTCTTCCTTGATGTCCGCCACCAGAGCTTCGGTGGTGAGCATCAGGCCGGCGATCGAAGCCGCGTTCTGCAGCGCGAGACGCGTGACCTTGGCCGGGTCGATAACGCCCGCCTTGACCAGGTCGCCATACTCGCCCGTCTCGGCGTTGAAGCCGAAGTTGTCGTCCTTCGATTCGCGAATGCGGCCGACAATCACAGCGCCTTCTTCACCGGCGTTGAGTGCGATCTGCCGCATGGGCTCTTCGAGCGCGCGCTTCACGATGTTGACGCCGATGGCCTCATCCTCGTGCAGCTTGAGCTTTTCGAGAGCTCCGATGC
This sequence comes from Candidatus Acidiferrales bacterium, assembly GCA_035604415.1. Classification (GTDB taxonomy): domain Bacteria; phylum Acidobacteriota; class Terriglobia; order Acidiferrales; family UBA7541; genus Palsa-295. Next base: position 7,556 of record DATNIN010000056.1, read on the forward strand.
AGCGAACCAGAGCCACGCCGCCGCCGGGAACGATGCCTTCCTCGACCGCAGCGCGTGTGGCGTGCATGGCGTCTTCGACGCGAGCCTTCTTTTCCTTCAGCTCGGTCTCGGTTGCCGCGCCCACCTTGATCACAGCCACGCCGCCGACCAGCTTCGCCAGCCGCTCCTGGAGCTTCTCCTTGTCATAGTCGGACGTGGTGTCTTCCACCTGCGTACGAATCTGCCGCACGCGGCCTTCGATCTCGGTGGCCTTGCCGCCGCCCTCGATAATCGTGGTGTTGTCCTTGTCGATCGTGATCTTCTTGGCCCGGCCGAGGTCCTCGACCTTCACGTTCTCGAGCTTGATCCCGAGATCTTCCGTGATGGCCTTGCCGCCCGTCAGGGTGGCGATGTCCTCGAGCATGGCCTTGCGGCGGTCGCCGAAGCCGGGAGCCTTGACGGCTGCGCACTGGAGAGTCCCGCGGAGCTTATTCACAACGAGCGTCGCGAGCGCTTCGCCCTCGACGTCTTCCGCGATGATCAGCAGCGGCTTGCCCATCTTGGCGATCTGCTCGAGCAGGGGAAGCAGGTCCTTCATCGAGCTGATTTTCTTCTCGTGGATCAGGATGCGGACGTCTTCCATCGCGCATTCCATCCGCTCAGGGTCCGTGACGAAGTAGGGCGAGAGGTAGCCGCGGTCGAACTGCATTCCTTCGACCACTTCCAGCGTCGTCTCCATCGTCTTCGATTCCTCGACGGTGATGACGCCGTCCTTGCCCACCTTCTTCATCGCTTCCGCGATGATCGAGCCGATCTGACGGTCGTTGTTGGCGCTGATCGTGCCGACTTGCGCGATCATGTCGCCCTTCACGTCCTTGTGGAACTTCTTCAATTCCTCGACCGCCGCTTCGACGGCCTTTTCGATGCCGCGCTTGAGAGCCGTGGGGCTCGCGCCGGCCGCAACCGTCTTCACGCCTTCGCGGAAGATGGCCTGTGCCAGCACGGTCGCCGTGGTGGTGCCGTCGCCGGCGACGTCGGACGTCTTCGACGCGACTTCACGCACCATCTGCGCGCCCATGTTCTCGAGCGGGTCCTGAAGCTCGATTTCCTTCGCTACCGTCACGCCGTCCTTGGTGATGATCGGCGCGCCGAACTTCTTCTCGATCACAGCATTGCGCCCCTTCGGGCCGAGCGTGATCTTCACGGCGTCCGCGAGTGCATTGACGCCGCGGAGAATTGCCTGGCGCGATGCCTCACCAGTCACAATTTGCTTTGCCATCTGTCAGTCTCCTCTTCGAATTCGTTTGAATTGTTATCCGCGGCCCGCCGTGGCGGGCGCCCGGATTATGTCCGCCGTAGCCCGCCCGAACTTGGCGAGCGAAGGCGGAAAGTTACTTTCTGCCGCCGGCCGCTTTCGCCGCGCCGCCGAGTTTTGCGAGGATCTCATCCTCTTTCAGGATCATGTATTCCTCGTCGTCGATCTTGATGTCGTTGCCGCTGTACTTGCCGAATAAGACGCGGTCGCCCGCCTTCACGTCGAGGGGGATGCGCTCGCCCTTGTCATTCAGCTTGCCGAGGCCGACTGCGATTACTTCGCCCTCTTGCGGCTTCTCTTTGGCCGTGTCGGGGATGATGATTCCGCCCTTCACGGATTCCTTCTCTTCCAGCCGCCGCACGAGCACGCGGTCGTGTAGCGGTGTGATGTTGACGGCCATTTTTGCGATTCCTCCGATGGTCCCGATGCTTCGGGATGGTTTGCTGAGAATTGCTTGGGAAGGAGAGACCTTAGCACTCCTCCTAGGCGAGTGCTAATATAGCAAATCCGACGTGACAGTCAAGGCGAAAGCGGACAAATCCTTTTTCTGCTCGCCGAGGTCCGAAAGTCTTCTAATATACTTAAAAACAATCACTTACAAGCGTCCGATTTTTCCGACAGTTGGTCGTTGAGTTGCAATTCTATCGGAGCTACCATTCGGCTTCAGAGGCGTCGGCGTGGCGATTCTCTTCTATGCGCGATTGATCGGCTTGACCGCAGGGACGCTCGTCTATCTGTTCCTCATCGCGTTGATCCTCGGCCACCGCCGCCCGCGCAAGTTTGAGCGGCTGCTCTTCTTTCTGATCCTGTCGCTGTTCCTCGTCTACGCGGGTGGCCTGCTCGAACTCAACGCTCAGATTCAGTATGGCTCGCCGCCGGATGCGACCCGGCTCTTCTACAACAGCCTCATCGCGCTCGGCATATTGTTTCTTGTTCCGCTGGTCGTTCAGACTCACCTGGAATACCCACGGCAGGAGCGCAACGCTCTCGTCTCCGGGCGGGAGTTGACACTTTCATATTCGTTGTATTTGCTCCCGGTAGCTATGGTCGTTCTTGCCTCGATCACCGCTCACGCGCATCCGAAACTGGGCTTCGGCGGATTCCTCGGTTCTCTGGTTCGGCAGTCCGGCTTGATCGTGGTAGTTTCTGCGGTCGTCGCGGCGGTTTTGCAGTTAGGAATTGCGCGATCTGCCCGGGATCCGAACGAACGGAGTCTGTTTCGATGGTTGTTTGGTGTCTCCGCGCTTCTCGCTCTGTCGCCGTTTCTCGGACCGGGGATCGGGATTCCGCCCTGGCCTGTTGTGGTCGTAGGCGTGCTTCCGGGAGCCGTGCTGATTCACTTCTCGTTGCGGCGCAACTTCCTAGAGTTCGGAGCGCAGCGGAATCTCATCTATGCGCTCTCGGCAACATTTCTCGCGCTGCTGTATCTCGCGCTCGTGCGGCGCGTGAGCGGATGGCTCGAACCTGTGCTTCCTCCGGAGGCGACGTCGAGCATTCTGGTCTTCGTGCTGATTTTTCTCTTCGAGCCGCTGGAGCGCGTGATCGGGTCGGCGCTTCATCGTACATTTCGCGAGCGAATCGATGTGTGGCAGCGACTCGTCGCCGATTTGCAGGAGCAGGCTCGCCAGGGCGACGTCGCGCATTTGATTTCCCACGCAGAGAAACGCATCCGCGAAGAGTTCGGGCTCGCAGCGGTGCGAATATCCGTCCCGCGCACGCCCCGCCAGGAAGCGCTGAAATCTCCGGGCGGGCTGGGCCACGTGGTTCAAGTGCCGCTGCTGAAAGACCGGAAAGAAATCGGTCTGCTCGAAGCGGCCTCGACCGGCTCGTATCTGACTGGCGAGACTTCCGCGGCGCTCGAGTATCTGGCGGAACAGTTGCCTGCAATGTTCGATCTCTGCCGGCTGATCGAAGAGAAACTGAGGCTTGAGCGCGAACTCGCAGAACGCGAACGGCTCGCGCTGCTCGGGCAGATGGCGGCAAGCGTTTCGCACAACCTGCGCAATCCTCTTAGTTCGATGAAGACCGTATTGCAGGTGCAGCTCGAAAAGCCGAATTTGCCTTCCGATCTGCGTCATGACTGCGAGCTCGTCCTCGGCGAAATCGACCGCATGAGCATGAAGTTGCGGCAGCTTCTGGATTTCGCGAAGCCCGCGCCGCAGGGCCAGCGCGTCGCCGCCGTTGCGCTCGCGAAGCAAACCGCCGCCCTTTTCCGGCACGACGCCGAGCGTCGCAACGTGCGCCTGGAATTCGACGGCCCGGCGGAGGAACTTTCCGCTCTGGCTTCGGAGCAAGCCCTCAGCGAAGTACTGTCCAATTTGATCTTGAACGCGATCGAGGCGCATCCGAATGGCGCTCGGACAAGCGGCGGGTGCGTGCGCGTCCGGCTCGCGCGCCAGGGCGATCATCTCGAGATTCGCGTCGAGGACGACGGTCCGGGCATTTCTCCCGAGCTGCGGTCGAGGATTTTTCAGCCGTTCTTCACGACGAAAGCCACGGGGACCGGCCTCGGCCTTTCCATCGTGGCTCGCCGCGTGAATGAAATGGGCGGGACGCTTTCGTGCGAAAGCCCGCTCGATGGCGAAGTGGGCACGCGGTTTTGCGTGACGCTTCCACTCGCGGCTGATGAACCGCCAATCCGAAATATGGAGGACCATGCGCACGATTCTGATCGTGGATGACGAGCCCTCGGCGCGCTACGGAATGCGGCGCGCGCTGGAAGGAACGTACAAGATCGCCGAGGCGGGCTCGGCGAGCGCCGCGCGCGAAGCGGTCTCGCGCGAACATCCCGACTTGATTTTGCTCGACCTCATCATGCCGGAAGAAGATGGCGTGGCATTTCTCCGCTCGCTGCGTGCCGCCGGTGACGAAACGCCCGTGCTGATCGTATCGGCGCTCGATACCGCGCGCACGGCGGTCGAAGCGCTGCACAGCGGCGCGGCTGATTACATCGTGAAGGGCTTCGACATCGAGGAGCTGCGCAAGCGCGTTGCGAATCTCATGCGTCTTGCGGAGTTGGGCGCGGAAAACGAGCGCCTGCGCCGCGAGCTTGTGGCCGAGGGGCAATTCGGCCGAATGCTGGGCGGATCGGCGGCGATGCGCCACGTGTTCGACATGGCGGAGCGTGTCGCGCCGACGGATGCGACCGTCCTGATTCTGGGCGAGAGCGGAACGGGCAAGGATTTGCTTGCGCAGGAAATCCACGCGCGGTCGCCGCGGGCCGAAAAGGCGTTCGTCGCGGTCAATTGCGCGGCGCTGCCGGAAACCCTGATCGAGTCGGAGCTTTTCGGCTACGAACGCGGCGCGTTCACGGGCGCGGCGCAGCAGCGCAAGGGCAAGTTCGAGATGGCGTCGGGCGGCACGCTGTTTCTCGACGAGATCGGCGACATGAATCCCGTGACGCAGGCAAAAGTCCTGCGCGCGCTTGAAAACCGCAAGATCGAGCGGCTCGGCGGATCGCATTCGATCGACGTGGATGTCCGCGTGATCAGCGCGACGCACCGCGACTTGCCGGCGGAAATCGCGGCGGGCCGTTTCCGCGAGGATTTGTACTATCGGCTGCGCGTGGTGACGCTCGAATTGCCCGCGCTCCGTGCGCACAAGGAAGACCTTCCGCAGCTTGCGGAAACTTTTCTCGCGCAGCTCGGCGCGCGCCACGGTAGGCGCGCCGGCCTGAGCCGCGATGCGATGGAGCGCGTGCGCCGTTACGATTGGCCGGGCAATGTCCGCGAGCTGCGCAATGCGCTCGAGCGCGCGCTTGTGCTGAGCAAAGGAGACGAAATCGGCGCAGCGGATTTGCCTGCTGAAGTGCGCGACAACGCGTCCAGCGTTAGCGTGCAGCGCGACGGGGAAGGGAACTCGTTCCTGAGCGAGTCCGATTTCCGTGAGGCCAAACGGAAATTCGAGATCGCGTATCTGAAGCGCAAGCTTGAGGAGCACCGGTGGAATGTTTCGCGCGCCGCCGCGGAGATCGGGCTTCATCGGCAGAGTTTGCAAGAGAAGTTGCGCGAGCTGGGAATTCAGAGACCCGGAAAATAGGAAGGGAGGGGGAGGAAGCAAAGGAAGCACAGGAGGCAGAGGAAACGGCGGGACCGAACGTCCAGCGGCGAGTGGACAGGTGATTGCCAGGCAAGGATGTCATTCCGAGGAGTCCCGGTCGCAGTTTCACAGGGACGACGAGGAATCTGCTTTTTCCTTTACTGAGGCGAAAAGCAGATCCCTCGGACTGCGTCCCGCGCCCTCGAAAATCGGGGGAAAGACAAAGGCGCGCGGGACTCCGCTCGGGATGACAGCGTTTGGGCAGGTGCGCCGTGGCAAGATTGCTGGGCGCCCGTGCAAATGCGTCTGGAGCGAGCACCGGTGTCGAATGGCGTTGCGGCGCCAAGGATGGTCGCCGGGCGCAGCATGCTGCGCCCCTACGAGAAAAAGCGCGGACCAAAGGAATTAGGTCTGAAGGAAATGAGTCTGAAGACAGAAATCTCTGGATTCATACTGGCCGGGGGCGAAAGCTCGCGCATGGGGCGCGACAAGGCCTTCCTCGAATTGGGCGGCGTTCCGCTCGTGATTCGCACGGCGCGCCTGGTCGAATCGGTCGCGGGTCCGCCGACCGTGATCGGCAATGCGGACGCGTTCCGGCCGCTTGGGCTGCGCGCGATCGATGACGAGTGGCCGGGCGCGGGTCCGCTCGGCGGCATCGCGACGGCGCTGCGTGCGTCGAGCGCGCCGTGGAGCCTTGTGGTGGCATGCGATCTCCCCCATCTCACGAAGGCCTGGCTCGATTTCCTGGCGGCGCGCGCTCTCGCATCCGACGCGGCCGCCGTGCTGCCCATGAACACGCGCGGCGCGGAGCCGCTTTGCGCGATGTATCACCAGCGGTGCGAGCCCGCCATCCGCGAGGCGCTCGAGCACGGCACGCGAAAGGTCACCGACGGGCTGAGAAGCCTGCTCGTGGAAATGATCGGGCCGCTCGAATGGAAAGGCTTTGATTCCGACGGCCTCCTGTTCAAGAATATGAATTCGCCCGCGGACTACGAAGAAGCGCGAGCGAAGTTCGGGGCGCGTTCGACGTTCTAGCGATCATGGCCAACCCCTATTTTGAATTTCGCAACGTCTCGAAGGCGTTCGACGACAACGCCGTCCTGAAAGACGTCAGCTTTTTCATCGAACAAGGCGAGACGGCCGTGATCATGGGCCGCAGCGGCGTGGGGAAATCCGTCTCGCTGAAGCTGCTGCTCGGCTTTCTGTATCCGGATGAAGGCCGCATCATCGTCGCGGGCCAGGACGTCACCGGCTGGAACGAACGACAGTTCTCCACGATTCGGCGGCGCGTGACGATGGTTTTTCAATCGGGCGCGCTTTTCGATTCGCTCACCGTCGCCGAAAATGTCGCGTTTCCACTCGTCGGCCGCCCGGAATGGAAAGATCCCGACGCAATCGACCGGCGCGTCCGGGAATTGCTGGAAATGCTCGAAGTATCGAGCTTTGCCGATCGCTTGCCCTCGGACTTGAGCACCGGCACGAAGCGCTCCGTCGCGATTGCCCGCGCGCTCGCTGATAATCCCGACGCGATTCTCTACGACGAGCCAACCACGATGGTCGATCCGCGTATGGCGGCCCACATCAGCGATCTGATTGTGAAATTGAAGAAGACGCTCCACAAGACCTCGATCGTGGTCACGCACGATACGCACCTTGCCAAAAAGCTCGCCGACCGTATGATCTTTCTGCAAGAGGGCCGCGTGGCATTTTTCGGCACGTGGCCTGAGTTCGAAAGCTCCAGCGATCGCTTTCTCCACAATTTTCTTCTCCAGGACAAGCTGATCCCCGCTCTGGACGCCACCGCGTGAGCGAGCACAACGCATCGGATCCGAAAAATCAGCTCCGCCGCGCGATCGGGCCGTGGGATTTGCTGCTGTTCAACGTGGCTTCCGTGCTTGGCCCGCGATGGATCGCCGTGGCGGCGCACAACGGAACTTCGTCGGTCAGTTTGTGGCTGCTGGCGGCCGCCTTCTTTTTTCTGCCGACAACGTACATCATCGCCGAACTTTCCACACGATTTCCTGAAGAGGGCGGGCTTTACGCGTGGTCGAAGAAAGCGTTCGGTGAATTTCACGGCTTCGTCGCCGGGTGGACCTACTGGATTTATACGTTCTTCTATTTTCCCGGCTTGTTGATTGCCAGCGTGGCGATGTGCGCCTACGTGGGCGGAAGCGGCGCCGCGCACCTGGCGCAGAATAAGTGGTTTCTGATTGCCGGCTCGTTCGTCCTGCTTTTTGCCGCCGTTTATCTGAATATGATCGGCGTGGGCATCGGCAAATGGCTGCAGAATGCAGGCGGCCTCGGAACCTATTTGCCGCTGCTGATGCTAGTGGGTCTCGGAGCGTATCTCTGGCGCGTGCACGGATCGGTGACGCATTTTACCTGGCTCAATATCCGGCCGGCGTGGAACTGGGACACGCTGAATTTCTGGCCGCAGATCGCGTTTGCGTTCGGCGGGCTGGAGCTGGCCTCGGCGATGAGCGAGGAAATCCGCGATCCGCGCACGACGTTTCCTCGCGCGATTCTCGGCTCGGGCGTTTCGATCGTGCTGATCTACATCGCGGGCACGATGGCGTTGCTTGCGATTCTGCCGGCGGGCGTGGTGGATCCGAAGAGCGGCGTGTTTCAGGCGCTCACCACAGGCTCGACCGCGCTGCGCATCGGCTTCTTCGGCATCCTTGCCGCCATTTTCGTGGTTTTCGGAAACGCGGGCGGCGTGGGAGCCACGGTCGCGGGAGTGGCGCGCATTCCATTCGTCGTCGGGATCGACCGCTACATGCCGGCCGCGTTCGGGAAAATCCATCCGCGATGGAAGACGCCCTGGATTTCGATTCTCGTGCAGGCGGTGATTTCGTGCGCCATCCTGCTTGTGATCCAGCTAAACGAGACGGTCAACGGCGCGTACCAGATTCTGGTGGACGCCGCGACGATCCTCTATTTCATTCCGTTCGTTTATATGTACGCCGCGGTGATCAAGCTGGCGTATCGCGCGGACCGCGCCGCAAACGAGGACGCGGTGCTGATCCCCGGCGGAAAGCTGGGCGTGTGGATCGCGGGCCTGATGGGACTCAGCATCGTGCTCATCGCGATTGGGCTGTCGTTCGTGCCGCCCGCGGAGGCTGCCCACAAATGGCTCTTCGAATTGAAGCTCGTCGGCGGCACGATCGGCGGAATCGTGCTGGGGCTCGTCCTCTACTATCGCGGCGTGCGCGAGAAAAGGCGCGAAGCGGCGCAGGCCGCTGCTAACTAGAATCCTTCTTCGATCAGCTTGCCAATCGTCAGGCGCGACGCGCCCGATCCCTTGCGCGCTTCGAGCAAGCTTTCCACGTATTTCGCGAGGATGTCGCATTCGAGATTCACGGCGTCGCCGGGCGCCATTGCGCGGATATTCGTGTGCGCGTGCGTGAAGGGAATGATGGCGAATTCGGCGATGCCGTCGTGCCAGCGCGCGACCGTCAGGCTGATACCGTCGATCGCGATCGAGCCTTTTTCGGCCACGTAGCGGCGCAAATCCTCCGGCACGCGCACTGCGAGCCACCAGTTGTCGCCTTCGGGCGTGAGCTTGGTGACGCGGCCGACGCCATCGACGTGGCCCTGCACGAAATGCCCGCCCAGCCGCGCGTTCGCGGCGAGCGGCCGTTCGAGATTCGCGAGGTCGCCGGACTTCTTCTCGCCGAGCGACGTGCGGCGCAGGGTTTCGCCCGAAAGATCCGCGGAGAAGGAATCCGCGCCGAATTCGGCGACGGTGAGGCAGCAGCCGTTGACGGCGATGCTGTCGCCGAGCTTCATCTCGACGGTGATTTCACGCGCTCCCGCAAGGCTGACGCGGAGCCGCCCGCCGTCCTCGCGGCGTTCGAGCGAGTCAATCGTTCCGACGTGTTCGGTGATTCCCGTAAACATCGTGAAAATATCCTTCAACCACTAAGTCGGGTCCGCAGCGATGCAATTTCAAATCCCGGAGCGCCGGTGAATGCGAAAACCAGCGCGATGAAACGCGCGCCATCGGCACGCCGCCCGTCCCCATCACTTTGGGAGCATAGAAGAGAATCATCTTGTCCACAATTCCGGCTTCGAGCGCGGCGCCGTTCAGCTCCGCTCCCGCTTCGAGCAGCACATTCAGCATCTGCCGTTTTCCCAGCTCGCGGAGGACGGCGTGCAAGTCAACGCGGCCGCGTCGCGGCTTGACCTGAACAACTTCTACGCCTGCCTTGGTAAGCGCGCGCGCCCGGGGCGAATCGGTCCGCTGCGTCGTGAAGACGATCACGTCGCGCTTCGCCGATTTCACGAGCTTCGATTTCAGCGGCAGGCGCAGCCGCGAATCCACCACGGCGCGGAGCAGCCTTCGCCGGCGCGGCTCGCCCGTGCGGTCGGTGAGGCGCGGATTGTCCGTGAGGATTGTGCCGATTCCAGTGAGCAACGCGTCGGCCGCGTGCCGGATGCGCTGAACTTCTGCACGCGACGCATCGCTCGTAATCCAGGTGGTGCTGCCGGTGCGCGCCGCGATTTGGCCGTCGAGGGTGAGCGCCGTTTTCAGAGTCACGAACGGAATCCGCGTGCGAATCCATTTCGCAAAATCTTCGTTCAGCCGTGGGGCGCTGCCTTCACCAGTTTCCAACTGGACTTTTATGCCTGCGCGCTTCAACTCCGCGAAACCGCGCCCAGCCACGGCGGGGTTTGGATCGAGCATCGCAGCAACGACGCGCGTGACGCCCGCAGCGATGATCGCTTTGGTGCACGGCCCCGTGCGGCCCGTCGTGCAGCAAGGCTCGAGTGCTACGTAGAGCGTCGCGCCGCGCGCCCGCTTGCCAGCCTTTTTCAGCGCGACGATTTCGGCGTGGTCGCGCTTGTCGTAATCGTGGAAGCCCTCGCCGACAACGCGTCCGTCTTTCACCAGCACAGCACCAACCACGGGATTTGGATGCGCGAGCGCGGCGCCCCGGCGCGCGAGTTGGAGCGCGCGCTCCATCCACGCGGCGCCGGCTGCGCTAATCGAAGAGCGAGTTGACATAGGTTTGCGCGTCGAAAGGCACCAGGTCGTCCACTTGCTCGCCCGTGCCGACGAATCGGATCGGCAAATTCAGCTCGCGCGCGATCGCGACGACGATGCCGCCCTTCGCCGTGCCATCGAGCTTTGTCAGCACGATGCCGGTGACGCCCGCGTGGCTCCAGAATTCGCGCGCCTGATTGAGGCCGTTTTGCCCGGTGGTCGCGTCGAGGACCAGCAACACGTCGTGCGGCGCGCCCGGAATGACCTTCGCGGCCGTGCGCTTCATTTTTTCGAGCTCGGCCATCAGGTTGGATTTGGTGTGCAGGCGTCCGGCGGTATCGACGATCACGACGTCCGCGGAATGCGCCTTCGCGGCCGAAAGCCCGTCGAAGACAACCGCGGCGGGGTCGGCGCCGGATTTCTGCTTGACGAGCTCGACGTTCGCGCGGCGCGCCCAGACTTCAAGCTGCTCGATCGCGGCGGCGCGAAACGTGTCCGCGGCGCAAAGCACCACGCTCGCGCCTTCCTTCTTCAGGCGATTCGCGAGCTTGCCAATGGTCGTCGTCTTGCCCGTGCCGTTCACGCCGACGACGAATATCACGCGCGGCGCTGTTGCCGGCTGTCCATCGGGACTCGCCGCCGGTGCCGCGAGAATCTTCATGATCTGCTGCTTGAGCGCTTCTTTCAGTCCCGCAGCATCGCCGATTTTGTGCTCGTTCACCTGCTCGCGCAGCGCGGCGAGGACTTCCTTCGTGGTGCGCACGCCGATGTCCGCTGCGAGCAGCGCCGATTCGAGCTGCTTCAACACCTCGGGATCGACGGGACGGTTGCCCGTGAGAAGTTGCTCGACGCGGGCCGCCAGCTCCGTGCGCGTCTTGCTGACCGACTGCTTCAGCCGTTCAAGACGCGTGGGCTCCGGTTTTCCGAAGAGTGTGATCATGAATTTCTTCGCGTGAATGCCAAACAACCCATTCTAGCAGAGGAGACGCTGACGGCCCTTGAGGGTATTCCGCAAGATCGCGAGTAGCGGGTTGTCTCCGAGTGCGCCGTCACTCGGGAAGAGTCTCTTCAATCGGCCCCGGCAAGTTTCCCATAACCGGACTTCTGGACAACTAAGCGTGCTGCGGCGCTTTCAAGCGCTCGCAACAAATAGTTTCCGGATGCGCCGTAATCCAAGAATAATCGCCCACGTGCAACTGGCAAGGCTTTCCAAACCTATGTTCATCAGTGATCTTTTCCCGGGGGACCGTCTGATTATTGCAGTTTGGCGTACTCTGCCTTTGCCTGTTTGAGGATGGGGATGTCCGGGTCGGCGTCCTTCCAAAGCGTGAGGAAATCCTGATACGCAGTCTTCGCCTTGGCCGTATTGCCTTGCAGAGCGTAGGCACGGCCAAGACCCAGATGCGCAAGCGCGCCGATTGGGAAGTTTCCGACGATGCCAGGATGGTCGAGAATCAGTTGAAAGTCGGTGGCGGCTTTCGCCCCTTGGTGTGCCGCGAGATGCGCTTCGCCGCGAATGTAGACCGGGACCCCGGCCGGCGTGCAGTTTCAGGGTGGTACCAGCTCGTACGAGGAAATGGCATCCAAGGCTTTCGTCGCGTCGGTTGGCTCCCCCCGGTGAAGCGCCAGGAGGCCCTGAATCGCCGGCAGCGCCCCGAACCGGATATAGGTCGCCTCCGGAAAACGCTTGTTCAGGTCGCCTGCGAGCTTCCGAGCCTGCTGCGCATCGCCAGCGACCGCCCATACGATGCCCGCCACGCCTTCCAGGTCGTGATCTGCCGTCGAGAGGTCGCCCGCATCCTTCACAGCCTCCCTCGCCTCGGGGAAATTTCCAAACAGGGCCTCGATTACACCGCCCCCTACGTCGAGGTCCGCGGCCAGACCGTTCGCGCCTTGTTGTCTGGCGGACGCGATGGCGCGTTCCGTCAACTCGCGGGCGTGGTGAAGGTGGCCATCATAGGCGGCCGTCCAGGATTGAGCTTCGTCGGCAGCCGACGGCGAATTGAGCATCCACGGGGGACTGAATATCCACGGGGCAGTCAATTGCCGGTCCATTGTCGGAGAGTCGTTCTGCATAAAAGCAATTCCGTACAACATGCCGCGGAATGCGGCGGGATCGATATGATTCTTCTCCGCCTGCTGAATCGTCGCGCGCGCCTCATCCAAGCGCCCGAGTGTCACGTACCCTGACGCAACGGCATTATAAGCAAAGGGTGTCGGATCGAGCCGGAGGGCTTCGCGGGCTGCGGCCAGCCATTCGTCATTTCGGCCCGCGCCTTGATAGGCGCTGGTGAGCGAAAAGTAAGCCGGCGTGTCACGTGGATAAAGTTTGGCCCATTGCTCTGCGATCTGAACCGCCTTCTCCATGTCTCCAGTGGCCCAGAAGCAGTAATTCGAGATGATGGAAAACTTCTCGTGTTCGCTGGTCCGTTCGCGCAGGTCGTAGGCCTTCCTCGTGTTCTCCGCTGCCAGACCTAACTGACCCACAAACCCGTAAGTAACCCCCAGGGTGGAGTAGGCTTCAGCGAAATTTGGATCGAGGCTCACAGCACGTTGGAGGAATGATATCGCCGACGGCGAGTCGCCCTTCGAAAGCGACTGGGTGCCCAGGGTCCAGGCTTGTAAGGCCTCCAGCGACGATGTGGTGGCCTGATAGAGCGGGACGTCAAAGTTTTCGAGGGAGGCAGGGGATTCACCGAGCTTCGAGCGCAGTTCTGAAGCCGTGCCGCCGAGGGCCGTCAGCACCTTCTCCTTCCCTGCCGCCGTCACTTGTTCTTGGGCGAGCGATTCACCGGTATGGCAATTGACCGCGCTGAGCCCGATCACGTACTGGCTGCCGAGCGCGGCAATCGAGCCTTCGATCTCCGTAGTCGCGTTCACGCGCTGGCAAACTTCTCGCGCGACTTCGGGAGTCAGCCGCGTATCGGGCGGCTTCTCCATAAAGCGCAGCGTCTGGGCGATTTGGTCTCCCGAAATCATCTGCAGGAAGGGCGTTTGCTCGAGCTGCGCCGAGAGGCCCTGCCGCAACGTGCCGTCGAACACAGGATCGCCCGTCGTGTTGGTGAAATCGGCGACGACGATCGAGTCTTTTTCCGTGAGTTTCGGCGTGCGGTGAAGATAGAAGTACGCGCCAACCGCGAGCGCGACAACCAGCACGGCCGCTATGCCCCAGGGCAAGGCGCGGCGCCTCTCCCGTGCCGGTTGGGTTCGTTCCATCTCCTCCAGCCGGGCGTGTCCATCATTCCACCAGGCGTCTAGCTCTGGCCTATAGGCGTAAACCCCAGCCCGTTTCTTGTGCGCGTGCCGGTGGACCGGAAGGCCTTCCTCCTGCCACCGCCGAACTGTCCTTACGCTGTGTTTCAGGTACGCGGCAATTTCTTTCCAAGAATCGAGCCGCGCGGCGGGCGAAGGTTCGAGCGCGCGATGGGGTGGGTCGTTCCTATCGTGCACCATAGGTAAATCCTCGGGCCGCAGAGAAAGCCGTTGCGCCGGATTCTAGCGCGCCCGGGACAGACCTGGCAATGCTGTCCTAGTACTGTGGCCAAGTGTGGCCATTTGAAGCCCGACCCCACGCGTCCCTTGCGGTGAGCGAGCTTTTGACTAGTCTGGTGCAAGAACGCACAACCGGTCCAGCCCATCTCGGTTGAGGCGAACACAGAACAGGGAGGAATGGTTATGAACAGACATGCGCAATCAGCCACACAGGGAACTTCGATATTCATTATTCTCACTCTGGTCGCGCTGGCCACACTCGCCGTTGGTCTGACGTCCCAGGCTTCGAGGGCATACGATCCGGGCCAGGGTCGCGGGAAGCAAGTCTTTTACACCACTTCGGATTCTGGGCAGCCAACCGGGGCAGAAATCTGGGCCATCGAGATAAGCGGCGGGAAAATCACCACAAGGGACGTTGGCTCAACCCACGGGGGAGATTGCGTTTCGTTGGCGCTTTCGCCTCTCTCGGGAATGCTGTACAGCATGTGCGGCCCCCTGTTCGGGACCCAGCAGCTTGCGACCATCGACCTGAACACCGGACTTGCAAACTCGTTCGGCGCGGGAGTCCCCGGCCACTCGGTCATGGCCATGGCCTTCGGCCCCGATGGGACTTTGTACGCGGTGGGGGATTGCAACCCTAACGCGAATTTCGAGTGCACCCCCGGCGACCCAAACTACAACTCACTCTACACGGTCAATACGGCGAACGGTGCGTTTACGCGCGTCGGTTCGACTGGCGCCCCTCAATTTTTTATGGACTTGGCGTTTGATCGCGAGGGGAACATGTTCGGCGTGACAACTACAGACAACCCTTCTTCGGTGCCAGCAATCCTGTACCGGATCGACCTTACGACGGGAGCGGCAACTCAGGTCGCCAATCTCGTGGGAAGTAACTCTCTCATGGGGTTGGCTTTCGGCCGGAACGGCAGCCTTTATGGGACCGACTTCACGAACAATCCCGGTCTCTATCTAATCGACGCCAAGACAGGCTTTGAGACAGCGATCGCCGCTCTGCCTTTTTGCTGTTCAAGCAGTCTCGAGCTGATCAAGGCGCCTCAAGATTAACGTGACGGCTTTCGCCGATTAACGGAACGCTCTACGCCATTGGCCAAACAGATCCTGACACGACGACCGAACTTGCGAAGAAGGTAGCCGATTTCGCGGATGTGGGTGCGGATACAGGCCTCGCCATCGATAGCAATGGGAGTTTCTACGGCGCCGCTTCTGCGGCGTCGTCTCTATACACGCTCGATGTTTGTACGGGCGTGGCCACGCCGATCGTGGATACCGACTTGGTGTTTGCACAACATCGGGTTCAAAGCCCCAGTGCAGAGAACGGCTGTGGGTGAGCCGCGTGGTTTTATCCGTCCGGAACGGTATCGCGAGTCGGCAGCGGGTCCAAAGTCCGGCGACCAGTTGGCGGGGATCGCGGCGCGGGCTCAGCCCGCAGGACGCAGCCGAACGCATCCTGAACTTCGCGGCACAAATCATGACGGCGGGTATCAGCGGCAGCACGCTGCGCGAAGTGTTGCCATCGCTCGAAAAGTCCTGAAGAAATGTGGCCTTCCAGAGATCGGCGCGGTGCTCGCTGGCCCACGACGCCGCGGGAACGAGTACTTGCTGCGGGTGAAACTGCGCATCGGTTCGGCGCTACGCGCCGGTTGGATTGTGTCGGAGCTTCCCGACAAACGGCGTCGGGACGCAAACTACGCGGAAACTCCGACCCCTTAAACAGCACGAGTAGCCAGGGCGCCCGATTTCCGCGCAGAATGAGCGAAAGGCGCGGAAATCGAGCTGCTCAGTCTTCGGAATGACGGTTAGCGACGGGTGCAGTGGAAGTATTGCAACCGGGGATCGTCAGACTTCGACGAGCGTGGCGGAGAGGCGCAGGCGGCCGGAGTGGACCGCCGCGTCGAGCGCATCGATCACTTTGGGATCGAATTTCGTCACGGAGAGGGAGCGGATGCGATCGAGCGCGTAATCGAGATCCATCGCGGATTGATAGGGGCGGTTCGTGGTGATGGCATCGAGCGTATCGGCCACGGCGATGATTCGCGCCATAAGAGGAATTGCATCGCCCTGCAAGCCGTAGGGATAGCCGCCGCCGTCCATGCGCTCGTGGTGCAATTCGATTCCGGGCAGCATGTCCTTTAATTGCGCGACCGGGCGCATGATGTTCGCGCCCTTCACGGTGTGCTGCTTCATCAGGTCGAACTCTTCGTCGGTGAGCTTGCCGGGCTTCTTCAGCACGCGGTCATCGACGCCGATCTTGCCGACGTCGTGCAGCAGCGCCGAGATGCGCAGCCGGTCGAGATCTTCCGCGCTCATCCCCAGTCCGTCGCCGATGATCATCGAATATTTCGCCACGCGCCCGGAATGGCCTCGCGTGTACGGGTCCTTTTCGTCGATCGCGGCCGCGAGCATGCGGATCGAGCCCAAGAACAGCTCGCGATTTTCGCCCGCCGCCTGCTTCAGCCGCTCGACGTACTCCTCGATGTCGCCGGCCATGTTGTTGAACGTTTCGGCGAGTTCGCTGATTTCCGCGGCGCCGCGCACGCGCACGCGCTCGTGGAATTCCGCGCGGCTGATGGCGCGCGTCGATTCAACGAGGCCGCGAATGGGGTGCGTGATCCCGACGGCGAAGAGGTATCCGAGGATCAGCGACACGAACGTGACGCCCACCACGAAGCGCAGCGCTTCCGACGTCAGCTCCGTCATGCCGGCGTCCACGCGGGCGTCGACCAGGCTCCGCTCCGCGATCACGGCCCATCGCAATTCGGGGATCGTGCTGTACGTGCCGATCATCTCGACCCCGTGGCGATTGTCTTTCCCGGGCGCAAGGAAATTTGTCGTCTGGGTGGTTCGCAGCTCGCGCGGCAGGTCGGTGAACTGTTTTACAAGCGGCGAAGTGGAAGTGATGTCGCGCCCCGGGACCAGGTCGCGAGGGTCCGGATAGGCCACGATCTGGCCGTGTCCATCGACGATGTACACCCTGCGGTCGCGCACGCTCGCGTCCCGCAGCCGGGCTTGCAGGCGGTCGAGCGACACTACTGCGCTCAGCATCCCCGCGAACTGCCCGTCCGCGAGCAGCGGAACGGAGACGACCAGCGCCGGGCGGTTGTCCCGGCCGAGCGCGAAGGGTTCGCTCGTCGAATCGAAGCCCTGAATGCTCGAGGTAAACGCGCGCTTCCACGCCGCTTCCACGAACGGATCGCGGTCCGCGCTCACGCTGCCGGCGGACGGACCCTTGGCCTGCTTGTTCACGGCCGTGACGTAAAGAATGGTTGTATTGTTTTCGACGAACACCTGAAGCAGCCGCGCGAGCTGCGGCGCGTGCGAGGGATCGTCCACATCCTGGATCCAGCCGGTGAGCGCGAGCATCTGCCGCTGGCTCAAAAGCTGTTCGCGCAGGCTCTGCTCGAACTGGAGAGTTTCGCTGGCGAGCGAACGCGTGATTTCGCTCTGCTGCACGCGCTCGGTGTCTTGAAGTTTTTCTTCGCTCAAGCGCAGCGCCTGCCGATGGTAGAGCCACAGCGGCGTGACGCTAATGATGAGAAGCGCTCCCAATACGAGCCAAAGGATGCGCAGCCGCCGCGTGGTGAGGCGCTTGAGGGCTTGGATGGGCATAGGAATCCCGCCTGAAAATGCTAGCGGAGCGCAGCTGAGGGCACAACGGGACTATCGTACTAGGGTTGCTGCATAAGCTACATGGCTAGTGCCGTTCCAACTTATTTCGACAAGTTTGGTTGCCAGCCCGGTGCCCTCATTGCGCGCCAGCTAAATCGAACTCCTGCGGTCAGAGAAGTTGGAACGGCACTAGTAGCAGTTGGACGAGCGGAGCGACGCGCCTACCGCCGCCATCGGAGCCGGCCTTCCTTGCCCGCCACCAGCCGCTCCATGTTCCCGCGGTGCTTGACGAGCACGAGCAGCGAAATCAGGATCGTGCCCAGGCTGACGTAGGTCGGAGGAGCGTGGCCCGGCGCGTAGAACACGTACACGAACACCGGCAGGGCCGCCGCCGCGACAATCGAGCCCAGCGAGGAATAGCGCCAGAATCCGACCATGATGAGCCAGAGTGCCGCCGCGGCCGCCACCGCCTCGGGACAGATGGGAAGAAAGACGCCGAGGCCGGTGGCCACTCCTTTACCGCCCCGGAATCGCAGCCAGACCGGGAAGACGTGTCCGACAACCGCAGCCACCGCCGCGGCCATCATCCAGCGGACGCTGCCGCCCGTCCAGCGCCCGGCAATCCAGACCGCCAAGTAGCCTTTCCCAACGTCGAACAGGAGCGTCAGCACGCCGGCGATGGCCCCGGCGCTCCGTGCGACATTCGCCGCGCCGATATTGCCGCTGCCGGTGGTGCGCACGTCCGGCCCGCCCTGCGCCTTTACGATCAGCAGGCCGAAGGGAATCGAGCCCAGAAGGTATGCGACCGCGAGAATGAGCCAAAGAGGATTCATCCGCCGGCCTTCACGAACGGATAGCTTGCGATCTTCCGGTGTTCCGCGCCGGACGGTTTCAGGAGGCTCTCGTACAGATGGAATTCCGTCTCGCGCGCCGATCCGAAATCAGTGTCCTTCAGCCCTTCCGCGGCGTGGACCAGCCGCCCGGTGTCTTCGAAAGACTTGAATCGGGCGAGCGTCAGGTGCGGCACGAACGCGCGGCCTTCGCGCGGGATACCGAGCGGCTCGAGAGCGCGCTCGACGTCCGCGGCGAGTGGCGCGAGATTTGGCGACGCTGCCACGCCGCACCACACTACGCGCGGGCGGCGTGTATCCGGGAAAAATCCCACACCGCGAAAATGTATTTCCACCGGCGCTTCCGACCGCACCGTCGCGAGCGCGGCGCGGGCGGCCGCGAGCTTCTGAGCGTCCGCATCCGCGATCGCGGGGCCGATGAACTTGAGCGTGATGTGCATTCCTTCCGGCTGCGTCCAGCGCGCGCTTTTGCAGAGCGGCTTGAGCCGCGCGATCAGCTCGCCGATCGCGTCCAGCACCTCGCTGGGCAAGTCCAGCGCCACGAAAAGGCGCATGGCTACGAGCGTCCGGGCAAAGGGAACAGAAAATAGCGGCGCACGAGATCGAGCGCGCGCTGCGCGGAAAACTGCCGGATGCGCTCGCGGTCGCCCGGAAGCCGCAGCACCGCGGCGCTGGTGGCGCGCCCGTCGGCGAGGGCGATGTGCACCAGCCCGACGGGTTTTTCCGGCGTTCCGCCGCTGGGACCCGCGATGCCCGTGATTCCGGCGCCGAGCGTCGCTCCCGTGCGCTTGCGTATGCCGTCCGCCAGGGCGAGCGCCACTTCGGCGCTCACGGCTCCTTTTGACTCGATCAATTCCGCCGGCACGCCGACGAGGCTCGTCTTCAATTCATTGCTGTAACACACGACACCGCCCAGAAAATACGCGGAGCTGCCGGGAATGCTGGTCAGCCGCTCGGCCAGCAAGCCTCCCGTGCAGCTTTCGGCCACCGCGATTGTGGCGTGGTTTTCGATCAGCAGGCGCCCGACGACTTCTTCCATCGTTTCGCCGTGCGTCGAAAAAAGATGCTCACCGAGCGCGAGCGCCATCCGCTTGACGATTTCTTCGAGCGTCGCTTCGGCCTTCGCGCGGTCCTCGGACCAGATGCGCGGATGGAGCTGGATTCCCGTCGGCGACGCGAGGATCGTCGTCTCCGTTTCCGGATAGGCCGCGTAGAGCGGCGAGACGCGCTGCTCGACGTCGGACTCGAAAAGCCCCGCGACGCGGAGCTCGCGCGTGTAGAGCCGCTGCTTGATTCCGAGCTTCAAGAGACGCGGCTTAACCTCCGTCTGCATGATCGCGCGGAGTTCCTGCGGCACGCCCGGAAGCAGAATCAGAATGTGGCCCTTCGATTCGATCCAGAGGCCCGGAGCCGTGCCGCGGGGATTCGGCAGGATCGTCGCGCCTTCGATCACCATGGCCTGGCGGGCGTTGATCTCCGGCATCGCGCGGCCCAGGCGGCGGAATCTCTCGGTAATTTTTTGGAGGATGGCGTCGTCCACGCGCAGTTTGCGCCTGAGCAGCTCGGCCACCGTCTCGCGCGTGCGGTCGTCGTCGGTCGGACCAAGGCCGCCGGAAGAAACGACCACGTCCGCGCGCTCCATCGCATGGCTGAAGGATGAGCGCATCTCGTCGGGCGTGTCACCAACCACGGCCTTGTGGACCACGCGAACGCCCACGTCGTTCAGCTCGGCGGTGAGAAAGAGCGAGTTCGTATCGAGCCGCGCCGGCGTGAGCAGTTCCGAACCGACCGCAATGATTTCACCCTTCATGCTTTAGGAGTTTTACTCGATGACTACGAGCGAGCGCAAGGGAGGCCGAAATTTGGTAGTGGGTCATTTTAGAAAACCCAACCGTGGTCAGCGGGCACTTGTCCGGTTACCGCGTTAAACGGGAGTTACCACTGATTCACCATTGTCCATTCACCGTCGTACTACTGACCAAGCGTCGCTACAATGGAACGAGATGAATCCACGATCTATGGCGTCGAAACTGCTTCTTGCTCTGGCATAATCCATGCCAATGCTTCCTCCTGCCGACGACTTCTCTCGATCTCAAGAGGGCGAACGTGGCCGCCTTGAAACGGAACGCAACTGGCAATTGAGGCAGGAGAACGTTCTCCCGCTCGAGACCGCTTGGAATGAAGGCAGATTCTATGGGCTCGTGTTAAAGGGAAGCCAACGGTTTAGAGGCGTTCAACGCGCAGGAATCTTCGTGCTTGGTCTCCTAGCGATTGGGTTCGCATTAGCGATGTTTCTCGCTCTAGCCCGCTTCCACGGGGTTGGGCCTTCTCTGAAGTCTATTTATCAGAGGCTTCCGGATGTCTCTCTTCTCTGGATGCCCTTTATTCTTTTGGAGTTCGCGCTCGGTTTCCGATTTTGTTGGGTAGCCCTCAAACGTCCTCCACATCATCCAAATCACACACACATCACATCCACATCATTACGCAAAGTAGACCTCAAGACGGCCACTAACTCCCGATTAGTCGTGCCAGCTCAACCGGTCGATGCAACACCGTTTAATCAGTTGATCCGACAATACTTCCCTCTAGAGAACCGACCTGTCCGGCTGTGCTCAATCAGACCTAGCCAGGGTAGTGTTTCCGTTTGAATCATCGCTCGCGAACGACTTTCGGTCTTGAGACTCCTGGAAGTAGATTTCGGGCTAGTGTTGCGACGACCCATTGAGACCGCCCGGATAACCGGACAGGTTAGGGTAGACGTTAAATCTGGCCGCTCATGTGGGCTGGTTTCGGTACCGAGAGTGGGCCAAGAGATCTAAAGTCATCCCCTAGGCCGCGCCACCTATTCCGTCGAAGCTACATAAAGAGATGCAACTTCCTACAACGCCTCACCATCGGCAAACGCAGGGAGGTCCCGTGAAATGCCCGGACCGAGTTTTTGTGCCGATGCGAGCTTCGCTCCTGAACCGGCCTTGACGATTGAGGCAAAAGCGAGCCGCTGCGATGCTGTGTCCGGTTTCGCTGCGCAGAATTGGCCTACTTTGATGCTGGCTTCCGACTTCCTTCCGGCATTTTGTCCGGGGCGACGTATATCCCTTTAGCGACGAACTCGTCGATCGTGACGCGAGGATCCCGGGCAGCCCGTGTTTTCGGGGAAGCTTCCGCAAACTGATTGGCGGGATACACGGCTGGTTCATAAATCTTCCTGTAAACCTCATTGCGCAACAAGGTCTGGAAGTTTCGGCTGGGATCCATTCTTCTTCTCCGCAGTTCCTCCAGATTGATCACGGAACTGATAATGGCCTCTCCGGGAAAGTCGGCGTATGCGGTCACCACGCCGTTGTAGTTGACGATCATGGACTTGCCCGGAGCAAAGTATTTTGGCCGGCGCGCTCCGAGCAGGGAACCCCACGTGGGGGACACGACATAGCAGAGGTTTTCCCAAGCCCTCATTCGATTCATCATCTGCCAGGTTTCCATCGGAGGCGACATGCAGGGATCCACCAGGTTGGGGTGCAGGATCACTTCGGCTCCTTGGACGCCCAATGCCCGAGCGGTCTCGGGCGTGTGGCCGTCCATACACGTAATTGTCCCGATCTTGCCGATTTCGGTCTCTGTCACGGGGAAAAAGGTGGAAAGCGAATCGCCATACATCGCCACGTAGCGGTCATAGACGTCGTGAGGGCTTACGGCCAATTCATAATGCGTCGCCACAGTGAACTTCCGGTACTTGTGGATGATTTCGCCTTTGGGAGAGATGATGAAATGCGTGTTGAAGAAATAATCGTCGTCGATCCAGGCGGGGTCCCTTTCCAGGGCGCAACCCGCGATATATACGCCGTACTCTCTTGCTTTCTCGGCGAGAAGCCGGGTCTCTTCTCCCGGAAGTTCGATCAAAACTTCCTTCACGTAATGATCGAACGGCCAATGTCCTTCGTGACCGGTGATGAAGAATTCCGGAAAGGAGATCAGCTTGATGGGCGCCCAGTTCCCTTCGTAGTGCTCCTTGGCCGTGGGTTGGATCTGGGGTGCGGCATCGATCAATTCGAGACATCGCAGCAGGTTGCGGCGAATGTCTGCGCGCTTTTCAACCACCTTGGTATCCGTCTGCATGGCTACGGCCGTATAAATGTCATACATGGTCATAAATTAATCCTCCGTTCTGTTCCGATTCCTAGATAAAGGGCAAGCCCTCCAAGCCGCTGGTTCACGGCTCGTCTCGCGCGAGGACGGCACCGGTGGACATCGCCATTAGCCATGCCGCGCATGGCTTCGCTGGCATCTTCGTAGACGGTGCTACTGGATGCTGCCATCCCGCGCATTCTACCCTGGTTCAACTGGAATTTCCCGGTCTGACTGGGAGTGGGCTCTAAAAGCGCAGATAGTTCGTGAAAAATCCAGGTGGGGTCGATCAACATCTCGCAGACTGAACCATTACCCGAAACTCAGCTGGGGAGAGGCTTTCGCAGCGGCGCGGCTAGCCGTTCAGAGGAAGGCCCTCGACGTCCCAGTCGAGGGTGAAGAGGGCGTTGTTCGTGGTGATCATGGCGCGATGCGAGGGAAGCAGCGCGAGCCCAACGATGTTGCTTCCGCCGAGCACCAGTTCTGCCTCGGCCTGCGGCGTGAGGCGCACGATCCCACGCTTGCCGCCGAGCGACGCCGCCACATACAAATTTCCGCTGCGATCGAACGCGAGCCCCTGCGGCCGCCCCAGGCCGCGGAAAAAGACGCTCACTTCGCCCGCGGGAGAGATCTTGTGTACGCGCTCGAAACTCGAAGTGGTCGGCCCGGTGACGTAGAGGTCGCCCGCGGGGCTGAACGCCAGATGATAGGCCGCGAGTGAAGGCTCGAGTGTGGCGAAAACGAAAATCTCGCGGTCCGTGCCGATCTTGAAAATCGTGCCGCTGCGGTCGCCCACGTAGAGGTTTCCCGTCTTGTCGAACGCAAGGCCGGTGGCGATGCCCATGCCCTCGATCCACTGCATGGCGTGGCCGTCGGGCGAGACGCGATGGATCGTGCCTTCGTGGCGGCAGGAGACGAAGAGATAGCCGTCGCGATTGATCGCGAGGCCGGTCGGGTTCATCAGCTCGGTGATGTAGGGCTTCACGACATGGTTCGCCGTGATTTTGTAGAGCGAGACGGGCACCTTCTGCCCGCGCTGGCCGCTGAACGTGACGTACACGCTGCCTTCGGAGTCCACCGCGGGATTGCCCACCGGATGCAGATTGTCCGCGATCTGCGTCCCGAGCGCGATGGGGAAGGGCGCGCTGTCGATGCTGCCCATCTTCACTCGCACGGCGCCGCCCGTGGCCCCTTCGGGGACGCACGCGATCAGCAGATTTTCCGCCGCCAGCATCACTGTGGCGTCGGAAGTACCGAACTGCACCTGAGGGCGCGTGTGATTCCGCGAGGCGAAGCCGCTGCCGCGAATGGCGACCTCGCCACCCGGCAGGGCCGCGCCCGGCTTCACGCTTTCAATTCTCGGCGTCCCGTTCATTCTCAAGGTCAGTTCACAGTCTACAGTTCAGAGTTGAGAGTAAAGACCAAGCACTAAAGCCCCGCTGCCCGCGCGATCCACAATCCGATCGCCGCGTACACTCCGGCGACCCAATCGTCCGCCATGATTCCCCAGCCGCCCGGCAACGATTCCGCCTGCCGCGCCGGGAAAGGCTTCCATATATCGAATACGCGAAAAAGTATAAGACCCAGCAACAAATATTTCCAGCTAAGGGCGCTGCGGGACGTTATCAAGCCAAGAGGAACGTTCGTCCACACGGTTTCCGCGTGCCTCCACCAAATCGGCACGGCACACCCGATCACCAACGTTAGGTGCTGTCCCGAGACTTCATCTATGACGACGCGTTGGGGATCCTTCACGGCCCAAAATCTCGACGCGCAACCTGCGGACCACACTCCGATCGCACTCGTTAGGAGCGCGAGCAAGCACTGGAGGAGCAACCACCCGTCGATCTGGCCACCTGTTCCCGGATAGACAGTCCACCCCGTGTTGCGCCCCAACAACAGATCCCAAACGGAGCCCATCGGCTCAGTCGCCGCTATCGCCGCCCACCAAGGCAGGACGGCCAGTAGAAGACCGGCTAACGAGCCCCACGTTCCCGGCGCAATTGGAATGTTGCCAAGGCCGCAGGCCGTAGCGATGAAGAGCGCGAAGCGCGGCTTACTTGGCGGTGTAACAGGCATGCCGGGCGGCGCGGGAGCGTCCGACGATCGAGGGTCAGCGCCAGCGGTCATTCCTGGTTGTCCTTATCGGACTTGTGAAGGTCTCGCTCGAGGTCCTCGAACATCGATTCGTCGAAGGCGGGTTCGCTGATGGTGTATCGTTCGCTCGCCCAGTTGCCGAGGTCGAGCAGGCGGCAGCGCTCGCTACAAAACGGAAAGTCGGCGTCGGTCTCGGAGTTCGTCGGCTTCTTGCAGATCGGGCAGTGCCGCTTCATTCAAAGAGCATACCGCAAAGGACTCGCCGACGCAGCCCGCCGTGGAGGACGCGCGCTTGCAAACCGCTTCAGAGCCGCGCGGTCTTCTTATCTCGTGAGCCCGAGGTAGAGCCAGGTGCCTGTGCTCGCGAGCACCAGGATGCCCGAAATCACCGCGAGGACGACGATCACCTTCTTCAGGCGATTCATCTTCGCGACAAGCACCCGTTGCTCGGACGCCATCATGCTTTGTTCGGCCTTGTTGAGGTACAGTTGGTCTTCTTCTCTCGTGGACAAGGCGTTTCCGTAGATCACCAGTATCGCCAGGACGATCGTCGTGATTCCGCACGCGATCAACATGTAGGGCAGCGGAGCGGGTATTCCTACCATGGTTGCCTCCCTCGGGGGCGCATCACCTTCATAGACCCTTATCGGCCCTATGTTCCCGCAGCAGTATCTCACTCGCGGTGACCGCCGTTACTGCAAGATGTGCGTGAGATCACAACCCGGTTACAGTTCGGCTCGAGCCTTGCATGCGGGGACGGCCCATTGTATGTTACCGGCCGTCGGACTTATCGAAAGCGGTAATTCAGGAAACAGGGAGGCCGCTCATGATACTCGGTATGACGCCGTACACCCTTTTCCACGTAGCGTTGAGCTTGATCGGGATCTTTTCTGGATTCGTCGTCCTGCTAGGACTTCTCGCCGCGAAACGCCTCGATGGCTGGACGGCGCTCTTTCTAATCACCACCGTGGCCACCAGCGTCACCGGGTTCTTCTTTCCGTTCCACGGTGTCACGCCGGGCATCGTGGTCGGCATCATATCGCTGGTGATGCTGGCGATCGCGATCGTCGCTCGGTACGCGCTTCACCTCGCTGGCCCGTGGCGCTGGATCTGGGTGGTCACCGCAATGATGGCGCAGTATCTGAATGTCTTCGTTTTGGTGGTGCAGCTTTACCAGAAGGTGCCGGCTCTGAAGGCGCTCGATCCCACGCAATCCGGGCCGCCATTTAAGGCTACGCAGGGTATCGTTCTGGTGCTGTTCGTCATACTGATCGCCGCGGCGGTTATCAAGTTCCGCCCCGGGGCCCCACGAGCGGCCTGATCGCATTCCCCGCGCCCGGTCCGGCTAAGCGGGCTTCGTTTGGCAAGATTATGCCTGCCCAACCGAACCTTGCTAACAGGAACTCTTATCGTCTGCCGCCCGACTGTGCGGATCGTTCTGGCCTGAATGATTGCCACTCGCGGATTTGTTCGGACACCTCAGCCTTCTCGCGCTCGTCCGTCGCTGCTTC
>DATNIN010000057.1:0-59554 GCA_035604415.1 Candidatus Acidiferrales bacterium
ATCACGGTGAAAGCGAAGGAAGTGATTAAGTTTAGGGTCACCGCGCATAAAGGAACCGAGACTGACCCGAAATACCCCGGCTGCGCTCACAGCTTCACCATCAAGGAACTGAAGAGTCAAGGTTGGGACGTGTGCCTGAAGGAAGGGATGAATGAATTTGTCCTGGTCGCGCCCAGCAAGCCGGGCGATTACACCATCGAATGTATGGCCAAATGCGGCAAAGGCCACGATGACATGAATATGAAAATGACCGTCACGGAGTAAGGGGGCTATATGTCGACATCACGTCGAGATTTCTTCCGGTCGGTAGGCGGAGGTGCCCTGGTTGCTTCCCTGTCTTCTATGGAAGGAACCGCGGCGAAGGTTTTCCACCATGTGTTGCCGGCCCGCTCGACGGCGCCCACCAATCAGAAATGGGTGATGGTAATCGACCTG
The DNA here is from genome assembly GCA_035604415.1 of Candidatus Acidiferrales bacterium. Taxonomy (GTDB): domain Bacteria; phylum Acidobacteriota; class Terriglobia; order Acidiferrales; family UBA7541; genus Palsa-295. The sequence continues at coordinate 436 of DATNIN010000057.1, forward strand.
GCCAAATGCGACGGATGCGGAAAATGCACGCAGGCGTGCAATGCCATGCATTTCGTCCCCCCGATGCAGCAATGGATCAGGGTCTATGAGGTGCTGGACAACCCGGAAGCCGGGCCCTATTACGTGGCTCGGCCCTGCATGCACTGCGACAACCCTCCTTGCGTGCGTGGATGCCCCGTGGGAGCCACCTTCAAGCGCACCGATGGACTTGTCATGATGGATCAAGATCGCTGTATCGGCTGCCGTAACTGCATCGCCCAGTGCCCTTACGGAGCGCGTTCCTTCAACTGGAGCGAACCGCCCCACACGCCGGAAGAGCTTTCGCACAAGTATTCAATGGAAGAGGGATGGCCCCATCGCAAGGGCGTGGTCGAGAAGTGCGACTTCTGCCCGGAGATGTTGCGCGCGGGAAAACTGACCGCCTGCGCCGATGCGTGCACCATGGGCGCCGTTTATTGTGGCGACGAATATGAGGACGCCGTCACAAACAGCAAGGGCGAAACCATCCAGCTCTCTCAAGTCACCAAACAAGGTGCAGGCTTCCGCCTGCTCGAAGAACTGGGCACGGATCCGCGTGTCTACTATTTGCCTCCCGTCAATCGCAAGTATGCTGCGCCGGGTGAACCCAAGTCTTCTTAAGGATGAGGAGTAAAAGGGCATGAGTTCCGACCGAGAAGCCAATATGCTGCGCGTCCTTACCCATACGTCGTGGCGGTTCTACTTGTGTTTCGGAATGTTTTCCGTCGTCGCGCTCTGGGGGCTGTACGGTTACATACTGCAGCTTCGCCATGGCCTGATCGTCACCGGAATGCGCGACCAAATTTCCTGGGGCTTGTACATCTCGAACTTTGTCTTCTTCACCGGGATCAGTTACGGGGGAACTCTGATCTCAGCCATTCTTCGCGTTACCGATTCGGGGTGGCGGCATCCGATCACCCGTTTGTCGGAAGCCATCACCGTGTTCGCTCTGTGCGTCGGCGGGCCCATGGTGATCATCGATCTGGGCCGCCCGGACAGGATGGGGTATTTGTTCATCCACGGACGCATCCAATCCGCGATCCTGTGGGACGTGATTGCGGTGAGTACGTATCTGGCCGGCTGCGCCCTGTATCTCTATCTTCCGATGATTCCGGATCTGGCTCTGCTGTCTGAGATGAAGGAGCTTGCTCCTTGGCGACGGAAGCTATATCGCACGTTGGCATTTGGATGGACCGATACTCCTGCGGAAAAACATCTGCTTGAGAAGTGCATTTCGCGGATGGCGATCCTCATGATCATGCTGGCGGTTTCGGTGCATACCGTTGTCTCGTGGATCTTCGCGATGACGCTGCGACCGGGCTGGAACAGCAGCATTTTTGGCCCCTACTTCGTGATGGGGGCAATCTATTCCGGGACGGCGGCCGTTGTGCTTTCGATGTACATACTTCTGCGCGTGCTCCACTTGGAAGACTATCTCAAGCCCGTCCACTTCCGGAATCTGGGTCTGTTGCTGATCACATTCGCTTTGCTGTATCTCTATTTCACCATCAACGAATATCTGACCTCGGTATATAAAGTCGAGGGGCCGGATAGGGTCCTGTTGCATCAGCTATTCTTCGGTGACTACGCTGTGATGATGTGGGTCACCCAGGCTATGTTCATCGCTATTCCGTTGCTCATGATCGCGGGCGTTTTGACTCTGAAACGACTCCGGAGGTTCACGCCCTCGGTAGTCGCGCTGGCGTCCGTCTTGGTTGTCCTTGGCGCCGGGGCCAAGCGCTATCTCATCGTCGTTCCCACGCTTACCGCTCCCTTTCTGCCGAAGACAAACAGAGGCGACATCCCGTTCAATCCACCCCTCCCGTTCAATTGGGTCCACTACCGTCCCACCTGGGTGGAATGGGCCATCACTCTTGGAGGATCGGCTGCTTTCTTGCTCATGTATATGCTGTTCACCAAATTGTTTCCGATGGTATCCATGTGGGAGACGCGTCACGATGAAGCTCAGGTGGAACCCGCCGTGGCGCCGGCTCCTCAGCCTGCCCCTCAACGGTTAGGCTCAATCGCGACCACGGTGATCGTTTTGATCGCATTCTTGCTTTTCGGTGCTGGCCTCGCCCAAGCGGGCCAGAAACGGCAGCCGAAAGCACCGCAGGCTACTACGTTGTCACTGGAGTGGAAGCAAGAGGCGACTCCCGCCCCAACGAACGATGGAGCTGAACAGGCACAACCCAGCGCGCCCGAGGCATCTGGCGTGGACGGAGTCTACGGCCGCCTGTTCGGGTGGCTTCCAGTCGAATCCAGGGATCGCACCCAGGGCCTTCCTCCCTCGTTCGTTATAACCGCGACGCTGCTCGGTGCCAAGGGTCAGCCACTCGCCTATCAGGTCGTCGGTCTCTCACTGAAAACGTCCTTCGGCAAGCTGGATTATGGAAGCCGCCCAACGAACGCCGAGGGCAAAGCTCAATTTTCAATGCAGGACCGGCGGTACGGGCAATATCCGGTTGAAGGCACGTATGACGGCGGCGCCGAATTCGCTGCTGCTCACGCCGTGACTTCCGTAGACTTCGGTCCCCGTCCCGAACCCTCTTTGCCTTCTCAGGGGGTGCTCATCACTCCCTATGCTACCGCGTGGATCGGGTTGCCCTTCTTGGGCTTCTTTGGACTCGTATGGGCTGTGTTTATATATATCGGCGTCTATCTGCTTTGGTTCCGCTTGCCTCAGATCCGCAAGCAACAGGCTCAATCCACCTAGCAGGCCCTTCGGTCAAACCCAATTCGAGTAAATGTGACGAACCGGGGAGACTACTCGGCGCAGGTACCTTGCTTTCGGAAATAGATGCACACTCAAACCTAAGAGTTCGCAAATCGCAGAGGTCGGGGAGCCACTTTCATAGGTGCGGCAATTGGCGAATCTATTGCAATAACGCCTTTGCACGCATACTATCGCCCGCAAGCGAAATCGACGCAGGCATGTCGTTTCGCGGCCAATTTAAGATTGAAGGGGGAAATCCCGCCATGTCAGATGCCAACGCAAAACTTTCTGCCGAGGACCGGCTCGACATCATCGAGCTGTTCGCGAAGTACGCCTGGGCAATCAACTCGGGCGATGCGGAGGGCGTGCTGCAATGTTTCACCGAGGACGCTTCTCTCGATCACCTGTGGCAGGGCAAGATGCACGGGCACGCAGCGATCCGCCGAGCTTTTGAGGAGCTCTGGTACGACCGCCCAAGCTGGTGGATCGGCCGCCAGCACCTCGCCAATCATTTCATCATCACGCGCGAAGGCGAAGGGGCGCGCGTAAAGGCCTTTTACTCGATCCTCCAGTTCAACGTGGAGTACCGCACGAATTTCGTCTTCGGAATCGGCACGTGGGACAACTACTGCGTCAAGCAAAACGGCACGTGGCTCTTCCAGTCACTCAAAGTGAACGCCTGGATGGACCGGAACACCGTGCTATGGGTGGGCGATCCGCGGGCGGCGTCGGTGGGCCCCCGGGTCGCGGCTGGCGCGGGTTCATCTTCCACAGCTTCGGCACCGCCGCAACCGGTGCTCCAGCAACGCAAGTAGTCGGAGCGGCGTCAGGCGCGATGCGCCAGCCTGTGCATCCGTGTTGAATTGAGGGGATTAAAGGACCGCGCAACAGGTGTCCCGCAAACAGCCGAAGGAATTACGCCGCAGAAACACGCTTTCTTTGCAACGGCGGGGTTTTCTTCACCAGGCGGGGTCCGCCACTCTTGAGGCATTCTGAGGCGCGGCGAAGCAGAATTTCAAACTCGCGGTTGGTTACGCGCTCTTTCGGGATTAAGACGCTGCGTCTTACGCTCATGCCACCCTCCCACCCGCACGGTCCCAAGAAGGGGCCTCTAGCTTGCGGGCAGCCTATCGTCGCCCTCCGGACCTGTCAAGCGATTTCGGGGGAGCGGACGGAGGGCCGTCCGCCCAAGCGAACAGCGAATGGATGCTTCCCCGCCAGGATAGTCTCCTGCGAAGGAACCACTTGAATTATTCGAGCAACCGCTAGCCCTTTTGGTGTATCTTAGCCCTTGGGTGCATCCTCCGCACCCAGCCCGCTGCGCCAGCGGCAATCCCCACGATACGGGGGCATCCGGAGCAGCGTCGGAGAGTCTCCCGCAGCGTTCATCCGGAATTTCACCCTTCGCGATAGCGCCGTTTTGCGTTTCGTCAGGGGTCCATTCCTCGCGGAAGCCAATGTGCTTTCGCCCGGGACACAGGAGGATTCAATGAAGCGTCTCAGCGTAGTTTGCGCCGCGGTCTTGGTCGCGCTGTTTTTGACCCCGGCGGTCCATGCGCAGTCGAATCAAATCGTTCCAGGAACGCAAGTGCGCCTCAGCCTGCTCAATGGGTTGAGCACCAGCGTCGCCCGCTCCGGCGATCCATTTACGGCCGTCGTCTCCGAACCTGTTTTCGTGGGCAATGAGCTCATCCTGCCCGCGGGTGCGAAGGTCCACGGCACGATCACCAGCGTGGAGCGTCCGAAAATGTTCTCGATGTTTCGAGGCGGTGCGTCAATGAATCTGGCGTTCACGTCGATTGAACTCGAGAGCCGGATCTTCCCCGCCAAGATGAGTATCCTCTCGATTTACGGTGGCGGGACGGATGCCAGCAAGCCCCGGAAAGACATAAAGACAATCGAAGGCGAAGCCGTGCAGGAAAATCAAAACATCAAAGGCGACGTGACGGACGTAGCCATCGGCACAGCGGGGGGATCGGGCATCGGACTGATTTTCAGCCACGTGGTGCGCGGCACGGTAATCGGCCTGGTCGGCAGCACCGCCTATATCGCCGCGAAGAAGGGAAAAGAGGTCGATTTGCCGGCGCAGACGAACATGCTCGTGCGCATGGATTCGACCTTGTCGCTCCCATCATCGCTGCTGCATAACGCTGCATACACGTCCGGCGGCAACTGAACGCGAGAGTGATTCAATCACCGCCTGCGGCTGCCGCGGCTCGTTTGCCCGAGCGTTTGAGGAAGCGGTAGAGGCTTGTCCGGCCGATGCCGAGCATCTGTGCGGCGCGCACGCGATTGCCGTTGCACATCTCAAGCACGCGCTGGATGTGGACGCGGCGCACTTCTTCAAGCGGCACCGGCCGCCAATCGTGGGCCGGGGCTGCTGCGCGCCGATGCGGCTTCTGAAGGTGCTCGGGAAAATCGCCGACGTCGATGAATTCGGCGCCGGCGGTGATCGCCGCGCTCGAGATCACATTCTCGAGCTCACGAACGTTTCCCGGCCAATCATGCTGTAACAGCACGATCTGCGCCCGCCTCGTAAGGCCCTGGAATCGCTTTCCGTACGCCTGGCTGTATTTTTTCAGGAAATGCTGGACGAGTACGGGAATGTCCTCGCGGCGCTCGGTGAGCCCCGGGACGCGTATCTCGATGCTGCCAAAGCGGTAGAAAAGATCCTCGCGGAAACGCCCCGCAAGAACCTCGGCCCGGAGGTCGCGATTTGTTGCAGCAATAATCCGCACGTTTACGTTTTTCACCTCGGGGGAACCGACGCGCTGGATTTCGCGGTTCTGTACCGCGCGGAGCAGCTTCGCCTGCATCGGCAGTGACGTCTCGGCGATCTCGTCGAGGAAGATTGTGCCGCCGTTCGCGTATTCGAACAGCCCGGGGCGTGTCTCCGTGGCGCCGGTGAACGAGCCGCGGACATGCCCGAAAAGCTGGCTTTCCAGCAGCGTATCGACCATCGCCGAACAATTGCAGATGGCAAACCGTTCCTGCGCCACAGGGCTGAGCTGGTGCAGTGCCCGCGCGACCGGCTCCTTTCCGGCACCCGTCGGGCCCGTAATCAGCACGTTCGTGTAGTGCCGCGCAATTTTCTTCGCAAGGTCGAACACTTCGATCATCGCGGGACTTTTGCCCACAATGCCTTGGAACTGCAGATTCTCGAACAGCTTCTCTTCGAGGCCGCGAATCTCCGAACGCTGCGAGAAAAGCTCCGCCAGATCGTCGAGTGCTTTAGCCAGCCGCTGAAAATCGAGAGGCTTCGCCAGATAATCGTAGGCGCCGCGCTTGATCGCCTCGATCGCGGAATCCACAGAGTAGAATCCGGTGATCAGAATGACGTGCATTCCGGGATCGTACTGAAGGGTATTCTCGAGAAACGTGAGGCCGTCCATCACCGGCATCTTGAGGTCGGCCAGGACGACCCGGCAGGCCCCCAACCGTACTTTTTGGAGTGCTTCCTGCGGATTCGTGGTGCCCGCAGCGGGAAATCCCGCTCGCTCGAGCAGGTCCGTTACAAGCTCCACCTGATCGGGATCGTCATCCAGCACGCAAACCGGCAGGTTCTTCCGCGCGATTCCAATGGCGCCGTGCTCCACGAGAGCCCTCACTCGCAGTTTCTAAGGCACGGCTAGTGCCACGCGCGCCGCGGTGCCTTCCAAGCGCCAAATCGGAAGTTCGTATAACGCGGGTGCGAAGCGTGCAAGTATTTAAGGCTTCTAAATTGTGGGCCTTAGTTCGCACCGAGAGACAGTGTCGCAAACTGAACGACGACCGTTTTGAAGAGACATTAACACCCAGCAGGCGAACGAGCGTTCCAAACCGGAACCACAGTTTCACGTTGGACCCGGGCTCAAAACTGCTTCCTGGTCCCATCACAATCCTTGCCGCGTGCCCTCAACATCTGGTGGAATCAAGCCACTCTGTCAGCTGCGGAGTTCAAGTCCGGCGCGATCTCGCTCAGCGGCGGACGCGGGTGCAATTGCACAAGGCGAACGACTGTTCCGCCGCTCGCATCCTTGCGCGCAACCTTCACGGCACGGCAGGCGATGGGATATTTGCTCGCGCCATCAACCGGATGCAACAATCGCAAGAACACGATGCAGCCCTCACGCAAGACGCTCCGCAGGATGATCTCTTTCGTCTCATCGCCGCCCCAATCAAGCATGGCTTTCTCGACAAAAAAACCTTCCGACGCGTCCCAGCCGGACACCTCCACCTGATATTTGTGGGACGGTTCTGTCTGCAAGTCCATGGTCGTGCCTCCGGCCCAAGTAGTTGCAGAAACGATGCCAAAGAACCGAAGACCCGAGCGTTCATTTCCGAGGACTTGGCCTCGATTCCGAGGATCGATTGTTCCGCGCGACTGTTCCGTCCGGATCGTGTGTGCCGATGTGAAACGACTTCGAAGCGAACTCGGATTCAGGAAGTCGAAAGGATTATCCGAACAGGCCGGGCGCTGCTGGCGCCGAAATCAGCCCCAGTGCGAGCCCGGATAGAGGGCAATGAGAAACACTCGAAAAATGGAATCGAAGATTCGATCGTAGAGGACCCACGCCAGCATGATTCCCGCGAAACCCAGACCTTGATTTTGCGTCCAGTCGAGAAAGCGTAGAGCAGCGCCCTCGCTCATCAGCAGTGTCACGCCGGTGTTTCCGTCAAGCGGTGGGACGGGCAAAAGATTGAACGTGCCGAGAAGCACGTTGAGCACGAAGAGAATGCTCAGAGATGTTGCCGCGAGCTCCGCCGTTCCGGGGACGGCGGCCTGCGTGATGTGCGTGAAGCTCACTTCGGACGGCATCTGAAAAAATCCCAGAGCCATGCCGGCGCGAATCGCGATGGCGGCCACGATCACAAGGGTGAAGTTCGCCGCCGGCCCCGCAAGCGCCATCCACGCGGCCCGACGCGGGTAGCGGCGTTGCCAGGACGGATCGTAGGGAGCGCTGGCCCAGCCGATCATCCAATGCGGTGGAAGAATGTACGAGAGAATCGGCACGATCACCGTTCCAACCGGGGAGCGGCGAATGTGAGGCAGCGGATTTAGACTCGCCTGCCCGCCATGAAACGCGGTGGGATCCCCGCCGAGCCGGGCGACGAGCGCATGAGCCCCTTCGTGGCACGTCGTGGAAAAAAGGAACACGATGTACCAGATCACACCAAGGACGAGGAATTCGGGAGCCATGCCGCTCGCAAGACTAAAACGTCAGGGCCCGTTGCGCAAGCGCCGGTCCTGGTCAGGCCGAAACGAGCGAAATCCGGATGCGCGCCAAAATTCGATGAGCGTCGTCGGCTTTCGCGGTGCAAACCGGTATGCTAGACTCCGCGAAGCGGTCATGCCGCAAGAAAATTGCGCGCAGACCGGCGGTCGGTGGAACTTCGGGCTCTGTGCAACGATTCCCCGCAAACCCCGCCAGGCCCGGAAGGGAGCAACGGTAGCGGGTCAGCTTCGTGTGCCGCGGATTACCCGAAGTTCCTCTTACCGCATCCGCGCCACCGCAGGCAAAAGGCCGAGAACGCCATCGAATGAGCTACAAAGTCATCGCGCGAAAATATCGCCCGCAAACTTTCGGCGAAATCGTCGGGCAGCAGCACGTGACGCGGACTCTCGCAAACGCGATCGCGTCGAACCGCGTGGCGCACGCCTACATTTTTTCCGGAGTGCGCGGCGTGGGCAAGACCACGGCGGCGCGAATCCTGGCAAAAGCGCTGAACTGCGCGAAGGGCCCCACGGCCGAGCCGGACAACACCTGCGACTCCTGCCGGGAAATTTCCGCAGGGACGTCGCTCGACGTGCTCGAAATCGATGCGGCTTCCAACCGCGGCATCGATCAGATCCGCGAGCTGCGCGAAATGGTGCGCTACGCGCCTGCGGCGAGCCGCTACAAGGTCGTCATCCTCGACGAAGCCCATCAGCTTACTGACGAAGCCTCGAACGCACTTTTGAAAACGCTCGAGGAACCGCCGGAACGCGTCGTTTTTATTCTGGCCACCACACGCTCCGAAGATTTAGTCGAAACGATCAAATCGCGCGCGCAGCTATTTCAGTTCCGCTCGCTCACATTCCAGGAGATCTCCGGCCAGATCGAGCGGATTGCAAAATCGGAAAACCTTCAGATCGAGTCAGGAGCCGTCGCGGTGCTTGCGCGCGCGGCCGAAGGCAGCTTGCGCGACGGACTATCGCTGCTCGAACAGGCCATGGCGTATGCCGGGGATGCGATCACGGACGCGCAGGTGCGCGAGCTCCTCGGCGTCGTCGCCGAAAGCGTGCTCGACGATCTGGTCGAGGCGATTGCGGCCCAGTCGGCCGAACGCGCGTTTGGGTTGGTCCACCGCCTGATCGCCGACGGGCAGAACTTGCAGCACTTCTGCCGGGAAGCCATTCGCCACATTCGCAACCTGCTCGTGGCGCGCGTGTGCGGCGCGGATTCGGAACTCGTCGCCGCGCCCGCGGATGAGCGCCTCCGCCTAACGGACCACGCTGGGCGGTTCGCTGAAGAAGACCTCACGCGGTTTTTCAACATATTGCTCGAAACGGATGACGATCTGCGGCGGAAGCCCGATCCGCGGCTGCATCTCGAGCTCGGATTGCTGCGACTCATAAACGCGCAGCGGCTTGCGCCGCTTGAAGAGGTTCTCGGCGAACTGCGCGGCGAACCGCGTCCCGCCAAAGCCGCGCATTCGGCATCTGGCGCGCCTGCGCGCGCGGTGCCTCCGGCGCAAGCAGTCTCGGCCTCTTCTGCGGGCGCGGCGGCCGTGCGCATGGCACCGGCGCCCGAACCGAACGCGTCCGCTGTTCCTACGGCAGCACCAGCGCGGCCCGCATCCGCCGCGCCGATTCCCGCATCGCCGCCGCGAATCGTCGCTCGCGCCGCGGAGGATTCCAAAGCGGGATTGGCCTCGGCGCAAGTGGACGCGATCAAAGCGGCGCTTCAGGGACAAAAGTTTTTGTGGTCGATGGTCGAGCACGCGACGCGCTGGGAAATCGAATCGGGCGAATTGCGGCTTTTCTTTCCGTCCGAAAGTCGCGCTCTCGCCGAAATGCTGCAGGCTCGCGATCCGATGGAACGATTGCGCACAGTCTTGCAGGAAGTGGTGGGCCAGCCGTTGCGGGTCTGTGTTAAACTTGAGTCCGGGCGAGCAGGAGTTGTTCGCGGTTCCGAGTTGCGCGCCCGGTTTGAAGAAGATCCGATCGTTAGGGCGATGCTGGAAAAATTCGGCGGCCAGATTTCGAAAGTCAAGCGCCCGGGCGAGGAATAACGCATGGAAGTGAAAGCGTTGCAGCAAATGCTGGCGCAGTTCCGGCAAGTGCAGGAGACGCTCGAGAAGCGCATCGGCGAGCTCTCCGTGGAAGCATCGGCCGGAGGCGGCATGGTGTCGGTGAAGATGAACGGCCAGAAGCAGCTCACCGAAGTGCACATCGAGCCGGAAGTCTTCAAGAGCAAAGATCAGGAAATGCTGCAGGAGCTCGTGCTCGCAGCCGTGAATGAAGCCAACCGGCGCGTCGATGAAGAGCTATCCAAGCAGGTGAAAGACCTCACGGGCAGCGTGCCCGGCATCATGGGCCTGAAGATCCCCGGCCTGTTTTAGTTCGTTCCCTTCCCTCGACAAGTCCACAGTTTGCGTCCGTGTGTTCGTCCGCGCAAAAAGAGAGGCGCGGATTTCTCCGCGCCTCATGTTGCCAATTCGAATCAGCCTAAGTTCACTGCGGACGCGGCGGTGGTCCCATCATGAAGCCGGGCGGGTGGTGAAATAGTCCGATCAGCACCGTGCCCGTCAGAACGTGACCATCCATTGCCTTCATGACGTCATCGCGGCTGGCCCCCTTTTGCAGATCGAGTTTTGAATCCAGCGCGAAGAGTTCAAAGGTGTAGTGGTGCACGGGTCCCGCAGGCGCGCAAGGCCCAAAGAACGACGCTTGACGCATCGTGTTGGACGCCTGCACTCCGACGGTCGAATCCGCCTTGACGCCCTCGGGAAGCGAGGTTGCGTCACCCGGAATATTGAAAATCAGCCAGTGCGTGATGTCGTACATGGACTTCGCGGCATGCGCGTCCGGATCGTGCAGCAGCAGAACGAAACTCTGCGCGCCCTTCGGCGGATTCACCCACGAAAGCGCCGGCGAAGTCATATCGGCCGGTGACGCCATGGTTCCGGTTGGCGAACACGTGTATTTGTCGGGAATCGTCGTTCCGTCGGCGAACGCCGAACTGGAAAGTTGGAGCGGGGGTCCCATCGGCGGGCCGCCGCCCGGCCTGCCTCCCGGTCCGCCCGGTCCACCGCCTGGAGGCGGTCCTTGTTGTGCAGCCGCAGACAGAACGCTGGCTGCGAGCAGAAGTGCCAATGTCGCGAGCGATCTCACTACTGTGATTCGCATTCCTTCCCTCCCCTTTGTTTTTTCACGATACCTTCCGGGCCGGCGCCCAATGGCTGAGCCACGAGGCGCTCGATTGTAACCCTGCGGAGATTGGTGCGCAACGAAACGCCTGACAAGTTGGACGGCGATTGCGGGCGCCGCGTTTCACGTCTGGCGAAAATAGACGCGACTCCTTGCCCTGAGGTGGCCGCGGCGACCGAAGGGTGCGTTTCACGGGTGGCGAAGACTGCGGGACATCTGCAATAATGAACTTGCATGCCCGATTTCGCTCCTTCCGTTACACGATTGATCGACGAACTCAAGCGCCTGCCCGGCATTGGGCAGAAAACGGCGCAGCGGCTCGCATTCTATCTGCTGCGCGTAGATCGCGAACAGGCGTTCGCGCTTTCCGACGCCATTCGCGACGCGAAGGAAAAAGTACGCGAATGCTCGATCTGCAACAACATCACGGACGCCGATCCGTGCCTCTTCTGTAGCAGCGCCACGCGCAACCGTTCGCTGATCTGCGTTGTCGAGGAGGCGACCAATATTCAGGCCGTTGAGAAGACTCGGCAGTTCAACGGGCTCTACCACGTCCTCGGCGGCACGCTTTCTCCGCTTCAGGGTATCGGGCCGGACCAACTGAAGATCAAAAGCCTCATCGAACGGCTCAAGGGCAACACGGTGGAAGAAATCATCGTGGCGACGAATCCAACGGCCGAGGGCGAAGCGACTTCCGTCTATCTCTCGAAGCTGATCAAGCCGCTCGGAGTCCGCGTGACGCGCATCGCCATGGGAATTCCGGTGGGCTCGGATCTCGAGTACGCCGACGAAGTCACGATGCTCAAGGCCATGGAAGGCCGCCGCGAGGTGTAGTTCCCCTCCTCCCTCGGCAGGCTCGGGACAAGTTACCCCAAGGCTACGGCGGGCAGGCCCTCCCCGGCGCCGAGGCAAAGAAGGAGCGGCCCCTCGGTCCGCATCTCTCCCACCGGACAACGATGGTTCGGCAATACTCACCACAAGTGCTCGCCGCACCGTTGTACTGATTAGACCGTAGCGGTGAAGTGTGTTTTCAACGAGTTGCGTCATTTTCTGTTTCCACTTGTGTACCGATTAGATTTTGAGGGATGGGCGACCCTCCTACGCTCACGTCTGAGCTACGGAGGGCAGAGGGCGAAGGACGAGGGGCGAAGAGCGCGGAGCCGGAGGAGACGACGACGTGCGCGGGCGACTCGATCCATTCGCCGGCATCGTTGATTTTCGTGAGCGCGTGAACGGCCCGAATGATGCTGTCGGCGGTCGGACTCACTCTGTCGGCCTCCTCAATGATCAACTCGAGCGCAGCGCGAAGATTTTTTCTGCGGCGCTCGAACAGGCCGGTTGCGTGGGCGTGGCTATAAACCGTGGTGCGGCTGGGAAGGTGGAACTCGTACTTGATGTCGGAGACGTTGCGCCACTGAAGGAAGGCTTCTTCGATCACGTCACGCGCGGGGTGGGAGCAGATGGAGCAGCGGCGAGCGTGATGGGACTCTTCCGGAGGATCGTCGGTGGAAATCAGAGGACGGACGCGCCTCGCTGGTCTGACGCGGCGCTTTGTCTTGGGTTTTGGCCGGGGCTTGGTCTGGACGCGCGCCTGGGCCTCGGCCAACCTCTTTGCTTGGTCAGGGGCGTAAACCAGCTGGACCTCGACGGGCCGGTCGCCAATTTCTTTCAGTAAAGTCGATTCGCGCGACGTTTCATACAGCGCGGGGCGGAGAGCGTCCGCACGTGCTCCGGTTTCGCCAACCGTCGTTCGTTGGGTCATCGTCATCGCCTCCTGTGGCCCACAAGGGCCAAACAAGTCACGCTAGCAAGTTGGAAAGGTTTTGCGGGAAGTGATTCGTACAGAAAAAGTTCAGGGTTCTAGTACACGGTCGGAAGGACAGTGTAAGAAAAACTAGTAGGGGGCGAAGAAGATTAGGGCGTCAGCAACATCGTTGCGATTGAGATGTCGAAGGACTCACGCGGCATGAGCCTTTAGCATCGACTAATACCAGTCCTGCGCCGTTCTCACCACCGGTGAATATCCCGCGCAACGCCTTTTTCGAATCGTAAAGCTCAAGAGTTGCGCCGTCGTTCCCCCCCGCGAATTGCCCGCGCGGATTTCCATCCATATCGAAAACCGCAAGAAGCGTGTTGTTATGAGACTCCGAAAATCCAAAGATTCCACGATTGTTCCCCTTCGAGTCCTTCAGCACGAGACTCGGACTGTCTTGGAGTACTGTAAGCGTCTCGCGCTCTTGGCCTCGCGGGTCAAAGATACTGACGCCCCCGCCGGAGCTTATTGCCCTGATTCCTCCGTTTATTCGTACGCTTTTGTTTCCTTTCTCATCGAACAAAACCATCTCTGACGTCGCGCCTGCCGCCCTAGCACTAATCGCCAGTCGCGCGCGTACATTGCCACTGTCGTCCTTCAGAATGAATTCGTTTGCCTCGACGGTTTTCCTAGCAGGGGCCTGCCCCATAATGAGCAGCAGCGTGATGCCGACTACGACCGCAACCCCGAGCCGTTTGAAACGACGATTCTGTTCTTCTAAACGTGTGAGCCTGTCTTGCAGCTCGTCCAAGTCGAGCGGATGGGACTTCATGGTGCCTCCTGTCGTTCCGATGGCCCGAGTTTAACAAGAACGTTACCGAAGTAGCATATTGTTGCGGGGCAATCGAAGGGCAGAGTGGAACGCGCTGGGCGCGGTCGAGATGGAAGAAGTCGCTGCGGCCGTCCGCCTTCGCTCTTATCGAGGGGCACCCGCAAAACCTTTCGTGGGTTAAGGCTGCACCACCCGCCCACACAACCGTCTCCGGGGAAACCCATGCCGCGCTAAAGACCGCGGCGCTAGATTCAAACCCGCGAGCTCCCTCCCACGCCAAGGCTTCGGCGGGCAGGCCCTTCCTACGTCAGGGCAAGCCCATTCAGCCTCGTCACCGCCGAGGCTTCAGGGCAGGCGGGACTCCAATGGTTCGGCTACGCTCACCACAAGTTCCTAATCGGATTGTCGTTACCCTTTCGCACAAGCCTTTCACGTCGCTCGCCCGGTCCAACGCGCGGTGCTAATCTTGAAATTCAGCCTTCGGGGGACAGCGTGGTCGAATCTTTGCCATCGAACGACGTAGTCGAGCAGAAGCGCCGCAGCACGCGCATCGTGCAGGCCGTGCCGATCACGGTTGCCGGCGTGGACGCGCTCGGCCAGCCGTTCAAGGAACGCACCACGACCGTGATGGTCAACTGTCACGGTTGCAAGTACCAGTCGAAACACTACGTTCCGAAGAATTCGGCGATCAAGCTCGAGATTCCGCACACCGATCCTTCGCTTCCGCCGCGCACCGTCCTGGGACACGTCATCTGGGTGCAGCGGCCGAGGGCAGTGCGCGAGCTTTTCCAGATTGGGCTGGAGTTCGAGGTCGCCGGAAACGTCTGGGGGATCGCGTTCCCTCCGGAAGATTGGTTTCCGTGCCCTGAGGACGCAGCTTCGTCGATTCCTGCCCCGCCGGAAGCGCCTGCCGCTTATGAGGCAGAACCATCCGCCGCGCATTCCCCGGCCGGAGCTGAAAAGCTAGAGTCACACCCATCTGCTCCTCACGCTGGCGCGACCGCACCGCACGAAGCGCCCGCATCGCCGGCCTCCGCCGACACCAAGATCCACGTGATGCCGGGACCCACGCCGCCAGAGGCGCAGCTCGCGACGGCCCGCCAAATGGCGAAGATGGTCGCGGAGGCAAAAGAGACACTCGACAAGACGATGCGCCGGGGCGCGCTAACGGCGATCAACGAAGAAATGACGGTCGTGCGCCAGCAGCTCGACTCGCAACTCCATGAGGCTGTCGAAAGAGCCATCAAGGTTTCGATGGAGCGGGTTTCCGAGTCGGCGGTGAAGAAAGTCGTCCAGCAGGCGGCGGACCGCACGGCGGCGATCGTCGAGGATGCCCGCAAGGCCAGCGAGACAACCGCGGAGAATTTGGACGCGAAGGTTCGCCAGGCGGTGCAGCAGGCGGTGAGTCACGCTGCGGATCAGGCCGCGCAACAGGCTGCGCAGCAAGCTACGGCGCACAATATGAAGCAGGCCGTGGAGGAAGCGGTCGAGCGCGTGATCGCGCAGCGCGAAGCCGCGTCGCCTTCGCTCGGAATTCTCGCCTCCCCCGAAGCGGCTCAGCAACACCTCGATCAATGGAAAAAGGATCTGGAAGAGACGGCGCAAAGCGTCCGCAACCGCACGATTGACCAAGCGCAAGCGGACGCAGACGCAGCCAAGCAGCGTTGGAACGATGAGTTCGAAGCGGCTGTTTCTGGAGCGAAGCAGAACCTGGGCGAAAAGCTGAGCGAGACTACCCAGGCGGCACTCGCGCAGGCCGAGAATCAGCTGTCTGAACGCCAATCAAACGTGCGCTCCTCGATCGACCAAGCGGTTTCCGACGCGCACGCGACCATTCAGTCGCTGGGCGCGGGACTCGAACAGGAACGCGCGCGCACCGAAGTGGCGAAAACGCGCCTGGAGGAAGCGGCGCGGTCCACAGTCGAATTAACTCAGCGCCAACTCGACGAAATGCTCGCCGCTCAACGCGAGGAAATGGGACGCAGGGCAGGCCAAGCCATCGCCGAACACGTGCAAGACCTCGAGCCTGCGCTACGGAGTTCAGCGGAAAAGGTGGTCGAGCGGCTTTCGGGCGAGCTCGAAGAGAAACTGGCGCCCAAGCTCGAACAAGCGCAGAAGGTCGCATCCGAACTTGCTCAGGCCGGCGAGCAGGCCGCGCAACTCAAGCAAGGCATTCGCGAGCAGGTTCAGCAAGCATCCGAGCAGGCGGCGCAGATTCAAGCAACCGTTCGCGATCAGGTCCAGCAGGCATCGCAGCAAGCCGTGCAGGAGTCGCTCGAACAGCTGCGCCAGGAAACGGCGAAGCTTCCAGCCGAGATCGAGGAATCCGCCCGCGCGACTCTTTCGAAGGTGGAAGAGGAATTCGAGCAGCGGACCACCGACGCAAAGCATGAGACGTATGAGGCGCTTTCAAAAGCCTCCGACTGGTATCAGAAGAAGGCGCAGACCACGATGCAAACGACTCTCGAGAAGGCCGTCGAGCAATCGACCTCGGCCTTGCGGGGCCGCGCCGCTGAAATCTCGAGCCTGGTGGCGTCCGAGTTGGATCACTACCGCCGATCTTACGTCGAGCACAGCCAGGCCGAAATTGAAGAAGCCGCGAAAGAGGTCGTGGATCGCGAGCGTGGCAAACTCACTGAATCGGCTGAGATCGTGAATGCGAGTTTTGCCGACGAGGTCCAGAAGGTGGCCGGCGAATCGATGCGCCGGTTCGAGGAGGCTTCGCGCCAGGCGCTTGAAAAAGCGCGCTCCGACATGGAGTACAACCGCGAAGGCTCTCTCACCGAATTTCAGAAGCATCTTGACGACAGGATGATGCAGGGCCTCGAACAAGCGCAGATTCACCTCCAATCGCAGCTCGGCCCGCTGGTCGAAGCGTGGGAAGCGAACCGCCAAAAGCAGCAGCTGGAGTGGATGGAACAGCTGAAGAAATCCAACGACGAATCCATCGAGCAATACAAAGCACGCCTCGAAAACGCTTCGAATTCCTGGCTGCTCGCGTCCGCAACCACGCTGGGCCAGCATTCGCAGACCGTGCTCGACACACTGGCCAAGGCCGCCGAAAAGCGCATGCGCGAGAGCATCGCCGGGGTCCTGGCCGGGATGGGCGACACGCTGAAGGACCGGCTGCTCGGCATATCAACGAACATTGGCGCCGAAGACGACGAAGACGCGCCTCCGAAGAAGAAGTAGCGCTCGCCCGACAACGTCGCCTGCTTACACCCTTTTTCCCCCTTCCAAAGTGATCGAGCGTGACTTCTGCTTCCGGCGGACCTCCCGGTATAATGCTTCGCATGGCGAATCAGTCGTTCCTAAGCATCTGGTGCAAGGATTATCCAGAGGAGCTCCTCCTCGATCGCTTCGGCGCGTTCCTTCAGACGGTTCCCTTCTCGGCGGCCAGACCCGGATTCACCTATTTCACGATTCGCGCGGTGGACGCTTCCGAGTCGCCGATTCTGGAGCAGGACTTGCGCTCCATGCCGCTCGACGCTGCCGGGATCGTCCAAATCGCGGCGGAACAGCTCCACAGCGATTGCTCATACGAAGTGAGTTGCTACTGGGATCTCTCCATCTTCGACGCGGCGACTGGGAAGTCGAAAATTGAGCCGAAGTCGCTCGAAATCTTCTGCCGCGGCGAGGACTACGACAACGCCTTGTGGCGGGATAGCGGCCATCTGGAAGTGAGCTTGGGTCTCGAGCATCTTTTCACCGGGCACGCGGGCCTGCTCGGCATTCGGCCGGGCGCGAAGTCGCCTCCGGAGAGCCTCGAAGAAGCCCGCTTTCTGGAAGCGATGGCCTGGCCCGAGAATTTGCAGATGTATCAGGACAAGACCCGGGAAAATATCCGCAAACTACTGGATTGGGTCCGCCGGATCGAGACGGCCTTGCCGGTCGAGCGGGTGCGCCTGTGGTCCGAAGGCGAGGAAGATTTCGAGGCGCGCCTCGAGGAAATTGTGGCGGCACGCTAGCGCGGAACAGTTCTTCCGCAAGGCTGAGCGAAGCGATAGAATGACGGTCACTCGCGTGGAATTGGGTGGGCTGGAAGGTGCCACGAAGTATGCACTCGGTCTGCGAAGGCTCGACCGCAAGCGTAGCCAAAGGCATCCTGTCCGCGTCTAATATTCGCCGATGAGCGCAATCGCACAGCCTGTCTCCACTACCGCCGCGCGGCCCGCGCGCAAGCCCTCCGGCTGGAGTCAATTGAAGCTGCTCCTCCCGTACGTCTCCAACTACAAACGCATGGTGGCGGCGGGGCTGGTCGCTCTCACTTTGACGGGATTGGCCGGCGCGCTCCCGCAGTTGATCATTGGCACGATTACGGACTGCCTACAGGCAGCGCCGCGGCCGCTTTCGACGCTTTCGGGAACCGCGCGCGTTCTCCTCCATCCCCTTTTCGCGTTCTATGCGCCGCTGAGCCGCCATTCCGTTGGTCTCTACTGCATCATCCTGGTGGCCGTCATGCTGGTGAAAGGATTCTTCTCTTTCTGGACGAGATGGATCCTGATCGGCGTCTCCCGCGAGATCGAATACGATCTGCGAAACGATCTCCTCGCCCGGCTGGTCCTTCTCGATCCAGAGTTCTATGCACGGAATCGCACAGGCGACCTGATGTCGCGCGTGACGAACGATCTGAACGCGGTGCGCATGGTGCTCGGTCCGGGGATCATGTACACGGCGAACACGATTGCTACAAGCGTTCTGGCCGTCTACTTCATGGCCAAGCTATCGGCCGCACTTACCTTGTGGGTACTGCTGCCGGTGCCCCTCGTTGTGGTTTCCGTGTGGTATTTCGGCCAGGTGATTCACCGTCTGTCCGAGCAGATTCAGGCCGCGCTGGGCGTGCTCTCCACGCGAGCGCAGGAAAACCTCACCGGGATGCGCGTGATTCGCGCGTACGTGCAGGAAAAGCCGGAGATCGAATCCTTCGACCGAGCCAACCGGGATTATGTCGACCGCAATATAAAGCTGATCGGAACCTGGAGCCTCTTCTTCCCTGCCCTGGCTGCCCTCATTGGTCTGACGATCATGATTTTGCTTGGCCTGGGCGGTGCCGCAGTCGTCGATCACCGCGTTTCTCTCGGCACGTTCCTGGCGTTTTATTCGTTCCTGATTCAACTCGTATTCCCGATGATCGCCATCGGCTTTGTGACGAACATTTTCCAGCGCGGCGCAGCTTCGATGGGACGCTTGAACTACGTCTTGAACGCACAGCCAAACATCCGCGACACGGCTGTCTCCGAAGCCGAAGCGCCCACTGCTTCGGCCGGCGGCAATGGCCGGCGTCGCGAGCATGTTCACGAGGGACCGATCGGCGCCAAGTCCGACATTCGCGGTGAAATCGAATTCCGGCACCTCACCTTCACCTATCCGACCGGGCCGAACGGAACGCCGGGCCCGCCGGTACTGCGCGACATCAGCCTGCATGTTCCGGCCGGCTCAACTCTCGCCATCGTCGGCCCGACGGGCAGCGGCAAATCTACTCTCGCGGCGCTCATCGCGAGGCTGTGGGAGGCGCCTCCGGGCACGCTGTTCATCGACGGCCGGCCGATTCGCGAATATCCGCTCGAGACGCTGCGCCGTGGAATCGGGTACGTGCCGCAGGACACGTTCCTCTTCAGCGAAACGATTCGCGAAAACATCGCGTTCGGCGTGGAGGACTCGACCGAAGAGCACGTCCTCGAAGCTGCCGAGATTGCCAGCATCTCAGGAGAAATCCTGAGTTTCCCTGCTCGCTTCGACACAATGGTCGGTGAGCGGGGGATTACGCTTTCCGGCGGGCAGAAACAACGAACGTCACTCGCGCGTGCGATCCTGCGCCAGCCGCGAATTCTCGTGCTCGACGATTCCCTCTCAAGCGTAGATACGGACACGGAGGAGCGCATCCTCCGCCGCCTGCGCGACGTGATGCGCCAGCGGACCACGATTCTCATCGCGCACCGCATTTCGACCGTGAAGGGCGCGGATCAAATTGTCGTCATGCGCGAGGGGCAGGTGGTGGAGCGCGGCACCCATGAAGAATTGCTCGCGCTGGGCGGCTACTACGCCGATCTCTATCAGAAGCAGTTGCTCGAAGAAGAGCTGGAACGCGAATGAGCGATTTCCGCGAGGAAGAAAAACTCGGAAAGCTTTACGACACGCAGATCTCCCGGCGTTTGGTGAAGTATCTGTGGCCCTACCGCTGGCAGGTCGTGGTGGCCGTATCGATGACGATGGGTGTGGCGCTCATGGGCAGCCTAGGACCTTACCTCTTTCACCTCGCTGTGGATCACTACATCGTGCCCGGCGCGTCGCATTCCATCGCAAGAAATATAGCAATCATCGGCCTCACGTGGCTTGTGCTGGCCTACCTGGGCTCTCTCCTCGCGAACTTCGGCCTGCAATACGCCCAGGTGAGAATCATGCAGTCCGTCGGCCAGAAAACGATGTACGACCTGCGCAAGGAAATTTTCGAGCATCTCCAACGTCTGCCGATGAGCTTTTTCGACCGCAGCCCCGTCGGCCGGCTCGTGACCCGCTCGACTACCGACGTGGACGCTCTGAACGATCTCTTTGCCTCCGGCGTCGTCGCCATGCTGAACGATTTTGTGCAGTTGCTTGGCTTGGCCATATTCCTATTGGCGTGGCATCCCCTGCTCGCACTTGCCACGCTTTCGCCGCTTCCCTTCATGATCCTGCTTACGTATTTCTTCCGGAACCGCGTCCGCGACGCGAATCGCGGTATCCGGACCGCGATCGCCCGGATCAACGGATTCTTGCAGGAGCACATCAGCGGCATGTCCGTCGTGCAACTTTTCAATCGCGAACCGAAGGCGCGGAGACAGTTCGCGGAGCTGAATCGCGTTCACATGGAAGCCTACAAAGACGCGATCGATGCGTTTTCCTTTTTCTTTCCGGGAGTTGAATTTCTCAGCATGAGCGGCATCGCGCTGCTTTTCTGGGTGGCCGGCGTGCGCGTGGTCGGCGGCACGATTGCGGTCGGCGTCCTCATCTCCTTCATGATGTACGCTCAGAGCTTCTTCCGTCCGATCCAGGATCTCAGTGAAAAGTTCAATATCCTCCAGACCGCGATGGCAGCTTCCGAGCGCATCTTCAAGCTGCTCGACGAGCCGGTAACCATTGTCTCGCCCGCGCAGCCCCGCGAGCTGCCTGCTCCGCGCGGCGAAATCGAATTCCGCAATGTTTGGTTCGCCTACAACGGCGGCGTCAATCCGAAAGAAGAAGACTGGGTGTTGCGCGATGTCTCTTTCCGCGTCGAGCCTGGCCAGACGCTCGCGATCGTGGGCCACACGGGCGCGGGCAAGACCACGATCATCCAGCTCCTGCTGCGCTTCTACGATATTCAGCGCGGCCAAATCCTGCTCGACGGCGTGGACATCCGCGAGATGGACTTGCAGGATCTGCGGCGCCACTTCGGAATCGTGTTGCAGGATCCGTTCCTGTTCACCGGGACACTCGAATCCAACGTCAAGCTGGGAACAGAAGGAATCGACCGAGCCGCCACCGAGAGCGCGCTGCGCGAGGTCGGACTCGGCTCGTTCGTTAAGTCCATGCCTCAGGGCGTGGAAACGCCCGTCACCGAACGCGGTGGGACCCTTTCGGTCGGGCAGCGCCAACTCGTCAGCTTCGCTCGCGCCTTGGCGCATGATCCCAGATTCCTGATCCTCGACGAAGCCACTTCGAGCGTCGATACGAAGACGGAGCTCATGATCCGGGAAGCGCTCGACCGGCTGCTGACCGGGCGCACGGCCGTCGTCATCGCGCATCGGCTCAGCACGATCCAGCACGCCCACCGCATTCTCGTCTTCCACAAGGGCCGCCTGCGCGAGCAGGGCTCCCACCAGGAATTGCTCGCTCTGCGCGGAATCTACTACCGCCTGTACCAGCTTCAGTACAAGGAGCAGGAGATCGGCGTTTCCATTCCCGGCGGCGCAATGCCCGGATTCTCGCAGCCCATGCCTGCCGATGACTGAAGCGGCGCCGCTCGCATGACGCCACCCCAAATCCTGATCTCCGCCGGAGAGGCCTCGAGCGACATGTATGCCGCGCGCCTGGCTAATGCCCTGCGCAACCGCACCGGAGCGAAGCTTTTCGGAATGGGCGGGCCGCGCATGGCCGAGGCCGGCGTTGAGCTAATTGCGGACTATCACGAAGTCGCCGTCGTCGGCATTACCGAGGTGCTGCACAAGATTCCGTCCGTGTTCCGCCTGCAGGGCCGCCTCGCGCGCGAAGCGGCCAGGCGGCGCGCATCGCTCGCGATCCTCGTCGATTCGCCGGGAACCCATCTCGGCGTCGCACGGCGCCTGAAGAAATACGGAATTCCCGTCGGCTATTTCATCGGCCCTCAGGTCTGGGCCTGGCGCGCGGGCCGCGTACGCGTAGTCAAACGCCTCGTTAATCGGATGGTCGTCATCTTCCCCTTCGAGGAGAAGATTTACAGGGATGCGGGCGTGCCGGTTGATTTCGTCGGCCATCCGCTCGCCGACGTGGTCCGGCCAACGATGAATCGCGCTGAGTTCGCGGCGCGGCACGGGCTCGCCGCCGACCAGCCCATCATCGCTCTTCTGCCCGGCAGCCGCCGGGGAGAGATGGCGCGCCACTATCCGCGCGTGCTGGAAGCGTGCGACCGTCTGACGCAGGAAATGGGAGCGGGCGCCGGCCTGCAATTCGTTCATGCTGCCGCGCCGGGCATCGAGGTAGATTCAGCTTCCGCAATTGGTGGAAGCTCCCGCCTCAATATCAAGCACATCGAAGGGGCCACGTACGACGTGCTCGCTGCGGCGGACTGCGCCATCGTCGCCAGCGGCACGGCTACGGTCGAGGCTGCGCTGCTCGGCACGCCGATGGTGGTGATTTACCGAGTTGCGCCCATCACCGCTTTCATCCTGCGGCGGATGGTGCGCACGCCTTTCTTCGGCATGGTGAATCTGGTTGCCGGTCGCCGCGTCGTGCCGGAACTCATCCAGGAAGGCTTCACGCCTTCCGCCGTCGCGTCGGAGGTCCGCCGGCTGCTGGAGTCGCGCGCGGCGCGCGAAGAGATGAAGGAGGGCCTGGCCCAGGTGCGAGCCAAGCTGGGCGCAGGCGGCGCGATTGAGCGGGCAGCGGACATCTTTGCGGGCATGCTTTGAGCTTGGGCGCGCGGGCAACTGCGGGCAGTTATCTGGTATCTTAGCTAAGCTGAAAGTAATCGCGCATTTCGAGAGGGGATTTCTTCTTGCCCAAGATCTATCGGTTGCCGGCCGTCCTGATACTCTCCCTGCTGGCCACAAACGCCGCCTCGGCCCAGGCGCCGCACTCCTTCCCCTTCCGAGCCACGAATTACGACGTCGAAGCGATTGTCCATCCCGAGGATCAGACCATCCAGGCGCAGGCCAAGGTGGATTTCGTGGCCGAGCAGGTTGCGAAAACGCTGCTCGTGGAGCTGCATCCGGACTTGCGAGTCAACTCCGTCACCATGGCCGGGCAGCCTGTCGTTTTCGCCCGCGACAACAACACGCCGCTCCTGCTGAGCGTCGCGCTGCCGAGCACGGCGACGCCAGGAAAGCAGGTCACGCTGACGTTCGAATACAGCGGGCCGGTTTCGAGCGAGGAAGATAGCCCGACGAAGGGTGTTCGCTTCGCGTCGATTGACAAGACTTCGGCGTATCTTCTGCTGCCCGCGCGCTGGTTTCCGCTCACAGACTACCCGTCGAACCGTTACACGGGAACTTTCAACCTCATCGTCCCGAACACATTCGCCGTCGCCGGCACGGGCAAAGCAGACGCGCCAAGTATGCGCCCCGGAATCGGCGCGGGCGCCCCTGGCCAAGTGTCATACGTATTCCACTGCGACCAGCCCGGGCCCGTCGGATCGTTTGTAGCCGGCAACCTGCAACTCACGCCGGCGCCGACGGAGGGCTATCAGTTCTCCTTTTACACTCCGCCCGCGCAGGCCTCGACCGTCGCGTCTTACGCGAGCTCGCTCGGACTGATCATGAACTATTTTACCGACGAGTTCGGCTCCTTCGGGAATCAGCCTCGCCTCACGGTGGCGCAGATCCCGGATGGTTCGCTCGCGGGATACTCGGCCCCGGGCCTGCTCTTGATCAGCGCGCGGCAGTGGACATCCAGGGCGAACGATCGCATGCTCTCGCAGCTTGCCGCGGGCCAGTGGTGGGGCAATTCGGTCCTGCCGGCCACGGCGGCCGATGTGTGGATCACGGACGGACTTTCTCGCTACGCCGAGGCCATGTATGCGGAACAGTCCGGGGGCGTCGCCAGCCTGAACAAGGCCCTAGAAGATTTTGCGGTGGGCGCGCTGATGTTTGAAGAAACGACGCCCGTCGCGCAGGCAGACCGGATTCCAATCTATTCGGACGTATACCGCTCGATCGTCGCCGACAAAGGCGCGATGGTATTTCACATGCTTCGCGCCCAATTGGGCGACGACGCTTTCACGGCTCTCCTGCGCGACTTCTACAAGCAACACGCGGGAAAGACCGCGACGATCGACGAATTCCAAAAGCTTGCCGCGGCGAAACTTCCGCCGCCCAAAATCGGCGAGCCGTCTCTCAATCTCGTTTCCTTTTTTTCGCAGTGGCTGAATTCGACGGGTGTTCCGGAATTCACGTTGCAGTACATCGTCTATCGCACGCCGAAGGGCTTTCAGGTGATCGGCAAGATACACCAGGACCTCGACACGTTCCGCATGCCGGTCGAAGTGAAGGTGGAGACCGAAGGCAATCCAGAACTTAAGAAAATCCTCGTCACCGGCACGAATTCGGACTTTGAGCTCGAGACGTTCGGGCGGCCGAAACCAAACGGCCTCACCATCGATCCGAACAACAATTTGCTGAAATCGAGCCCGCGATTGCGCGTACGCGCAACGATCGCGCGGGGCGAGGCGCTGGCGACACTCGGCAGATATTACGAAGCCATCCAGGAGTACCAACGTGCGCTCGATGTGCAGCCCACCAACTCGCTCGCGCACTTCCGGATGGGCGAGGCGATGTTCTATCAGAAGAACTACCAGTCCGCCGCGAATGCGTTCCGCGCCGCGCTCGGAGGCGACCTCGACCCGAAGTGGGTGGAGGTGTGGGGCCACATTTACATGGGCAAGATTTACGACGTTCTGGGACAGCGCGAGCGCGCCGTCAACGAGTACAGTCTCGCTCAGCACCTCAAGGACGACACCGCCGGCGCACAGACGGAAGCTGCACGGTACATGCGGAAGGCCTACACGGGAGATAGTTCAGCCCCCGCCGCAACCGCCACCGCGAGCGGCAATCCTGCGCAGGCTCCCGCTCCAAGTGGCGACGCGGCCGCAGACAAGCAGCCTGTCCTCAAGAAACGCACTGAAGACAACTAGTCAGTCGGGACCCGCGCCCTTCGCTTGAAGCTCTTGAAAAACTTCCTCGAAAGCTGACAGGGCGTCCTTGTCAAATAGGACGAAGCTGACTTTCTCGATGGAGGTCCGACCTTCGAAGTGCTTCGCCGTCTCGCGCAACATGATTTCGGCGCACTCGCGGAGCGGAAAACCGGCGATGCCGGCACCGACGGCCGGGAACGCAACCGTCTTCAACCCCTTTTGGGCGGCGATGCGGAGGGCATGCGCCGTCGAGCTGCGCAGCGACTGCGCCGACGTGCGCCCGCCGAGCTGCATGGTGGCCGCGTGTATCACGTAACGCGCCTTCAGATTGCCGCCTGACGTGATCGCGGCCCCGCCCACGGGGATCGTTCCGATTTCGTCGCACTCGGCCTGAATCCGTGGGCCGCCCTTGCGTCGAATGGCCCCGGCAACGCCGCCGCCAAGCTGAAGTTCGTTGTTTGCGGCGTTCACGATGGCGTCGGTATCCATTTCCGTGAGGTCGCCCTGGCGCACTTCGATTCGCTCAGCCAGATTCATCGGGAAAGGATCTCCTGCTTGCCGGAAAGATTCCGCGCCAGGCGCGGCGAGCCAGGCTTCCGCCTAGAGCCTCGCGATGCCTTCTTCGTCGAATCCTACGACTACGCGGCCACCCGCCACAATTACGGGCCGCCGAATCAGATTCGGCTCCTTCGCCATCATTCGGATCGCTTCTCTTCGCGAAGGCGGGTCGGTCTTCATTTTCTTCCTGCGGAAAAGTTCGTTGCGGCTGTTCAGGAAGTCGGTGTAGTCGCGTCTGCCGATCAGCTTCTCAAGTTCCGCCGCGCTCAATCGCTCTTTTGCAAGGTCGCGAAAATAGAGCTGAAATCCGCGCCTTTCCATGAACTTTCGCGCCTTCCGGCATGTCGTGCAGGCCGGCTTTTGCAGGAATTGAACCTTCGTCCCAGCTCTTCGCGGGCGTTTCGCGGTCTTCTTTCGGGTAGTCGCCATCCCTTTCCTCCTCAGTATCGCGGCACGCTTGGATCGACTTCCGTCGCCCAGCGATCGATCCCGCCGGACATCGACCGCGCGCCTTGAATTCCCTGCATTCGCAGCCACGTGGCAGCATCGAAGCTGCGCATGCCGTGGTGACAGAACAAGATGATCTGCGTCGCTTCCGACAAACGCGGCACGTTGGCCGGAATCTCACGAAGCGGAATCAGCACCGAGCCTTCGATCCGCGAAATGTCATACTCCCATGTCTCGCGTACGTCCACAAACAGGAATTTCTGGCTGGAAGCGAGGAGCCGGCTCACCTCGCTCGGCCCGATCTCGATGTTGGTGGGCGGGTCTCCTGTCACACGTACACTCGATTCTTAATTTCCCGGTGGATCAACGGCGTTTCAGTGCCCTCGGAACTTCGGCGGTCGCTTCTCGAAGAATGCGGCCACACCCTCGGCGAAATCCTCGGAAAGAAAACAGTGCCGTTGAAGGCGATTCTCTTCCTCGATGGCTTGTTCGAGTTCGCGGTGCGCGTCGCCGATCATGGTGCGCTTTATATCGCGCAATGCGAGCGGCGGACCCGACGCCATGCCCGCGGCGAACTTCTGCACTTCCTCATCAAAATGCTCGTGAGGAAATACGTGATAGACCATCCCGATCCTGCACGCCTCTTGCGCCGAAATCACCTCCGACGTGTAGAACATTTCGGAGGCGCGAGAGAGTCCAACCAGCCGCGGCAGGTAAAACGTCGCTCCCAGGTCCGGGTACAAGCCAAGCTGCGCGAATGCCTGCTTGAACATCGCCTGGTCGGAAGCAATTCGGAGATCGCAGGCGAGGGCGAGACTCATGCCTCCGCCGGCGGCCGGGCCGTTCACTGCCGCGATCACGACCTTCGGCATCGTCGCAATGGCGAGGCAGATCTCCTTGCCGACTTCCAGCAGCGCTCCAAATTCGTCCACCGCGCGGCGCGACCGCACATCGCGCATGAATCCGATATCGCCGCCCGAGCAGAAACCGCGTCCCGCGCCTGTCAACACCACAGCCCGCACGGATTTGTCGTCGCCCGCTCGAAGCAGGGCGTGTACGAGCGCGCGGCTCAGCTCGATATTGAGCGCATTCAGCTTCTCCGGCCGGTTCAGACGAATCGTCACCACCGGGCCCGAGCGCTCCTCAAGCAACAATGAACTCACCGCTTGCTGGGTTGCTCCCATGGCGATTCAACCTCCGTGGCGCGGCCGTCAGAGCAGTTCTAGTCCTTCAGATTCTTGAGGAGCACGGCTAGTTTCTTAAAATATCTCTTCTTCACGGACAGGCTCGTTCCGGCATTCTGGCCGCTGGTGGACGGGAGAACGAAGACGTGCGCCCCGTACAGCCGTTCCCTCTGGAGGCCGAACTTACAAGGGCGGCCGGTGAATTTTTCATAGACTGTCTTGCCGTTGAACGCGATCACGCGCGGGCGCAGCTCCTCGAGCTTCTGCGCCAGAAGGACGCGTCCTTCGGCAAATTCCTGCCGCTCGATTTCCTCGATCCCGCGCGTCGGGCGCTTCACCAGGTCGGTCATGCCGATGCCGAACTCGACCATCCGACGGTCGTCCTCGTAACCGAGAGGTTCGGGGATGACGCCGGATTGGTACATCATCGGCCAGAACTGGTTGTTGCGCCCGGCGTAGTAATGCCCTACGCGCGCCGACCGGTCGCCCGGATTGGCGCCGACCAGGATCATCTTCATTCCCTTGCGCAGATAATCTGGCAGCGTCCGCATTCAGTCTCTCGAATTCTCCCGATCAGCCCGTTCGCTCGGTATGATAATACATTCTCGCCAGCAAGGCCGCGAAAGCTGTGCTACCCTTTCCTGTGGAATAATTCAGCATGAATTCCCCGAAACTCAACCCGGTGCAGCCCCGTCTGTTGCCCTCCCAGGTGGTGAAGGACGACGAGCCCGTCCTGGTTGCGGCGGCGAGGGCCGGAGACGTCTCCGCTTTCGAGACGCTTGTGGGCCGCTACGAGCGCAAGATTTTCCGCCTCACGCAGAACATCACCCAGAATCGCGAGGACGCCGAAGACGCCATGCAGGAGGCGTTCCTGAAGGCCTACGAGCACCTCCAGGATTTCCAGGGCAACTCTAGGTTCTATACCTGGCTCGTGCGTATCGCGGTCAACCAGGCGCTCATGAAGCTCAGAAAGCGCCGCCCGAACATCGTGTCGCTGGATGAAGAATTGGACACGGGCGAAGACATGGTGCCGCGGGACGTGCAGGATTGGGGCCCTTCTCCGGCGGACCGTTACGCGCAGACCGAGCTTGCGGGGATTCTCTCGAAGGTAATCGCGGAACTTGACCCGCCATTCCGAATCGTTTTCCAGTTGCGCGACATCGAAGAATTATCCACCGAAGAGACGGCTGAGGCGCTGGGGCTTTCCGTGCCGGCGGTGAAATCGCGCCTCTTGCGGGCGCGGCTTAAGCTGCGGCAGAGACTGAACCAATACTTTGGGCGAGGGGGAAATTCGTGAAGTGCAAAGAAATCATCAGTGAACTCGCGGATTACCTTGACGAGGCGCTGGACCCGATCCTGCGCGCCTCGATTGAGGAGCACCTCGGAAAGTGCAAGGATTGCCGCATCGTAGTAGACACGACGAAACAAACGATTGAAATCTTTTGCAACTCCGAACCCGCCCCTCTTCCCCAGACGACCCGCCAGCGATTGCACGAAGCCCTTGTAAAACGTCTTCGCCGGGTTCGCGCCTAAGCACGTCGTCCGCCCGCTGGTCGAACTTACTTCTGCCACATCGGGACGTCGCGTCCCACGCCTCGCTCCCGAGCAATTTCGTAGATCCGGCCCGCAACGACAATATCCTCGATCGCGATTCCATTCGATTTGAAGAGCGTGATCTGATCGGGCCCCGTGCGCCCAGGGACGTTTCCTGCCACGATGTCCGAAAGCTCATGAACCGCCTTCCATCGCGAAGCATCATCGCCGTACACCTGAATCAGGTCGCCCGCTTCGATTTTCGACTGCTCCACGGAGTCCGCGGCAATCACTGCCGCGCGGCCGACGGCCTCTGCATCCAGTTCGCGCTTGTCGGCAAAGTTCGAGCCGATCGCGTTGATGTGCGTGCCGCGCTCGATCCAGCGCCCCTCTACGACCGGGTTTGTCGTGGTCGTTGACGTGATCAGAATGTCGGCGCCCCGCACCGCCTCCTCTGCGGACGAGACCGGGCTCACGGGCACGCCGATTCGCTGCGTCATGTCCCTGCAAAATTGCTCGCGCCGCTCTGCATTGCGGCCGAACGCTCGGACGCGTTCTAGCTTCCTCGCCAGCGCTACCGCTTCGAGCTGGGTGCGCGCCTGAAGTCCGGTGCCGATGATTCCGGCGTTGCGGGCGTCCGCGCGCGCCATCACGCGCGTAGCGACACCGCTCGCCGCGCCCGTCCGCACTTGCCCGAGATAGTTCGCCTCAATCAGCGCCATCATCTCGCCCGATTGCCCGCTGAAGAGCGGCACCAGAAAACGCGCCCCGCTCGGCGACACCGTGTAGATCTTCAGGCCGAGGTAGCCGCCGGTTGCGTCCGAAGCCGCCATGTAATGCAGGTAGCCCTTGCCCGAGAGGCGCAGTCTTTGCCGCGAATGGGAAATAGCCGACCCGTCAGCGAGCCGCCGGAAGGACGTCTCGACCGCGTCGAGCGCCATCGGCATTGTCAGAATCGCCTTCACATCGGTTTCGGTGAGAAGCAAGGGCATGGCAGTCACGTCTCCTCAGGCCAAGTGCGATGACGCTTGGGGAAAATATCAGAAGTTGAGCCGATAGCGAAGCACACGCGACTCCGGCGCATCGAGGACAAGAAGTTCCTTGCGCGGACTGACCGCCAGAGCGGGCACGGCTCGATTCGCCTGCCCCAGTTCTGGCGCAAGGTCGACATCGAGTTTCGGCTGCCCGTCCGCGGACCACACGTGGAGCATGCGCCCGTCCGCGTCCATTGCGAAGATGTACCCGCGCGCCACGGCTATTTCGTCGCTCAGCTTCCGATCCGTTCCGTCCGCGCGAGCGTCCACGGCCGCGACAAAATGCCCGTCATTGGTAAAGCGCAGGATTCGGTTTCCATCCACGTCCGTCACGTACAAATATCCGTCGGGACCGACCGCGATCGCCCCGGTGCGAACTTTCGCGTTCGGCACGTTCGCGGCCGGCTGCCAGCTTCGTGCCAACCGAAAGCTCGGCGTGAACGTGGAAATGCGGCCCGTGCTGGCGTCGAGAAGATGGATGAGGCCGTCTTCGCCGACGGCGACGGTCAGCATGTTTTCAATGTTGGTGCGCGTTCTCAGCCGCAGTTCGCGAAAGCGGTCTCCGTTGGGGAAAAAGACGAACGCGCTGCCGCGGCCCGGATCGGTCACATAGATTGCTCCGCCGCTATCGACTGTGATCCGCTGGGGATGCTTCAGCACCGGTTCTTGAAAGGAAAGCAGCGGCCTGCCTTCCCATGTGAACTTGTGTATGAAGTGGCTGCCGGCGTCCGCGAGAAAAATATTCCCCAGCACGTCGGTCGCAACGCAGGTCGGCTCGTCCAATTGCCCGGGGCCGTCGCCCTTCACGCCCCACGCGCCGATGTAGGAGACCGATAACGGCGCGTTCGCCTGCGGCTGGGCATGCGTTTCGGGCTGCGAGCATCCGGCCAGTGAACAAGCAAGCACCACAGCAGCAAGCGCAAGGAAGAGAGCCGCGTGCCGTCTGCGGAATGAATCGTTCCAATCGATAGCTCCGCCCCGGCCGCCAGTCACAATTACGGAAATGTCCTTACTTATGCGCGTCATGCCGCTTCCCCAACCCCAAGCCCGTTTGCCTCACTCTTCGGACCACGGTCTGGTGCATCCGGTAAATCCGCTGCTCGGACGTGCCCTTGCTCCAATCCTCAAACGAAAACGTCGCATCGCTCACCGGAGGCGCCACCTGCGCGATCTTCACCGGCAGCTTCCCGCACAGCTCGCTATCGACGAACGCGGTTTCGTATCGCTCGCGCTGCTTGTCCCACGTGTACACGCGAATCAGCGTGAAGTCGCACGGCTGGCCCTCCGGGCCTCGCGTGCCGAGGAGGAGGTATTGCGATTTGGCGTTCCCGGACGAATCGCTCACTCGATTCAATTCAAACCACGCTGCGATGTGCACTCCGGCAGAACTGGCGTAATCCGGCAGTGGCGCAGGAACGTCCAGATCGATGAATCGCCCCAGAACCCACCCTGAGACGCTCGTCTGGTCCGGCATGTGCGCACGGACGAGCCACCAGTCTTCCTTCTTCGCGTCCGCAGGCGCAGCAGCAGCTTCCTTATCAACGGTCGCGGACGTTGGTGCAGCGGGCGATACCGTGGGCACATCCATCGGCTGCCGCTGAAACATATCGACCGGAATCGATTTGTTCACTTGACGAATGCGCGGGGTGTCGCGTCCGGGTTCGACGTGCAGATTGCTCAGCACGCGTGTATGGCCGCGCGCCTCGACGGGCAGGGTCGTAGCTTTCGATTCCATATCCTGCGCTTTTTGCCAGAGGTCCGCGGAGAGCAGGTCGCTCTGGGTGATCCAGCCCGTCCGTCCATCCGCCGTGTGAACCTGCACCTGTTCCTGGAAGCGCGCGAGCACATCCACGCGATCGCCGTAGTTGACTGTGCCGAGCGGCTCGCGGATCTGGGCGCTCGTGTTCCACAAAATCACTTGATGGTTCCCCACGTAGGCGGTTTCGAGCACACGTTTCGGGTGATGAAATCGCAGGTACGCAGCGACGCAGACCACGAGGACAAGCACGAACCCGACAAGCAGCTTGCGGATCACGGACGGTCTCCGAAGCTGATTCCCACGGCGCGCGCCGCCCGCAATGTCTCACTTGCCGGATCGACCAGCCGGACCGGACTGATCGCCCCAGCCAGCGGCACCGAGACGACCTTCCCGCCCTGTAGCGAGACCATCTGGCCGTACGCTTCCTTCGACACCAAGTCCACGGAGGCCGCTCCAAATCGCGTGGCAAGAATGCGGTCGAACGGACTCGGCGAGCCCCCGCGCTGCATGTGCCCGAGCACCATCGCACGTACCTCTTTGTCGGAACACTCGCGCATCGCGTGCGCAATTGAGTCCGCGACGTGCTCCCCGGGCTGCCTCCGAACTGGAATCCCCGAAGCGCTCCGTTCGGGCAATTTCACGCCCTCGGCCACGACGATGATTGAGGAAGTGCGGCCCGCTTCCTCTCGCCGGCGAATTGCCGCGCAGACGTTCTCAATCGTGAAGGGTATCTCCGGAAGGAGGATCACATCCGCGCCTCCGGCAACTCCCCCGTCGAGCGCGATCCATCCGGCATCGCGGCCCATCACCTCAACCACAATCACGCGGTGATGGCTTTCCGCCGTCGTATGCAGGCGGTCGATCGCGTCCATCGCGACGTGCAGCGCGCTATCGAAGCCAAGCGTCACGTCGGTGAGTTGAAGATCGTTGTCGATCGTCTTTGGCACGCCAACCAGCTTCATTCCCATTTGCGACAGCCGGTGCGCGATGCTCAGCGTGCCATTTCCGCCGATCACGATCAGCGCGTCGATCCCAAGTTGCCGCATGGCGTCCAAACACTGCGGCGAACAATCCTTCGTGGCTGTTCGTCCGCCTTCCTTCACAGGGTAGGCGAACGGATCGCGCGAGTTGGTGCTTCCCAGGATGGTCCCGCCGCGTGGCAAAATTCCTCGCACGGATTCGATGGTCAGTTCGCGGCATCGTTCGGGATGCATCAGGCCGTCGAACCCGTCGGCTACTCCGATGACGCGCCAACCCAGCTCCAGCTTCGCAATACGCACGATAGCGCGTATCGCCGCGTTCAAGCCGGGACAGTCGCCGCCGCCCGTGACCACACCAATTGTGCGCATCTGTCCCACCATTCGCAGGAAAGCCCCGGGATAAGCAAGAATTCTACACTAAGCAGTGCGCACGTCTTTGAATGGGTGCTGGGAAAAAACTCCCAATGTGTCGGAAGAGACGCGGGCGGGTACCGTTCTGATACAATCCGCCTCACCCGGCGTCGTCTCGCGGGTCTTACTGGCCAGGAGATTTCGAATGCAGAGTCTCGAGAAGCTGAAGCCGCTGGCGCTGCTGCTCCTGCGGGTGGCGGTGGGCGTGATCTTCATCTACCACGGCTACCCGAAATTGTTCGGGCGGACGCAGGAGGCCATGCAAGGCTTTGTCCACATGGGCTTTCCGGGCTACTTCGTCTACATTGCGGGCGTCATTGAATTCTTCGGCGGGTGCCTTCTAATCGCGGGGCTTTTCACGCGAATCGCGGGATTGTTGCTTGCCGGCGAAATGGCCATCGCTCTCTGGAGGGTTCACCGGATCATCCAGGACCCTCTCGCCGTGCACAATTACGAGCTGCCTCTGATGCTCGCGGTGGCTGCATTCGCGCTCGCTTCACTCGGCGCAGGGATCATCTCTCTTGACCAAGCCATTTTTCGTGAAGGCCGCTCTTCCGCACGCAAATCAAGAAGCAAGGATTGAGCCCGGCCGAGCGAAATGGTGGGGTTACGCCGCCTGCGTGGAATGCGGAGCGGCGTCCGGCGGCGCGCCCGTGGCAGGCGTCGGCCAGGGTGCGCGCGGCATCACGAGCCACGCCACAAAGTAGCCGATAAACGCAGGCACCACCGGCACAGGCATCAACACCAGCAGCACCCATATCAGCCGCACCAGCGTGGAATCGACTTCAAGATATTCCGCAATGCCGCCGCAGACGCCGGCGATCTTGCAATCGACAGCCGACCGCATCAGGCGCTTCGATGCCGGCGCTGGACCGGCAGGCGACGTATGCTGCCGTGCGCCGCAGAAGTAGCAGAACTTCGAAGAGTCGGCGATGTCTCTTTGGCAGTTTCCGCAGGTCATGACTCAAGCCCTCCCCGCGCGAGACTCGTTCGTCCCAGGCTTATCTCAAGATACGTTCCGAGCCGCCAAAAAGTTTCCTTTTGCCCGTTAGTACGCCGCGAGTTCGCGGACCGCGCGGACAATGTCCTCGGATTGCGGCAGGATGGCATCCTCGAGCTTTGGATTGTAGGCGCAAAACGTGTCCATCGCCGCGACGCGGCGCACGGGAGCGTCGAGCTCGTCAAACAGTTCGTCGGCGATCCGCGCCGCAATCTCTGCGCCGTAGCCCCACGAACGCACATCCTCATAGGCGACGATCACCCGGTTGGTCTTGCAAACGCTTCCGGCAATCGCTTCCCAATCGTACGGGCTGAGCGACCGGAGGTCGATGATCTCGGTCGAGACTCCTTCGCGCGCCAGCTCCGCCGCCGCCACTTCGGCGCGGTGTACCACGGCGCCGTAGGTGATGATGCTTACGTCCGTGCCTTCGCGCGCGACGCGCGCCTTGCCGAACGGAATCGTGAAATCCGCGCCGGGATAAGAGGAGCGGTTGTACGGCTGGCGATACAGATGTTTGTGTTCGAGAACCATCACGGGATCATCCGCGCGAATGGCTGTCCGCAGCAGGCCGCAAAGATCAAGCGCGGTCGAGGGCATCACGACGCGCAGCCCCGGAACGTGCGTGAAAATCACTTCGCCGCACTGGCTGTGATAGATGCCGCCCCCCGTCAGGTATCCTCCGATCGCCACCCGGATCACAGCCGGGCATTTGAAGTGGCCCGCCGAGCGCCACCGAAGATTCGACAGTTCGTTGCGCAGTTGCATCATGGCCGGCCAGATATAGTCGAAGAACTGGATTTCGGCCACCGGCTTCATTCCTCGAATGGCCATCCCGAGCGCCCGGCCAACGATACCTGCTTCGGCAATCGGCGTGTTGAAGACGCGCGCCGAGCCGTACCGGCGCTGCAATCCGACGGTCGCCTTGAAGACGCCGCCCTTCCCTTTTATCTTCGCGAGATGGTCCTCGCGGGAGCAGTCCGCCACGTCCTCGCCTAAGACGACGATGCGTTCGTCCCGCGCCATTTCATCCGCGAGCGTGGCCGCCACGATGTCCACCATCGTCTTCTGGTGTCCGTTGGGTTTCGGCGCCGCCTCGAATTGCTTTCCGGTGGGATCGATGTCGGGCGAGTACACGCAGCTGTAAATCGAATCAGCAGGAGGCGGCTCGGCCGCGAGGGCGCGGTCCGTGGCCTCCAGGATTTCGCGCTCCACTTCGGCCTCGAGCGCTTCCATCTCGCTCTCCTCAAGGATCCCTTCGCGCACGAGAAACAACCCGAAATTCGGGATCGGATCGCGGTGCGCTTCCGCCTCGCGTTCCTCCGGCGTCTTGTAGAGCCTTTCGTCGTCCGAGAGCGAATGAGAGTAGGGGCGCGTCACGTGCGCGTGGACCAGCGCCGGGCCACGCCGGGCGCGGCAATGGGCCACGGCGCGCCCGAGCACCGCATAGCTTGCCAGCGGATCCGTCCCGTCGCACTCCTCCACCGCGAGGTGCGGAAAATTCGCGACGAGCTTCGAGATGCTTCCGCCCGCCGTCTGCGCCTCGACCGGCACGGAGATGGCGTAGCCGTTGTCCTCGATCAGGAACAGCACCGGCACGCCGCGGAGACAGGCCGCATTCACGGACTCGAAGAATTCTCCTTCGCTCGTGGAGCCGTCGCCGCCGGAAACGTAGGCGATCTCGTCCCGGTGGTGACTCAGAGAATCGCCGAGCGGCGCCTGGCGCGCCTGTTCGAGCGCCTTGGGAAACTTGTCGTAGTAGAGCGTGGCTTCCGCCGAGCCGACAGCATGCAGAAATTGCATGCCCGTGGCGGAGGCGCTCGGGATGATATTCAACCGGCGGCTGCCCCAGTGTGAAGGCATCTGCCGCCCGCCTGACGAAGGATCGTCCTTCGAGCCGACAGCCTGTAGCAGCATGTCGTAGGGAGTCACGCCCAGCATCAGGGCAAGAGCGCGGTCGCGATAATAGGGGAAAAACCAGTCGTAGCCCGGCTTGAGGTGAAGTCCTGCCGCAACCAGAACCGCCTCGTGTCCCGCGCCACTGACCTGAAAAAAAATCTTGTTCTGGCGCTTGAGCTGGATCTCGCGGTCGTCCATGCGGCGCGAGAGGAACATCGTGCGGTAGATGCGCACCAGCGTATCGCGGTCAAGACCGTGATACTTCGTCGCATCAAATCGGGATGTTTTGACTTTAACCTGAGAGGTCATCCGGGCTGCCTCCGCCGGAAGGGCTCGCCGTTTGTACTACCTTCGGCCCATTATAGCCAAATTGGCGCCGGTGCAAACAACCTACCCTGACCGGCGTCCCTTCCGAGGCGGCTCGGCTGGCCTAACTGGGCGAGAAGCGTGGGCCCGGGCCTCGATCCAGCGATTCAAAGAGCTCGACCGTCTTCGCGAGGGCCGGATCGCCCGATCGGATGGTCTCGGCTTTCGCCGATTTGAAAGGCTCTTCCGCCGGAATGCGGTCGAGCCAGCGCTGATGCGAGAGCTTTTCGTGATCCGAGAAATCGAGTTTCACGAGCAGACGCACGCGCGATGTGCCCTGGGCCTTCTCAGCCTTTTCTTTTTTCGCGGCCGGCTTCTTGGCGGCGGGCTTCTTTTCTGCGACGGCACCCTCCGCATCGTCAGTCTCTCCGAAAGGTTCTTCGCGGTCGAATTTCAGTAGCACCTTGTTGCCGAGACGGAAGCCCTGCTTCCAGCCTTCGATCTTGTGCCGAGCCTGCTGGGCAGCTTCCTCGTTCGCGCCAAAATCAAAAATCAAAATGGATGGGGCCATGCATCTTCTATAGCGGCCCGGACACCAGCCTGTCAAGCCTCGCTTCCCCAGCCCTTGAGTTGACGCCCACACGCTTTCGTGTTACTCACAGACCACTTGATCCATTGTCTCGAAGCCTGCGTCAGCCTGGGGGTGCGATGAATACCAAACGGATTGCGCTCGCCGCAATTGCTTTAGTTGCCGCCTTTTTTGTCAGCCAGCGTGCGGCGTCGGCGCACCACTCGTTCGGCGCAGAATATGCCTTCAACAAGCCGGTCACGCTCCACGGCATCGTCGTCAAGTGGGAGATGATCAACCCCCACAGCTACATCACACTCGATGTTACGAACGATGACGGAAGCGTGACGCGCTGGAGCGTTCAGGCCGGAGCTCCCAGCTTTCTCTACCGCAACGGCTGGCGGAAGGACTCCGTCAAGCCGGGCGACGAATTGACGATCACCGGCTACATGGCCAAGGACGGATCGCACAACGTGTTTGGACAGCAAGTAAAGCTCCCGGACGGCAGGCGCGTGCTCGGAGGACCGCTCATTGGCGGCACCACTTTCGATTCGCCGGATTCTCCCTCGCCCGCCAAGAAGTCGGACCAGTAAGGATCGGCGATCATGAGGAATTGGAACATTCCCGCCGTCGCCTTCGCACTCGTATTCGCCCTGGCCCCGGCGGTTGTGGCTCAATCGCCGCAGGCGACAGCGGACAATTCCAATTCGCCCCCAATACCTCGGCTCGCCGACGGTCACCCCAATCTACAGGGTCTCTGGCACAACGAAGTCGGCGCTGCCGCGCTGCGTCAGGCCGGGCTTGGCGATATTCACAGCCCGGGAGTTCCCCTCCCGCTTCCCTATCTTCCCGTCCTCGACAAAATCAGGGAATACCGGCTCGAGCACGACCCCTATCACGATCCGGAGGCGCATTGCCACGTGCCCGGCGTGCCTCGCATAATCGAGCAGCCCTCCAGCATCATGCCCTTCAGGATTATTCAGGATGAGAAGTACGTCACCATCCTCTTCGAATACGTGCACGATCTTCGCATCATTCCCCAGGACGCGAGCCCTCACCCCAAGAACTATTGGGCGTGGGATGGAGATTCGCGCGGCCGGTGGGAGGGCGACACGTTCGTCGTCGATGTCGCCAACTTCAACGGCCGAAGCTGGCTCGACATGGACGCGAATTTCGTCGACGAAAACGAGCACGTCGTGGAGCGGTACACGCTGGTCGATCCGAATACGATCGCCTACTCGGCCACCATCGAAGATCCAACGGTCTTCACTCGACCGTGGACCATGCATCTGACCCTGAAAAAGAATGTTTC
This sequence comes from Candidatus Acidiferrales bacterium, assembly GCA_035604415.1. Classification (GTDB taxonomy): domain Bacteria; phylum Acidobacteriota; class Terriglobia; order Acidiferrales; family UBA7541; genus Palsa-295. Next base: position 38,479 of record DATNIN010000057.1, read on the forward strand.
AAAAGACCGGATCGTCTATTACGACTGCCACGAAGGCGAGCGAGACGTCGATCACTACACTCGTTCGGAAGGCAATGCAGCGAGCAAGCATGAATAGGCGAATCTCAGTCGCGGTTCTCATGGCAGCAGCAGGAGCGATGTCCATCAGCATCGCGATCCCGCGCGCCGCCGGCCAAAACGCTGCGAAATCCTATTCCCCGCCTCGGCTCTCCGATGGCACTCCCGATTTCCGCGGCATTTGGCAGGCGCGCACCACCGCCTACGTCAATGTCGAAGGCCACTCGGCGCAAAATGGAATTGGCAAAGCGGAGAGCATCATCGTCGATCCACCGGATGGCAAGATTCCGTATCTGCCGGACGCCCTCAAGCAGCGCGGCGATAACTACAAGAATCGCGAGGCCGCCGACCCCGCCTCCAACTGCTTCCAGGCCGGCGTGCCCCGGGCGGTCTATCTGCCGACCCCGTTTCAGATCTTCCAGAGCCCCGGAAATCTGGCGATCGTGTACACGGACAATCACGCCTATCGAATCGTCGACCCATCGACAATCCCGCATGATGACGGCATCGACTTCTTCATGGGAGATTCCCGCGGCCACTGGGAAGGAGACACGCTCGTCGTCGACGTCACGGACTTGGGCGACCAGACCTGGCTCGATGAAACCGGAAATTTTCACAGCGACCAGCTGCACGTCATCGAGCGCTACACGCTGCTCGGCCCCGACACCATGCAGTACGAGGCGCGCCTGGAAGATCCGAAAACCTTCTCCAAACCGTGGACCATACGCTTTCTCCTCTACCGGGATAAAGAGCCGGGCGCCCGAATCACCGAAGACGAATGCCTGGAAGGCGCCGACGGCCGCTGGCATCACCTCTCGCCGTCCGATCCCCGCGCGGTTCTCCACCACGATTACGAGGCAGAACTCGCCGCCGCGGCAAAGAATCTAGCCGGCCAGGGCAAGCCGTAACCGCATTCGGCTGTGGTAAGATGCGCTTGAAGATTGGAAGGCGATGGAGTTCGCCTGAACCGTCCGGCAACGGACTGATGACTCCTGGCCGCCGCCCGGCGCCAGGAGTTTTTTTGTTGGCCGAGCGGCGCGTCCCGCAGACTCGTCCGGGACGCACAAGGCGCGCAGACACCCGCAGCAAAAGGAGCAATCGTGCGCATTGCTTTGCTGATCGTATTCGGAACGCTGGGGACGCTCGCGCGTTACGCGTTGCAGGGCCTCGTGCAGGAGCGCACGGGCTCCACGTTCCCGTCGGGCACGCTCGTCGTCAATCTGCTCGGCTGTTTCCTGCTCGGCGGCATCGCGGAATACGCGCTCACGCACCTGACCATCCCACCCGAATGGCGCATCGGAATCACCGTGGGATTTTTCGGCGCGTTCACCACGTTTTCCACCTTCAGCTGGGAAACCGCCCGAATGCTCCAGGACGGCCAGTGGCGCCGAGCGACCACTTACATTTTGGCGAGCGTAATCGGCGGCCTGGTTGCCGTGTTTTTCGGAATGAGGATCGCGGAGCGGATCTAGAAGCGGAATCGGAGGATCAACATGACACACGCCACAACGCACGAGCGATTCGAGGGCGAGCGCACACTGATGCGCATTCATATCGGCGAATCCGACCGCTGGCATGGCAAGACGCTCTATGAAGCCATCGTCGAGCTCCTGCGCCACGAGAAATTCAGCGGCGCCACGGTGCTGCGCGGCGTCGGCGGCTACGGCTCCTCGAGCATTTATCACACGGACAAAGTGCTGCGACTCTCGCAGGATCTGCCTATCGTGATTGAAGTCGTCGAGTCCGCCGAGCGCATCGAACAGATCCTGCCGCTGCTCGACGAAATGATCGGCGGCGGCCTCGTGACGCTCGAAAAAGTCCGCGTAATCCTGTACCGTTCTCACAAATAGCCGGTCCTCATTTGGGCACGCCGGATCGAGGAGGCGGGAAAATGGACAAGCAGAAATTCCTTAACTACATCGACCACTTCAATCACAAGCGCTACGAAGAAGTGATGGCCTACTACGATCCCGAAGTCGTAATCGAGTACCCGACGATGCTTGCCAATCCGAAGGCGCCTCCGGTTACACGCAAAGGCCGCGCCGGGTTCCTCGAACAGTACGTCAACCTCCACAAGCACTGCCGCGAAGCGCTCGAAGTCGGCGCTTTTCTCCTCGACGGAAACATGATGGCCGCCGAGATGTACACCGAATTCCACTTCTTCAAGGACTATCCGAATTTCTCCGGCCGCGACATGAAGGCGGGCGACATCCACATCACCACGAACTGGTGCATCTACACGATCGAGAACGAAAAGTTCAAGCACATCCGCGTCGCCCACTTCCGCCTGCACGATCCGAAAACCGCCCGTCTGTAAACGAGAGCCATCCCCCGGTCGGTTTCGTAGGTCGCGGCTTTGGCCGCGACCTAAAGATGCCGTGATACACTCCTTATCCGCTTCTTGATCGAGTAGACTCAGCCGAATCACTGACATGTCCCTTTCTATTGGCGACAAACTCGGCCCGTACGAAATCCTCGCGCCCATCGGCGCGGGCGGGATGGGCGAGGTGTGGAAAGCGCGCGACACCCGGCTCGATCGCATCGTCGCGATCAAGCAGCTCAAGGGCCAACATACCGCACGGTTTGAGCAGGAGGCCCGCGTCATCGCGGCGCTCAATCATCCGCACATTTGCCAGCTTTACGATATTGGGCCTGACTACCTGGTGCTCGAATATGTCGAGGGCGAGCCGCCTAAAGGACCGTTGCCGCCCGCCGAAGCCGTGCGTTTGGCGCTCGAAATCGCAGGCGCGCTGGAAGAGGCACACCGTCGCGGCATCCTGCATCGCGACTTGAAACCAGCCAACATCCTGGTCACCAAGCGGGGTGGCGTGAAGCTGCTCGATTTCGGCCTGGCTAAGTTGATGGCCGATGCCGACACGGACGTCACCCAGACCATGGAAGGAACCGTGCTGGGCACCGCCGCCTATATGGCTCCCGAGCAGGCCGAGGGCAAGCCCGTGGACGCCCGCGCGGAGATTTTCAGCTTTGGCGCCGTGCTCTACGAGATTCTCTCCGGCAACCGCGCCTTTCGCGGCAATTCGACCGGCACGGTGCTGAGCGCCGTACTGCGCGACGACCCCGCGCCGCTTCAGACCACAACCGATCTTCAGCGTATCGTGGCCAGGTGCCTGTCCAAACAGCCGCAGGACCGCTTCCCGAGCGTGACCGATCTCCGCGTTGCGCTGGAACAAGTCGGCGCTTCCAAACCGGCCGATCAAAAACCGTCGATCGCCGTGTTGCCGTTCGCCAACATGAGCCGCGATGCCGACGACGAATACTTCAGCGACGGCCTGGCGGAGGAAATCATCAATGCCCTGGTGAAGGTGCCCGGTCTGAGGGTCATCGCGCGGACTTCCGCTTTCGCGTTCAAGGGGCAGAACACCGACATCCGCAAGATTGCCGAGACGCTGGGCGTCACGAATATTCTCGAAGGCAGCGTGCGGCGCGCCGGAAATCGAATCCGCGTTACGGCGCAGCTAATCACGGCAGCCGATGGTTCGCATCTCTGGTCGGAACGCTATGACCGGCAGATGGAAGACATCTTCGCCGTGCAGGATGAAATCTCCGCCGCCATCGCTTCGGCTCTGAAACTGAAACTGTCGCCCGAACCCACAGCGCTGCATCGTCATCAGCCCAACCTCCAGGCCTACGAGGCGTACCTCCGCTATCGCCAGTATCAGTGGAGTTTGACGCCGGAGTCGCTCCGCCGCAGCCGCGAGTGCCTGGAACAGGCCATCGCACTGGATCCCGAATTCGCGCTGCCCTACGTGGGCTTGGCTGATCACCATCTCTCGCAAACCTGGGTCGGCATGCCCCCGGATGAGGCGATGCCGCGGGCGCGCAAGCTCGCCCAGCGGGCCTTGGAACTCGATCCGGACCTGCCGGAAGCGCACGGCATGTTGGGGATTGTGGCCGGGCAGTACGATCTGGATTGGAAAGAAGCGGAGCGCCGGTTTCGCCTGGCGACGGCCCGTGACCCGGTCCCGTGGCACGTGCGCGCTTGGTACTCTTGCTTCTACCTGTTGCCGGTGGGACGCCTTGAGGAAGCCCGGCAGGAAGCGGAACGTGCGCTCGAGGACAATCCTTTGAGCCAAATGGTCTATTGGTGCCTGGCAATCACGCTGGAGGGGCTCGGGCTGGAACGGGAAGCCCGGGCTGCAGAAGGAAAGGTAGTCGAACTCGACCCGCAGTTCTGGTTGGGATGGTGGCTACTCGGTATGCATCAGGGAATCCGCGGGAGGCGCGCCGACGTCCGGGATTGCGCCGAGAAAGCATTCGCCATTTTCCCCTCGTCGCCCAACAATATCGGCTTGCTGGCGGGGGTGTTACGGAGCGAGGGAGAAACGGCGCGGGCGGAGGCGCTGCTGGCCCAGTCGCCAGCCGGCTCCTACGGGGCCCCTGTCGCGCGCGTGTGCTGCTATCTGGTGTGCGACGAAATCGACGCGGCCCTGGAATGGGCCGGAAAGGCGGTCGGCGAGCGCAATCCCACGTTTATTCAGAGTGTGATCCGCCCGTTTGAGAAGGTGCTCCGCAAGTCCCCCGGATGGCCGGCGTTTCTCAAGAAGTTGAATCTGCCGGAGGCGTCCGCAAGTAGTTCCGGACTGTCGCCTGCTCGGAAGTGATTTCGGTTGTTTCCTGATCTTACCTCTTGTCGCTTCGTTCGATTCCGTTCGAAAGAATAGAATGCCGGCGTTCGAACCGCAGCCTTCGATCTCGTATTGCGCGGCTTGGCGCCTCGTGGTAGGCTCAGCGAACAAAAGGCGAAGTGCAGACCGAGGGCGAAAGCCTGCGCATTTTGCCCCGATTTGCATGGGAGGCGGCATGGCGGCATCCACGCAGGGTTTAGCCGTAAGGGCGAGTTCGACGCTCGATACTGTCCGCGATGCACTGGGCACGCTCGTGGCGCGCTACCGCGCGGACGAAGTCCTTACCTCGGTGAAGCACATCCCCGCGCGCGAAGCGCAGTTCCGGCCGATGCCGGGCTGGGTGCGTCCCGAACTGGCCGCGGCCTATCGCGCCAAAGGAATCGACCAGCTCTATTCGCACCAGGCGGCCGCCGCGGAACTCGCGCGCGCAGGAAAAGATTTCGTCGTGGTCACGCCGACCGCGTCGGGCAAAACGCTCTGCTACAACCTGCCGGTGCTGAACGCCATACTTGAGAACACGGACACGCGCGCCCTCTACCTCTTCCCGACCAAGGCGCTCGCACAGGACCAGCTCGCCGAGCTTCACGACCTGGCAACGCGCCTCGATGATTCCTTCGGCGTCTTCACCTACGACGGCGACACGCCCGGCGACGCGCGCAAGGCCATCCGCGAGCGCGGCCACGTGATCCTGACGAATCCGGACATGCTTCACACCGGCATCCTGCCGCACCACACCAAGTGGACGCGTGTGTTCGAGAATCTGCGCTACATCGTGATCGATGAACTGCACACGTACCGCGGCGTGTTCGGCAGCCATCTGGCGAACGTCCTGCGGCGCGTCGCGCGGATCGCCCGATTCTATGGCTCCCGGCCGCAGTTCATCTGCTGCTCGGCGACGATCGCGAATCCGGGCGAGCTGGCCGCGCAGTTGATCGAGCGCGAGGTGGACGTCGTCGAAGAGAATGGCGCGCCGGCGGCCGAAAAGCTCTTCGTCTTCTATAATCCGCCGATGGTTAACCGCAATCTCGGCATCCGCCGCAGCTATCTGAATGAGACGACGCGCGTCGCGAAGGAACTTCTCGCGCGAAAGCTGCAAACCATCGTCTTCGCGAATAGCCGCCTGCATACCGAAGTCCTGCTCACCTATCTGCAACAGGCGAACCCGCCGAAGCCCGGAGCGGCCGAACCGATTCGCGGCTACCGTGGCGGATACTTGCCCGGCGAGCGGCGCGAGATCGAGCGCGGCCTGCGCGAGGGCCGTGTCCGGGGAGTCGTGGCGACCAACGCGCTCGAGCTGGGAATCGACATCGGCTCGCTCGACGCCTGCGTGATGGCCGGTTACGCCGGTTCGATTGCATCCACCTGGCAGCGCGCGGGCCGCGCGGGACGCCGCAGCGGCACGTCATGCGCCGTGCTCGTCGCATCTTCGGCGCCGCTCGATCAATTCATCGTGCAGCATCCGGATTATTTCTTCGGCCGCTCGCCCGAACACGCCTACGTCCAGCCGGATAATCTCGAGATCCTCGTGAACCATCTGAAGTGCGCCGCGTTCGAGCTGCCGATTGCGCCGGACGACAAATTTGGCAGCGTGGATGCGCAGGAGCTTTGCGAGCGCCTGGCCGAGGCGGGATTCTTGCACCGCAGCGGCGGAAACTGGCACTGGGTGCAGGAGGCGTATCCTGCGGACACGGTCAGCCTGCGATCGGTGACTTCGGACAATTTCGTGATCATTCACTCGTCCGCGGAAGACGATGGCAACACCGATGGCGAAAAGAAGGGCGAGCCGGAAGTGATTGGCGAGGTGGATTTTTCCTCGGCTCTCACTACCGTCCATCCGAAGGCGATCTATCTGCATCAGGGGCAGCAGTATCACGTGGATCGCCTCGATTTCGACCAGCGCAAGGCCTACGTCCGGCGCGTGAAAATCGACTACTACACGGACGCGATTCGCTACACGCAGGTGCGCGTCCTCGAGATTGCCGAAGAAGAGCGTATCGCGGGACCCGCGGCGCGCGCGCACGGCGATGTTCTTGTCCGTTCGCAGGTGATCGGCTTCAAGAAGATCAAGTTCTTCACGAATGAAAACGTCGGCGACGGCAAGCTCGAGCTCCCCGAAAATGAAATGCACACGACTGCGTTCTGGATCACGCTCGAGCGCGCGCTGCTCGAATCGCTGCCCTTCGCGCTTTCCGACCGGCAGAGCGGCATCTTCGGGCTCCTGTATGCTCTCGAATCGATGGCCACGCTGCTGCTGATGTGCGACCGGCGCGACCTGGGCACGGCCGTCGGCGAGCGCCCGCCGAGCCCCGGCGTCGAAACCGAATGGCACGAATACACCGCGGCAACGGACGATCCCGCCAAGATGAAGGAATTCTTCGAGCCAAATCTGTATCTGTACGACGCGTATCCGGGCGGCATCGGATTCAGCGAGCCGCTCTACCGCGTCCATGACTTGCTGCTGCGCCGCACGCGCGAGCTGATCGCGGCGTGCCCTTGCGAAAATGGCTGCCCGTCGTGCGTCGGCCCGGCCGGCATGAAAAGCGAGCGCACCAAGGAAGCCGCGCTCGCGATCCTGGATCGTCTCTGCGCATGAGCCCGATCGCACAAGACCGGTTCGCGAGGCTCGCGGCGTTGAGGCCCGCGCGAAAAAGCGGAATTTCGCTGGACGATCGCCCCCGCGGAACTGTGCCCGAGATCCCTGAAGGGGCTGGCAGACTCGCCGAACTTCTAGGCGCTGCGCCGCAGACAAATCGTTTTGGAGAGCACCTCGCGCTGCGGCGGTGGTTTTCGGACCCCATCGGCGGCGAACCGAATCTGTGTGCTCCCGACGACAAACTGGATGCCGCGGCGCTGCGCCTGCTCGCGCCGGGCGCGGCGGACTGCGTTTCCGACCCACGCGAGTGGCTTTTCCTCGATACGGAAACCACGGGGCTGGCTGGAGGCACGGGAACGTATCCATTTCTCATCGGCATCGCGTGGTGGGACGCAGGAGGCCTTGAAGTCGAGCAATTCTTTATGCGCGAACAGAGCGAGGAACATTCGCTCCTGGTCGCGCTGGCCGAGCGCATGGCGGAGCGGCGCGTGCTGGTCACCTTCAACGGCAAGTCGTTCGATTGGCCGCTGCTCGAGACGCGCTACCGTATGACGCGCACAATCAACGCGCCGGTGCCGCGCGCGCATCTGGATTTTCTCCATCCGGCGCGAAATCTCTGGCGCCTCCGGATCGGGTCGGTCCGCCTGGCAGAACTCGAGCGCCAGATCCTCGGATGGAATCGCGGCACGGACGTGATGTCCGAGATGATTCCGTCGATCTATTTCGATTACCTGCGTGGCGGGCCGGCGGAGCCGCTCATTCCGATCTTCCACCACAATCAAATGGACCTGCGCGGCCTCGCGGCGCTTGCCACGCGCGTCCTCTCCCTGCTGGGCGATCCTGAAACCCACGGGCAGGACGCGCTCGAACTGTTCGGCGTTTCGCGCATCTGCGAGCGGCGTGGCGAAGCGGCGCGCGCTCGAAGTTTGTATCAGCGATCGATCGCGTCGACGCTGCCTCCCGAAACAGATCGAGCGGCGCGGCGGTCGCTCGCGCGGCTCGCGAAACGCGAAGGCGATCACGAACTTGCGCGCGAACTTTGGAACGGCATGCTCGGGAATTCACGCGAGGGCCTCGAGGCTTACGAACAGCTCGCGATCCATTACGAGCACCGCGCTCGGGAACCACATCGCGCTGCGGCCCTCGCGCGCGAAGCGCTCGTCGACCTTCGCAAGGCGAACCGGCTCGGTACGATTGCACCAAGCGCATACAAGCAGCAACGCATGCGGTTCGAGCGCCGCCTCGCACGCCTCGAACGCAAATCAAACCGGACGCTCCTCGACGCGCCGGAATCCAAGACCGACGCTATGCATTGAGCGAACGTTCGATGCCGATGTGAGCCGAGCGGTGCGTGAAAATACGGGCGCCGCGCAGCGGAGAGGCTTCGAGCAGGCGCTGCAACTCCGGCACCGTATAAGCCGCGCGCACGGAGTCGCGAAAAATCCGAAACATTTCACCGGAATAATTCCGCCCGTGCCAGCGAATGTGCAGCGCGACTTTCAGGCGGCCGGGACGGCGGAGATCGCGGAGCAGGATGGCGCCCGTTGGCTTCACCATGCGAGTTATCTCCGCAAGCAATTTCTGCGGTTCGGCGAGATGGTGCAGCACCGAATTGCACATCACGAAATCGAAGCTCTTTTCCGGAAATTCCAGCCGGTTCCCATCGGCCATCTGAAACTCGACGCGTCCCGCCAACGCAGCACCGGCTGCCGCAAGATTCGCCTGCGCCTGGGCGATCATGCCGGGTGAGCGGTCGACGCCGACGAATTTCCAGCGCGTCAAGCGCTTGGCGAGCTTCAACACGATCTGCCCGGGGCCTGTGCCAATGTCGAGCGCGCGGCCGCGCTCACTTCCCTTCAGCAAACTCAGAGCGTGCTCGACGAACGTATTGTCAATTTCATCGAGATGAGCCTGCGCCGCGGCCGAGGAGTAGGCGTCCACCTCCGCGGAATCGTCCATGACTTCGGGCTCGGGAACCCGCGGCAGGTCGAAGAGCGCCATAGACAGTGTCCTATCGCGCGGACCGCGCTGCCTCAAAGGAGAGTTGGGCGACGGATTCCGGAGTAGCGTCGACGGGGCCGGGAGCGGGTGGCCAGCCGATGGCGCGATTGATCGCGTCGTAGGTCGCGCGCGTGGCGTGCTCGACCGTGATGCACTGGAGCCCCACGCAGCGGAGGAACACGCCGCCGGCATCGGTCTGAAACTGGAAAAAATTCGGGCGCCGATACAACTGCGCGCGAGTCTTGTACTTCATCTCGAGCGCTTCGCTATATTGCCCGAAAAAGCGCGCCGCGTCCTCGGGCGTCTCGAGCGCCAGGTGGAATACGAGCGGTGTTTGCTTCGTTTTCGCGTCCTCAAAAACAGCGTAGCGATCTCCATCCCATGCGGGAGAGAGAGCGTCGGCGCGCACGGGATCGAGAAACTGCTTCAAAACCTCCTCGACGCCGAACTCGCCCATCACGTTTTCCTCAAGAAGTTTCCAGTCCGCGGGAACCACGCCCTTCCACGCGGGCAGCGTCACTTTCGCGGGGCCGACGCCCTTGAGGTAGAAATCCGGATGCAATATCTGCTGCGTCGAGACTGGAGGACGCTCGAAGAGCAGATGCAGGTCCGACCAACCGGTGTGCGCCTTCAGGAACTGTTGAGAAAAAGACGCGCCGGCAAGATACGGAAACAGCAGGCTATCGCGAATAACGAGCGGCGCCTTGGAAAGGTTGGGATCCTTGTCCATTTCCTCGATTGCGCCGGAGCGGATCAGCATCGTCACATCGGCCAGATCGCGCACGCCGATATTCTGGTCGCGCAGCGCGTAGTCCACCATGGCGACGAGCGCCGTGCCCTCGCTCACGGCATTCCGTGCCATTTCGGAATCGTCGTTCGGGCGCGCCGCCTTGATCCACGGATCGACGTCAAAGGACTGATCCTCAAGCGCGTGCGTCAGTTCGTGCGACATCACTTCGCGCTGCTCTTCGGCGGGAATCCAATCGGCGATGTAGAACTCCTTCGCCTTCGGGTCGTAGAGGCCCGCCACCTGTTCGGTGAGAACGTCGAGCATGAAGGAATCGAGCGGGAAATCCTTCGGGATCAGGCCGAAGGCCTCGAGCGACTTCTGGTCGGCGTAACGCTGCGCATCGTCCTTGTCTTCTTTTTCGGCTTGGATCAGGTAGGCGCGAATCTCCTGCTTCGAACGCAGGGTCTTTTTCAAAGGTTCCTTGATCGGCAAATGAAGAATCACGCTCATCTGCGCGAGCACTTCGTCGGCTGCGTGCAAGAATTCAGGGCTCGGAGCGACGAGCGGAGCCGCCGACTGCGGCGCGGCAGCCTGCGCAGCCAAGCTGGCGCCGGTGGCAAGACTCAGAATCGCGGCCAGTACGATAGCAAGTGTCGCTGGTGCTCCCCTGAAATATTGGCGATTAGGAAGAGTTCCCGGCCTTTGTTTCCAACGAGATAGGTCGGATTCTAATAACGGGAAGAGTTGGCGATTAGGACTGCGCTCTCGAAAGTGTATACCGGCGGGCGAAAGAGTGCGCCGAACCAGCCGTCCCAGGCTTTCGGGGCCTCTGCTCGGCACCCTCGGATTCGTGTCGATTAGATTGCGCATCGGTTGTTTTCTTTCAAGGAGTTAGAGGGATTTCTAATCGCCGCCGTGTCGATTAGAACTTGGCGAAAACCGGGCGCCGAGGATTTCGGGACGCACACTGCGCGCGTCGAATCGACTTCCCTGCCGTGCCGCATCGCTTCGTTCGTCGCCCCGTTCATGGCGCCTCAACAACCTCCGTGAGCCGAGCTGCTCTTTCAGGCTCCATTATGACGCTAGCACGATGGGAGACGGTTGCAAGAGAGTAGTTGTGTGGACTGGAGGCTGGACCAACCGTCTCCCACAACGGAAACCGAAGGACGAAGAGCACACACACCCTTCGTGCCGCGACGTAGGCCTCAGGACAAGGGAGTGTCTGTGCCGCAGAGGCAAAAGCAGATTCCACGGCGCCCGCCTTCCCGACACAGCCCGTCGGGACGCAAAATACGCGAAAGGCGGCCGCTACGAAGGCGGGACCGACCGCAACGGCCAAACCTACTCCGGGCCGAAAGCCAGGAGGACGTTGCCGGGGATGCCGTAGAGGGCGCCGAAACCGGAATTTGTGAAGACCATACCGCCCGCGATGGCCGGACCGCCGCCATCGATCGATCCACCGCGCGCCGATATCTTGTTGACGGAGTCGAATTCCCGCGCGGTGTCGAAATCCCAGAGAATTGTTCCGTCGGAAGTGGAATACGCGCGCAGATGGCCGTCATCCGCACCCGAGAAGACTGCGCCCGGAATAGCGGAGACAGCAGCCGATTGCGCGGGACTGCACCGCGGCGCCGTGCATCCGCCGGGAGCCGGGGAGGCAACCCACATTTTTTCGCCGGTGGCGATCTTGATGGCGAATAGTCCACCCCCCGCTTTCGGGTCCGGGATCGCTCCTTCGGGGCCTCCGCTAAAACCGAAATCGGAGAGCGCCACGTAGGCGACTTCGGAATCCGCCGCGGGCCCCCATTCGACGCCACCGAGCGCGCCGCCGTGTCCAATGTTCGTCTTCCAGAGAATCTCGCCCTGCTTATCGGGATCGAGGCCAAAGACGTCGCCGGATTTTTGGCCGACGACCAGCACGCGCTGGCCACTCGGGAGCTTGCGAAGGATCGGCGGAGCGGCAAAATCGGTGTCCGGCCCATGCTTCGCGGGACAGTTGCTCTGGTCGTCGCGGAAGCAGCTCACGTTGTAGGTGTCACCGGAGGTGATTTGGCGGGACCACACGATCTTTCCGGTCTTGAGATCGATCGCGAGGACGGCGTCGCTGTTCGACGTCTCGGGATCGGAGTAGTTGTTGCCCGCGCCGATGTAGATGAGACCGCGATCCGCGTCGATGGTCGGAGAGGACCACAATCCGGCTCCCGAGGGACCCCAGAGCTGCGTGCCGGCCTTGTTCTTTTTCGTGGGACGCGCCGGATCGGGAATCGTGTAGGTGCGCCAGATTTGCTTGCCGGTTGCGGCGTCGAGCGCCGCAAGAATGCCGCGGAACGTGCAGCACTCATACTGAGGACTGGCCGCGAGCCACTCTTCGCGAGACGACACGGGAACGTAGAGCCGTCCCTTGTAAAGCCGCGGCGAGCCGGTGACGCGGGCGTAAGGATGCGCGCTGATGCGGACGCGCCAAACCAGCTTGCCCGTCAGTGCGTTGACCGCGTAAACGTTCGAACGAAGATCGCCGAAATACGCGAGGCGGTTGGGTCCGATCGTGACGGCGGTGCGAACTCCCGCTTCGGCTTGAAAGCTCCAACGCGTGCAGCCGGTCGCGGCGTCGAGCGCATAGACCTGGCCGAGCGCACCGCCCACGTACACCCGCCCACCGGCCACCGTGGGCTGAGAATAGGCCGAGAAACCTCCCGGAAATCCGAACGCCCACTTCAATTTCAAGTTCGGAACCTGCGAGGCCGCGAGGCCGGCCTGATCGGCGGGCTGAAAGCGGCTATTCTCGAGGTCCACTCCCCATCCATTCCATTGCGGTCCAGAAAAGCCAGCAGGCGCCTGCGCGGAACAGCGGCCCGCGGCCATGCTTCCCCATGAGCCGAGGCGCTTGCCCGTGAGATATTCGGCGACGGCATTGCTTTCGCGAGGGGCGAGTCGTGCCCCCTGCACATGCATCACTCCCGACGCGAGCATGTGCACGATGTATTCGGGCGCCGCGGCCTTCAGGACAAAGTGATTCAGGTACGGCGGACCGCCGGATTCGTGACATCCGGCGCACTTGCTCGCATAAATGGCCGCGCCCGATTCAGCTGTAGCGGACGGAGTGTTGGCTGAGACCGGGCCGGCGCCGCCGGATGACAGAGAAAGAACGAAAGCCGTGAGATCCGCAATCTGTGCCGGATTGTATGTTCCTTTAAACGGCAGCATGGCCGTGCCGGATTGTCCGTCGGAGATGATCGCGGTAACGGCGCTTGCAGCAAGCGTGCTTTTGCGAAGGCTGGGAGCAGCGCTCGAACCATTTCCCTCCGGCCCATGGCAAAAGGCGCACGATGTGGCGTACAGCTTCTTTCCGGCAGCGCGCGCCTGGTCGTCGGTGGCAGGCGCCCCCGCCGACGTCTGCCCTGCCGCGGCAGCAACAAGCGCGAAAAGCGCCAAGAAAGCGCAACAGATTTTGCGATGCATTCGACCCCCACTCGTCGTTTTCAAGCGGTGCAAAGAGTAAAGAGTTCGTGAGTGGATTGTCAACGACGTCACAGCGGAATGCGGAGCGCGATGATGCATCCAAAAGGGAATGCCGGGAGCGCCGTCAGTGCTTCGAAACGCTCGGAACGGGAGAGGCAAGCACGGTTTGCACAGCCCGGGAGAATTCCTCGACTGCAAAGGGCTTCGCAAGGACCTGGCAGCCGGCCTTCCGCCCGGCGTCGGCGAAATCATCGTCAGGATTTGAGGCCGTAAAAACGACGCGTGCCGCGAGGTCCGGGCGATGCTGCTCGATCCAGCGATACAAGGCGGCCATCGAAGGTTCACCGGGCTCGTTCATGTCCAAGACGACCGCGTCCACGGAATTTCGCTCCAGATTCTCGATCGCTTCTTGAGTAGTGCGCGCCACTTTGACGGAGGTTCCCGCGGCAACCAGTACTTCCCGCTCGAGCTGCAAAACAGATTCGTCATCATCGACGAGCAGGACCGTGCCAGCCGCGATCCGCTTTTCTCCAGAAACCTCTTCCTTCTTAGGCGGCGTCGGAGAAGTTAGGAGAAGCGGGAGACTGATGGTGAACGTCGCGCCGCGCGGCGGCGAATTCCGGACCTGAATCTCGCCTCCATGCTCCTTCACAATGCCGTAGCAGATGCTGAGGCCAAGGCCGGTACCCTTGCCGACGGGCTTCGTCGTAAAGAAGGGATCGAAAATGCGGTGCGCGTTCAGGACGCCCGGGCCGCTGTCGGTGAACTCAACACACAGGCGGTCGCCGGCAACTTCGGTGCGAACCCAGATTTGGCCCGGCCCGCCCTTTTCCTGAATGGCGTCCACCGCGTTATTCAGGATATTGAGAAACACCTGTTCGAGCTGATGGAAATCTCCACCCGTCATGGGCAGGTTCGGATCGAACTCGCGCACGATCACGATGTTGTTGAGTTTCATGTCGAATTCCCGAAGGACGAGCGTGTCCTCGAGAATCTGATTGAGCTGCACGGGCGCCCGCTGGGGCTTGTGCTGGCGCGCGAAGCTGAGCAAATTCTGGACGATGTGATGCGTGCGCTGCGCTTGTTTGTAGAGCTTTTCAAGGTATTCGGCCCCACGCGGCTGGACGAACTCCTCGGATTTCAACAACTGGCTGTATCCGAGAATCGCAGTGAGCGGGTTGTTCAGCTCATGCGCGACGCCGGAAATGAGCTGCCCGACGGCCGCCATCTTTTCGCTCTGCAAGAGCTGTTCCTGGGTGCGCCTCAAACTGTCGTACGCTTCGCGTGTCTTCTCGAGCAGCAGGGATTTGTCGATTGTCGTGGCGATCTGGTTGCCGACGGCGGAAAGCAAGTTCAATTCGGCCGTCAGGAACGAGCGCATCTCGCGGCAACCCACGACCAGAGCACCCATGACGCGATCCTTGGACCACAACACAACCACCTGGGAAACGTGAATGCCTTCCGCCCGGTTCAATTCGTGGAGTTCTTCGGGCAAAGCCGGAAGGGCGCCCGAAAGGAGCGTCGCGTGCGCTGTTCGGATCTGTTCGAGCAGTGCGGGAGAAACACGGATGGAAGCCGTGGAGGCCGCGTATTCGGATTCATAGCCGACGGCGGCCGCGCGTTGGAACGTTTTGGCAGTGTCGTCGAGAAAATAGACCGCCGCGGCATCCACGGAAAACAGTTCCGTGACCTTCAAGAGCGCCGCGGTGAGGCCCTCTTCGAGCGCCGAAGCCTGGTTGAGCAATTCAGCGATCGCGTTCAGCGCAAGCAGGGCGCGATTGCGCCGGCGAATGTCGTTTTCCGCCTGTTTGTGCTCGGTGATATCAAGCAGAAAACCTTGATAGGCAACCACGGCTCCGGAATCATTCCGGGTTGCGAAGCTCGATTCATGGGCGGTGCGAATTTCGCCGTCGCGCCGCCGGAATTGAAACTCGAAGTCGACCACCTCGCCATAGTTCTGGAGCAAGCTCTGGCGGCGGTCTCGATCCGCCGGGTCCACGTAGAGCTGGGCGGGGATGTCGGCCTGAAGCAGCTCCTCGTGGCTTTCGTATCCCAGGATGTGCATGAAGGCGTCGTTGAAGTCGAGGAAGCGGCCCTCGGGCGTGGAGATGAACACGCCCTCCTGAACCTTTTCGAAGAGCGTGCGGAACTTGTTTTCGGCCTGGCGCCGGCTCGTGAAATCCTTCAAGACGTGAATTGTTCCGAGGCGTCCTCCCTCGGAATCGTGAAAAGCGGAGTCAGTTACGAGAAAGTAGCCGCCGAAGAATGGATCGATCTCCTCCGCTCTTCCGGCTGCGCCCTCGCAATACGGGCATTGAGACCATGGCACCTGGCCGCGGCCCAGGACATCGCGCACGTTGCGTCCTACGAGCCCTGCGGGGTCGGACTCCAAGCGCGTCGCAAGCGCTCGGTTCGCACGAACGATTCGCCCGTCGAGCGAGTGAACGAGGATTAGGTCGTCGATCGAGTCAAAGGTATCGAGCCACTGCCGCCGGGAGGCCGCCGCGCTTTCAAACAGCGCGACGTTTTGAACCGTCAGACCCAAAAGGTTCGCGACGTTGATGAGAAAGTGCCCTTCTTCGCTCCCGAACTCCCGCGGCGACGAGGAGCCGATTCCGAGAAGTCCGAGCGGCCCTTCCTTGCCGGGCACGCGGACCAGAACGATCGCCGTGAGCTTTTCCGCATCCATCCACCGCCGCACCGTAGGATCGGCGGCGGGATTGGAAACGAGCGGCTCGGGCTGATGCAGCACCTGATGCGCCCACGGTTCGCTGGGAGATATCCGGGACATCTGCTTCCGAAAGCGGTCGCTGAAACCAACGGACGCTCGGACGACCAGGGCGGAAGGCTGCCCGGGATCGTCCAGGAGAAAGACAAAGCCATGGCTCGCGCCGAGACTTTCCACTAAATGGCGCAGGACTCCTTGGAGGGCATCATCAACGCGGAGGGATTGCGTGGCTTCAGCGGTAATCAGGGCCAGGCGCCTGAGTTTTTCGTTGAGATCCTCGTTCCGCGCGCGGCCGGCCTCCAGTACGAGCACGGCCATCGAAATCCCCATCATGATCCCGAACAGGCCGTCAAAGGAGACGCGAAATAGTCCGACGGATTGAAGTCCCCATTGGGGCCGGTCCAGCCCGTGGAGGCCGCGCAGCAAGAGCGCACCTGCCAGGAGTTTCCAACCAACTCCCCGGTGCTGCGCGCTCGACCGCCAGAAAACCCAGCCTGCCGAAAGGTAAAGGAGGCACTCGAACAGCGACTCCGTCCACCGCTCGGCTTGGGGCTGCTTCGCAACCAAACCCAGAGCTACAAGTCCGCTCGCTGCGACAACACCTAGAGGCCACAGGTATTTCAGAGCCTTTCCGAGGCCTCGGCACTCCAGGACGGCGGCAAAGAACAGCGCCGCCGCAATCAGAGATATCGCCGAGCCGTAGCGCGGGTGATCGGGCCCACCTCGCCAGAGAGAAAAAATGCGAAGGCCCTCCAACGCCACGTAAACCGTCCACCCGGCCAGCCAATACTTGAAGAACCTCGCCGGAAACCCAGGAACCAGAAGGAAATACAGGACGAGCAAGATAAAGGCGGCCGAGCCTTCCATGAAGGCAACGGCCAGGAACCCCGGGTTGGAAACAAATGTCATCGACGCCAATTCGAGCGACACGAGGCCGCTCCGATGCGGATCCAATCCAAAGATTTGGGGATATCAGGAAGCCATTACGAAACCTAGCACACCGTTGCAAAATACGGCAACTGACGCTCTTAGGGGATGTGCCGTGCTTTATAATGGCTTCTAATTAGAACGGAGCCCCGATGGACAGAGAAAAGATTCTCGTCGTTGACGACGAAGAGGCGATTCGCGAAGTCATCTCGACTTTGCTCGATGCACAGGGCTTTCGCTGCACCACCTGTTCGAACGGACGCCTCGGGCTCGAGGCTTTCCGCAAAGACTCCTACGATCTCGTCCTGAGTGACATCGTCATGCCGGAAATGGATGGGCTCAAGCTGCTCGGGGAACTGCGCCTCGAGGATCCCGATGTCCCCGTCATCATGGTCACGGCGATGCACGACATTTCGATCGCGCTTGAAGCGATCCGTGCCGGGGCCTACGACTACATTCTGAAACCGTTCGAAAAGGACCAGCTATACGTCAGCGTCCGGCGCGCGCTCGAACATCGCCGGCTGGTACTTGAAAATCGGACGTATCAGAGCGATCTCGAACAACTGGTCGCGGAGCGCACCCAGCAGCTTTCCATCGCGTTGCAGGACCTCGAGCAGTCTTACGACTACACGCTCGAAGCGCTCGGCGGCGCGCTCGACGCCAAGGACGCGGAGACCGAGGGGCACTGCCAGCGCGTCACGGCATTTACGATCACCATCGCGAAGGCGATGGGCGTGGACAAAGGCCTGATGCGGCACATCGCCCGCGGGGCGTTCCTCCACGACATTGGCAAGATGGGCGTTCCGGACAACATCCTCCGCAAGCCCGGCCCGCTGACGCCAGAAGAACGGGATATCATGCGCCGGCACTGCGACATCGGCTTCGCTGTGCTCGAGCGGATTCCGTTTCTGAAAGAGGCCGCGGAAATCGTTCTTTCGCACCAGGAGTGCTACGACGGCTCCGGCTACCCGCGCGGTTTGAAAGGCGAGCAGATTCCGCTGGGGGCCAGGATATTCGCCGTGGCCGACACGCTCGACGCAATGATCTCCGACCGGCCGTACCGCAAGGCGCTTCCGATTTCCGCCGCGCGTGAAGAAATCCAGCGGTTCTCGGGGCGCCAATTCGATCCGCGAGTCGTCGAAGTGTTCATGGCGCAGCCCGAGCGTATCTGGCGCGAACTGCACGAAAAAGTCGGCGACCCCTTCCGCCTTACCCAGCTCGAACGCGTCTAAAACTGCTCTCGTCCGTAATCCATCACCGCCGCAAAAAAATGGGCGGGCCTCCATTCGCTGGAAGCCCGCCCGATCTTTCGTTTACATACGAACCTAGAACGTGAAGCGCAACGCGAATTGCATCTGGCGCGGAGTTCCAGCTGTATTCGAAATGACTCCAAACTGCGCGCTGGTAATTGCATTGTCCGGCAGTGCGAAATTTGTGTGATTGAAGACGTTATAGGCCTCCATGCGCAGCTCAAGGCCACATCTTTCGGTTCCGAGATCGAATTTCTTGGTGAGCGCCATGTCCCAACTGGAGAAGCGGGGCCCGCGCAAAACGTTGCGTTGGCCGACTTGTTGACCGGTTGGAGGGCCGAACGCGCCAATAGCCGCAGCCTGATTCGCGAAAATTTGCACGGTTTTGTCTACCGGGTTGACGTGCCGGTGGGTCGCAATAGCGGCCCTGTTTCCATCGAAGATGCCAATCGAGTCAGCGAAGAGGCTTGTCGTCTGCACGCCACTGAAAGCATTATATGGGAAGCCGGAGCGCCAAGACGTTATGTCGGAGATTCCCCATCCGCCGATAAGCTCGTCTAGCCAGATGGAGGCATCCTTCCCCATCCATTGTCCGCGGCCAAAGGGAAGGGCGTAAATCACATCGGCGACGATCGAATGGGTCAGGTCGAATTCTGAGTTGCCGCGACATACCTTCCCACTCCTCACGTCACAGAGAACGCCGGGGCTGGTGCCGGCCTGATTCCCAATATTGTCGGCAATGAGCGAAATGTTATCGAGTGAATGCGCGAACGTGTAGTTGAAGTCGCCCTGCAAATTGTGGGAGAAGCGCTTCCGGAGCGTGATGAGCAGGCCGTTGTAGCTGGACCACCCTTTATTGGTCAGGTAAACGTTACTCTGGAATTGCGAGCTTTGCCCCGCTCCCGGCGTGAAGCCCCAGTCCGCCGTTGCCGAGAACAGATTCGAGTTCATGGCGTTGACGATGGAACCCAATCCGCCTAACTGAAGCGGGCGAAAGAAGTTCGAGTAGATGAACTGCGTGCAGGTCTCGGCCGCAGGTTCAAGCTCAAGACAGAAATTGGGATCTTCAAATATGGGCTGTTCCGTCGGCGTCACCACATTCGCTCTGGCTTCCACCTCAAGGGCGGAGATCGCTTGAAACAGCGATTGGTTGGCGCCAGCGTCGTTGAAGTCAACCAATTGGTTCGCATCTGCGAGCGCGATCAGACGCCGGCCGTAGCGGCCAACCCAACCCACGTCCAGTTGAACCCCGCCCCGCAGTTCCCGCTGCATATCGGCCGAGAACGCAAGGGCGTACGGAGTCTTGAAGTTCTGGTCCACCGTGTAGTTGTCTATACCTGAGACTTGGCCAACAGCAACGCCACCGGATACAACATTTGGCGTTAGAGGATTGACAAACGGCGGAGCGACCGGAGGGGTCTGGGCGCTCACCGGAAGATCATTGATGCCCGTGAAACGCGGATCGGTTGCCAAATCGGTGAAAGCTCCTGCTCCGCCAAACTGGCCGCCGGCTTGGGTACTGAAGAGAAAGCTGTTCTGGTCCTGTATGAAATTGATGGAATTGAGAGCGGTGTGGTCGTAAATCAACGAGGCCGAACCGCGAAAAACGGTCTTGCGATCACCCAACCACTTTCCTAACAAGCCACTAGAACCGGAGGGATTCCAGGCTATGGCCAAGCGGGGAGAGAAATTTGTCGGGTCGCTCTTGTACAGCGAAGGCGCGCCCGGATTGGCCTTTCCGCCGAGGGCATACGTCAAGAAAGGAGACGGCTCGAAGGTAGAGACGCCGTTCATCCCGTTGGCCACGCGGGGCGAGAACTCTTGTTGGAAGGTTACGGTGCTCACGCCTTCGAGGCCCTTGCTCTCGTAAGGCACCGAGTCGTACTGGTAGCGAAGACCGTACGTGAGAGTGAGGCTCTTCGTTACCCTCCACGAGTCTTGGCCGTAGAACTCGTATTCGTAGTAACGGTAGTCAACTCGGTGGGGCACCCCAAGGCCGAGCGCGGTGCCGCTCTTGTTGTAGTTGAAAACGCCTACGTCCAGCCACCAACTTCCCAGCATGTTCATGAACGCATTGTCCCAGTCACTCAACGCCACACCCGAGGGATCTAGAGCAGGATCGTTCAGTATGTTGGCCGGCCGCAGCGACGGGGTCGGAGACGTGGTGCTGAGACTCGGTGTGAGCGGATTGAGCCCAAGCCCGATAAAATTGAAATCGTTCACCTGCACGTCTCGCGTGCGGATGGGCTTGAAGACTCCACCAAACGCGAGGCTGTGGGAGCCATGTATCTGGGACCAGTCATCGCGAAACGTGGGCACAGGAATTATGTGTGACTGCGTGCTCTGCCGCAAATACGGCGGATCGACGGCAGAGTCCATCCAGGCGAACTGGAAATTCGTGCCGTTCGGGTTAAATGCAATTCCGAAATCGGCTTGGCCGCGGGTTTCTCCGTAGACGAATTGATTGATCGTATTCGGAGTGATTGTCCACGTATCGCCAATCACCCATGCTTTATCGTTCTCAGTGTCCACAGCCGTAGGTGGATCGTTTGGAAACGCCACCGAGGCCGGGATACCGGTAGCGGGGCTGATGTTGTTCCGATCGTCCGCGTTCTTCTGATTATTGAAATTGAAGCGGGTGAACAGCTTGTGCTTCGATGAGACGTTGTAATCGATGCGGCCGAG
>DATNIN010000058.1:0-67778 GCA_035604415.1 Candidatus Acidiferrales bacterium
ACAGGACGGCCTCGGTTCGGTCACATCGCTGCCCCCCGGCTCGGGAACAATTGCGAGTCGGGCTTTTGACTCTCCTTTCTCCGGCGACACCCGCACAACGTCACGCAGCAGGCCCGCGATGCGATCTATGAGATGGCGCGATTCGTTGGTCCTTGCTCGACAAAGTGAAAACAGAGTTTGGCGAGGGAATCTGGAATTGAAGCCAAGGGTGTAGATGAAATTGTAGCGATCAAAGTATCCGGGTTCATCAAAGTTCAACGAGTTTCAAATAGCGGGCCGCAAGGCTTTCAATAGGAAGCAGTTATGAACAACTACATTCAACAAATTTCCACAGGCTTTGGAATCTGGTTCGGGACCAGGCGGTCGGTGGTTCAAATTCACTCGCCCCAACCATTCTTTTCAACGAGATATCAGACGCTTCTGGTTGTTCGACCTCGCCGCTGTGGATAGGAACGTTGACGGCGGATCCTCTAACTTCAACCGGCCGTCCGCTAGTCCGATTTCCACTCGGTTTCTCGCCGGCTGCGCGTGCGTGGCGTTTCAATTCCACGTTCCCACGCGGGTAACCCGAAATCATGTGCTTTTGGCGCACCGGGAAGACAAATCTTTACCGTCCCTCAGTGAAGTGGAAGGAGCTTCCGTCCCTCGGCGTTAGAAAGTGATGATTTGCCGCAATTCCCGTTTCGCCAACAAACAATCCACTTCCACGGACTAACTTCTCGTCGCCGTAGACCCAAATGTTGAAATTTTGTTGCGTCTCATTCCGTGAGAGCGCAATGTGCATGCTTTCGACAACGCGGCCGCGTTTCGATGTCGCGAAAAGCAGGGTTCGCAAAAAAACCTTGGGTAGAGCGGGCTCGTCCCGCGAGCGTAGATTATCAGGTCCGAAGAATATGACGGTCGGTTGTGTCATTTTGACAGTGCCGCGCCGGAAGAGTGTCAACCACGCAGTCACTGCTGACATGCACAGAGCTAATATGGAAATTGTGACCGAAATTATCTCTGCCATTTTCCAGTAGCCCCACTTCCCATCGGAGAGATCATTGGACTACGTCGCGATGACATGCCGAAAAGGTACTCGCGAGGTCATGCTTAATCAATTTGTTTTCTGACGTGTGCACCTGCGATCGAGCTTGTGCTGAAACCACAACTTTCCGCATCGTTTCGGATAAGCCGACCTTGCGGCCAAGTGACCGAAGCAATGGTAATTTCCCATATGCGGACTTCTGGAAAGTCAGCGAGATTTCACTTGATTGCAATCAAATGAAGCGCCGCGATTCCCGAACTGAGCGTGATGAATAAGGCACATTTGTTTTCGGGCTTTCTTGATTAGTGAATCGTGCACCGCTAAGATTGCCGACAGTCGATGGTGAATCAGGATCTTGGGACCACTGCTTACACGCTCGTTGCGACGCTCACTCCCTCAGCTGGACTCCCAGTGCGATTCGATTTCACCTGCTGACGAGGATTGGCTCGTCCTGGAAAAACAGCAGCCCTAAATTCGAATTAAGAACTGCGTACCGGAATTGGGGTCACGGTATGTCCGAGGGTGCCCGCCCTCCCAGAGGAGAAGCTATGAAGCGCGTCGCTTGGGGTGTGTCGATTTTCTGCATTCTTATCACTGCGCTGCTACTCAGCAGCTGCGGTGCGAGCACCGTGACAATTACATTTCCCGGCGGCACTGCAGTGGCAATCGATCAGGGCCAGCAGGTCACGATCAACGTGACGCTGACGAATGACGGCACCAACCAGGGCGTTACGTGGAGCTGCGCGGGCGCGGCGTGCACTGCTCTCGGAGGAGTAACCGTGACCTCGGTCACGTTTACCGCCAACGGCGCGACGGGCACCGCGGTGATCACGGCGACGTCCGTGAAGGACAAGAACATATCGAAGAGCGTGACCATCACCGTCACAGGCCTTCCGACCACGACGACGACGCAGGCCCAACTACCCGTGGCCACTGTAGGCCAAGCATACACTTTTACTCTGACGGTCTCCGGCGGAGCCGGGACACTGACTTGGAGCGCCACAGGACTCTCCGACGGGCTTTCCATCAACAGCAGCACGGGCGCGATCACCGGGACTCCTACGACGGCGGGCAGCGTCACGTTTACATACAAGGTAACGGATTCCAGCGCTGGCAGCACTGGACCGCAGTCAGGCACGTCGGGGAACTTGACAATTACCGTGAACCCCGCGCCGATATTGAGCATTACGAAATCGCATGCGGGCAATTTCACGCAGGGGCAACAGGGCGCGACCTATACGGTTACCGTCTCGAACGGGGCGGCACCTGGCGCCGGGCCGACGGTTGGCACGACCGTAACCGTGACGGAAACGGTTCCCGGGGGCGAGACGCTCGTCTCGATGGCGGGTACCGGCTGGACGTGCGGGCCGGGCGGCACGACTTGCACGCGTAGCGACGTATTGGCGCCCGGAGCGAGCTATCCGGCGATCACGGTGACGGTTAACGTCGCCGCGAATGCAACGACGCCACAAACAAACAAGGCGAGCGTGTCAGGCGGCGGCTCAGCGAGTCCACCGGCTGCTCAGGATCCGACCACGATCGTCGAGCCGATGCTGAGTATCAACAAGACGCACGCCGGTAACTTCAACGTCGGGCAGCAGAATGCGACGTACACGGTAACAGTCGGCAACAACGGCTCCGCGTCGACCAGCGGCACGGTGACGATGACCGAGACGATTCCGGCGGGAGAGACGCTCGTGTCGATGGCGGGCACCGGCTGGACGTGTGGCGCGCCGAACCCGGCAAACGTTTGCACGCGAAGCGACGCGCTGGCGAATGGGTCGAACTATCCGTCAATCACGGTGACAGTCAACGTTGCCGCCAACGCAACGACGCCACAAACAAATAAGGCCGACGTCTCGGGCGGCGGCTCGGTGGCGCCACCGACTGCCAGCGACCCAACGACGATCTTGTACCCGGTCCTGGGCATCACCAAGAGCCACGCAGGCAACTTTAACGTGGGCCAGACGGGCGCGACCTACACCGTGACGGCGGGAAACACCGGCGCCGGGGCAGCCGCACCGACGGTCGGTACCGTGACCATGACCGAGACGGTTCCCGCGGGCGAGACGCTCGTATCAATGACCGGCACGGGCTGGACGTGCGGCGCTCCGAATCCTGCGAATGTTTGCACGCGCAGCGATGCGCTCGGGGTGGGGTCGAGCTACCCCGCTATTACAGTGACGGTGAACGTGAGCGCGAGCGCGTCCACCCCGCAGACCAACAAGGCCGACGTCTCGGGCGGCGGCTCAGCGAGTCCACCGACTGCTCAAGACCCGACCACTCTCCTGTACCCAGCCCTGAACATCACCAAGAGCCATACGGGCAATTTCACGCAGGGCGAGGCAGGCGCAATGTATACAGTAACCGTGTCCAATAATGGCTCGGCGCCGACGGTCGGCACCGTGACGATGACGGAGACGGTGCCTGGGGGCGAGACGCTCGTATCGATGACGGGCACCGGCTGGACGTGCGGCGCTCCGAATCCCGCGAATGTTTGCACGCGAAGCGATACTCTGGCAGTGGCATCCAGCTACCCAGCAATTACAGTGACGGTGAACGTGGCCGCGAATGCATCTACACCGCAGACGAACGATGTCAGTGCTTCGGGAGGCGGAGCGACAGCATCGGCAAATGGCAACGACCCAACGATCATTGTCGAGCCGGTGCTGACCATTACCAAGAGCCATGTCGGCAGCTTCACAGTAGGCCAAGTGGGCGCGACCTACACCGTGACAGTCGGCAACAACGGCACCGCGTCGACCAGCGGCACGGTTACGGTTACGGACACGATTCCATCGGGCGAAACGCTGGTATCGATGGCAGGCACCGGCTGGACGTGCGGCGCGCCGAACCCTGCGAATGTTTGCACTCGGAGCGATGCACTAGCGACTTCGTCGAGCTATCCGGCAATTACGGTGACGGTGAACGTCATTGCCAGTGCAACCTCGCCGCAGACCAACAAGGCTGACGTCTCAGGCGGCGGCTCAGTGAGTCCTCCGACTGCGCAAGATCCGACCACGATCATTGAGCCCACGTTAAGCATCACCAAGACGCACACGGTGAACTTCACACAGGGCCAGACCGGCGCGACCTATACGGTCACCGTTTCCAATACCGGCACTGCCCCGACCAACGGGACGGTGGTAGAAGTGACCGACACTCTTCCCGCGGGCGAAACGGCCGGAACTCCGTTCATGTCGGGAACCGGCTGGACCTGCCCGGGCGGAGGGGGAGCAAACACCTGCGACCGAAGCGATGCGCTGGCGAACGGATCGAGCTATCCGACGATCACGGTGACGGTGAACGTATCCGGCACGGCCACATCGCCGCAGGTCAATATGGTGAGCGTCTCTGGCGGCGGAGCGCCAGCGACGGCGTCTGAGAGCACGACGGATTCGACGGTTATCAATCAGATCTCCGTGACGTTCGTCAGCGGGAATTTCTCCACGATCGCGGCCGGAGCGAGCGGCGTGACGGTGACGGCCCAGGTCACCAATGACGTCGGCAGCCAGGGAGTCACTTGGACGCTGACGGCGGGCGGCAACCCTTGCGCACCGGCATGCGGCTCGTTGTCTAATATCACGACAACCAGCGTTACCTACACGCCTCCGGCGACGGTTCCGGCTTCGCCAAACAATACGCCGACAATCACGGCAACTTCGGTGGCGGACACCAGCGAGTCGAAATCGTTCAACTTCACGATCAACTCTGCGGACCCGTGCGCGACGGCGGGAACCGGTGGGGAATCGCTTTTGAGCGGGTCCTACGCATTCGTTCTGAAAGGCTTCGACAACGAAGCCACGCCCGAGCCTGCGTTGGTTGGCGGGGTACTCACGTTCAATGGGAGCGGGACAATCAGTGCGGGTACGATCGACATGAACCTTAACGGGACCGCAGGCGTAGCGTCTAATGCGGTCACGTCCGGGACCTACAAGATCGGCACGAGCGGCTCGGCGGATCAGCAGCGTGCGTGCATGAGCATCACGACCGCGAGCGGGACCCAGCACTATCGCGCGTCGATCAATGGCGCAGGCACGATCGGGCACATGATCGGGTTCGATTCCTCAGGTCCCTACGTCGCAGGCACGCTGAAGAAGCAAAGCTCGTCCATTCCGACCACGCTCTCCGGCAACTTTGCGTTCGGCGTCTCCTCCGCTCAAAACACCGCTCCTGCGGTCGGCGGCGGCAAGTTCGCGGTGGCGGGGGTGCTCGACTTCAGCAGTGGCACCAATGGCGGCACGGTTACCGGTGGAGAGCTGGACTTTAACGACAATGGAAGCAACTTGGATCAGGTCACCGGCTGCACCGATTTCTCCACCTGCGGCCCGATTTCCGTTGATAACACCGGGTCGTTCAGCATCCCTGCTGGCGCTAAGGGACGCGGAACGCTGATGTTCACACCGCACAGCGAGTCGCTGGTGCAAGCGGTCATCTACGTCGTTTCCTCCAGCGATATTCTGATCCTCGGCAACAACGACCAGACCACGGACACCGCCTTCGCGGGTGAGGCGCTGCAACAGTCCGGCTCACTGACGCTGTCCGGGAATTACGTGGGAGCAATATCGAGACTCGGCAGCACCGCCGGAGACTCCAGGGTGGATCTGATCCGCGGCACCTTCTCGGGCGGAAATATCACCAACTTCACACAGTACAGGAACGATAGCGGAACTGTTTCCGTCAAGACCGGTGGAAGCGGAACCTACACGATCTCCGGAACGGGACGAATGCTGCCGAACACCGGCGGAACCGGGCCGGTGCTTTACCTCGTAAGCTCGAGCGAGGCATTTTTGCTGGGCCAAAACACGGCCGTTGATTCCGGAGTGTTCCAGTCGCAGACCTCGACTGCCGCTCCGAACGCGACGTACGCGTTCGGGTCGATCGATCCGGCAACGTCGAATGTTAGTGAGCAAGACGGCCTCGCCACGCTCAGCAGCCCCAATGTCAACGTAACTCAGGACAGCAATTCACTGTCGAACCCTCTCCAGGCGGGGAAAACCCAGTCGCAGACTTTCTCCGTCGACGGGACCGGCTTTGGCCAGGTTCCCTCGGGCTGCACACCCGCGACGAGCGGAAGCTGCCAGTTCATCTTCTACGTGATTACGTCGACGAGCGCGGTCGGGACGGACTTCGGAGGCTCAGACCCGGCCGTTCAGCCACTCGACCACTAAGAATGATGAGCATTCGACGGATACGGAAGTGAGGGTCGAGCGGCGAGGGACGGCTCGGAGCACGTAGTTCCAGCAAAACTCGGTCAACAGAGAAGGGCCGGCGCAGCAAACGCGTCGGCCGTTTTCTTTTTCTGGCGTGTCTCCGTAGCGTGGTCTTCCGTGTGTGTGACCGCCGAGGAACTAGCGCTCGCGAGGATAGTCAGGGATTGCTACGCAGAGTCGTGGGGGCTGGCGCGGAGCGCGTAAAACTCTGTAGCTCGAAGGTCCTTCATTTCCGTCACTTGCCCCCAAGACACACTTGCTGCAAGCTGGTTCATGACCATTGCCTCTAACTCTCGCGTTGCCGGTGCGACCACGAAGTCAATGGTCGTCCACAAAACAAAATCTCCCGCCGAGAGGCCCGGTCTACCGGTCACGTCACAGCTCACGAGGAATTCGGGTGCAGGAACAAGATGCAGTCCTTTCGTCTCCCAAAATTCTCTCACGTCAGCGTAGGCTACTTTTCTCCCACCAGCCTGAGCCGATACGGTCACGCTAGACACCTCGACGCCTTTCTCGAACGTTGCGCTTTGGGGGAGCACCATAACATTCTGTTTTTGCGCTTGAGCCTCCACAAGGTGACAAAAAGATAGCAAAAACCCAGCGAGCAGCAATACGCGGATCAGGCTTGCCTTCATGCTAGAAAATCTAGCACGGAAACCACTTCCTCACGCTTAGTGCCTGATTAGTCGGATAACCGGACAAGTTCCTATCGCTGGTCAGAAACGGGGTTCTGGGAAGTTAGGACGGCAACTGGTAGGCGTGAATTGGACGTATTACGCACTTCTCAGAAGCTGATCTCAAACACACTATCTCTGGGCCGGAAGGATTCCCTTTTGACATATCGAGGATCCCGCAGGCCCGTCTTGCGTAATTTCCGTGGTAACTATTCTGCCGACGGTAAATATCGCGGTTCGCGAAATTGATTACGCAATTCCCGGAACTAATTCTTGGATCCAATTAATATCCCCACACGCTGGGCGAAATTAGACAACTAATTGTGGTGCGCGCCGCTCCGGCTCATCTCATTGAAAACACAGCCCCTCCACTCTTGCGGGGGACAAGCCGCAAATCCCCGAATTATTTACTGGGTGCAATTAACTATCTCCACACGCTGAAAATAATTGGTCCTTCCCGACTCCGGCCGGTGGATCTAAACCCAAACCCGCCACGGAGGTAGTTAATTGTTTTCTACCCCAGACCGGGGGATGCCCTGCAATGTCGGCTGGAAAATCCCCGGGGAATATCCCCCGACTTTCTCCGAGGGGATTCTCCTAAAATTCGGGTCGCATAACTCCGGAAATTGTAACGCTTGATCACACGGTGGGTTTTTCTGTCTGTATCGAGGAAGACGGTAATTCCCCGTATTTATTCCTCCTGCGAAAACTCCCTCTGGAAAAATCGTGGCTTTCCCCCGTGGCGACAGTACTTTACGCGATTCCCACGGTCGCATGTCCGGAAAAGGTACCTTTTCCGACCGACCTTTAGTGGAATTTCCGGGGAGAGAATCGCCGCGGAGAAAATGGCCTGTAGCGGAGCGGGAAATTCCGAATTCTCGGATTAACCCGCGGCCGACTCAGCACGGCGGATGGATTCGAACACCATCCTTCCTCCCGGCGCCGATCGGATCAACCTTCGAAAATATCGCAACAAGCCGGTGAGGGTCTTGGCCCACCGAGCCGGCTGTTCCTTCGACGGTCAACCGAAAAGTGTCGTATCGGACCACACCCTTTTCCGGACACCTTTTAAGAACGTTGATAACCGCGCGCAGAGGTGAGAACTTTTTTGAAGTATGGACCTGTTCCGCCTCCCCTCGAATGGGCCCAGCTCCAAGCAATTCGTTCCGCGAGCGAATGGTTCATGGCCGTACACACCAGCGACGAACTCCTAGCCGTCGAAGAAGTCGCGCGTCTCCTCAAGGTCCCTGTCTCGTGGGTCTACGAGCGATGTCGAGGACGCGCTTCGAACCCACTGCCCCAGGTCACCGGCCCATTGTGCCTGCCGCCATTGACCACCCTCTCTGTTGGAGAACTGCTGTCCTTCCTTCTTGAATCATTGTCCGAAATCGAGTCGGGTGGTAATGTGCCGCCAGCGACACCAGACAAGCGGAAGAGAGCATGTATGGCTCGCCGTGGTCAGGTGGGAACAATCGCAGTGAGCGGTAAGTGGTACGTCGTTCGCTTTTGGAAGTATTTGCCAGGACAAGACAGGATTCATGCCAGCGAGAGAATCTGTCCTGTTTCTGGTGACGGTGCTTTGCCCAAAGGTGAGCGGCGACGTAGGGCAAACGAAATTGTAGCCGCCAGCGGGGTTAATGATACTCGCGAGTTTGTCGAGGCCACGAATGGCGTCACGTTTCGTGAGCAGGCCAGTTGGTTTCTGAATCACGCGATGAATCGAAAACGCAATCCAGTCAAACCCGCAACTCTTCAGGGTTGGCAGAATTGCATAAGTAAGTGGCTCAACCCGAACCTTGGAGACATTCCGCTTGGAAGCGTTAACAATGCGACCGTCAAGACGCTGGTTGCGAAGATGCACGAATCGGGATTGTCGGCCAAGACCATCACAACCTACATTGGCTTGGCCAAACTTGTCGTAGCCTCCGCGCTGGACAAGAACGGTGAGCAACTGTTTCCACGAAAATGGAACCACGAGTTCATCGACTTGCCCGTTGTGGAAAGTCAGCATCAGCCCACTTTCACTGCTGAGACAATGAACAAGATTGTCCAGAAAGCAGAAGGCCAAGACAGGGTGCTGTACGCTTTGCTTGCGGGAACGGGACTCAGGGCTGGAGAAGCCCTTGGTCTCGAAGTGAAGCATCTTTCCTCGGATTGCCAGACGATCACGGTCGAACAGTCCTGTTGGGAAGGTGACATTCAAACGCCCAAGACCAAGAACGCCTACAGACAAGTTGACCTCTATCCTGCACTGGCAGACCTGCTCAAAGCGTTCGTGAAGGATCGTCAGTCTGGATTGCTGTTTGCGAATAAGACAGGCACGCCGCTGTCTCAGACCAATCTGCTTCGTAGGTCTCTCCATCCTATCCTGAAGGGACTCGGAGTAGAGAATGCAGGATTCCATGCGATGCGGAGGTTTCGTACTACATGGTTGAGAAAGCAGCGTGCTCCCGAAGACCTCATCAGATTCTGGCTTGGACATGCGAAACAGTCTGTGACTGACGGCTACTCCAAGCTGGCGGATGATGTGGAATTTCGCAAACAAGTTGCGGAGAACACGGGGATTGGATTCGAGGTCCCGGCCTACGAAGAGAGGCCAATGAGACCTATGAGACCTAGAAAATCTGAAGAAAGGAACGTTCGTGTTGCAGCGTAAGTCATAGTCATTGCACGGGAAAGAGTGGCGCGCCCGGAGAGAGTCGAACTCCCGACCTTCTGGTTCGTAGCCAGACGCTCTATCCAACTGAGCTACGGGCGCACTCGATTGCAACGAACAACGTGGACCGTCAACCTAGAAAGTTTACCACAGCTCTGAAACGACAGAGAGCGGTTCACGAGGAGCTCGCCTCGCACTGCTCGCGCGAGATGCCGAATTTTTCCTGAGCCGCGCGGTCGAAGAAGCCGAAGAACACGGCTTCGCTCTCCGCACGGTGCCGCGGGAGCGACCAGCTCGGCGCGGCAAAAGCGCTTTTTTCGAGAGCGGACAGTTGAGCGTGCGCGGGATGAGCCACCCGCCTTTTCGATCACACTCTGACGCCTTCGGATGATCCCAACCTAATTGCCAAGCGAGGTAATCAGATAGCACCAGCCGGTGCTTACGCAGTAAGTGGACTCTGACTTGAAAGTGAGATTGTTTGTTTCAGATGTCGGCGGCCTATTATTGGAAAATGACACGTTGTTCAGGCCGGGCCGGTATGCGCCTGTGTTCGAGACGATGAGCGTAGGAGAGGTGAATTGAGCCTGTGTGCGCTGCGACGTGCCAACTATGGTCCCGCTAATTTCGTTCCACCGGGTGCTCAGGCCAAAGATGTCGGGAGCAGTCACGGCCCAGCTTGCTCCTACAACCTCACCGCCATTCCAGGCCGTGAATATTGCGGTGAGGTTATAGGTGGGCGCACAGGCATAAGGCCAATGAAAAAAAGGTACCTCCTTGCATACCAACGAAACAGAGGTGATTCCAGAAACATACCCGGCAAAATTCGACGAGAGCGTCTGGACGGGAGCGTTGACGCATTGGTTTTGGTTAGCATTGGGGGAAATTCCCAAAGTTATGTCCTCCTGCATCACGCAGAGGCTAGGTAGTTCGCCCTCCGGGTCCGGGGGAATGTTTGTAAATACGAACTGGACCCAATCGAAGTCCCCGTTTTTACCAGCGAAGTTGTTCGTATTGGCTTGAATGCTCCACGAATTGTTGACTAGGAAGCCGGGGTCCGTCTCGCCGGAGAATTTGAAGAACACAACATCGACGTACCCTTCCCACAGGCTCGTAGCCCGGCTGGTTGCGGGAGCGATATTTCCGATTGCGTTGCTAGCTTCGTACAAGGTCGCGTCTGCCTGTGCCCGACGCATTTTCCTGAGTTGCGATGGGGGAACGCACGCCACTGTTTGCCATGCTTCATCGCCTGGTTTTTTTGTAGTAGCAGCCGATGCCGCCCGGCGGGGCTGAAATGGACGGCAACTGCAACCCGGCAGGGCCCAAACCTGGTCTGACCGTGGTCCGATGGCGCGTGGTCCGGTACACGGAAAAGACGGTTATCGCCACCACGATAGCCACCACGATTACAAGGAGGTTCCTTGGTCCCCTGTATGCCGCGTCGTTCGGTTGCATTTGATTTGCTCCATTTTGTCCGAAGCCGTCATCGTCGGCCGATCATAAGCGTGTACGCTGTTTTTACTGAAGCGTCAAGGGAAGGCCGTGATGTATCTGAGAAGCAACACCTAATCTTGCCGCAAGCATCGTGACCACGCCAAACGACTCACTTCGAGCGCGAGTGTTCATTAGTTGCGGTCAGAATACGGGCGCACACGATTGCGGCAAACGGCGTTGCCCTTCAACCGTAAAAGTTTGCCAGAGCTCTGAAACGACAGAGAGGCCATCGGCGACAGAGAAGTGACTCAGTTTGCGCGCGGCACGGCCACACTATGGGCTCCGCACGTACCGATTGCCGGGAGCTACGCGCACAGACAGGAGTGTCTGTGCCACAAAACCACTTGCAAACGGCAAGCTGAGGCACGACCGGTCGTGGAGCTCAGCCGCGGGAGGCAATCTCGGCTGCGAGCGGCGCGGCGGGTTCGGTCGCGCGAAGCGATTCATCGCGGCGCCACATGCGGCGCTGAAGCAGGCCGATGAAGAGGACCTCGATGCCGACAAGAAACGGACAGATGGAGAGGAATGCGAAGACGAGCTTGACCGGCAGGTGGGATGAAAGAAAAATGCCGCCAAGCAGCGGCCCGGCGATCGATCCGATTTTGCCGATCGAGGCCGCCCAGCCGGCGCCATTGGCGCGGTAAGCGCTCGGATAAAAGATTCCCGAGATGCTTTGGATGCCGAGGTGGGCGCCGAGCATGAACATCATCGCGAAGAAGTTGAGCGCAAGGAAGCCTAGCCCGGTGATTCCCGTCAATCCCATCATCAGGAGAATCGGTATGGCGAGGATCGGAAACGCCACGACGCTGATCGCGCCGCGCGTATCGATGAAGCGCGTCAGAAGCAGCCCGCCGATCCCGCTGCAAATCATCGTGATGGAGATGGCGAGCGCAGCGGTTGAGCGGCTGAATCCGACGGTTTGAAGGATTGTTGGCCCCCAGGCCGAATTCAGAAAGACGGCGACGGAACTCACGGTGTAGGCACTCCAGATGAGAGGCGTGATCCAGCGCAGCTCGCCGCGGAAGAGCAGGGGAACCCGAAACTTCTCTCCCGTCGCGCCGATTTCATCGGAAACGATGAAGCGAGCCGACGGCGAGAAAGATCGCTCGGGCGCGAGCCGCCGGGCATACGCGGCGATGCGTTCCGGGCTCTTGCCCTTGCTCGCGAGAAACTTGAGCGACTCCGGGAGGAAGAAGACAAGCAGAACGGTTGCCAGGAGAGCGGCGCAACCGCCGAAAACAAACACCGAGCGCCAGCCATAGCGCGGGACGAGGGGTATCGTGATCGCCCCGGCGGAGCTGCTGCCAAACGTGTAGCCGAGCATGATGAACGTCACCACGGTCGAGCGGAAGCGGCGCGGAACGTATTCGATGTTCAGCGCCCAGGCCAGCGGGAGCAGGCCGCCAATCGCGATCCCCTGAACCAAGCGCAGCGCGAAGAGCGGCGCATAACTTCCGGGCAGCGCCAGGGCGAGCGTGAGGACGCCGAAGGATGCCGTCGCGAGGATGATCGAAGGGCGGCGTCCGATGCGATCACCGAGATAGCCGAAAAGAAATCCACCGAACACCATCCCGGTCTGAGCGGCGCTGAAAACCTTGCCCAGTCTCAAGGGATCGAGGTGCAGCGCGGCGGAGAGATCCGGCGCGACGTACGACATCGCGCTCATGTCGAAGCCGTCGAAGAACGTCACAATCCAGGAGAGAGCGACCAGGCCAACGATGAAGGGCGTGAGCCGCTGGCGCTCGATGATCTCGGACAGGTCGGTCGTGTGACGGTCGGGCATGGAGTCGCGCTAGCCCTCGAGATTACGGATGAGCCGGCGGCGAAGCGCGGCCAAATCGATTTGGTGCACGCTGCCGCTGCCCGCAAGATCGAGCGCGTGCGCCGCGGCTGCTCCCATGGCGATGCACGGGCCCATGACACGAACGCTTGAGAGCGCGGCGGCATCACCGTCGATGCATCTTCCGGCAGCGACGACGTTGTCCGTATCCGCCGGGACGAGGCTGCCGAGCGGGACGTAGTGGACGTGGTCGTCGTCGAACGGTTCCCAGAGATAGCCTTCCGGCTGCCCATGCAGTTCGATCGGCCAGGCGGTGCGCGCGACTTCGTCGGGGAAGTGCGCGCCTTTTCTTACTTCGTCCGCGGTCAACTGGTGGCGCCCGACGATCCAACGCGTTTGCCGAATCCCGGGCAGGCCATAGGCGCGAACGCGAGCTTTGCCGAACGCTTCGGGAAATTCCTTCTTGAGAAAGCCCACGACGCGGTCGGCCTGATCCTTGCCGTCGAGCGCTTTTTCGCTCGCGCCGACGGGATCGAGCGGCGTCTGGACATGAGTCATGTTGACGACGGCCGTACCGCGGTCGGGGAAAAAGAACGCAAAGCCGTCGTGCCGGACGAGGCCGTACTCCTTGGCCTTTTCGCTGAGGCGCTGGCTGTAGTCCTTTGGGCTCGGTTTGTGATCCTCGTTGAGATGCTCGAGGACCACGATCTGCGTGCCGTAGATCGGAACATCGGGCTGGCGGCACGGGAGCCCGGCTTGCCAGACGAGCGCCGCGTCGCCGGTGGCTTCGACGAAGCCGGTGGCCGCGATGCGGAGATCGCCGTAGCGCGTGGCGAGCAAAAGCTCCGTGATGCGGCGATTTTCGAGCCGCACTTCGCGCAGGATGGCGCCGACAACGACTTTGATTCCGGCCGCGCGAACCGTGGTTTCAACCCACCGGCTGAGAGCGACTTCATCGTAGTAAACCGTGATCGTCATCGGCCCGCGCATGGGACGCGCCGCACCCTGCGCGCCAAGGTCGCGGAGAATATCGTCGGCGATGCCGTGGGTCAGCTGGCGGGCGTTCGGGCCGTTGGAATAGAGGCCGCAGAACGTGCCGATGATGGAGTTGACCGCCTGGCCGCCGAGGCTCGGCTGGCCATCGACGAGCAGAACCTTGCGGCCGAGGCGGGCTGCCTCCACGGCAGCGGAAATCCCCGAGATTCCGGCGCCGACGACGCAAATGTCCGCTTCGACGTGCGCGACAGGCTCGTTCTTGGATCGGACTGAAGTTCTGATCGGGAGGCTGGCGGGCGATCCTTCCATCACTCGCGATCCTTTGCGTGCGTTCGCAGGCAGCGGAGCAGCCGCGGCCACGTCACGAAGAGCTCGCCTCACGCTGCTCCCGCCAGATGCCGAGCTTTTCCTGAGCCGCGCGGTCGGAGAAGCTGAAGAGAACGGCTTCGCTTTCCGCGCGGTGCTGCTGGAGCGACCAGCTCGGCGCGACGAAGATGTCGTTCTGCGTCCAATCGAACGACGCGTCGGCCACCTGGGTATGCCCTTTGCCCTCGACGACGACGAAGACGGTGCTGTCCGTGGAACGATAGGGCGCGGTGCGAAAGCCGGCAGGAATGAGCTGGATGGCGGCGCTCATCGTCGGCATCACCGAGCCGCCCGTGAGCGGATTGGCGTAGCGCAGCTTCACGCCGTGGCACGCGTCAATCGGGCCGTTGCGATGCATTTCGGCGAGACTGGCGCGCGCCCGCGCGTACCGATAGTTCAATAGCGGCGACGACGGCGATTCCGGCTTGCAGCCATCGGGAAGCAGCGCTCCTGCGTAGCGGACTTCGCAATCATGAGGAGGACGCGAGACGGGAATCTGCGTTGCTTCGCTGCCTTCGGAAAAGCTCGTATCGAACAGATTGACGATGGGCACGTCGAGTCCGTCGAGCCAGATGACAGGATCGGGACCGTCGTTTCCATGATCGTGCCACGTCCAGCTGGGCGTGATGACGAAATCGCCGCGCTCCATGTTGGTGCGCTCGCCGTTCACGGCGGTGTAGGCGCCCGAGCCTTCGAGAAACAAGCGCAGCGCACTCGCCGTATGGCGATGGGCATGAGCCCGCTCGCCCGGCATCAGAAGCTGGATGCCCGCGAAGAGGGAATCCGTGACTTGGGACCGCCCGGGCAGGCCGGGATTTTCCAGAATGAGCACGCGCCGCTCGGCTTCCTTGGCGGAGAGCAGGGATCCCGCGGCGAGCAGATGCGGACGCACGACGGAATATTTCCAGTGCAGAGGGCGCGCGGCGGGTTGAGGCGAGCGCGTGACGAGGCCGCTGACGCGTTCCCAGAGCGGCGCGAGATTCTGCCGCGCGATCTGATCGTAGAATGCTTTTCGCGCGTTCAATTCGTCTGCGGACGCCGGACGAGAGGGCGCGGTCATACGCGAACTTCCTCCTCCAAAGGTGTGCGCTTCGAGAGATCGTCCCGAGTGTATGCG
Source organism: Candidatus Acidiferrales bacterium (assembly GCA_035604415.1). Lineage (GTDB taxonomy): Bacteria > Acidobacteriota > Terriglobia > Acidiferrales > UBA7541 > Palsa-295. The sequence continues at coordinate 15,321 of DATNIN010000058.1, forward strand.
GTCGCGTTTTTTCGAACGCTTTTGCTCAGCGCGATTGCAATCCAGGCGAAGACAGCGGAAAGGGCTCCGGAGAGAAGAATCTCGCGCGGCTTCCATCCAATCGTGAGGAGCATTCCTCCCAGGAGGGGACCCACGATCGAGCCGATCCGGCCGACTCCCAGCGCCCAGCCGACGCCAGTGGAGCGGATGGATGTGGGATAAAACTTCGCGGCCAGCGCGTTCATGCCGGATTGCGCTCCGATCACCAGGAATCCAGTGGCAAATGTCACTGCCAGCGCGAGCGGAAAGGAACGGGAGACGAAGGCCAGCGCGCCAAGGAACAGAGTGGCGAATCCGAACTCGATCAGGAGGATGCGATAGGCTCCGTAAAGGTCCATGAGCGTGCCCTCGAACAGGCAGGCAAAAATACCGCCAAAGCTTATGAACGCCGTCGCTGTCGCGCCCGCCGACGCGGACATGCCAGATTCCTTCAGCAAAGCGGGCAGCCAGCCGTTGATGAAGTAGAGGATCAGGAGGTTCATGAAATTGGGGATCCAAAGGAGAATCGTGCCGGCGGCGCGGCCTTCGGTGAAGAGGTGCTTCACGGGAACGCCTTTGCGCAGCGCGTCGCGCGAGGCTGGGCGAAAAGTGACGCCTTCGGCCGCGAGTTGCGGTGCAATGTGCGAAAGAATCTCTCGGACTTTCTGTGGATCTTTGCCGCGCACGACCAGGAATTGAACCGACTCCGGAAGCATCAGGATCAAGAACAGCGCGATCACAAGGGGCACGGCGCCGCCAATGTAGAAGACCCATCGCCAGCCCCAAGTCCTGATCATTGCGGAGCTGAGCAAACCGCAAATCGTCCCGCCGAGAGGCATGCCCATGAACAGGACGGTGACGACCGCCGAAAGCAGACGCTTCGGGATATATTCCGAGGCCAAGGCGACTACATTGGGCATGACGCCACCGAGACCCAGACCTGTGAGGAACCGATAGACGAGCAGTTGGTTGTAGGTCGTCGCGCGCGCCGTCAGCAGAGAAAAGGCCGCAAAGCTGAGCGCGGAGATCACGATCGGCCATTTGCGGCCCCATCGATCGGCGATCGGGCCGGTCGCCATCGCGGCGAGCATCAGGCCGAGCAGGCTGGAGGATAGAATCTGACCGAAGCTGTGAACGGGAATTCCAGTGCTTTGGGAGATTGAGGGTACAAGAAAGCCGACGGTCTGCGCGTCATAGCCATCGAGAGTGAGCACCACGCCGCAGAGCACCACGGTCCAGATTTGAAAACGGCTCATCGACCGCTGGTCGATTACGTCGCTGATGGTGAGCGCTTGCGATGTGCCGGCCATGGTGGTGTGAACCTGCTCCGCGTTAGAGCTTCCCGCCCGGAATTCCGGCCCCGAGTGTACACCGCGAAAAGGCGTTTCGGATGTAATTCAGATTGTTTTGGCACAATTGAGCGTTCAGGAGATGGCGCGATGGCGTCGTTCAAGTCTGCGGAAGAGTTCAGATCTTTAGCGAAAAACAGAGCACAAAGAAAAGGCCCGGAGCAGGAGGAAAACCTCCAGCCCCGGGCCGACAGAGACCTCTTCCGCGTACTCGCTCAGAAAAGCAATTTCAACGCGAACTGGATCTCGCGCTGGGTGTTGGGCAGCGTCTCACCAAGGAAGGGAGCATTCGGATTGACATTCCCTCCGCCCGTCGTGTTAGAACCGGTGAAAAGTCCGCCCAGTGGAGGAAGGAAATCCGTGCGGTTCGCAATGTTGAAGAACTCCGCGCGGAATTGCGCCTGGAGCCGCTCGGTGATTTTGGTGTTCTTCAGCAGGGCGAAATCCATGTTGATAAAGCGGGGACCGACGAGTGTGTTTCTCCCCAGGTTGCCGAGCGTGCCGGCTGTCTCAATCGCGAAGCAGTTCGTATTAAACCACAACGGCTCGACTAGGCCTGCGGCGATATTAAGCTCCCTCTTTCCGATATATGGATTGCAGCCAGGGACCACATTGGGACGCGGGGTCGCGGCATTGGAATTTACGCCAGCTTGATCGAAGCCGTCGGTCACCGTGAACGGAGAGCCAGTCTGGGCCGTGAAAATCCCGCTGACCTGCCAGCCTTCGATGAGCCTGTTGCCGTGGAAGGGCAACAAATATATGACGTTGGCCACGAAATTGTGGCGGAGATCAAAATTGCAATTGCCACGGTCAAGCGCGGGGTAGTAGGGATCGAGCTGGCCCTGCGAGTTCGCCCCCTCAGGACCATACGCTGCGGAACCATCGTCAATGCAATGCGAGTAGGTGTAGGAGGCCTGCATGGTGACGCCCCTGGCTGCACGGCGCACCAAGTTCACCTGAAGCGAATTGTAGCCGGAATTTCCGGCTGGGAGACCCTCGTTGAGATAGCTGTAATTGTTATTTATGTGGTTTGAAAACGGAACGACGGCTGAAAACGGCCCGGCAGGAACGAAGTGACCGAAATAGCAACTCGACAAGTTAGCCGGCGTCGGCGTGCAGGGCGCACCTGTACCAAGGGGAGACGTATTCGTAATCGCGGGATTCACGTTCCGTTGAATCATCAGGTGGACACCACGCGAGCCAACGTAACCGACGGTCAGTACCGTTCCCTTGCCGAGATCCCGCTGCACGTTGAGATTCCACTGCTCTTGATAAGGAGCATTGGTTATGTTGAAGGGAACTCCGTCCTGGATAGCCGTGCAGTTTGGCGCCGGTGGACACCCTGTTGGAGGGACATTCGGCGGAGGCGGGGTGGGAAGGCCCGCGAACATGTCTGGGAAGCCGGAGAAGAAGATTTGCCTAAAGACGAACGGAGGGGCGAAATAGTACGCAGAAGCGTAGGTACGAGGGGCAATGGGATCGTGGAAAATTCCGAAACCGGCGCGGAGGGAGGTCTTGTGGTCCCCGAACACATCCCACGCCAAGCCTACTCGGGGGTCGATATTCTTCCTGTTGGGGCTGGTAGCAAAGACGTGACTTTCCGGCGTGAATCCTCCGTTACCATACGGCGGGTTCGGGATAGCGTTGAGGGGCCATCCCGAGGGGTCGGTGCCGTATTCGTAGCGGAGGCCAAGATTCAGGGTCAGGCGCGAAGACATCTTCCAACTGTCGTTAATGTACGGGGTGACATCGATTTCGCGGAAGTAGCGATTCGGGACGTCCGTGTACGGGCTATTCTGGACGCCATAAGAAAAAAGATCCGAGCCCTGCAGGAAACCCTGGATGGTAGTGAAGAGATAGAACCCTCCCCACATGAAGGGGGCGTCGATATTCGATTGGACTCTCGTGATTTCCGCGCCAAACGAAATCGTATGCGCCCCGCGGGTCCAGACGACATCATCCCCGCCGCCGAATTTGTTCTGAACGAGCTCGTCGGGAGTCAGTATGCCGGCGCCGACTGAGGCGAGGGTGCCGGGGATTACTAGAGCATCTTGGCCACCTGCGCGGCCGGGAAAAAGGTTAAGCGGAGAGGTCGCTCCAGTCGAGACCGAAGTCTCGTAGGTCCGGACGAAAGCGAATCGGGCCTCGTTCACGACCGTGCTGGAAAACAGATGTTTCTCCTCGATAGTGAGGTATTGGTTTCTCGTTTGGTCCTGTTCCGGCCACGAAGGTATAAGAGAGCCGAATGTTGGATACGGAAGAACGCTGTTTGCGCGGTCGGACACATAGCGTCCAAACAAGGAATCTTTCGAGGAAAGCGTGTAATCCACGCGCCCCAGAACGTAGTTTTCGCTCTGCACCTGACTGGCGTGGGTGGTGGTAAAGAAGTAACCGCCTAGATCGGCAGCGCCGGCCGGGGCAGGCTGGTATTTGCTATACAGGCCCAAGATCCCCGCTATCGTGTTCGCAGCGCCTGCCTGGGCACCCGGACCACTGCCCAAGGGTACCCCTTCAAATGGGTTTGAAGCGCTCCCCGGCGTGCCCGATGCAGGGTTCACCCCTCCCACAAAAGCGGGACATCCGGGATAGGCGGTACCCGGTGCCGCTCCCGAAAGCACGCTACAAGGGAGCTGGCCGGTCACGCCGTCGCCCACAACGTAGGGTTCCGGAATGCCCACATCACCGACCGACTGGCCGAGCGCCTGGCGCAAACCTTCATAATTCGCGAAGAAGAAGAGTTTGTCCTTCTTTACCGGGCCACCCAAGCTGCCGCCAAACTGGTTCCGGCGAAATTCCGGCTTGTCCGGCTTTCTCTGCGTGTTGTAATCAAAATAATTGCGCGAGTCGAGAGCCGAGTTGCGCAGGAATTCATAGGCGGAACCGTGAATGTCGTTTGTGCCCGATTTCGAAACCGCGTTGACCACCGAGCCGTTGCCGCCAAATTGCGCGCTATACGTATTCGTCAGTACCGAAAACTCCTGGATTGCTTCGATTCCGAGCGAGGTGCCCATGGCGCCCGATCCGGCCTGGTGATTCCAGAAATCGGAGACGTTGGTGTAGTCCAAGAGGAATTCTTCCCCTTCGGTTCTCGCTCCCGCGATCGAATAGTTGTCTCCCGTTCCGTAAAGAGATCCTCCCGGTGCCATGCCGGTCGGCGTGACGCCGGGGGCCAGAGCCACCAGTTGCTCGAAATTGCGGCCGTTCAACGGCAAATCGCGCATTTGCGACTCGTTCACCAGGGAGGACATGGCGGTGGACTCCGTCTCCACCTGCGTAACCGTGGCCTCCACCGTGATCGTCTGCTGGGTCTGGCCCACCGGCAGGTTGAGATCGACCACCAGTTGGCTGCCAACAGTAAGAATGATGCCTTTGTGGACAACGGTCTGAAAACCCTGCTTCGTGGCTTGGACGTCATACGTGCTGATATTCAGATCGGACACCCTGAATCGTCCCTGGTCATTCGACACGGTGTCCTGCGCGGTGCCGGTCGCGACGTTCTTGACCTCGACATCCGCGCCCGCGATCACCGCTCCGCTGGCATCCGTCACCGTGCCTGAAATACTTCCCGTGACGGCTTGCGCCTCAAGAGGCTTCGCGCCGATTGCCAAAAGCAGTATCCCACCCAGAACGCAAATGAAAGCGCACGCAAATACTTTCGGGACCTTGAACATATGTGGCCTCCGTCCTAATTTTTAGGTGTGGTGCGAGGAACGAGCGCGCCCCCCGGCACGCCTCATGCCGCGCCTTGTACTACCCATACGTCCACTTGTCAAGCGGAAACGATGGAAGTCCTGGAGTCCTGAAATTGGCGGAGTCCATCGCATCCGCCGGCGAGTCCTCCAGAAAAGCACGCTGTGCGGCGAGAAGTCCGCGCGTATCGCGACGCCAGTTGCGAAGAGCGTTTAGTACCGGAGGCGATTTCGAAGAGGAGCGCGGCTTTCGCCAATTGCTCTAGCGTGACGCGCAATACCGCTTTCCCAAAGCGCGCAGGGCGTCCGAAGCACGGTGCCTCGAACGCCCCACTGAAACGAGTTGAACTATTGCTTGTCGTAAACGCTTGTCGTGTCGAAATTGCCCATGCCTGATTCGACGTGCGTGACTTCGGTGAGCGTCTTTCCATCGGCGCTGAGAGAGTACCCGTCCTTGATTGTGATGGGGCTGCCCTGAAAATCGGCCTTGGCGTTGACAACGAGAGAGTTTCCCTCCCAATGAGCGGTGCTCTTCACTTCGCTGCCGCCCATACCCGGCGACGTCGTTTCCTTGCCGTCGGTGCTGAGCGATGTCGTAATGTTCGTATCGCCCATGAAGCCACCCTTTTGGTCGGCATTAATCTTTACCGAGGGCTCGTTGTCCACAATCGTGTCGGTCTGGCTGGCGGGTGCGGCCCCCTGACCGAAATTACTCTTCGTCAAGTTCAGCTTCCAGGTTCCGCTGAGGTTGGGAGGATCGCCGCCGCCCGCGTGGATCATCGCGGCTGCTCCCGGTGTGGCTGCCATGGGAGCTGCGCCGGCGGGGGCCATTGCAGCAGCAGAAGCATCGGCCTTGTCGTATACAAGCTTCCTGTCGCCGTTGATCGTCGCCGACGTGATGTGCGAATCCATCGTCATGGTGTTACCGTCGTCGGAAGGCGAGAACGTGAGCTTGTCGGTCAAATCCGAGCCTTGCAAGCTGGCGGTCTCCGTGACAACCAGCGAGCTTCCTTGCCACCCGCACATGATCTTCGAAAGCGTGATGCGGCCGATATGGGCATTCGGATTATCCGGAGAAAGTACGGTATCTTTGCCATCAATCGTGCACGCGCGCGTGTAAGACTGATTTCCTTGCTGGTTCGTGGTCGTCACCTGCTGCTTGAAATCCGAACCAGTAATCGTGACGGAGTCCGTCTCGCTTGCGGGAGGCGGAAACGTGCCGAAGTTGCTCTTCGAGTTGTTCAGCTTCCAGGTGCCGTTCAGTTTCGAGGTCTGCGCGAGGCCGGGCAAAGCCGTCACAGCCACCGCAATTAAAATCAAACAGATCTTTCGGTGCATGGATTCCTCCTGCGTGCTTATACGCATGTCCGGCCTGACTAGTTTCACTCGCCGGGGAGCGGCCGGATTATACACCCGGGGGAAGAGTTACTTCCCGAGATGGTCGTGCAGCATCCCAAGCATGCGGCGCAGGGGCTCGGCGGCGCCCCATAGGAGCTGGTCGCCGACGGTGAAAGCGCCGAGAAACTCCGGCCCGAGATTCAGTTTGTGAAGGCGGCCAACCGGCACATTCAGCGTGCCGGAAACGGCCGTGGGCGTAAGGCAGCGCAGAGTGGAGTCTTTTGTATTGGGGATCACGCGCACCCACGGGTTGGCACCCGCCAAAATTCCCTCGATCTCGCCCATCGGGACGTCCTTTTTGAGCTTGATCGTAAGCGCCTGGCTGTGACATCGCATGGTGCCGATGCGCACGCAGATGCCGTCGATCGGAACCGGCGGATTGAGGCCCAGGATTTTGTTGCCTTCGGCCATGCCTTTCCATTCTTCTTTTGTCTGGCCGCCGGGCATGTCTTTGTCGATCCAGGCGATCAGGCTGCCCGCGAGCGCCACGCCGAATTCCGCGGTCGGCAGCGAGGCGGCGCGCTGCGCGCCGATCACCATTCGATCGACTTCGAGCGCGTTTTCCGACGGCGTCGCGCGAGTGGGATCGGTGAGGCATTCCATCTGCTTCACCAGCTCGAGCATCTTGGCAGCGCCGGCGCCGGACGCGGCCTGATAGGTCATGGTCGTCATCCACTCGACCAGGCCCGCCGTGAACAGACCGCCGACGGCCATCAGCATCAGGCTGACGGTGCAGTTGCCGCCGGCAAAAGCGCGCAAGCCGCGCGCGAGACCATCCCGAATCACATCCGCGTTGACGGGATCGAGGATGATGACCGCGTCGTCACTCATGCGCAGCGTGGAAGCGGCGTCGATCCAGTATCCCTTCCAGCCGCTCTTGCGCAGGGGCGCATAGATTTCCGTGGTGTATTCGCCGCCCTGGCAACTGATCAGGACGTCGCACGCGGCAAGGTCGCGCAGGTTCTTCGCGTCTTTGAGAGGTGCGCCCGCGGCCTCTTTGGGCGCCGCGCCGCCGATGTTGGAGGTCGAGAAGAAAACAGGCTCGAGGCGCGCGAAATCGCCTTCCTCCCGCATTCTTTGCAGGAGAACGCTGCCGACCATTCCTCGCCAGCCGATGAATCCAACACGCAATGGACTTGACTGCGACACGGTTCCTCCGGAATCCAGTTAGTTTACCTTGTTCCCCGATGCTTTTGCAGCGGTGTTGCCATTTGCGGTGTCACGGCCGTGGGTGCGAGGGGAGTCCGGCGCGGTGGAATCCGCGGCGGGGAGTGCGTGTAGAATAGGCGGCCTGGAGGCAAGCGACGATGAGACGACTGCGGCGGACTTGGACGATTTTCAGCTTTCTAGTTTTGCTGGTGGCCTCGAGCGGAAACTTTGCGGCGCGCGCGCAGACGAGCCCTCCGGCTAATGCCTCCACCGGAGCAGCGCTCACGATCTCCGGTGACGTTGAGAAGCCGCTCGTGCTCTCACTCGACGACCTGCGGCACATGCCGCGCAAGACGTTCTCGTTGAAGAACCCGCACGATGGCAATCAGGAAACGTACGAAGGGGTGCCGCTCGCAGAGCTGCTGAAGCGCGCGGGCGTCCCACGCGGAGGACAGATGCGCGCGGCGGCTTCGGCGTACATCGTGGCAGAGGCTAAGGATGGATTTCGCGCAGTTCTCTCCGTTGCGGAAGCCGATCCGGATTTCGCGGATTCGGAAATCCTTGTAGCAGACACGTTCAATGGCGCAGCGCTGGGCGAGAATGACGGGCCTCTGCGGCTCGTGCTGCCGCACGAACACAAGGCCTCGCGCTCGGTGCGGATGCTGCATTCGTTGACCGTTGTCTCGGTCTCGAAGTGATATCGCGGGCAGTTGCCTTGAGAGCGGTCGCGTACTATGCTCGCGTGCCGCGATCGGCAGTGGCGGTCTGATTCGGCAAGAAAACCCGCGCAGCGGCCAAGGGCCCATAGATGCCTACAAGCTACGACATTGTTGCGATCGGGTCCGGACACAACGGACTGGTTGCCGCCGCATATCTGGCGGCCGCGGGCAAAAGCGTGCTCGTGCTCGAGCGGAATGCGTGGTTCGGAGGCGGCGTCGTCACGGCGGAGCTCACGGGGCCCGGATACCTGCACGACCGGTTCAGCACGGGCCACATCTTCATTCAGGGCAATCCGCTCATCAAGAATGATGAGCTGAAGCTGCTCTCGCGCTACGGGCTCAAATACATTTATCCGGACGTGCCGTTTCTGTGCGTGTTTGACGATGGCTCGACGCTCGCGCTGCACCGGGACCGGAACAAGACTTACCAGAATATCGCCCAGTATTCGAAGAAGGATGCGGACGCGTTCCTGCGATTTGCGGAGGCGTCCGCGCGCTACCTGCCGATGCTATCGGCTTCGCTTTACACGCCGCCGATCCCGCTGGGCGCCACTTTTGCGATGCTCGATCAGAGCGCGGAGGGCCGCGAGCTTTTCGCCCTGATGCAGAAAAGCCCGTACGACATCATCGTCGAGAACTTCGAAAACGAAAAAGTCCGGCTCTTCTTCACGCGCATGGTCTCGGAAAACCTGACCGGCCCGGAGGAAAAGGGAACCGGCATCGGCATTTTCGTCTTTCTCGGCTTCATGGAGACCTACGGCATCGGCGTGGCGGTGGGCGGCAGCGGTTCACTTACGGCGTCGCTCATCCGGTGCATCGAGACGCACGGCGGAAAAGTTCTAAACAATACATCGGTCGAGACGGTGATCGTCAAGAATGGCCGCGCTGCCGGCGTTCGCACCGCGGACGGGACGGAATGCGCCGCGAAGGACGCCGTCATCGGCGCCATTCATCCGCATCTGCTTGGCCGCTTCATTCCCGGTTTGAATGGCAGCGTCGCTCGAGCCGCGGAACGCGTGGAGCTTTCCGCGAATTCCTGCTTCACGGTCCATGCCGCACTGGAGGCGCCGCTCCGATTCAAGGCCGGCCCGCACACCAATCAGGCGTACTTCACGGAGTTAATGCCGGCGAGCATGGACGTCTTGCGGAAATTCTTCGATGCGCTGCGCTACGGGCGCATCCCCGACACTTCGCTCCTCGGGCTTGTCTCGCCTTCGACCTTTGACACGACGCGCTGCCCGCCCGGCAAGGCGACATTGCACGTGTGGGACTACGTGCCGTACTCGCATCCGGAGGGCGGCCCGGAATTCTGGGATCAAGCCAAAGACGCGTTTGCCTTGAAGATGCTTTCGCGGATGGAGCCGTACGTTGAGAACATCACGCCCGAAAATATCATCGCGTACGTCGCCGATAGCCCGCTCGATATCGAGCGGGCCTCGGCAAGCTTTCAAAAGGGAGACGTTCATGGTGCCGCGCCGTACCTCTATCAATCCGGCTCGCACCGGCCGACACCCGATCTCGGCCAGAACACGGTGCCGGGAGTGGATCGGCTCTATCTCGTCGGTCCGTTCCAGCATCCGGGCGGCGGCGTGTTCGGAGCGGGCCGCGCGACCGCGATGAAGATGTGCGAGGACCTGAAGATCAATTTCGACAAGATCGGTCAGCAACGATGATGAAAATCTTCGGGCAGGATAATAACGAACTGATGCAGGTCACGTCGCTTGAGCAAGAGGGCGGCAAGCTGGTGATGAAGGGGAAAGTTTTCGGCTCCATGCCGATGACCGCGAAGCTGACTCCGCAGGAGGCGCGGAACGCGCTGAAGCTCTTGAATTTCAGGTTGGTGATTTTTCTACTGACGTTTCTTTTCCGCAAGTAATGCGGGTACGAGTCGGATAATCCAAGCTACGCGCAATGACAAACTGTTGCGTAGCGGAAGGACGAGAGGGAGCGCATCGGAATGGTTCATCGAGCCAATAAGCATGGTTTGGCGCCAGACAGACTTCGTTTTCTGAAGGCAGTGATAGAGGACGATATCAAGCGCGGCCTCTATTACGGCGCCGTGATCCTGGTGGCCCGAAATGGCGTGGTCGGCCTTCATGAAGCGATCGGCTACACCGATTCAAAGAACAGGCGCCCGGTAACCAAGAAATCCGTCTTCAGTCTTTTCTCGACCACGAAAGCCATCACGAACGTGCTCGTGTATCGGGCCATCGAGCGGGGCGAGTTCGCGTTGACGACAAAGGTTTCGGAGATCATTCCCGAGTTTTCCGGGGGGCTGCGCCAGCAGATCACCTTCTACCATCTCCTGACGCACAGCTCCGGGCTGCCAAGCGTATTCACGCCCGCCCCGGGCATGTACATCGACAAGCTGGACGAGATCGTCGCGGCCATCTGCGCAAATGTGCACTCCATCGAGGAGCCAGGCAAAATTGTGACCTATGCGCCGATGGCCGCGCATGCCTTGATGGGCGAGGCAGTTCGCCGGACCGATCCCAAGAAGCGCTCGTACCGGCGGTTGGTCGAGGACGAGATCCTGAGGCCGCTGAAGATGAAGGACACGTCGGTCGGCGTTCGCAAAGATCTGCGGACGCGCCACATCGTTCCCATCTTTCTCGATCAGTCGCCGATCGATCACCTGGGGCACAGCAACTTCGGCCCCAACGGTGCCTTTGAGGAAGAGAACGCCGAGATGCCCTGGGTCGGGTGCATCTCCACGGTGTCAGACATGTTTCGTTTCGCGGAGATGTTACGCCGAGGGGGTGAACTCGACGGTGCGCGGATCGTTTCGCCCACGATCCTGGACATGGCTACGCGGAATCAGACTGGCGAAAAGCCAAACGACCTCTTCACGCCGGTGGCGCTTGAGCGCGGTTGGGAACCTTCACCGGCCTATCTCGGGATCGGCTTCTTTTTACGCGGAGAGGCCGTCTGCCATCATCACTTCGGAACACTGACCTCGCCGCGGACCTTCGGCAATCTTGGCTTGGGCAGTACGATCTTTTGGGTGGATCCGGAGCGCGACATGACCTTCGTCTGCCTGTCGGCGGGTGTCATGAACGAAGGGGATAACATCGAGCGGTTCCAACGCTTGTCCGACATCGCCGTCTCGGCGGCAATCTGAACATGGTTAGTTGAAGCGACGATGGCACTACGGCAAGTTCCCGCACGCACGACCGGGTTTGCCACGGATATCCATCATTCACGCAACCTTCGCCGGTGCGACCGTCGTAGTTCGGGGGCGAGGCATGGTCGCGAAAGCCATCGCAATAATGCCGATCGCGGCAAGTAGGGCGTTCAGCTCAAATGCCCGCGCGTAGCCGCCGTACGTGTCGAAGATTTTCCCTCCGATAACTCCGGCCGGCGAGCCGATCACAGACGTCAGCAGAATCATCGTTCCATTCAGCTTGGGAAAAGCCACTGAGCCGTAGAAGTGGGCCGTGCAAGTATTCATGCACGTGAACGTCCAGCCGAAAGCCAGCCCGTACAATATTGCGGCGGCAAAAGCGATGACAAGCGCGTTTGAATTCACTCTTATGGCGAGGAACGAGCCGACGAGGTAGAGGCAAAGCCCGATCATGAACGCGTAGCGGCCCGTGATCGTGTCCATCAGCCACCCGCCGATCAGCCGCCCCGTGATGCCGCCGATTGCGAACAAACTCATCGTCCAAGCCGCCTCGGAAGCAGGAATCCCCGCGCCGCGCGCGTGCAGAATCCAATGGGCGATGAAAAAGAAGAGCGGATACTGACAGGTGATTCCCGCGATCACGATCAGCCAGTAGGATTTAGTTCTGTAGGCTTCCGCCGGAGTCCACGAATATGTCGTAATCAATTCACGCGGGGCGTGCGAAGCGCGCGGCTGGCGCTCCGATTCTGTTTCCGGAATTCCGTCGACGACCTGTCCCAAATCCTCCGGGCGCTCTTTCACGAAAAGCAACGCCATGATCCCGGAAATAACGGCGACGCCCGCGCCGATCTGCCAACCTACGCGCCAGTTGCCGCCGCTTGCCTCGAGCATTTTGTTGAGCACCGGCGCGACCACGAAGCCCGCGATTCCCGAAGCGCCCAGGCAAATACCCATTGCTCTTCCGCGGTAGCGCTTGAACCATCGGGTCACAGCGGTCCCCGCTGGAACCAGCGTGCCGAAGCCCATGCCGACGCCGATAATCCCGCCATAACCAAGCAAATAGTGCCAGGGCTTGGATGCGAAGAATGCCAGGAACAATGAACCCGCGCAGATGAGCGCGGATCCGATTGCGAAAGTTTTGCGAATGCCCAGCTTCAGAATCGACCCCGCCACAAACGTAGCGGACAAGCCGACGAACAGGTTGGATAACGTGAGTCCCAGGCCGAGGGTGCTGCGGCTCATCTGCATCTGATGCAGCATGTAGCTATTGATGACGGTCCCGCCGTAAACGGGGAATCCCATGTTGACGAAATCCAGCGAGAACAAAACAGCAAGCAGCGTCCAACCGTAGAATTCTTGATTCTTCCGCACCCGGGTCTCCGGAACGAAGCTCGCCGAGCCACCCATCGCAAGGCCAGCATTCTAGGTTGTCCTCCCGCCTTTGCAAGTTGAATATGGAATGTGCCGCCGCTCGCGCTCGCTTGCTCGCTGAGCCGTGCGTGCGGCTTGCGCCGAAGTGCAAGTGCGTGATACATGAGGACCACCGTAGCTCTCCGATGGTCAAGGAGCAGGCGAATGGATCCAATAAAAGCAGGCACTGGGCTTCACGCGGCTGGCGCCGCCATAGGTCATTCCGGCGCCGCGCCGGCCGCACCGGACAAAAAAGGCGAGTCGCGCATACGCCGCTGGCAAATTGGCGACGTGAAGGTCACGAGCATCATGGAAACGGCGGATCGGATTCCCTGGGCGCCGCTTTTTCCAGCCGAAACCGCCGAACACTACAAGAAATACGACTGGCTCGTGCCGCGCTTCGTCACGCCCGAGGGGCAGATCATTCTCGCGGTTCAAGCGTTCGTGCTCGAAATTCACGGCCGGCGGATTGTGATCGATACGTGCGTCGGGAACGAGCGGGGGCGGGAGGTCCCGCAGTGCGAAAATCTTCAGACGGCGTTTCTCGAAGATTTCAAAGTGGCCGGTTTTGATCCCGCGTCCATCGACACAGTCCTGTGCACTCACTTGCACTTCGATCACGTCGGCTGGAACACTCACCTTGAAAACGGCCGCTGGGTGCCGACGTTTCCGAATGCGCGCTATCTTTTTGGCCGCCGCGAGTGGGCATACTGGCAAGAAGTCCTGAAAGAAAAAAGCCACGATGTGAGGCACATTCTCGATTCGGTTCAGCCGATTCTCGACGCCGGCCTCGCCGATTTCGTCGAGACGAACCATCGCCTGATGGACGAGATTTGGCTTGAGCCCTCGCATGGTCACACGCCAGGACACGTTAGCGTGCGCGTCTCTTCCCGCGGGCAGGAAGCAATCGTCACGGGCGACGTCTTCCACAATCCGATTCAGCTTGCAGAGCCGGAAATCTGTTCGGTCGGTTGCGTCGACAAGGAGATGTCGCGCCAGACGCGCCGCGAATTCATTGCGCGCTATGGAGATGGCCCAGTGCGCATGTTCGCCGTTCACTTCAACGATCCGGTTGGGCGGATCGTGCGCGACGCGCAAAGCTGGCGCTTCTCCACGGACTAAAGTCCCGCGCCCATGCCTAGTCTTCGCAGCTTCGATTACATCATCGTCGGCGGCGGCACCGCCGCCTGCGTGCTTGCCAACCGCCTGACGGAAAACTCTGGTGTCCGCGTCCTGATGCTCGAGGCTGGGCCTGAGCCGACGAGCCCGTGGATCAAGATGCCGCTGGCCATGGGCAAGCTCTTCACCCATCCGACGCTCAACTGGGGTTATTACACCGAGCCCGAAGCAAAACTCAACGATCGTCCGATCTTCTGGCCGCGTGGACGGGTCCTGGGCGGATCGAGCTCCATCAATGGCAGCGCCTACGTCCGCGGTCAGGCCGAGGATTACGATGGCTGGAGGCGGCTCGGCAATATCGGCTGGGGCTGGTCGGACGTGCTGCCCTACTTCAACAAGATGGAGCGGCGCGAAGACCTGCCCGTCGAGTCCCGTAATCGCGCGGGCATGCTCGCGGTGAACTATCCCACTTACGTCCATCCTATTACGCGCGCGTTTATCGAAGCAGGCGTGCGCGCCGGTTTGCCCGCGAGCAACGATCTCAACGGGGCCGTTTCCGAAGGCATCAGCCTTATGCCCAACTCGGTGCGCAAAGGCGTGCGCCAATCCTCGGTGGAAGCATATCTTCGTCCCGCATCGGGGCGATCCAATCTCGTGGTCGAAACTTCCGCGTTTGCTCGACGCGTGCTTCTGCAAGGACGCAAGGCGGCCGGCGTTGAATACGAATGGAATGGCGCGATCCAGAAGGTGCTCGCAACGCGCGAAGTGATTCTCGCGGCCGGCGCAATCGGCTCTCCGCAGCTTCTCATGCTTTCCGGCATCGGCCCCGGCCGGCATTTACAGGAGCATGGGATCGCCGTGGTGGCGGACGTGCCCGGCGTCGGAGAAAACCTGCACGATCATCCGTACACTACGTGTACGTACAGGACTGCGCCGGAGAACTCGCTCAACCCGCAGTTGAGCGGGCTCCGTGTGGCTTGGCACGCCATCACTTACTATCTCGCGAAGCGAGGGCCGCTGACGAACGGTGCGTCCCAGGCTACCGCTCTGGCGCGCGGACTGGCGGACGCTCCTTGTCCCGATCTGCAAATCGTCTTCCGCCCGATGAGCCACGTCTTTGACACAAGTGGAAAGATCGCTCCCGATCCCACACCGAGAGTGACCGGCGGCGTTGCATACGTTCGCCCCAAATCGCGAGGACGCCTGCTCCTGAAGTCCGCCGATCCGCGGCAAGCGCCGGCGATGTATGCGAACTACCTGTCAGTGGCAAGCGACGAAGAAGGACTGCTTGCCGGAGTGAAAATTGTGCGGCGGATTTTTCAGACCGAGCCGATCAAGTCTCGCATCTTGGGCGAGGACTCGCCGGGCGATGCCTGCCGGACCGACAATGACATCCGCGAGTACCTGCACAAATCGGCCAACACGTTTTGCCATCCCAGCGGCACGTGCAAGATGGGGCAGGACGCCATGTCTGTGGTAGACGAGCGATTGCGCGTTCGCGGCATCGAATCGCTGCGAGTGATCGACGCCTCGATCATGCCGGCGCTGCCGTCCGCGGGTCCCGCGCCGGCGGTGTTCATGATCGCCGAAAAGGGAGCCGACCTCATCAAGGAAGGCCAATCATCTGGCACCACTTCAGAAGCAATAAAGGTCTCTGCTTCAGCCGTCTCCACTCGGTCTTAGATTCTATCGGGAGCGAAACGATGTCGCGTCTCAACGGGCAGGTTGCGTTCGTCACGGGAGCCGGGCGCGGAATTGGGCGCGCCATGGCGCTCGCATTTGCATCAGAAGGCGCCATTGTAGGCGTGGCGGAAATCGACAGGGCTACCGCCGAAGCGACCGTCGGCGAGATCGAAACAAGTTCAGGGGCCGCGCGCGCTTTCCCAATCGACGTCAGCCGGCGAGACGACGTGCTTCGCGCCGTGGGTCAGCTCGTTTCGGAATTCGGCCGCCTCGATATCGTGGCCAACAACGCGATCGTATTCCGTCGCGAGCCGGTCTCGGAAGTGCGGGAGGATACGTGCGAACGGATGATCGCGGTCGGCCTGAAGTCACTCATCTGGAGTGCGCAAGCGGCTCTGCTCCACATGGATAAAGAGCGCGGCGGCGTGATCATCAACAACACGTCGCCCGCGGCGGAACTCGGTGTGGCCGGCTCAACGGTCTATTCGGCTATTAAGGGCGGCGTATCGTCGCTGACTCGTTCGCTTGCCGTCGAGCTCGGCCCGCGGCGAATCCGCGTGAACGCCGTTTGTCCGGGTACGGTGCCGACACCGGGAGCGCGCGAGTTGAACAACTTTAACGATGCCCTTTACGAGGCCCGGCGGCAGCGTACGCCGCTCGGCCGCCTGGGCACTCCGGAGGATGTCGCGGCGGCGGCCGTGTTCCTGGCATCGGCGGAGGCTTCCTTCATCACGGCAGCAGTCTTGCGAATCGATGGCGGGGTTACGGTCTTCGGCGGGGCTTGATGTTCACAGAGCAGCGGCGCGACAACTTCTACACGAGCGTGCTCACGTGGTAGCTGTCCATATATTCCTTCAGAGCAAAAACCTTGTCGCCCTTCACTTCGACCATGAACGCGTAGCGATTGTTGTATTCTTTGCCGTTCTTGAAGCGTCCAAGTCCCCGCGCTTCGACCGCAACGACGGGCCCTTTGGAAATCACGCGGTCGAGGTGAATCTTCGGATCCCCGGGAACGAACATGCCGCGCGCCGGCCCGAGAAACTCGTCAATGATCGCGTGGCGCCCTTTCTTTTCTCCCGCGCCCGGAATTCCGGTCCCCATGACGGTCCAAGTCGCGTCTTCGTGAAGCAGCGCACGCAAGCGCTCGAGGTTCCCGGTGCTGAGCGTCTTGAAGAAACGTTTCACGACTCGTTCGCTTCGAGTTTCGGCCATGTGATCCTCCTGGGACTGTAACGTCTGGTCTCGCGTGCGGCGCGGACGCCCGACAGCTTCCCAGCAGAGCGGCGCGTATTATACCCTTGCGACTGCGAAAGTCACTGTGCCGCCGATTTCGATGGGAGGCTTTATGCGACGCTCCGCTCTTGCAATGCTCGTCATCTTCGTCTTCACCGCCGCGGCTCATGCGCAACAACAACAGGCGCCGGCGATCCGCTACCGCTCGGTTCAGGACTTTCTGAAGCTGCCGCCCGACTTGTATTTCGGGGAAGTCGCGGGCGTGGCGGTAAATTCAAAAGGGCACGTCTTCGTCTTTTCGCGCGGCAATGCGACCGGGGCGGCATACGGGGCTGCCGCCGCGCAACTTCTGGAGTTCGGCGCGGACGGCCGCTTCCTGCGCGAGATCGGGCACAACTTGTACGCCTGGTCGTTTGCGCACACGGTGAAGATCGATCCCGAGGACAACATATGGGTCACGGACAAAGGTTCGGACATGGTAATCAAATTCAATCCGGCGGGCCGCGTGGTGATGGTTTTCGGGCGCAAACAGGAAGCGTCGGACGAAGGAACTGGTCCGCTGAAACACGTGCGCCCGCCGCTGCCGCCCGTTGACGGGATGTTCCGGCAAGTGACCGACGTGGCGTGGGACGCGGCCGGCAATTCCTACATCAGCGACGGCTACGTCAATTCGCGCATCGCGAAGGTCGATAAGAACGGCAACTGGCTGAAGTCGTGGGGCGAGCCCGGCGACGGGCCGGGACAATTCAATACGCCGCACAGCATCGCGGTCGATGCGCAGGGGAGCGTCTATGTCGCGGACCGCGGCAACCGGCGGATTCAAGTCTTCGACGGCGATGGCAAATTCCTCCGGCAGATTACGATCGATGTTCCGGTCCCGCCGGACGCGCGTCCGGCGATCGGCCCCAAACCCGCCGCGACCACGGGGACGATGGCCCCCGGCGCGCCATGGGCAATCTGCATCACGCCGGGACCGAAGCAGGTGCTCTACAGCTCGGACGCCTTCCCGGGACGAATCTACAAGCTCAGCCTTGACGGAGCGGTGCTGGGCGTACTCGGCGAATCGGGGAAGCAGCCCAAGCAGTTCGGCTGGATTCACGAGATTGCGTGTCCGTCGGAAAACGAGCTGTACGTCGCCGAGCTTCTGAACTGGCGCGTCCAGAAGCTAGTCCTTGAACCCGCGCATTAGGCGCCCGCGTCCCGCAGCCGGCACGGAACACCCCACTGTGGCTGCCAAATTGAGCACAGGGTCGTCAGCTGCTCGCGATGCCCGCCCCGGCTGCTGCTAGGCTTGGAATCAAGAGTTTGGAAATGGCGCCGAAAAGGGGAACTCGCATGAGTAGTCGTAGCAAGGCCGTGTGTCTGGCAGTTTCGCTGGGCGGGTTGATGGCCGCCCTTTTAGCGCCGGGCCGGTTGTATGCCCAGGCGCAGCAGCCGGCGCCCGACACACAAATCCAGGCGACGCAGGCGAATCAGTCCAGCGCGTCGGGCCAGTCGAGCCCGCTCTATCGCGTTACGGTGGTCGCGCGAACGACCAAGGCGATCAATTACAGCCACGCTAAGGGTTCGACGCCCGTGGATTTCAAAGGCACCATTCTCATGCCATTCGCGAAAGGCGAGGCACAGGTGCAAGGCAAGAAGGGCGTCGTCAGCATTTCCGCGAAATTTGACAAGCTCCTGCCCGCGACGCAGTACGGCCCGCAATTCCTGACGTACGTGCTTTGGGCGATCACTCCCGAAGGCCGCGCCTCGAATCTGGGTGAGCTGCAGCTCAACGGCATGAAGGCCAAGGTGGACGGCGCCGCCGCGTTTCAGGCGTTTGCCATGATCGTGACGGCGGAGCCGTATTTCGCGGTGACGCAGCCGAGCGACGTGGTGGTGCTCGAGAACTCGGTCCGGCCGGATACGGAAGGTAGCGTGGAGGAGGTCGATGCCAAGTTCGACCTGCTGCAACGCGGCCAGTATTCGACGATCACCACCGGTAGCGACGTTGCGCGGCTCGATCCGCGGGTGCCGCTCAGCCTCTATGAAGCCCGCAATGCGATGCAGATCGCGCAGGCGGCGGGTTCGGAAAAGTACGCGGGACCCAGCTTTCAGAAAGCGCAGCAGTATCTCCAGCAGGCCGAGGATTCTCAGAAGCACAAGGCGGTTCGGAAAGATGTGGATATGACTGCGCGGGAAGCGGTGCAGACCGCGCAGGACGCCCTCTCGATCACGATGAAGCGTCTGGACGACGAACGCCAGGAAGCCGAGCGCAAAGCGGCGGAAGCGCGTGAAGCTCTCGCGAAGCAGCAGGCCGCGGACGCGGAGAAGGCGAAACTCGAAGCCCAGCTCGAACAGGAAAAAGCCGCGCGCGACAAGGCGGAAGCCGACGCCGCCCGCGCCGCGGCTCTCGCTCAGCAGCAGGAAGCGGAGAAAGCTGCGCAGCTCGCCGGGCAGCAACAGGCTGCCGCTGAGGCTGAAACTGAAAAGGCCCGCGCAACAGCTCTTGCTCAGCAGCAGGAAGCGCAAAGAATGGCGCAACAAGCCGCCCAACAGCAGGCCCAGGCTGAAGCCGACGCGGCAAAGGCGAGGCAAGCGGCCGCCCAGGCGGAAGCCGAGAAGGGCGAGCTGCGCAAGCAGCTTCTGGCGCAACTGAGCAGCATCCTGCAAACGCATGACACTGTCCGCGGGCTCATCGTGAACATGTCCGATGTGCTCTTCGACACGGGAAGCTACACGCTGCGGGCGGCCGCGCGCGAGAAGCTCGCCAAGATCTCGGGCATTCTCCTCGCGTATCCGGGACTGAAGATTCAGGTGGAGGGTCATACGGACAGCGTGGGTGGCGACGATTTCAATCAGCGACTCTCCGAGCAGCGCGCCGGCATGGTGCGGGACTATCTGGTGGACCAGCTCGTCCCGGCCACCGCCGTCACCGCTCGCGGATTCGGCAAGACGAAACCAGTCGCTTCAAACGACACGCCGGAGGGGCGCCAGCAGAACCGCCGCGTCGAGCTGGTGGTGAGTGGCGACGCCATCGGCGACAGCGTCGATGCACCGGCGGGCGGATCGCAATCGCAGTAGTAGCGGCCTTCTGCTAGCGCGGAACCGCCTCGCGGGATCTCATCCCGATCAGTGCGTCATCCCATATATGATGTAGTTGACTCCGATGCGGTACGCAACGGACGCCGCGTGCTCGGGGTATTCGGCGCTGTCGGCCCATTCCCAGGCGTCGCCTACGTCCGAGTTGTGGCAGATCGCGACGAGGATGCGTCCCTTCTCATCCCGTATGGCGCTCCAACGTGGCTTTGCGCTGTCGGCGGTGTACCGCCAGCGTCCCCAGATGAAACGCGTTCCTGGCACTTGAACCCGGTCGTCGAGGTCGTAGACGACGTGAAGTATTTCGTCCTGATTCGCCAAATCCTCGATGGGGCGATCCGGAAGGATCATCCGCATGCCCGCGGCCATCACTTGCCACTCGGAGTCGCCGTGGGAGTCGTCGACCATCATGAAGCCGCCCCGCAACAGATATTCGCGCAAGCGCGCAGCCTGGGCCCGCGACAGAATCCAGCCGCCGGCGTCTTCGATGTAAATCCAGGGCCAGTTGTAGAGATCGTCGCTATTGGCGTCCACGATCTGCTCGGTTGACCGAGTCTGCACTCGCGTGAGGCGGCGCACACCGCGGATGAACTGGCGATCCGCCTTCGGCCAATCCGCGGCCCACCGCTGGAAGCCGAAGCGCCCATACCCGAATTCATCCCCGAGATCGTAGTGGAAACGCGCAAAGGTCCACTCGGCCTTCTCACGCGGATCGGGTGGAGAGAAGGTCTGGCCGTCCATATCGATGACGCCCTCTTGAGGCATTTGGGCGGCCAGTAGAAGAAACGCAGCCGCGAGGACGATTAGGCGAAGTCTCATGAGTTGCACCCTGCGACACGCGACGGTATCACAGCCGATTCCATTATCCACCGGAACGACCGCAAGCATGTGGCTCCTGACAGTCGGGCCAGATCCAGACATCTTCCGGTGGATTTATCCCGCGACTTGTATAGAATAGGGCGCTTTGTAAACGACGTCGGAGGAGAAGGCAGTGATTGTCGGCGTACCCAAAGAGACCTTTCCGGGAGAGCGGCGCGTGGCGCTGGTTCCGGCGGTCATCCCCAGCCTGGCCAAGGCCAAGGTGGAAGTCATCATCGAGAAGGGCGCGGGTGTCGAAGCCGGTTATCCGGATGCTGCGTACGTGGACAAGGGCGGAAAAATTGCGCCGGATCGCGCGGGAGTGTTCGGCGCGGCGGATGTAATTGTGCAGGTGCTGTGCTACGGCTCGAATGACAGGACGGGCAAGGCCGATGTCGCGCTCATGCGGCGCGATCAAGTTCTGATGGGTTTTCTGCGGCCGCTCGGATCGCGCGAGATCGTGCAGGAGATTGCCGGCACGGGCGTGACGTCCTTTGCGGTCGAGATGATGCCGCGCACGACGCGCGCGCAGAGCATGGATGCGCTTTCCTCGATGGCGACTGCTTGCGGCTACAAGGCCGTGCTGATCGCGGCGGACACACTTCCGCGATTTTTCCCCATGCTTACGACCGCGGCGGGAACGATTACTCCCGCGCGCGTGCTCATCCTCGGCGTTGGTGTGGCAGGGCTTCAGGCTATCGCGACGGCGAAGCGGCTAGGCGCGGTTGTCTCCGCATATGATCTCCGGCCCGTGGTGAAGGAGCAGGTGCAAAGCCTCGGAGCACGATTCGTCGAACTGGCGATCGAAGCGAAGGACGCGCAGGACGCGCGCGGCTATGCCACCGCGCAAAATGACGCCTTTTACGCGCGCCAGCGGGAGTTGTTGGGGAAGGTCGTGGCGGAAAACGACGTCGTAATCACGACGGCCGTGATACCCGGCAAGAAAGCGCCGACTCTCGTGACGGCCGAGATGGTTCGGGGAATGGTCCCGGGCTCCGTGATCGTCGATCTGGCCGCCGAGCGGGGAGGGAACTGCGAGCTCACGCGCTCGGGCGAGACGATTGTCGAGAGCGGCGTCACACTCATCGGCCGTATCAACCTCGCGAGCACGGTGCCGTACCATGCAAGCCAGATGTACGCGCGGAATCTCACGGCGTTTCTGCTGAACATGGTCAAGGATGGCAAGCTGAATCTCAATCTCAGTGACGAGATCGTTCGCGAAACGCTGCTGACGCGCGGCGGAGAACTGGTGAACGCCAGGACACGGGAGTTCTTTTCCATGCCGGCCCTGGCGGTTCAGGGCAGCGCATAAGGAGACGGCGATATGTCGGCGGACGTCCTCATCAATAGTCTGTTCGTGTTCATGCTGGCGGGTTTCATTGGATTCGAGGTGATCAAGCGGGTATCGCCGCTGCTCCACACGCCGCTGATGTCCCTGACGAACGCCCTCGACGCGATCGCCGTCGTGGGCGCCATCGTGATGGTCGGTGAAGGCAAGTCGAAGTTGGCGACGATCCTCGGCACGATCGCCGTGGTTGCCGCATTCAGTAACGTCGTTAGCGGATTCCTGATCACGGACCGCATGCTCAGGATGTTCAAGTCCAGCCGCCCCCAGAAATAATGACCATGACACTACCTGGATTCAACTGGCTCGAAATCGTCTATCTGGTTGCCACGGCCCTCTTCATTCTTTCGCTGAAGTGGCTGAGCGCCCCGACCACGGCCCGGCGGGGAGTTTTGGCCGGCGAGATCGGCATGGGTCTCGCCATCGTGGGGACGCTGTTCGAGCGCGGCATCATCAGCTACGAGTGGATCGCCATCGCGTTGGTGCTGGGCGCGATCATCGGCGTGCCGCTCGGGATGGTCCAGATGACCGCCGTGCCGCAGCGGACCGCGGTCAGCCACGCGTTCGGTGCGTGCTGCGTCACGCTCGTCGGTACGGCGGAGTTTTATCTGCGGACGCCAAATGTTCCCAAGTTCACGATGGCCGTGCTTTCGATGGAGGTCATCCTCGGGGGCCTGACGTTCACCGGCAGTTTGATGGCCGCGGGAAAGCTTCAGGAAATTTTGCCGCAGCGGCCGATCACGTACAAAGGCCAAAATCTCGTCAATCTCGGAATGCTCGCTGTGGCAGTTGCGTTCGCTGTAATTCTCGTTCTGCATCCCGGCCACAGAAATCTGTTTCCCGCGATGGTGGGAATCGCTCTGGTGTTCGGCGTGATGTTGATCGTTCCGATCGGCGGAGCGGACATGCCGACGGTGATCTCCCTGTTGAACTCCTACGCCGGGCTTTCGGCCGCAGCGATGGGATTTGTGCTGAACAGCAAACTCTTGATCGTGGCAGGGGCGCTGGATGGGTCTTCCGGTTTGATCCTCTCGGTGATCATGTCGAAAGCCATGAACCGCTCGTTCACCAACGTGTTGTTCGGGGCGTTTGGGCAGGTGCAGACTTCGGCCGTAGCGGTGGGCGAGGCGAGAACGGTTCGGAGCGCCACGGCGGAGGAGGCAGCGGCAATCCTCGGCGCGGCCAGCAGCGTGGTCGTGGTGCCGGGATACGGAATGGCCGTGGCCCAGGCGCAGCACAAGGTACGCGAGCTCTACGACGTTTTGACGAAGAAGGGCGTGGACGTGAAGTTTGGAATCCATCCCGTGGCAGGCCGGATGCCCGGACACATGAACGTCCTGTTGGCCGAGGCGGATATCCCCTATGACCGGCTGCTCGAGATGGATCAGATCAATTCGGACCTGCCGCAGACGGATGTTGCGCTGATTATCGGGGCGAACGACGTAACCAACCCCGCTGCGAGGACCGACACGAGCAGCCCCATCTATGGAATGCCGATCTTGGACGTGGACAAGGCTCGCACCGTGATGGTGATCAAGCGCAGCATGAATCCTGGTTTCGCCGGGATCGACAACCCGCTCTACTACCTCGACCGCACCCTGATGCTCTTCGGCGACGCCAAAGGTTTCGTCGGCGACATCGTCCGCGAACTCACCGGCGGCGCGCATCACTGAACCTCACTAAGCATCCCTTGTCGTTATTCCAAATGCGCCGCTTCGGCGAGTAGGTTTGTAGTTCCAGTACCCCATCTACCTGCTTTGTGAAAGAAGCAGCTGACCAGCTTGACCGCGCCCGATGCGTCGTTTCAGTCAACAGGAGTGACGTTTTGGCGTCCTAGCACCACTTTGCTGTTGTGCCCGCACCGACCCCTGCATAGCTTAGATAGAAGAGAAACTGCTTCTATTAGCGAGCAGTGGTGTGAGCCATTCTCTTTCTAAATGATGAAGTTACGTGACACGAGTGCGCGCTCGGGGGAGAAAGCATGTCCGTTGTGAGGGAAGGCTTGGACGGGGGAATTCAGCGAAACCGGAATGTCGTGTCGCGGGTGGTGGCGGATGAGGCGATTGTCGTGCCGATACGACGCGGCGCTGCCGACATGGATTCGATCTACACCTTCAACGAATCCGGAACGCGACTCTGGTCGCTGATCGAGGACCACCGAAACGCCGCGGATTTGGCCGCGCACCTCCAGTCGGAATACGGCCTCTCTTCAGAAGACGCGATTGCGGACACATTGAAATTCCTGGCGGAGCTTACCGAAGCGGGACTCATCGAGAAAGAGTAGTCGCAGGGGGATTTCCACGGCTGGGGCAGCCGGGGCTTGGGATGAACGACGCAACTTACGCCACATTTAGCCGCGCGATTCACGAACGTCACTTTGGGCGGCGTACGCCGGTCGAGGTGTCGATTGAGGTGACGCGGAGGTGTCCCCTCGCATGCCTCCATTGCTACAACAACCTGCCGATGAACGATGCCGGCGCTCGCGCGCAGGAGCTCACGTTCGAAGAGCACTGCCGGCTGCTCGATGAGCTCGTGGACGCGGGCTGCCTCTGGATTCTGTACACGGGAGGCGAGATTTTTGGACGCAAGGATTTCCTCGATATCTACACGGAAGCGAAGAAGCGCGGCTTCTTGATCACGCTGTTCACCAACGGCACGCTGATCACGCCGCGGATCGCCGACTACCTTGCGGACTGGCGCCCCCTTGTTATCGAGATCACGCTCTACGGCGCGACGCGACAAACCTACGAAGCGCTGACCCAGGTTCCGGGCTCGTACGACCGCTGCATGCGGGGAATCCGCCTGCTTCTGGATCGAGGATTGCCGCTGAAGCTCAAAACCGTGCCCACCACGATCAACAAGCACGAAGTCTATGAGATGCAGAGGCTGGCGGAAGAAGAGTTTCACGTCGAGTTCAAATTCGATCCGCTGGTCAATCCGCGCATTGATTGCTCGCAAAGCCCCCTGGCGGTCCGGCTGTCGCCGGAAGATGCGGTAGCGCTCGAGTTTCTCGATCCCCGGCGCGAGAAGGAATACCGGCGCCTTGCCGAGTACGACCGCGCGTCCTCCACCGGCACGAAGCAGCTGGGATCCAAAGTTTACGGTTGCGGCGGCGGTCACAGGGGCTGCGCCGTGGACCCGGCCGGCAAGATGAGCATCTGCGTTCTTTCCCACCAGGAAGGCTACAACATACGAAACGGAAGTTTCTTGCAGGGCTGGGAAGGGCCGCTTCTCGAGATTCGAAACCGCGAACGCAAGCAAGCGACGATCTGCACCCGCTGCCGCATTCAATCGCTGTGCAGCATGTGCGCAGCGAACGGTGAGCTGGAAAGTGGCGATCCGGAATCGCCCGTGGATTTTCTGTGCCGGGTCGCCCATCTCCGCGCGTACGCGCTCGGCTACGAGGTTCCGGAACACGGCGATTGCGCATGCTGCAAGCCGGGCGACCTGCACGATGGATTGCAGACATCCGCCGAGCGGATCCGCAATCAGACGGCAACACCACTCTCTCGGTCCGGCACCGCGGCCCCGGCGCAGGAATTGAATATCTTGCAATCCTCCGGTGGATGCCAAAGCGGCTCGTGCGGCTCCTGCCAGGTGCATCAGGGATGAGCAGGGAAGCGTCATGAATGGCCAAGAGAAGCCGAAGGACGAACGGCCGGCGGGCAAGCCCTACGAGGCGCCCAAGGTTGTCCGCGTAAGTCTGCGGCCTGAAGAGGCCGTGCTCGGCCATTGCAAGATCTCGGGAGTGGCAGGACCCGCCAGCGGTTCCTGCACGGTCCTGGGATGTTTCGCGCCAGGTTCCTGACGAAGGCAGAACACTCGCATGCAATTCGCTCAACCAAACACCGCGGAAACAACGACACTGGCCCCTGCCAGAAATGACGGGACGCACAGACTCGCCTTCCGGGTCGGAGGGACATGTTTCGATCTCGTCAACGACGGAGATGTTCCGCTGACGCTCGACCCCGGCTTGCGCGACTTCGCAGTGGAGCCCGGTTCGGATGGCGGCGTGAAAATCCAAGTGGACTGGACCGACGAACTGGACATTCCTGCGCGCGCGCCTCTATTTGATTCCGGCGGATTGTGGTCGCTGTTTGAGGAGTCCGGCGGCTACCGCTTCTATTTTTCGACGCCTTTCCTGGGAGCCACGCCCTACAAAGCTGCATGGTTCGATCCGGAGTTCCGCCACGGGCACGTGGTTCTCTTTCGCCCGTATTTTGACGCGGCCCGTCCGGTCTATCCGCTGGAGTATCCGCTCGACGAGCTTCTGATGATTCATCGCCTTGCGTGCGGAGGAGGCGTGGAAGTACACGCGGTTGGAGTTGTCGACGAGGCGGGGCGCGGACATCTTTTTCTGGGACATTCGGGGGCGGGGAAGAGCACGACCGCGCGGCTTTGGATGGAAAGGCCGAACGTCCGAATCCTCAGTGACGATCGAATCATTCTTCGCGTTCGCGATGGGCGGATTTGGATGCACGGGACTCCCTGGCACGGCGACGCCGGAATCGCTTCCCCCGATGCCGCCCCCGTGTCGCAAATTTACCTGCTCGAACACAGCCAGGCGACGGAACTCATCCCGGTTTCGCCGGGGCGCACGGCCGCCGAACTCTTCGCGCGCAGCTTTGTGCCTCACCACTCGCCGAAGGGCGTGCAGTTCACGCTGGGATTCCTGGATCGCGTGGCGCGGAGAATCCCTTGTGCGGTGTTTCGTTTTCGTCCGGATGGAAGCGCAGTGGAGGCGATCTCCCGTGCCGGAGCCTAAACCGCCGGTGAAAATTGATTCGCGGAAGTTCGCCATGGTGTGCGAAGCGGCGCTGGAACGCGGCGTGAACGTGCGCTTTCGCGCTCACGGTAAAAGCATGCAGCCCAATGTTCTCGACGGAGACACGGTGGAGGTTGCGCCCGCTTCCGTCGGAAAGCCAAAGCGCGGAGACATTGCGTTAACGCGCAACGATGCTGGTTTTCTGGTGCATCGCGTGGTCGACTGGGATGAAGCTGCGAGAACGATCGTGACGCGCGGGGATTCCGGCCAGCAGAACGATGCCCCGGCCGAGCGCGTGCTCGGAAAGGTAATCTCCGTCGAGCGCAACCGCAAGCGGGTCTCGTTGGCTGCGCCGGGCACTGCGCTGCTGCACTCCATTCGAACGCTGGTGTATCGCTTGCGGCGCGCGGCCGAATGCCGGGTTCGGCATTTTCGGGCGGCCCTGGTGCCGTCCCTCCTCGTGCTCCTGCCGATGCTTTTGTGCGCGGCGCCCGCAGCAGCGCAGGCCAGCCTTTCGGTGACGACGGATAGTGCGGCTCCGAATCCTGTCGCCACGGGCGCCAATATCACCTACACCGAAACCGTGACGAATAGCAGCGCGACCGCTGCGACCGGCGCGACGCTGACTCAGAACACACCGCCCAACACTCTCTTTCAATCGGTCACTCCTCCCGCGGGATGGACCTGCGGCACCGTGCCCGCCGTTGGCGGCACGGGCGCCATCACGTGCACGGCCAGTGGAAGTTTCGCCGGCAACTCTTCCGTCACTTTTACGGTCGTGGTGCAGGTAAGACCGGAAGCACCGGGTGGCTCGACGATCACGAACTCCGTCACCGTGAGCTGGACCGGGCCGGGTGGCGGCGGGAACAACACGGGCACAGCTTCCGTCAAGGTTACAGGCGCAGATCTTTCGATGACGCAAGTCGCTTCGGCGTCGGCCATTGCACCGGGTTCTACGATTACCTACACCGAGACGGTCACCAACAACGGCCCAAATGCGGCGGCCGGTCCCGTGCTCTATCAGCAGACACCACCCAACACGACGTTCTCCTCGATGACACCCCCTGCCGGGTGGACCTGTGGCACGCTTCCCGCTGTGGGAGGAACCGGGCAAGTAATCTGCACTCTAGCTGGGAACTTCAACAGCGGAATGACAGCGTCGAACTTTACATTCGTGGTGACGGTTGGTGCGGGCACAGCGGCAGGCACGACGATCGTCAACACAGCGGACGTCACCTCGGCAACGACCGATCCGGTGGTGTCGAACAATGCGACGACAACGTCGGTGCTGGTGGAGATAACCGGAGACTCTGACCTTGCGGTTTCCATGATAGCGGCGCCGACGCCGGTTTTTGTATCGTCGCCTATCACCTACACAATTCAGATCACCAATCTGGGATTGGCTGCTGGCACGGCAGTCACGCTGACCGACACGCTGCCGACGACGCTTGTCGGCGCTTCCGCTTCGACCACGCAGGGAAGCTGCGGAGCACCGTCTGGCGGAGTCATTACGTGCAACATCGGGACGGTGGCGTATCCGCTCTCTACTCCGATCACCATCACGGTTACCGGGACTACTCCGGGCACTGCCAAAACGATGACGAACGTCGCGGCTGTTTCGACCACGGGCACCGATCCGGTGTCAGACAACAATTCCGTTACCGTACTGACGGTGGTCCAGCCGCTCGTTTGCGCGACGCCGGGCAAGGATGGGGCTGGCGGAACGCTGAATGGCGTGGTGAACGCCTACTACCCACCCGGTGCTGGCGTGGGCACGGTGAACGCAGGGTCAACTTCGATTGTTCTCGGCGCTGCCGCCGCAGCCCCGGCGGCCCAGACGGCGATAGCCAGTGGTGACCTATTGCTGATCATCCAGATGCAGGATGCCACGATCAATACGACCGCTACTGAGAACAGTAGCGCTTACGGAGATGGCGTGCCCGGCGACCCAGGCTCTGGTTCTACCAGTCTTGGAAGCTCCGGGCTCTTCGAATTTGTCACTTCGACCAGCGCCGTACCTGCGACAGGTGGCACGCTGACCTTTACTGGCACGGGCGTGGGCGGCGGCTTGCTGAATGCCTATGTGAATGCCGCGGCAGCTCCTACAACGAACCCGACGGCAGGGCAGGCAACGTTCCAGGTGATTCGTGTGCCCCAGTACACCTCGGCAACGCTAAGCTCCGGACTGACGGCGCTACCCTGGAATGGAACCACTGGCGGGGTCATGGCTCTGGACATTGCCTCGCAGCTAACTTTGGGGGGCACTGTAGCCGTCGATGCACAAGGGTTCCGGGGTGGCGCGGGCGAAAACTATGGCGCGGCAACTACTCCACCGACGCCTCTCGCGACAGACTACGTTACGCTTTCGACCCAGACTACGAATGGCTCGAAGGGCGAAGGGATCGCCGGAACGCCCAAATTCATAGCCAACGCAACGCTCACCGCAGCTACCAATACGGGCAATGAGGGGTATCCGAATGGGAGCTTCGCTCGCGGAGCTCCCGGCAATGCCGCCGGTGGCGGCACCGACGCAGATCCGACTAAGAACGACCAGAACGATGGCGGTGGGGGTGGCGCCAACGGTGGCACCGGCGGTATCGGCGGATTCGGCTGGAACAGCGCCGGTATCTACGGAGGTTTTGGTGGCGCTCCATTTCCCGCGTCAACGAACGCAATCATCATGGGCGGTGGAGGCGGTGCGGGGACCACAAACAACGGCTCGTTCTGGAATCCCAGCACAGATACCGGAAATCACGATTGCGGAGCGAGTTGCAGCGGCATCGCCAGCAGCGGGACTGCCGGCGGCGGGATCGTAATCATTCACACGGGCTCGGTGACGGGCTCGGGAACGATTACGGCCAATGGACAGCTTGCTCTCGAGACGGAGAACGACGGCGGCGGAGGCGGCGGTGCAGGCGGCACGATTTTTGTCTTTGCCAGCAGCGGCGGCCTCGGCGGACTCACCGCCAGCGCCGTCGGAGGAAACGGTGGAATCACTTGGCCGGAGGACCCTCCCGCTGCATTCCCGGGAAATCGCCACGGGCCGGGCGGCGGCGGCGGCGGGGGAGTGATTTTTGCGTCGTCGGCGCCGGGCAGCGTCAACGTCAGCGGCGGGACTCCAGGTTGGTCCACGCTCGCGAACGATGCGTACGGGGCCACCGCCGGACAGCCCGGCATTTATTCATCCGGTACAACGATCACGCAGACGCCGGGAACGCAGTCCGGCGCGTACTGTGCGGGAGCCGACCTCGCGGTCACGAACTCGGGCACGCCGAGCCCCGTGGTCCCGGGCAACAACATCACGTACACGCAGACTGTGACGAACGCCGGTCCTCTCGACGCCGTCAACGCGGTGTTGACCGAAACGATTCCGGCGAACACCACCTTTCAATCGATCGCGATCTCGGGCGCAGGCGCCGCAGGCTGGAGCTGCTCGACGCCCGCCGTGAACGGCACGGGCGTGATCACGTGCACCGATGCGGATGTTCCCACTGGAAGCTCGGGAACAGCCACGTTCACCGTGGTCGTTCAGGTGAATGGCGGGACCGCGACCGGAACGCAGATCACGGACACCGTTTCCGTAACCTCGGGAACGAACGACCCGAACCTTGCGAACAACAAAGCCACCGTCCTGACGATCGTCGGTGCGGTCGGCACCGCCAATCTCGCGATCACGAACTCTGGCTCGCCGAATCCGGTGCTGGCGGGATCGAACATCACCTATACGGTGGTCGTCACCAACAATGGCCCCAGCACGGCGAGCACGCTGGCGTTCACCGAAGCGGTCCCGGCCAATACGACCTTGGTTTCTGTTGCGGCGACCTCCGGCACCGGTGGCTGGACGTGTCCGGGGGGTTCGATCTCCTGCACGAATCCGACCTTCGTATCGGGGGCATCCACGACGTTCACTGTGGTCGTCACCGTGAATGGCGGGACGGCCTCTGGCACCGTGATCACTTCCACGGCCAATATCGCGTCGGCCACCACGGACCCGAATCCCTCGAACAACATCGCGACCACAACGGTGATCGTTGCAACCGCCGGCCAGGCGGATCTGGCCGTCACCAAGGTCGGAACGCCGAACCCGGTGCTCGCCGGCAACAACATCACTTATACGATCACGGTGAAAAACAACGGCCCGGCCAGCGCCTCCACCGTCACGCTTACGGACACGCTTCCGGCCAACACCACCGTCGTCTCGATCACGCAGCCCGGCGGCTGGACGTGCCCGGCGCCTTCCGGCGGGACTCAAACGTGCACGATCGCATCGCTCGCCGCGAACACGACTGCGACCTTCACCCTGGTGCTCAACGTGACCGCCGGCACCGCGCCCGGCACGACGATTACAAATTCCGTCACGGTATCGTCCACGACGGGCGACCCGACGAGCGCGAACAACACTGCTTCCACGAGCGCCACGGTCGCATCGCCCACACAGGCGGACGTGGCCATCATCAAGACTGCGTCGCCCGAGCCGGTGAATCAGGGCACGAACCTTACGTACACGCTCCAGGTCACCAACAACGGTCCCGCCGTCGCGCAAAACTTGGTTGTCACGGACACGCTGCCAGGCCAGGTCACTTTCACGTCAGTATCGATTCCCGCTTCCCAGGGAAGCTGCGCGCAAGCCTCCGGCACGGTGACGTGCAATATCGCGTCGTTGAGCGTGGGCGGGCTCGTGATTATCACGATCAACGTGAACGCCGCCACGTTCAGTACGGCTACGCTCTCCTCGAACACTGCCACCGTATCGGCGAGCACGAGCGATCCGAACCTCACGAACAACTCTTCGACGGCGATCACTACGATTCAATCGCCTACCGCCGTGGAGATCTCATCCTTCCGCGCGCAGATGCGGCCGGGTGGAGGAGTCCTCCTCGAATGGCAGACGCGGGAGGAGACGCGGAATCTCGGCTTCCACGTCTATCGGGAAGACGCGGAGGGACGCCACCGACTGGATCAATCGCCGATCGCCGGGTCGGCGCTCTTCCTGCGAGGCGGACAGCCGCAACATCGGGCGAAGACCTACCAGTGGACCGACCCGCAGGGCGGAGGGGACGCTTCCTACTGGCTCGAAGATCTCGACCTTAACGGTACGCACACGCTGCACGGGCCGGTGCGCGCGGATTCCGTCGTGCAGAGTTCAGAGCCAATTGCTCAGGCGCGGCTGCTGACGCAGATGAATCAGGCGATCGCGCAGCCGCCCGCGCAATCGGTCGTCGCGCCGGAGCAGGTTGAGCGCGCGCTTGCGGTGCCGCCTCCTTTGATCCCGGCTCTTGCGCCCGGGCAATCTGCGGTTTCGCTGAACGGACTTCCGGCAGTGAAGATATCGGTGACGGCGGAGGGATGGTACCGCGTCACGCGAGCTCAGTTGGTGGCCGCCGGCCTGCCACCCGGTGCGGACGCGCGCACGCTGCAACTCTACGCGGAGGGCATCGAGCAGCCTCTGCTGATTCTCGGCAGGCAGAGCGGCCCGCTCGGCCCCAACGACAGCATCGAGTTCTATGGCACGGGAATCGATACGCCGTTTTCCGGCACGCGTGTCTACTGGCTCGTCCGCGGCTCGCGGCCGGGAAAGCGCATCGCAACCGTTCCCGCCGCCGGAAGCGGCACTTCGAGCGATCCGAGCTTTCCGTTTACCGTGCTCTTCGAGCAACGGACCACGTATTTCGCCGCTCTGCTCAATGGCGAAGACAAGGACAATTTCTTCGGCGCAATCGTGACGTCGGAACCGGTCGATCAAGCCATCACTGTCGCGCACATCGACCCGAGTTCGAGCCTCCCGGTCACACTAGACGTAGCGCTACAGGGTGTTACGGACGGCCAGCTACATGGCGTCTCCGTCGCGCTCAATGGAGCGCCCATCGGCGAACTGGATTTTGCCGATCAGGCGAACGTGACGAATACATTCGCCGTCAACAGCGGCCTGTTGCAGAGCGGGTCGAACACCGTCACGCTCGCGGCGCTCGACGGCGAGAATGACGTCAGCCTGGTTCAGTCCATCGCGCTGCATTACGCGCATACCTACACGGCCGATTCGAACTGGCTGCGCGCGACCGCTTCGCCGGGAGACAGAGTGCGCATCGGCGGCTTCACGAATTCGCAGATTCACGTGCTGGACGTCACCGATCCGCTCGCAATCACTCAGTTGGCGGGCACGGTCGGGTTCGATGGGTCGAGCTTTGGCGTTACTCTGCGGGTCCCCGGCTTCCGGAGCACGGAACGCACGCTGCTTGCTTTCTCGGATGATCAGACGTCCGCGCCCGCGGCGCTTTCGTTCCACGAGCCCAGTTCCATCGACCGCTTCCAGTGGGGCGCTGACATCGTGGTCATCACGCATCCGGATTTTGAATCGAGTGTTGCGCCGCTGGTGAAACTCCACCAGATGCAGGGAAAGTCGGTTGCCGTCGTGACGACGGATGAAATCTTCGATGCGTTCAATTACGGCGAGCGCAGCCCGTTTGCCCTGCGCGACTATCTCCAAATGGCAACGGGCTGGCGCGTGCGCCCGCAAGCGGTGCTGTTGGTCGGTGACGCTTCCTTCGATCCGCGCAACTATCTCGGATTCGGTGATTTCGATTTCGTGCCGACGCGCCTGATTCAAACTGCTGCTTTCAAGACGGCTTCCGACGATTGGCTGACGGATTTCAAACAGACGGGCTTTGCGACGATACCCACCGGACGATTGCCGGTTCGCACGCCGGCTGACGCGGCTCTCGTGGTGTCCAAAATTGTGGGGTACGAGCGCGGCTCCTCCTCTGGAAGCTGGAATCAGCAGGCGCTCGTCATCGCCGACCAAAATATCGGCGTGGATTTTACGACCGAGGCTAATTCCGCGAGCGCGGCGTTGCTACCTTCTCTGACGGTCACGAAGATCCTCGCCGACGGCCAGGATCCCGCCGTCGCGAAGCAGCAGATTCTTGCGGCGCTCAACGACGGCGCCCTGCTGGTGGACTACATTGGCCACGGATCGGAGGAGCAGTGGTCTTTTGCCGATCTCTTCGACGATGCCTCTGCCGCAAGCCTTTCGAATGGCGACCGGCTGCCCGTGTACCTGATCATGGACTGCCTGAACGGGTTCTTTCACGATGTCTATGCGACGAGCCTTTCCACTTCGCTGATGCTGGCGCCGAATGGCGGCGCCGTGGCCGTCTGGGCTTCTTCCGGATTCACCGACGCTGGTCCGCAGGCAACGATGAACCAGGCTTTGTTGGGTGCTCTGGCGGCGAATCCCTCGGGACCGATCGGCAAAGCGATTCTGGGCGCGAAGCTTGGAATCGCGGATGCGGACGTCCGCCGGACGTGGAATCTCTTTGGCGATCCCGCGATGCGTTTGCAATTCCCTGCGGCGCCGCCGCGCCCGGCAAAGCGCTAGAAGATTTCCGCGATCCACTCGGGGCCCGATCGGGTATTGATCTTCGCTCTCGCGAATGGCATCGTTGCTTCTCATGGCCTCCCAGGCTCATCGCTCGAGTAGTTCCTTTACGCGCACGCTGATCGTTAAGACCTCGCGCCGCACGGAACTCAAGGATGTAACGGCTGAAATCGAGGCGGCGATACGCGAGTCCGGGTGTACCGACGGCCTATGCCACCTCTACGTCCCGCACACCACCGCCGGCGTGCTCATTAACGAAGGCGACGACCCTGCTGTGGCTCGTGACATCGAAGCTGCGCTCGACCGCATGGTGCCCCACACCGCCGCCTACACGCACGCCGAAGGCAACGCCGATTCGCACATCAAGACTGCGGTTATCGGTTCCTCGGAGACCGTGTGGATTGAAAACGGCCGCCTATCGCTCGGCCGCTGGCAAGCCGTCTTCTTCGCCGAGTTCGATGGCCCGCGCACGCGCGAATTGCGCGTCAAGATCGTCCGCGATGCCTCGGCCTGACGCCGCGAAGAATCGGCCAGCTCGACGCCACTTAGCGTACAATTTCCTCACATGTCCTTCCGAGCGGGTTTCGTCGCGATTGTCGGCCGCCCCAACGCGGGCAAATCGACGCTCGTGAACACTCTGGTGGGGCGCAAGGTCGCGATCGTCTCGCCCCGGCCCCAGACTACCCGCAACCGCATTCAGGGCATCGTGAACCGCGACGATGCGCAGATCGTCTTGATCGACACGCCCGGAATCCACAAACCGGCAAACGCCCTCAGCCGCCAGATGATGGACGAGCTCGACCAGGCGCTCGACGGGATCGACATTCTTTCGCTGATTGTGGACGCCTCGGCGGAATTCGGCGGGGGCGACCGTTACTCGATCGAGTGGGTGCGTCGCTTCGCCGGGCCGGTATTCCTGCTGCTGAACAAGGTGGATAGGGTCAAAAAGCCGCTATTGCTTCCGCTGATCGACCGATACCAGAAACTCTTCGAGTTCGCTGAAATCTTCCCGATCTCGGCGCTTACCGGGGAGGGTTGTCTCGACCTTGTGAACGGCTGGCTCGGGCGGCTGCCCGAGGCGCCGCCGTTTTTCCCGGCGGATCAATTCACGGACCAGCCGGAGCGCTTCCTGGCCGCCGAGCTGATTCGCGAAAAGGCCGTGCTGGCCTCACGCGAAGAGGTGCCGCATGCGATCGCCGTTCTGCTCGATAGCTTCGAGGAAAAGAAGGACCTGATCAAGATTCGAGCCACGATTTACGTCGAGCGCGAAGGTCAGAAGGGAATTCTCATCGGGAAGGGCGGCCAGACCATGAAGAAAATCGGGACGCTCGCGCGCAAGGAAATCGAAGGCGTCCTCGGCGCGCACGTGTTCCTCGAACTTTTCGTCAAGGTTCAGAGCAATTGGCGCCAAAATCCCGCGCTGGTCCGGCAGCTCGATTGGCGCCGTCAGCTCGAGCAGCTCGGCGAAATGCAGCAAGAAGAGTCGGAGCGTTAGGGAGTCACGACGTCGAGATCGTGTGCGACCCCAACCTTGCCGCTGTAGCCTTTCTTCAGAACCTCAACCAGGTCTGCCTCAGTTGCGTTAGCCATGAATGCAAGATGCGTCGTCACGAGTGTTTTGGCATGCGCGCGCGTGGCGATGTCGGCCAGTTGGGCGGCCGACGTGTGAAACGTGGCCATGTACTGCGCCCAGTGCTCCGGCGAATGCGCGGCGCTTGCGGGCAAGCCGAGATACACCTCGTGGATCAGAAGATCGCATCCGTCGCAGGCTTGGACAACGCTTTCCGCGGGGGCAGTGTCTCCGGAATAGACGATGCTCTTGCCGCCCGCATCGAACCGGAATCCGAGGGCCAGCGGCCAGCTTCCGTGCGGAACGGCGAATGCCGTGACCTTGACGTTTGCGTCCTGATATACGACACCCGGCTTTACTTCGTGCGCATTCACTTTGTATCCGGTTGTGTTCGCCTGTTCCAGCCCGGTGATGCGAACGTGAATGTCTTCTGCGTATGCCTTCAGGATGTTTTCCGCCATCGCCGAGATTCCCGGCGGCCCGTAAAGTTCCAGCGGAGCCGTCCGGCCCATCACCCACGGAGTCAGAATGAGGTCAGGCAATCCGAGCGTGTGATCCGAGTGGAGGTGAGAAACAAACGCGATGCCAAGCCCGCGCGGATCGAGCGCCCGAACTCCATTCGAATACGCCGCGCTTGCTTGCCTCACCACGCCAACGCCGGCATCCACGAGGTAGGCCTTGCCTCCCGCAACCACGGCCAGGGCCGGCCCCTGACGGTTCGGCGTCGGTCCCGGTGTGCCCGTTCCAAGGAAGACCACGAATGGCGCGCCCTTTCCTTCGGTGCCTCCAGGCTGCAGTTCCTGGCCGGAGGAAGCGCCGACGATGAGAACGCTCGCGGTCAAGCCGAGTGCGACGCAGAGTGCGCCGATTCGCATGGATGCGCTAGGCATTCCCACAGTGTGAAGCCTCCCCCGATTTGAATAGACGGCCCGGCGCATCTTCAATTGTCGCCAGTTGATCTCACGACGCTTTCGACGGCGCGATGCCGAGCGAGCGCATCTTGCGGTATAGATGGCTCCGCTCGAGCCCCAGCGCCGAGGCCGTCTTGGTCATGTTCCAGCGATTTTCTTCCAGCTTCCGCAGCACGAATTCGCGTTCGTACGCGGAACGCGCCTCTTGCAAGCTCTCGTAGGGTTTTTGCGGGCTTTTCGAGGCGCCGCGAAACAGTTCCGGCGGCAGATGATGCGGCTCGATCCGCGGCGAGGGGCACATGATCACCAGCCGCTCGACTAGATTCTTCAATTCGCGGACGTTCCCCGGCCAGGGATACGCGAGCAGCACTTCCATCGCCGGCGGCGTGAACTCCTTCGGCTTTTTGCCGTACGCCTCGCAGAACTCTTTCAGGAAGTGCGCGGCCAGGATTGGAATGTCTTCCGTGCGCTCGCGAAGCGCCGGGACGTAGAAGGGAATCACGTTGAGGCGGTAAAACAAATCCTCGCGAAACGCGTTTCGGCCGATTTCCTCCTCGAGTTTCTTGTTCGTCGCCGCAATCACGCGGACGTCCACCTCCACGGGTTGGTTTGATCCGAGCGGCTCCACGCGCTGCTCCTCGAGCACGCGAAGCACCTTGGATTGCGTTTTCAGGCTCATGTCTCCCACTTCGTCGAGGAACAGCGTGCCGCCGTCGGCCTTCTGAAATTTTCCGACCTTATCTTCGCTCGCGCCCGTGAAGCTGCCCTTGCGATGGCCGAACATCTCGGATTCGATCAGTTCCTCGGGAATTGCCGCGCAGTTCACTTCGACGAAGGGCTTTCCGCTCCGCTGGCTGCTCGCATGGAGGGCCCGCGCCACGAGTTCCTTGCCCGTGCCGCTCTCGCCGTAAATGAGCACGCGCCCGGTCGTGGGAGCGGTGAGCGCGATCTGCTGGCGAAGCGCCTTCATGGGCACGCTCGCGCCGAGGATCTGATGGCGCTCCTCGAGTTCCGCGCGCAAATTGCGGTTTTCGTCCTCCAGGCGCAGATATTCCAGAGCGTTGCGGACGACCAGCACGATCTTCTCGAGCGAGAGCGGCTTCTCGACGAAATCAAACGCTCCCAGCTTCGTCGCGCGCACGGCGGCCTCGATATTCGCGTGCCCGGAAATCATGACGACCATCGGCGCCCCGTCCTGCGCTTGCAGGCGTTCGAGCGTAGCGAGGCCGTCGATCTGAGGGAGCCAAACGTCCAGCAGAACCAGATCGAAATGGCGGCGCTCGACTCGCTCGAGGCACTCCTCGCCCGACGAAAGCGCCTCCACTTCGTAACCCTCGTCGCGCAGAAGCGCTCCGAGCGACTCGCGGATGCCGCTCTCGTCATCTACGATCAGTATGCTGGCTGGCATTTTCTAGGGGTCTTCAGCTTGCCTGCGTGGATACGCTCACTTCGGCCGCCGGGAATCGAATTACGAACCGCGTGCCCGTCGGAAAATTGTCCTCCACGCGAATCGTGCCGTTGTGCTCGGCGATAATGCGGCTCGCGATCGCCAGCCCCAGTCCTGTCCCGCGGCCCTTGGTCGAGAAGTGCGGCAGAAAGAGCTTTTCCTTGTCGGCGGGTGAGATTCCGTGGCCGCTGTCGGAAATCTCGATTTCCACCGCGTCGCCGTCGCCTTCCGCCCGAGTGGCTACGTGCAGCCGGCGCATCGCGGACCCTTCCATGGCTTCGGCCGCGTTGTCGATCAGGTTCGCCACCACCTGGCGTATCAACTCCGCGTCGGCCCTCACCGGCGGCAGCGAATTGGCGAGCTCGGTCGAGATGCTCACGCCGTCGAGGCGCCCGTGGAAGAGTTCAAGCGCGCTCTCGACGATGGAATTCACGTTCGCGGGTGCCAGACGTGCGGCGGGAAAGCGCGCGAACTTTGAGAACTCATCCACCAGGGACTCGAGCGTGTGCACCTCGCGTTCGATCAGCCCCGCGCATTCCGCGACAAGTTTCTCGAATTCTGGCCGATTCTCGGCGGGCTTGGCGCTTGCCGACCGGTCCAGAAAGCGGAGCAGCCTTTGCGCCGAAAGTTGGATCGGCGTCAGGGGGTTCTTGATCTCGTGCGCGATGCGCTGCGCCACCTCCTGCCACGCGGCGGCCTTTTGCGCCTGCAGCAGGTCCGTCAAATCGTCGATCACCACCACAAACCCTGGATTCGATCGCCGCGGCCCAAGCGAGCTTACCGTCACCGCCGCGCGCACCAGCCGGCCGCCCGTCGCGATTTCAATTTCCTGCGACGCTGCTCCCATGCGCAGCGACCGGCGCATCAGGTGCAGCACGGCCCGCGCCGCTTCCTCGCCCACAAGCTCGGCCAGGGTGTGCGCCGAGCGCGCGGACTCACCCAGAATCGTTACGACCGCCGAATTCACGCGTGCAACATCCCCGGATGCGTCGAGCGATACCACTCCCGTGGGAACGTTTTCGAGAATCGCTTCCATCAGCTTTCGCCGCCGCTCGCGCTCTTCGATTGCTTGCTCGAGGCTTTGCGTGAACTCGTTGATCTGCCGCCGTCCCTCGCCAAGCTGGTCGCTCATGCGGTTGAACGAGCGGACCAGCGTGCCGAGCTCGTCCTGCGCTTGCACTTCGATCCGATGGTCGAAATTTCCTCGGGAGATTTCCCGCGTGGCCTCGGCCAGCGCCTGAATCGGCACCGTCACCTGCTTGGAAAGAAAAAGCGCAACCCACATGGTCGTGAACAGCAGCACCAACGTGATCAGCATCAAGGTGAGCAAAAGGTTGCGCTTGTAGGCGCGGTACTGCTGTTTTTGCTCCAGGTAGGTTTTCGTTTGCTCCTCGATTGCCGCGTAGCGCTCCAGAAAGTCGTCCGGCAGGCGCGACGCCACGTAGAGCGTTCCTTCTTTCCAGGGCGCACTTCCCGCCAGGTAAAGCTGGCTATTTGCCTTCCAGACTTGCGCGCCGGTCCCGATGGCCTGTGCGAACTTGGGCGAAAGCGCGTCCAAAGTCTGCTCTGAACTCGTGACGGAGCCTTTTCGTTTCGTCGACGGTTTCGCGAGAATGGCGCTGGAGGTGACTGCGCCATTCGCGTCGGCGACCCAGTACGCGTCGGCCGCTTCACCGATCGAAAGGGAATTTTCGTCCAGCCAGCTGTGGGAAGCCGCCGAGGTGGCGAGACCGTTTAGGCGCTCGAACTCGGATTGCCCGAAGCTGGTCAGCAGGATCTGACTCTGTTCATTGGCGGTTTCGAGCGGCCGCGGAAACCACGAATTCAACGTCCGGTTCACAAGCGCGTAGCTGAAGAAAAACAGGAATACAACCGGCAGAAGCGACACGCCCATCGCGCCCAGCACCATCTTGACCTTGAAGCGCGAGCCCAGTTGCCCGCTGCGCCGCTCTGCCCAAAGTCGCACCAGGCTGCGCGTCAAGATCAAGGCAAAAATCAGGAACGCGACGGCAATCAGCGTCGAGAGCGCGAAGAAAACCGAGAACGCACCTCGCTGATCCGGTTGAAATGGCGCCCTGAAGGACCCCAGCGTGATCACAGCCGCCGCCAGCAACACCACGACGATGCTGCCTACGATGGGCCACCACCGGCGCTTGTGCGACTGGGGGGTCACGTTTACCGGCCCTCCTCGATGTATCGCCCCAGCGGGCACTCGCCGCACAGCGGCTCCTGTTTCCGGCAGAACTTTTTCCCGGTGCTGACGATGAGTCCATGAAACTCGTTGAACCGCTTCACATCTCCGGGGAACTGGCGCTCGAACATCCAGCGAATTTCTTCGTATTTTGTCTTTTCACTAGCCCACCCGTGGCGCGAAAGCAGCCGCTTCGTGTACGCGTCAACGACGAAGACTCCGTGATCGCCCGCGTACAGCAAGATCGAGTCGGCGGTTTCCGGGCCGATGCCGAAGATGGCGAGCAGTTTCTCGCGCAGCGCGATCGTAGGCGTGCCAAACATCCGCTTGAGCGAGCCTCCGTATTCGGACCGGACGAACTCGCAGAAGGCCTTCAACTTTCGTGCTTTTTGGCGGTAATAACCGGAAGATCGGATCAGCGTTTCAAGACGCCGGAGAGGAACCTTCTCGATCGCCGAGAGCGAAAGCAATCCCGCGCCGCGGAGATTTGCAATCGCCCGTTCCACGTTCGACCACGATGTGTTTTGGGTCAAAATTGCGCCGACAACTATCTCGAACTGCGTCCTCCCCGGCCACCAGTGTTGTGGCCCGAAGGCGGTAAATAGAGAATTGTAGTACTCGTCGAGGGGGGGACGGCGATCCTCAGTTTCTCCCGTAGGATGAGTGGCGCGGTTGGAGCGCGGCGACCCGGTCCCGCGCGGCATAGAAGCCGGAGGGAAGGCGCGCGTCGCACTTTGCACCGAAGATTTCATGGAAATGCCACGATAAAGGTGGCGCAGACACAAGTCAAGGCGAGTGTTGCGCAGAAACCACAATGTGTAGCAATTTGTGCCCGGCGCGGCTGACGGCGGTTTTAGCCGTTCTTGCGCTCGAATTCCCTCATAAAGCTTACGAGCGCGTCGACGGCCTCGATTCCTACCGCGTTGTAGAGCGATGCGCGCATCCCGCCGACGGAACGGTGGCCCTTAACGCCTATGAGGCTCGCTGTTTCCGCTTCCTTGGCGAACTTTTTCTCGATGACCTCGTCGCCGCCGGCCACGCGAAAAACGACGTTCATCCGCGACCGCGATTCTCGTTCAACCGGGCACTTATAGTATCCCGTTGCATCGATGGCGTCGTAGAGCCGCTTAGCTTTGGCTTCGTTCCGCTTTTCCATGCCTGCGAGCCCGCCTTCGGACTCGATCCAATCGAGCACTAATCCGAGGACGTAAACGGCGAATGTCGGCGGCGTGTGATAGAGCGAGCGCTCCTTGATGTGCGTGCGATATTGAAGGATCTTGGCGATCTTCTCGTCGCCCCGCTCGGCAAGATCGCGCCGCACGATCACCACGGTCGCTCCCGAGGGGCCCAGGTTCTTTTGCGCGCCGGCGAAAATCAGCCCAAATTGACGAACATCCATGGGCCGCGAGGCAATGTCGGACGACATATCCGCCACCAGCGGCACGCCGTCCGTGGACGGCAGAGCATTCCACTGGGTGCCTTCGATCGTGTTGTTCGTGCACATGTACACGTAGGAAGCATCCGGGGCGAGCGCGATCTCGCTCTTCTGCGGCAGCCTTGCGAATTTCACGGATTCGGTGGATGCGGCGAGCCGGTGTTGCGCGACTTTCTTCAACTCCTCGATGGCTTTTGCGGTCCACGCCCCCGTGTGCAGCATGTCCACCGGCTTTCCGGGCTGATACAGATTCATGGGCACCATCGCGAATTGCAGGCTGCCTCCGCCTTGCAGGAACAGGACGGCGTAGTCCTCCGGAATCGCAAGCAGGCGCCGCAGCCCTTGTTCGGCCTTGTCGTTGATCGCCTCGAATTCGGCCGAGCGGTGGCTCATCTCCATCACGGACATGCCCGTGCCGCGGTAGTCGAGCAGCTCTTCGCGAACGCGTTCGAGCACGGAAAGCGGAAGGGCGCCGGGGCCCGCGTTGAAATTGAAGGCTCGCTTTGTGGCGCGGGCGGGAATCGTTGAAGGGTTCACGATGAAAGAGTCCTTTATGTAAGAATTTCGCCGGGCCAGCGTACTGTTCCAAGACGCCCGCGGCTTTCAGGATAGCAGAAGTCTCGGAGCCTTGGGAATGCGAGGGCGCGACCGGCTCAGGGATGAATTTTGGTATGCCGGGCGTTATAGTTGAGTGTACGGCCCCCTATAGGCGGGCCACCCGATTACGAGGAGAACCGAGAGATGAAGATTTCGCGAACCGCAGCAATTCGAACGATTCCATACCTGTTTCTTGTGCTGGCCGTGCTCGTCATGGCACATCCGATGCTTCAGTCACCCGCGATCCATGCGGATGACCAGGCCGTTCCGGCGGTCGGCACCGTAGCACCCGATTTCACGCTGAATTCGCAGGAAGGCACAGCGATCAGCCTCCACAGCTTCCGCGGAAAGTGGGTCGTGCTGTATTTCTATCCCAAGGATCAGACGCCCGGCTGCACGATTGAGGCCCACGCCTTTCAGCGCGACTTGGCGCTGTACGACCAGAAAAATGCCGTCGTGGTCGGTGTGAGCGTTGACACCGTCGAATCGCACAAAGAGTGGTGCGCCAAGGATTCCCTGACCTTCAAGCTCCTTGCCGACTCGAATAAGGAAGTCGTTACCAAGTACGGCTCCACGATGACCATCCCTCAAGCGCCGCAGCTGGGAACGGTCGCCGCACGGAACACGTTCTTGATCGACCCGAGCGGCAAGATCGTCAAGGAATTCATCAAGGTGAATCCGACCGGGCACAGCGAAGAGGTTCTTGCTGCGCTCACCGAACTGCAAAAAGGGCACTAGGTAGCATTGCGGGCGCGAGCCGTGATATCAATGGGGCAGG
Organism: Candidatus Acidiferrales bacterium; assembly: GCA_035604415.1. Lineage (GTDB taxonomy): Bacteria > Acidobacteriota > Terriglobia > Acidiferrales > UBA7541 > Palsa-295. The sequence goes on from DATNIN010000058.1 coordinate 58,562, forward strand.
CAGGTTTAGTCTGAGAAATGCCTGCCCCTACTCCTTAACGGATCGCCACGGCCGTGACCCCAAGAGCACTGAGGCAAGACGAGTTTGAACGGACTGCGATGCCGCACTCGCGGAGTCTGCTCCGCGTTGCCCGGCGGCTCACCTCGGATGGAGCGGTGGCCGAAGACCTGGTCCAAGAGACGCTCCTCCGTGCGTGGCGCAGTTTCGATCAGTTTGAGGCCGGAACCAATATACGGGCGTGGCTCTTTCGGATCATGTTCAACGCCTTCTATGCGCAGGGCAGGCAGGCGCGATCTGCGCCGGTTTTGGTTTCTCTCGACGCGCCCGACCGTGCGGCGGAGCCGGAGCGCCCGGCCGGTCTTTCCCTGATCGATGCCGCTGAGGTAAACCGGGCGTTCGAAGAATTGTCTGACGAGCATCGGGCCGTATTGTTGCTCGGTGTGGTTGAAGGTTTCACCTGCCAGGAGATGGCGGACGCTCTCTCGCTACCGATGGGCACGGTGATGTCCCGGCTAAGCCGCGGGCGCCAGGCGTTGCGTGATCGGCTCGCAAACGGCTCGGCCAAGGCCTTCCGGGCGCATGCCGTCGCCGGGAGCGCACATAAGGAAGCGTGATGAATTGCAGTGACATCGCCGAACTCGCTCCACTGTATATCGCGGGGGAGCTTGCGCCGCGGCGTGCAGCGGAGTTCGACGTCCACCTGAAGACCTGCCCCGCCTGCATGCGCGAATTGGAAGAGCAGGCGCGTCTGGATGGCCGCCTGCGCGAGATCGTGCTCGCCGATAAGACCGATGTCGCTCGCGTCGATCGTCGCGTGCGAGAGTCTATCGCGGCGCGGCCGGAGGCCGGCACTCCAGCGAGTGCGCAATGGCCGATGCCCCGCCGATGGGCGATTGCCGCGATGGGAATTGCCGCAGGGTTCCTGGTGTTCGGGCTGGGCTACTACTTCATGCTCGGAACGCGCGTCGCGCGGGTTTACGCGGATGCCGCCGCGGATCACCGCATGGAGGTTGTCGAGCAGCAGCCCAGGCCGGCGTGGCTCGTCGATCCGGCGGAGATCTCAGCGCTGGCCAAGCAACACGGAATTCCGGGCTCCGAAGTGCTCGCTCTGGCATCGGAAGGCTATCATCTCGAGCGCGGGCGGATGTGCGGCCTCGACAACCGGGCGTTCCTCCACTTGGTGTACTCCGATGGGACACGGGAATTCTCGGTCTACCTGCGGCTGCGAGATGCCGAACGCCTGCCGGGGGCCATCCGGGAAACCGTAAGCGGCAAGCCTCTCCGCACTTGCGACCTGGGAAGCGAACACATCGCATCTTTCGAGACACCGCGCGTGACGGCCTTGGTGGTCGCGGACGGCTCCGCGGAAGACGCTTTGCATTTCGCACGCCTGGCCGCCGCAGCGCTCTGAGGAAAGCCTCCAATTCCGTTGCAGTCCCCGCCTTGAACTTTTCGGATGCAACCATTAAACTGAATTGTTAACTATCGCATCGCGGAGCCAGGTGAAATGCTTCTCTCTCGCGACTTTGTCGGCCACATGGCGAAAGAAGTGGTCAAACGCCTCGTAGCCGGCAAGATGATTGAAACGAAAGATGCGGAGAACTTGGCGCAGCAGGTCCGCCAGGTGATGGCCGACGAAGTGACGGTCGAAGACCGGCTGAACGAGGAAGCCCGCGAAATCCTGAGCCGCTATTCCGAGGAAATGCGGCGCACGGGAGCCTCCTATCAGGAGATGTACAAGAAAGTGAAGAGCCAGCTCGCACGCGAAAGGAAGCTGATCCTTCGATGAGAACGGCGCCGACATGCGACTGAGCCGCGAAAAAACAGTTCGGATATCTCACCGCGTCATCGACTTTCTCGTTTCCAGCCCCCAGGTGGATTTCATCGAGGACCGCGACACGATCCGGCAGGAAATCGTCAGTATTCTCACGTCTCTGCTGAAGCTTGAAGAACAGGTGGACACGGAAGCGCGAGCCAAAATTGGATCGCAGAAGAAGGAAATCCTCGAAGGCAGCGAGGAGTGGGACATCCTCTACCGCAAGTATTACGCGGAGGGGCTGAAGCGCCTCGGCGTCGCCGAAGTTCACGCCCACTAGCCGGTCCTTCGAGCCGCCTTCAATCAACCGCAAAAACTAAGGGCGCCCGGTTTCGCGCCGAGCGCCCCTTATTCATTCACACGCCTGTGATCGTCCGCTTCGCGTTACGGCTGCTGATCGTCCGGACGCCGTTTCAGGGTCGGCCGGTCGCCGTCGTCGGACGACGTCTGATCGGTGCCTGACGTCGATGTCCCGCCACTCGATGTGGTGTCTCCGCCCGACGTGGTGTCGCCGCCCTTGTTCTGCGCGGTCCGCTTGCGGAGCGACGGCTTATTCGGCGAGTCCTTCACCTTCATGTTCGATTCGATCATCTGCAAGCGCAGCTTCACGGTATCGAATTCGGAGGTCGAGACGATGTATTGCTCGCGGGCCGGCAGGATCGTGGCGATTTCCTTCTGGATGGCCTCGATGCGGTCCGGCGTCGGGGGGTGCGTCGAGAAAACCTTGGGGATCGTTCCCGGCTGCTTCTTTTCGTCCGTCTGGACTTTTTCAAAGAAGGTGACAAACGAATTCGGGTCGTAGCCGGCCTTGTACATGTACTGCAAGCCGAGATAATCGGCTTCGCGCTCGGCGTCGCGTGAGAACTTGAGGAACGTGAGCGGAATGGCGAAATTCATGCCCTGGTACATCGCGTAACCAGCCCAGCTGTAGGGGATGAAAATCATCGCCGGGATCGATGCGAGGTTGATGATTTCTCCCTTGGTCGCCTGCTTCGTGCCGTGCCGGGCGCACACGTGAGCGATTTCATGGGCCATCACGCCCGCAAGCTCCGATTCCTCGTCGGCATGCAAAATCAGGCCGCTGTTGACGTAGAAGAAGCCGCCGGGCAGGGCGAAAGCGTTTACCACGTCCGAATCGATCACCTTGATCGTGAAAGGCACGCGCGCGTCGGAATTCCGCACCAGGTTCTGCCCCACGCGATTAACGTATTCGGTGACGACCGGATCGTTGACGAATTTCGCGGTCTTTTCCACTTCCTGCGCGAGCTGCTTGCCGAGCGCGATCTCGTGCTCGATGGAATAGAAGTCGAGTCCGTTGCCCACGCCGCGATTGCCGATCGCATTCACATCGGCCTTGCTGCCGGCCTTGACGTTGGGATTGTCCTTCTGCGGGATCGGCTGTTCGGCCGCCGGCTGTTGGGCGGGCGCTGGCTGCTGGTCAGTGACTGGTTGCTGCGCTGGGGCTGGCTGCTGCGCCGGCGGTTGCTGTTGCGGCGCCTGCTGCTGGGGCGCTGGCTGTTGGCCCTGCGGAGCGGCGACGGCCGGAAGCGTCACAAGCGAAGCCACCAGGAGCGTTGCCATCCATCGGGCCGCAAATGATCTATTCATTGATGCCTCCAAACCGGATCCGCAGGCATTATACACCCCAACGGGTGCGAGCCCCTTCTTAGCCTTCGATGACGGGAACCCGGGAATAGTTTCCTCTCCGATTGTCGGAATTGCGCTTCAGCACCGCTGAAAAAGTGTGTCGACCAAGATGTGCCACTTTTGTTTGTTTTCAGTGAGATAGATGGCCCACCAGGTGGCGAGGTGTGTCGACTTGAAAAGCGTCGTGACTCGCTTGCCCGCCGGAGTCCGGAGGACGAAGGAGGGTGATTAGTGACTCGTGACTTGCCCGGAAAAAGGCCGTGGCCGCAGGGAGGTCGAACGGCGTGCCAATGCCGCCCTTCAACTTCGCTCCGTGGGCCGATGGTTCGGCGATGCTCACCACAGGTCCTCGTCGGATCGTCGATTTTGGTTTCTTGCGCCATCGTCCCACGCTAGCAGAGGGGAAGCGGCTGTCAAGCGTGCGTCCCTGTGGACTTCTGGAAGACGCACCCTTTCCGCCTGCGGCGGACGAAAAGTGCGGCACCCACAAATTTTGTCCGAGACCTTGAATGAACTCGGGTGTGCCTGCTCATACGTGGACAGAATTGGCAGGATGCAGAGGAGCGCTAAAGGTGTCTCACCCGCCCACGAATCCAATCCGGGGGCACGAGAGTGTACCGAAATGAACAGATATCCCGCTTCGATGGTCCTACTATCGGCGCGTGCAAATTGATGTTGGGGAAGTGGACATCAGCGCACCGCGCAGAAGGCAGAATTGATGGTTTTCGCGTTGAGAACGAGGGAGATTCAAACATGCTTGGGATAATCGCAGCGATCTTGATCGTTTTGTGGCTACTTGGGTTTTTCGCATTTCACGTGACGACTGGATTCATTCACATCGTGCTCCTCGTGGGCATCGTGCTTCTCATCTTCCATTTCTTGAGTGGCAGAAGCGCTACAGCATAGAAGGCCGGTGGACTTGGGGACCGGTTGATCCAGCCTGAGGTGGTGTGGCGGCAATTCCCGAATGTGCCCCATATCGAAAATGCTTCCACTGCCCGGTCTGACGGTTTGGTCGCCCGAATCACCAGACCTATGGAAACTGTGCGCGGAATGGAACAACGAGAAGGACACCGCGCCCTTTGATCGTGGCAGACCGCATGCTGAATATTCGCGCATTTATTCGACAAGTTCCTGCGCTATTTCACAGGGTATTTGTCGCCATGCAGAGCAATCGAACGGCCCGCGCAGTTTATCGGGTCGTCGTCGGAATCGCGCTTGTTCCGGTTGTCCTCGCGGCATTCACGGCCATTTACGTCAACTTTAATCGTACAAACCTTCCCGATCTGGATGGATTCATCCGCTTTGAACCGCCCACGATGGGCCACGTTTACGACGCGAATGGTCACGTCCTTGCCGAATTGGGACGGGAGCGCCGGGACATCATTCGGTACGAGGAAATTCCTGATGTAGTGCGTGGAGCCATACTATCGGCCGAGGACGAAAACTTCTTTTCACATTCGGGAGTGGATTATTCCGTCTTCCTTCGTTTGCTGGCCAAGACAAACATTCGGTCCCTGGTCGCACATTTCACGCGTTTCGATGACGACGCTTCCAAGCGTCCGCCCGTGTTTCCACAAGGAGGCTCGACGATCACCCAGCAGCTCGTGCGCGGCTACTTCCTTCAGAAACTTTCCAGCACAAAGAACAGCAATTCGCTTCAGCATGAAGGCGTACTTCCGCACGTTCTAGCCTTCGTCATCGGTGTGCCTGGCACAAACAAACTACTGCTGAAGATAGAGACAATCCGTCTCTCCTTGTGGATCGAGGGAGAGATGCGGAAGCAGTACGGGTCTAGGCGCCGGGCCAAGGAAGAACTATTCGCGCGGTACGCGAACTTTGTCTATTTGGGGAATGGCCGCTATGGCTTTGCGGCAGCCTCCGATTACTACTTTCACAAGCCCATTGAGACGTTCACTGTGGACGACGCCGACAAGGCGGCGCTGCTGGCAGGTATCACAAAGTCGCCCGGCGAATACGCTCCCACCGTGGAAGACCTTCAAAAACCGACGCGCCGGAGAAATCAGATATTGAGCCTCATGGTAGCGAATCACTTCCTTCCCGCGGAGGTGGCCCAGCGCCTCAAGTTAGCGCCGATTCGTTTGGCTGATCACGCCGTTGAACCGGTCGAAGCGCCCGCTGCGGTAGAGACGACTCTCGAGGAACTCAAACAACTCGATGCCAGCCTCGGCGCCGAGATCGGCGTTGAGCAGCTCCTCGAAGGCCACATCCAGGTGTATTCGACCGTCGACGACCGTATCCAAAACATTGCGAACATGGCGCTGGAGAATGGCTTGAAGGCGTATGAGAAGCGGCATCCCCAGAGCAAAGGGCTGATTCAAGGTTCCGTGGTCGTTCTTCGAAACAGCGATTCCGCCATCCTGGCCGAGACAGGCGGCCGAGAATCGTACAAAGGCCGCAACAACACGTACGGCGACTATAACCGCGTGACGCAATCGAGGCGCCAGCCCGGCTCGGCGATGAAGCCTTTTGTTTATCTGGCGGCGTTTCGCCGAGGCGCGCTCGACTTGAATACATCCGTGCCCGACGAGCCCATCTCGGTGGGTGGCGCCAACGCTCGAACCCTCAAGTGGATCGCCAATTTCGACAACCAATTCGAGGGAATGATACCGGCACGGCAAGCGCTGGCCGAGTCGAGGAACGCGGCGGCCATCTGGGTCGCCAGCCAGATTGGGATTGATTCCGTACTGCAAACGGCGCAAGACGTGGGCATCCGAACGACGTTACGACCCTACCTCACCACGGCCCTCGGGGCCTCCGAAGTGACGTTGGTGGAACTCGCGAATGCCTACCGGCTGATGGCTGGCGGAATGCCGGGAGAACCACACGTCATCGATAAGATCGACCAAACACGGGGAGGGATTGTCTATAGCTACCATCCGCCATGCTGTCTAGCGGACGGCAACGAATTTGGTTTGTCCATGATTCAGGAAGGGCTGCGCGGGGTGGTGCGCATCCCATCCGGCACCGCCCATACACTTGATTCGCACGCCTTCCCCATTCCAGTGATGGGCAAGACAGGAACGACAAACAACTATCGAGACGCCCTCTTTATCGGGTCCACTTTTGGTCCCGACGGAATCACTGTGGCAGTGCGGATCGGCTTTGATGACAACCGCTCGTTGGGTGCGAAGGAAACCGGCGCTCTGGCGGCGCTCCCCGTGTTCAGAGAAACCATGCTGAAGGTCTACTTGGGGAACTTAGCCGGTCCCGCGCCGCGATTTCCCGTGGAAATGGAAGAGAACATTGACGCGTATCTGAGGGGAGACCTCCCGCCGCAGGATGCGACACGGTTCGTGAATCCGCTCAGTGTGCCGAGATCCGCTGATGATGGAACAGAGGACTGTTCCGCGACGCTGGTCAGCGTCTCAACTCCCAGATGCGAGCCATCGGGCGATTTGCGACGGGTCATCTACCCTAGTAAGAGTGAGAGCGGCCGATTAGTTTTTATGAATGAGTGAAGTTTCCGGATCTCCTATTCGGCGCGTGGCTGACCCTTCCGAGTGTGAAGGGTGCGCGGGCCTGGAATGAAGCATCGCCTGGAATGCGGCTATGGAGTGGGCCACCTGCAAGTGAAGAGCATGGCGGGAGCGTTGCACGCTGAGGCCGTCAGGTGTACGTTCATCGGTTGGCCGGGAAGTTAAGAACGGAAAATTCGGCTCTGGAGCATCTATGCGAAATCTCGGGATTCTATGGATTCTATACGGGTTTCTCCGGCTTATCGGCGCGCTGGGAGTCTTTCTATATAACGGCACGCTAACGGTGATGTGGGGCGCGCTGCTCAATCGTGTTCCCAATCCGCTTACCTTGATGGACTTGTTTCATGTCTTTTTGATTTTCGTGATTATTCTAGGGATCGTTGCCGGCGTGATTTCCATTATTGCCGGACTGGCCTTGATGTCCGGCGGACAATCCGCGCGAAGGCTTGGCATTCTCGCGGCTTTCTTCGGCCTAATCAACGGGCCGCTCGGTATTGCGCTCGGCGCTTACACACTCGTCGTATTAGTCGGAGCGAACGGGAGAAACGCCGAAGCAAGAGAGTGATCGCCGTTCCCGACGTCCGTCCTTCACGCGGCTGACCGACAACAAAGCCGGATAATTCGACTTTTGATGCAGGGCTCTCAGTCGCCCATGAATATTTCAAGATGTAACGATCATCCCCACCGCTGCCGCAGTCATCACACCGAGCGTAGCCCATCCCAAATATTTGAGTAGCGGTGGGTTCACGCGCTTACCCATTACTTTCTGACTGCTGGTCAGGAGGATGACGAGCAGGATCAGAGGCGGCGCCAGGAGGCCATTGATCACCGCCGACCAGAACAGCATCTTTACTGCGTTGAAACCCAAGTAATTCAGCGCGAGGCCCAAGGCCATGGAGACGGCCATTACTGTGTAGAATTTCCCTGCGCTTTTGGGTTTGTCGGCCATTGAGCCGCGCCACACTGCTCCTTCCGCCACAGCATAGGCGCATGATCCCACGAGGACAGGCACGCCCAGCATTCCAGTGCCGATCAAGCCCAAGGTGAAAAGCAGATAGGCTCCATTGCCGGCAAGTGGGCGCAACGCTTCGGCGGCCTGCCGGGCCGTTGTGATGTTCGTTTGCCCGTGTGCGTGTAAAGTGGCGGCAGTGGTGAGAATGATGAAATACATGATGAAATTCGAGAAAAACATACCGACGATCGTGTCTGCGCGCGCGCCTCGTAATTCCCCCGCCGTCGCACCCCTGGGCTCGGCGACCGTTCGGCCCTTGGTCCGCCCTTCTTCGACTTCCTCGGCTGCCTGCCAAAAGAAGAGATAGGGAGAAATCGTGGTCCCGAGAATTGCCACGAGCACGGACAGGAATCCGCGTGACCACTCCAGATGAGGCACGAACGTGACCGCCAGCGCGTGCTTCCAATCGACGTGAGCATAAAACGAAGTGAACACATAGGCGAACAAGACGAGCGTCAACCACTTGAAAATTCGCGCGATCAGCTTGTAGGAAGTCCAAAGCAAGAGCCCAATGATGAAGAATGCGTAGAATGGAATCCAGATTAGGGATCGAATGCCCGTAATAAGTTGCGTGGCCTCCGCCATTCCACCGAGGTCGGCACAGATGTTGATGAGGTTGGCGACGACGAGGATGGAGCAGGATCCCCAGAGCACCCAACGTGGATAATGCATCCGCACCGCGGCTGCCAGCCCGCGCCCCGTAACCATGCCCAGCCGCGCGCACATCAGCTGGATCGAGGCCATCAGTGGAAACGTGAACAGGGCGATCCACAGCGTGGCATAGCCATAGGCCGCTCCGGCAACGGAATAGGTCGAGATTCCCGACGGATCATCGTCGGCCGCCCCGGTGATCAATCCGGGCCCCAAGACCGCGAAGGACCTCTTCAGGAGCCCCGATCCCTTGCCCTTTTCGACGCCATGGGTAGACAGATGTTTTCTCGCCGCCGCATGCGTCGGAAGCGATGGCGTTTGGCCCACCCTTCCCGACGTTAGTTCTTCACGTAGTTGACCGACAACGCGGCCAGATGATAGCACCTCGCCAGTTCCACTCGGAGTTCATTCCACGGCGGTGGGTGCTCCGTCTTGCGGTGTGAGAAGCGTGGGGTCTGCTCGTGAGGGGACGGAATTGGCGGCGTACATAGGCGCTTAGGGTGCGCCACCCGCCTGACATCTCGAAAACACCAGAGGCCAGGAAAAAGCGCAAGAAAAGACGCTTAACGATACGCCACCCGCCCACCCCCC